>JBOHKI010000038.1:0-30130 GCA_050728855.1 Rhizomicrobium sp. | reverse complement strand
AGCTCCGCCGCAACATTGCCGCAAAGATCATCGATGCGCGCGAGGTTTTCCGCGCCGAAGAATTCCAGCGCGTCGCGCGGCGTGCCACGGCGCTGGAAATCGGTGTCGGCGATTGACGAGATGTCAGAGCTGACCGCCAGATCGAATTGCGCCGCCAGCGCCGCGATCGCGGCGACCCGGGCGGCGCGGAATTCGTGATAGCGCACCAGCGCGAATCTGTCCGGTGATTCCCGATAGATCGCCGCGGCCGCGAGCCAGCGCCGCGCCAGAGTGGCGACGTAGTGGCCGGGCGGCAGTCCCAGATCGAGGCCGGCGAGCTGGCCGCGCCATGTGCGGTTGGCCGCGATCCGCCCGGGATCGAGCGCGGCCAGGTCGCCGCGCAGCGTCAGCCGGTCGAGGATGGAGCGGATGTTGTCCGCCGGTTCACGGATGACGAACACCGCGCGCGCCACGCCGAAATGCTCCATCAATCGCGGAGCCACGAAAGTGAGGCTGGGCTCCTTCACGATGGCGGAGGAAAACGCCCAGGCATTGCGCCGCACAAAATCCCCCATCGCCGTCTCACCGCGATACAGCCGTCCGAAAAACGGCTCCGCCGCGCCGGCGAAATCGAGTGTCGCGCCCTGGCCCGTCGCCGCCGCCAGCAGGCCGGCGACTGCGGTGGTTCCGGATTTCTGGTTGCCGAACACGAACAGCGGATGGGGATGCGGCAGCGACCGCAACGCGCGGAAGCGCTCGCGGATCAGCTTGTTGCCCGGCAGCCCCAGATTTTCCCGCAGACGCGACATGCCCGCCCTTCATGGCACGAAAACTCAGCGTTTCCGCGCTGACTCACGCTTACTCTGGCTCGCGCTTATAGGTCCCTTGAAGGCACAGGACCACCCACCCACATTAAAGATCTGCTCCCGGGGAGGGACTCATGACGGACACGACCGGCGCCGTCCCGCGCGAAAGCTTTCGCGGCACCGCCATCATCGCCTATCTGCTGTTTCTCGTGGGCTGGCCCTGCCTGCACCTGACGACGCTGGTGGGATTGGTGCTGGCTTACGTCCAGCGCGGCGAGGCCCGCGGCACGCTGTGGGAAACCCATTTCGACAATCTGATCCACGTCTTCTGGACGGGTCTGGGCGTCGGCATCCTGGGCGCGATCCTCATCCCGGCCTTCGGCATCGGCATCGCGGTGCTGGCGGTCCTCGTGGTCTGGATTCTCTACCGCACGATCACGGGGCTCATCCGCGCCATCGATGGAAGGCCCTACGCATGACCACGACGGACACATCCGCGCCGCAAACCGGCGACGCCTCGTTGCGCACCTTCGCGCTGGTGGCATACGGATTGATGCTGCTGGCCTGCGCCAACGGCTTCACCGCGCTGGTCGCCGTTGTGCTGGCCTATATCAAGCGCGACGACGCGCGCGGCACGCCCTATCAGAGCCACTTCGCCAACGTCATCACCGTGTTCTGGACCGCGGTGGTCCTGCTCGCCGTCTTCATCGCGGCGGCGGCCGCGGGCGCGATCACCATCTTCGCGACGCCCGAGCCGCATCATCTCGTGCCGCAGGCGATCGCGATCGGGGTGGGCATCTGGTGCGCGGGCGTGGCCTTCGCGGTGTGGTACCTCTACCGGACGATCCGCGGCCTCATCCGCGCCATCGACGACCGCCCCTATTCCTGACGTGGGCCGCTATTCGCGCACCGCCACGTCATCCGGGCGGAAGAACAGGAATCCGATGGCGCCCACCATCAGCGCGAGCGCGAAGCTGTACGGCGCGATGTCGTAGATCATGTCGGGCACGCGCGCGGCCTGGTGGAACGCCATGCCCATCTGCGCGCCCCACAAGGTGCAGTCGCCGACGCCGGCCTCATTGGGCTGGCATCCGGAATAGAGCGACGACCACACCGCGACGGTGGGCAGCAGCAGTGCCGCGAACGGCAGGACGAGAAGACTGAGGCCGGCGGAGAGCGGGCGGCGCGCGATCAAGGCCGCCACGCCGCCGACGAAGGCGATGCTCACCGCCACCAGCGGATTGGATCCCACGATCCACGCCAGATCCAGCGCGTCGCGCAGGCCGCCGCCCAGCGCCTGGCCGCGGCAGAGCTCCGGTCCCGGCGCGCATTGCAGCGCCATGCCCGTCAGCCGCACGAACCACACCAGCGCCGACGGCGCGAGCAGAATCGTGGCTGCGGCGCACAGGATGTAGATGGCGCCCGTGCGCTTGGGGGGCGGGGGAGGGGGATCGAAATGATGCATGGTTCCACATTAGGCATGTCCCCCCCGGACAGGCCCGGCCTATGTCATCCCATGCTTAACGGCGCGCCGCTAACGCTTTGATTGAGTTGACGCGATCGTGATCCAGCGCCCGCCATGCACCTGGGCGAGGAGTCCGGCGTGGAATCCCAGGTGATCGCGCGACGTGAAATCGATCGGCACGCCGCCATAGATCGGGTCGCGCCACGGCGCCATCGCCTCCAGCGTGCGGGCGAAGCGGGCGCGGGTGAGCACCGGCCCGGCGCGGCGCAGCACCTCGGCGAACAGCCGCGCGTCGAGATAGGCGCGGAATGCCTCGGCCGAAGCCACCGTGTGGTAGCGGCTCTCGTAACGCCGGACCCAGGAGCGGAGCGCGGGGTCGGTATCGTCGGGATAGGGGATGGGCGTGGTGGCGACGGCATAGAGCCCCGCAACCGCGCGCCCGCCCAGCGTCGGGACCTGCGGCACGTAGCAGGCCTGCGGACAGAGGAACGCGGGCGACCAGCGGCGCGCGCTGCGCATGGCCGCGAACGCTTCCTGCGCCACGCCGCCGATGACCACGACCTGGGCGCCATCGGCACGCAGCGCCGCCAGCTGCCGCGCCATGCCGGCCGCGCCGGGCCGGAAGCTCTCCATCACGGGCGGCCGCGAGCCGCGGCGCTGCAACTCGTGCTCGACCGCGTCCAGCACCTGCTTGCCGAACGCATCGTCGCGATAAAGGACACCCACCCGCTTCTCGCCGCGCGGCATCAGCGCCTTCAGCCCCGTGCGCATCTGGTCGGCCAGCGACAGTTCGAGCGCGAATTCCAGCGGCTGGCGGGGCACATAGGTTTCGTCAGTCGCCGTGAACGGGAAGAGATGCAGCACGCCGGCATTGACGAAGACGGGCATGGCGGCGGCCACGGGCGGCGTGCCCACCGGCGCCAGGATCGCGAACACCCGGTCGGGGGCGAGTTCGTTCTTTTCCGCGGCCAGCGCCTTGTCCGGATCGTAGCCGTTGTCGGCCACCACCATCGTGATCTTGCGTCCCCACATGCCGCCGCGCGCGTTGACGTCGTCGAAGCCCATGCGCAGTCCGTTGCGCACGGCAGCGCCCATCGGCGACAGCGGCCCCGACAGGTCGACATGCGTGCCGACCACAACCTCCGTCGGCGTGACGCCGGGATAGGCGAGCGCGGGAGAGCAGAGGCCCCCGATCGCAAGCGCGGTGCCGAACAGCCAGCATGAAGGTTTGCGCCCGATCCTCATGGCCGCCGCCAGGGCGGCCATGACGGATTTGGGGTTCACCGAAGCGTGCTCCAAAGACCGCTACGCCTTCGCGCTCGGGCGGTCATTCATCCGCGCGAACCAGGCCGCGATGTTCGCGTTGCCGGGGTTGAGCGGCTGGCCGACGCTGGCGCCGAACTCCAGGAACACGAAGAGCATGATGTCGGCGAGCGTGAAACGCTTGCCGCAGACGAACTCCTTGCCCGCCATCTCGCCATCGAGCCATGTGATGTAGTGCTGCGCCACGCGCTTGAGCCCGTCGGCCGCCTCAGGAACGGTCGGAATGCGATCCTTGAACAGCACCAGGCCCTGGCTGTAGCGGAAACCGGCGGCCATCGGCTCGCAGATGTTCAGATCGATGCGCCGCGTCCATTTGCGCGTCTCCGCCTTCTGCTCAGGCGTGGCGCCGATCAGCGGCGGGCTGGGGGTCTTATCCTCGAGATATTCGCAGATCGCGGTGATCTCGGTGACGCAATGGCCGCCCTCGATCTCCAGCGCCGGCATCTGGCCGATGGAATTCTTCTTCAGATAGGGCTCGCGGCGGTTGTCGCCCTTCATGAGGTCGACCTGTTCGCTCGGGATCTCGATTCCCTTCTCCGCCATGAACATGCGCACCACGCGCGGGTTGGGTCCGATCGAGTTGTAGAATTTCATGGCTGGCTCCGGCCTGGTGGAAGGGAGGCCGGAACTTAGGAGAGGGATCGAAACCGGTCAAACTGGCGTTAATGCCGTATGAGCCAGGGTATCCGCAGGATTTTTCTTGTTTCGCTGGGCGCGCTGCTGACATCGGCGGGCTTCCTCGTCTTGCTCGTGCCCGTGCCGCTGCCGCCTGTCGGCGTGTTCATGTTGATCGCGGGGCTCACGCTTCTGTCGGCGCATTCGCGCAAGGCGCGGCGCGTCATCCAGCGCTCGCGCCACCGCTCAGCTTTGCTGTCGCGCGCGGTGGAGCGCTTCGGCGAGCGCGCGCCGGAATATTTCCGCCGCGTCATTCGGCGCACGCGGCCCGACGCCATCGTGCGCTCCATGCGGATCGCCACAGTCCGGATTTGACATTGTGCGGGTATGACAGCGCGGCGGGTTTAACATCGCCGTCACCTCCGTGTAGGGTGGACGCATGCCCATCCCGTTCGATCGCAGCTTCGATGCGCCCCCCGGCCAGGACATCCGCCTCACGCCGCTGATCTCCCGCGTGCTGGCGCCCAATCCCGGACCGTTCACGTTCAAGGGCACGGGCGTCTATATCGTCGGCGCGGGCGACGTCGCGGTGATCGATCCCGGGCCGCTCATCCCCGAACACATCGAGGCGCTGAAGCGCGCGCTCGCCGGCCGGCGCATCAGCCACATCCTGCTCACCCACACGCATTCGGATCATTCGCCCGCGGCCCAGCCGTTGAAGGAATGGTCGGGCGCCAAGACCTATGCCTTCGGGCCGCACGGCTCGGGCCGGGATGACGGCGTGAAGGTGGAGGAAGGGGGCGACCGCGAATTCGTTCCCGACGTGCGGGTGAAGGACGGCGACGTGCTGGCGGGCGACGGTTTCTCCATCGCGTGCGTCTTCACGCCGGGGCATACGTCCAATCACATGTGCTACGCGCTCGCCGAAGAGCGGGCGCTGTTCACGGGCGATCACGTCATGGGCTGGTCGACCACGGTGGTGACGCCGCCGGATGGCGACATGGCGCAGTACATGGCGTCGCTGCGCAAGCTGCTGGCGCGTGACGACCGCATTCTCTATCCCACCCATGGCGGCCCGATCCGCGATCCCAGGCCGTTCCTGCAAGCCTATATCGACCATCGCCGCGACCGCGAGGCGCAGATCCTTGCCTGCCTGCGCGACGGCGTCTCCACCATCCCCGAAATGGTCGCGCGCATGTACGCCGCCGTCGACAAGCGCCTGCACCCGGCCGCCTCGCGCTCCGTGCTGGCGCATCTGATCCAGCTGGAGAATGAGGGACGGGTGGCGCGGGATGGCGCGCTCTACGCCTTGACAAGATAGCTACCGGTAGCTATCACCGCGATATGACCGAAGTTTCGATGAAAGACGCGAAAAACCGTTTCGCGGAGCTCGTCCGCCTCTCCGAGAAGGGCGAGACGGTGGTTGTCACGCGCAATGGCGTGCCGGTGGCCGACATCGTTCCGCACAAGAAGAAGGGCGGCATCAACTGGGAAGCCGGCGACAAGTTTCTGAAGGAGCGCGGCGTAGATCGCCTGTTCTCGTATATCGCGCCTGATTTTGATGACCCGTTGCCGGAGGATTTCCTGATCACGCCTTTGCCTGAACCTTTGCCGCGCCGGAAATGAGGCTGCTGCTCGACACCAACATCGTCGTTCCATTGACGCGTCGCGAAACGCACGGCCTGAACGCCAAAATCAATCTACTTCTGGCATCGCGGGCGAACGACCTTTTTGTCAGCGCGGCCAGTCTCTGGGAAATTGCGATCAAGACGCGGCTTGGCAAACTCGATCCCGGCACCTCTTTGGCCGACATTCCTGCTTATTTGTTCGCCTTGGAAATCGAAACCATAATGGTCAATTCGCATCATGCTCTGGAGGAATTGTGGGAAGTACCGGACACCCGCGATCCATTCGACCTTTTGCTCATTGCTCAGTGTCAGGTGGAAAATCTCTTTCTGGTCACGGCGGATCGGGCGCTCAATGCCCATCCGCTCGCCTGGCGCGAGCGCTGACGGTCTGCTTCAGCTCTTCGCCAGCATCTTCATGTAGGCGCGGATGCGGTCGGCGTTGCGGCCCCAGTCCTTGGTGTCGACGCGGGATTCCGAGCGGATGTCGAGCCGCGCGCCCATGCCGGATGGCTTCACGCGGATCACGATGTCGTCGGTGAAGCCGAAGAAGAAGGTGGTGTCGGTGGCCTCGAGCCGGCCCTCGTCCGGCGCCACGGCGACGATATTCCAGCCCATGGCATAGGCCGCGCGCGTGGCGCGGCGGAACAGGCTCTCCGGCGAGGTCAGGATCGCGGTGGCGTGGACGTCTTCGTAGTATTTGTGCTGGAGCACGGCGACGGGCGAGCGCTTGCCCTTGAACAGCACCAGATCGCCGCCGCGGTAATCCGGCGGGTTCTCCGCGCCGGGCCGCTGTCCCACCAGCGCCACGAACTCCGGCGCGTGCTCGGTGTCGGTGGTGATGTCGTGGATCGGCGGCAGCTCCGCGGCCATGGCGAGCGTGTAGAGCGGCGTGGCGATGATGGCGAGCGAACCCGCGAGCCCGATCGCGCCGTAGCCCGCGCCCTCGCCGGAATTGGAGAAGAACGCCACCGCCGCCCAGACGAGCCCGAGCGCCGCGCCCGCGATGCCCAGATAGACGCACCACGGAAACAGGACGTAGAGGCCAAAATGATAGGTCCAGAATTCCAGCCGCGTGCCGAAGCTGGCGACGAGCCCGATCAGGAGCGAGACGGCGAACGCCGCCCCCGACAGCCGCGCCACGACGCCCAGCAAACGCATGACACCCCGCCCGCAGACCGCCGGCGGACTATTCCGCGGCGGCCGGAAGCCTGTGCTTTCCGTAGCGCTCGCGCAAGACGGTTTTTTGGATCTTGCCCGTGGCGGTGTGCGGGATGTCGCCGGCGAAGATCACGTCGTCGGGCATCCACCATTTGGCGATCTTGCCTTCGAGGAATTTGAGGATGTCCTGCTTCGTCGCCGTCTTGCCGGGCTTGAGCACGACGATCAGCAGCGGACGCTCGTCCCATTTGGGATGGGCGATGCCGATGACGGCGGCCTCGGCGACGGCGGGATGGCCGACCGCGATGTTCTCGATCTCGATGGAGGAGATCCATTCGCCGCCGGACTTGATGACGTCCTTGGCGCGGTCGGTGATGGTCATGTAGCCGTCTTCGTCCAGGGTGGCGACGTCGCCGGTGTCGAACCAGCCGTCCTTGTCGAACGCGTCCTTGCCTTCGCTCTTGAAATAGCCCTTCGCCACCGCGGGCCCGCGCACCTTCAACCGTCCGAACGCCTTGCCGTCGCGCGGCAGCTCCTTGTTCTTGTCGTCGACGATCTTCATCTCGACGCCGAAGGGCGGATGCCCCTGCTTCACTTTGTAGTCGAGCTTCTGGGGATAGGGCAGGTCCGCCATCTTGGCCTTGAGCGTGCCGAGCGTGCCCAGCGGGCTCATCTCGGTCATGCCCCAGGCATGGGTCACCTGGACGTCGTATTTGGTCTCGAACGCCTCGATCATGGAGCGCGGGCAGGCCGAGCCGCCGATCAGCACGCGCTTGAGATGCGGCAGATGCTTGCCGGTCTCCTCCAGATACTGGAACAGCGCCAGCCACACGGTGGGCACCGCCGCGCTCATCGTCACTTTCTCGCCTTCGAGAAGCTCGCACACCGAAGGGCCATCCAGCTTGTTGGCCGGCATGACGAGCTTGGCGCCGGCCATGGGCGCGGAGAAGGCGAGCGCCCAGGCATTGGCGTGGAACATCGGCACGATGGGCAGGATGGTGTCGACGTTGCGCAGGCCCATGGCGTCGGCCTGTCCCGCCATGAATCCGTGCAGCACATTGGAGCGGTGCGAATAGAGCACGCCCTTGGGATTGCCCGTGGTGCCGGAGGTGTAGCAGAGGCCGCAGGCGGTGTGCTCGTCGAAATCCTTCCACGCGAACCGGGGATCGGCCTTGGCGATGAAATCCTCATAGGCGATCACGCCGCGGGTCTTCATCTTGGGCAGATGCGCCGCGTCGGTCAGCGCCACGAAGAACTTCACCTTCTTCAGCCTGGGCGCGATCTCATCGACGATGCCGGCGAAGGTGATGTCGAAGAACAGCGCCTTGTCCTCGGCGTGGTTGGCGATCCAGGCGATCTGGTCCGGCAGCAGCCGCGGGTTGAGGGTGTGATAGATCGCGCCGATGCCGGTGATGCCGTACCACGCCTCGAGATGGCGGTGGGTGTTCCAGGCCAGCGTGCCGACGCGGTCGCCCAGCCTGATGCCCCGCCTGGCCAGCGCGCTTGCCACCCGATGGGCGCGCCCGGCGATCTGGCGGTAATCGGTGCGCACGATCGGCCCCTCGCAGGTCCGCGACACCACCTCCCGGTCGCCGTGGTACAGCGCGGCGTGATCGACGATCTTGTGGACCAGCAACGGCCAGTCCTGCATCAGGCCAAGCATGTGAGACACCCCGGTTCCAGCCGCCATTAAAGAGTGCGCGCGCGCCCCCGGCAACATACGTCTCGACAGCACAACCAAAATACGTCGTGCCGGGCTTGTCGCGGCCATCCATATTCCAGAGGTCTATCCGGCGAAATCGAGGTTGTGGATGGCCGCCACCAGGGCGGCCATGGCGATTTGTTCTTCCTGGCCGCGCGCCATCGCGCCATTCCTTCCACGCTCACGCCGCCCTGCTCAGCTTTGCGAGCTCGGCCGAGGCGGCGGCGCAGCTGGCGAGGACGAGCACGAGCTGGCCCGCATAACTGGCGGTGAGTGCTGCGCGGCCGGCGTCGCTGAAGATGAGCGCGCCGCCGGGCCCGGTCTTGAGGAAACCGGCGCGCTCGGCATCGGCCAGCAGGCGGCGGACGTGGATGCGCGAGACCCGGAAGCGCCGCGCCGTCGCGGCGACGGAGAAGGACGGGCATCGCGATGGCGGGAATTCGCCGTTCTCGCTCGCCTCGATCAGAAGCCACAGGATCTGGCTGCCGGCGTTGCGATGCTGGAAGACGCGGACCAGCGCGTCGCCCTGGTCGATGGACGGGGCGGAGCGCAGCAGCCCTTCGCTCTGGCTGCGCGCGAGACACTCGAAAGTTTCCCGGTCTTGCATGCGCTCGACCAGCGGGCCGATGGCCGGCTCGAGGAAGCGCGCCGCCGCCATCGCCGCGCCCAGATGACGCCGCCACGCCGTCACGAACGCCTCGGTCGGCACGTAGCGCACCGGCTTGGTGCGCGGAACGGGCGCGACGTAACCCAGGTGGCGCAGGTAATGGAGCATCGCGCGCGCCCGGCCGGGGCTGAGATAGCCCGACGCGGCGCACACCGCCTTCAGCCGCGGCAGCGTCAGCCCGCCGGTCTGGTGCAGATAGAGCGCCCACATCGCGGTCATGTAGCGCCCGGCATCCTTGAAGATGCCGTCCAGCGCCGCGTCGGACTGCGCCAGCGCCAGCATGCCGGACGCCAATGCGCGCGCGGCGGCGGGAAAGGCCGGGTCGCGCGCCAGCGCCGCGCCCCGCGCCGGGATCTGCGCGGCCGCCAGTTTCCACTGCGTCAAGTCATCGGCCATGCACGTCCCTTGCGAACGCGATCATTGGTCAAAAATGTCCATTGCCGCCAGCGGTGCCGGAACCTACGGTTTTGAAAGGGTTTTTCCGCAATTGACGCCCGTGGCGTCCGGCGGCGTAAAATTCCGAGGCGACTCGCCGGGCGCATACGGAGACAGTGGCTTCATGACGGACGCGGCACCGCATGGCGAACCGCCGCCCCGCGCCGATGCGGCCTTGCTGGCGGCGGCGCTGGGAGCGCTGGCGGGCAGCGCCAAGGTCGACGCCCTGATCGAGCGCCAGATCGCGCTCGCCGATCTGCAGATCGAGGATATCCGCCGCGACGACAAATTGCGCCGCTCCTCGCTGCGCTATGCCCATGCGAGCACGGTGATGAAGGTGATGTTCGAGCTGGCGCTGGCGCTGCTCGTGGTCGCTATCGCCATCGTCACGCTGAGCGCGGTGTGGTCGGCGCACGAGGCCAACGGCCTTGTCATCGAATCCTTCGCCGTGCCGCAATCGCTGGCGGAACGCGGGCTCACCGGCCAGGTCGTCGCCTCGCGCCTGCTCGACAAGCTTTCCGGCTTGCAGGCGCAGACGGACTCGCTGCGCGCGCCATCGAGCTATGCCAACAATTGGGGCGACGACATCAAGGTGCTGATCCCCGACACCGGCGTCTCCATCGGCGAGTTCAACCGCTATCTGCGCCAATGGCTGGGCCACGAGACGCAGATCACGGGCGAGGTGTGGCGTACCGGCACGGGGATCGCGGTCGTGGCGCGGGCGGGCGCGGACGAAGGAGCGGTCTTCGCCGGCGGGGAAAGCGACCTCGACGCGCTCCTCCAGCAGGCCGCGGAATCGATCTATGAGAAAACCCAGCCCTACCGCTACGCGGTCTATCTCTTCACCATGCGGCGCGACGAGGCGAAGGCCTCCTCGGTGCTCGCCCATCTCGTTTCCGTATCGGCGCCGGCCGAGCAGGCTTGGGCATATGCCATGTGGTCCAACGCGGATTTCACGTCCGGCGACTGGGCTGGCGCGTTCGACAAGACCAGCCGCGCCATCGCGCTCGATCCCAACAACGCGCTCGCGCCGGAGAATCGCGGCGAGGGCGAGCGCGAGGTGGGCCGGGAAGAAACCGCGCTCGCCGACTTCAAGAAGGCGCTGCAATTGTCGCAAAGCGGGCGCGCAGACATCAATCCCGTCAAGCTCGGGGTCGCGATCCGCTTCTCGCATGTGAACATCGGCCAGAAGACCGGCGCGTTTCTCGACGACATCGCCATGCTCGACGAGATCGAACGGCTGCCCAGCTATTCATTGTCGGCGGGCACAAGCCCCAGCATCAAGCTCATC
The DNA here is from genome assembly GCA_050728855.1 of Rhizomicrobium sp. Lineage (GTDB taxonomy): Bacteria > Pseudomonadota > Alphaproteobacteria > Micropepsales > Micropepsaceae > Rhizomicrobium. The sequence continues at coordinate 19,061 of JBOHKI010000038.1, read as the reverse complement.
GATTATGGCTGGCTGCACGACGATGCCGCATTGGCCCGCCAGTTCGCGCGTGCCAAGGCCGTTACCGGCAACGACACCGGGCTCGCCTATTATCTCTGGACGGCGGCGCTGCAAGGCCGCGCCGCCGCCGGCGACTGGCAGGGCGCGCTTCAAGCCCATGCCGTGCTCGAAGGGATGGCGAAGACCTCCCCGCTGCTGCGTCTCATGTACCTGCCCACGCAGGGCAGCGCCTGGCAGGCGCTGACGCTGGCGGGCGAGGGCCGGTTCGACGAAGCCCGCGCCGCCATCGCATCCACGCCGCGCGAATGCGACCTCTGCCTGCGCGTGCGCGGTGAGATCGCCGCGATGGAGAAGCGCTGGGGCGCCGCTGCGTACTGGTTCGCGCTCGACACCCGCGCGGCGCCGTCGATCCCCCTCGGCTGGAGCAACTGGGCGCGCATGCTGCTCGACAAGGGCGACGCGGCGGGAGCCGTGGAGAAGGCACGCGCCGCGCGCGATCTCGGTCCCCATTTTGCCGATCCACTGGAGATCTGGGGCGAGGCGCTGATGGCGCAGGACCGCTCCGGCCTGGCGCTCGCGAAATTCGCGGAAGCCGCGCAATACGCACCCCATTGGGGCCGGCTGCATCTGAAATGGGGCGAGGCGTTGTGGTGGTCGGGCCAAAAGGATGAAGCGCGCAAGCAATTCGCCGCCGCCGCCGGTCTCGAACTCGCGCCATCCGAAAAATCCGAACTCGCGCGCTTCCGGGGCATCCATGTCTGACGAAGAACCGGCCCGCCGACCCTCCGCGTCCAGCACGGCCGCGTCCTTCGCCATGAACGCGGCAGCCGATGCCGTGCCGGGCGAGGACATGCGCGCCTTCGTGCGCGAGCAGACACGGCTGGCCGCGCTGCAGAGCCAGAACCTGATCGAGCAGAACTCCTTCGAGCTGTCGCATCTGCGCTGGCAGCGGTTCAACGACCAGATGCGCGGCTTCCTCCAGGTGATGGCGGCGCTGGTGGGCCTGCTCGTCGTCGCCGCGATCGGCGCCGCATTCTGGAACGCCGCCCATGAGGACGGCCTGGTGATCGAGGCGTTCAGCGTGCCGCCCGACTTGGCGGCGCGCGGGCTCACCGGCCAGGCGGTCGCGGCCCAGCTCCAGGACAAGCTCGCCGCCATGCAGGACGTCACCAATTCGGCGCGCCCCGCCGCGTCCTACAGCAACAATTGGGGCAACGACATCAAGGTCCAGATTCCCGACACCGGCGTCTCGGTGGGCGAATTCTACCGCTATCTCGTGGGCTGGCTCGGCCACCAGACGCACATCACCGGCGAAGTGTTCCGCACGGCGAGCGGCGTCTCGGTCACCGCGCGCGCCGGCGGCGACGGCGGCGCGACCGTCACGGGCGCCGAGACCGATCTCGACGCGCTGCTGCAGCGGGCCTCGGAAGACATCTACCGGCGCACCCAGCCTTACCGTTACGCGGTCTATGTCGGCACCGACAGCCCCCATCCCGACCGCGCCAAGGCCACGGTGCTGTTCCAGGCCCTCCTCGCCGAGCCCGACCCGAAGGAGCGGTTGTGGGCCGCGATCGGGCTGGGCTCGCTCGTCGATATCGGCGATCCGGGCGCCGGCGCCTATTGGATGCGCCGCGCCATCGCAATCGATCCGGGCTTCGCGCTGCCCTGGGAAAACCTCGCGACGGATGACGGGAATTTCGGCCATGACGAGGCGGTGCTGGTGGATGAGCGCAACGCCGTGCGCCTGCTCCAGACCGCCAATGGCGAGATGAGCGAACGGGCGCGGCTGATCGGGCTGGCCTCCAACCGCGCCGGGCTGGAGTTCGCATTGTGCGATTTCCTGGCGGCGCTGCACGACAACCAGGCCGCCGCGAACCTGCCGGATTATTCGGGCATCGTCGAAGTGTCGCGCGAGACGCTGATCGTCAACAACGCCATTCTCCATCGGCCGGGCGCCGCGGCGGCGGCGCTTCGCGACCTGCCGCCCTCGAGCGACGTCACGGCGGCGGTGAACCGGGCCTATTCCAAACTCACGGCGGACTACTGGCTCGGCGACTGGAAGGCGGTGCTGGCGGACGGGTCCACCGTCGAGCAGGGCACCGTCAAGATGCTGGCGACGCCCGGCGTCACGCAGACCGCGGTCGACGTGCTGCTGAAAGTGTCGATCTGGCCCTATGTCGCCGCCGCACGCGCCATGACGGGCGATCTGAAGGGCGCCCACGCGCTGATCGATAAGACGCCTCTGGATTGTTACAGTTGCGTGCGCAGCCGCGCCGACATCGATGCGGCCGGGAAGAACTGGCGCGGCGCCGACTACTGGTTCGCGATGGCGGTGCGCCAGGCGCCATCCATCCCCATGGCCTATTCCGACTGGGGCCGGGTGCTGCTGCTGCGCGGGGATGCGGCCGGCGCCATCGCGAAGTTCAAACAGGCCAACGACAAGGGCCCGCACTTCGCCGATCCCCTGCAGATGTGGGGCGAGGCGCTCATGGCGCAGAACCGCGCCGACCTCGCGCCGGCCAAGTTCACGGCCGCGGACAAATACGCGCCCGATTGGGGACGGCTGCACCTGAAATGGGGCGAGGCGCTCTTCTGGTCCGGCGACAAAGCCGGCGCGCAAAAGCAGTTCGCCGTCGCGGAAGGGCTCGGTCTCACGGCCGGGGAAAAGCAGGAATTGCGCGTCCTGCGGGCGAGATTCCCCTGACGCGCTGTGTCAGGATACGGCCGGGCGGCACGGAGGGGCGGACATGATGGGCTTTCCTTATATCACGGCGGCCACGGCGGCGGTTCTGGGCACGCTGCAGATGCTGCTGATGCTCTACACCGCGCTCGGCCGGCGCAAATTCAAGGCGGGGCTGGGCGACGGCGGCAACGCCGCCCTGCTCACACGCATGCGCATGCACGGCAATCTCGCGGAGAACGTGCCGATCTTCCTCATCCTTCTCGGCCTCGTCGAGATGACCGGGCAATGGACGGCGCAGGTGCCCTGGATGGCGCTGGCCTTCGTCGCGGCGCGGCTGCTGCACATCGCGGGCCTCGCGATCAGTTCCGGCGCTTCGCTGTTCCGCCTGGTGGGGGCGGTCGCGACCTTTGCCATCGTGCTGTCGCTGGCGGCCAAGCTCGCGATCACGCTGGCGGGCGACACCCGCTGGATCCCTCACCTGTTCTGAAAGCGCCCATGGCCGAGAGCGAAGTAGCCGCCGGGAGCGCCGGCACGCGCCTGCCGCGCGGCCGGCTTACCATCCTGCTCTATTGCGGCGCCGTCATCGTCGCGCTGAATTTCGTCAATCCGTCGGTGGGGCTGTTCGTCGTACCGCTGTCCTTCCTGCTGAAGAACAAGTTGCACCTGTCGGCCACGGAACTGGCGACCTTCACGCTGTGGGCCGGTATCCCGGGCTATCTCTCCTTCGCCTTCGGTCTGGCGCGCGATTTCTGGAGTCCGTTCGGGCTGGGCGACCGCGGCTATTTCCTTTTGTTCGGCGCGCTCTCCGCGCTGGTCTTTCTGGTCTTTGCCTTCGTGCCGATGAGCGAGACCTCGATCTTCCTCGTCGCGATGCTCACCGCCATCGCCTTCCTCTTCATGTGGAGCGCGTGGAACGGCCTCGGCTCGACGCTGGGCCAGCGCCATGCCATGTCGGGCCAGATCAGCGCGCTGTGGAATTTCGGCGGCACCGTCGCCATCGCTGCGGCGCTGTTCCTGGGCGGAAGGCTGAGCGAATGGCTGGAGCCGATGAGCGCGAGCGCCGCCGCGCTCCGGCTCTATCTCATTGCCGCGGCGATATTGGCGCTGGTCGCCGGCCTGGGCGCGTGGAAGCCCGCCGCGGTGTTCGACAGCCTGCCGCCAATTTCGGCGCGCGACTTCACGGCCGACATCAAGCGGCTGTTCCGCCACTGGCCGATCTATCCGGCGCTCATCGCGTGGCTGCTGTGGAATTTCTCGCCCGGCACGCTGACGGTGCTGCAGTACTACATGTCCGACGTTTTGCACGCGAGCGACGCGCAGTGGGGCGAATACAACGCCGTCTACTTCGCGGCCTCGATCCCCGCCTATGTGCTGTTCGGGTTCCTGAGCCCGCGCCTGTCGCTCCGGGTGCTGCTGTGGGGCGGCGCTGTGCTGGGCGTGACGCAAATGCTTCCGCTGCTGCTGGTCCACTCGGCCACCGGCGTGCTCGTCGCGGCCATTCCCATCGGGCTCACCGGCGGCATCGCCACGGCGGCCTATATGGACCTGCTGATCCGCTCCTGTCCCAAGGGGCTCGAGGGCACCATGATGATGGCGTGCTGGAGCATGTATACGGTGGCGGTGAATTTCGGCAATCTGTGGGGCACCGACCTCTACGACCGTCACGGCGGCTTCACCGCCTGCGTGATCGCCACCACAATCGTCTACGCCCTCATCCTGCCGGTGATCGCCTTCGTGCCCAGACATCTCATCGCAACCGCCGACGGAACCGCCCCCGCATGAGCGCCGCCGAAACCGCCGCCGCCCCGCGCACCTTCTTCGGCGAGCCGCCGGCGCTCGCCTATCTCGCCTTCACCGAGACCTGGGAGCGCTTCTCCTATTACGGGATGACGTCGCTTCTGGTGCTCTACATGTCTTCGGCGCTGTTCCTGCCCGGGCATGTCGAGCACATCGCGGGCTTCACCGCGTTCCGCGGCGGTCTCGAAGCGGTGTTTGGCCCGATGAGCACGCTGGCGCTGGCCTCGCAGGTCTACGGCCTCTACACCGCCATGGTCTATTTCACGCCGATCTTCGGCGGGCTGATCGCGGACCGGCTGATCGGGCGGCGGCGCGCGGTGATGCTGGGCGCGGTGCTGATGAGCGCCGGCCATTTCGCGATGGCGTTCGACCAGTCGTTCCTGCTCGCGCTCACCCTGCTGGTGACGGGCTGCGGCCTGCTCAAGGGCAACATCTCCACGCAAGTCGGCCAGCTCTATTCCGAGGACGACATCGCAGGCCGGGCTCGCGGCTTTTCCATCTTCTCCATGGGCATCAATGTCGGCGCCGTCGCCGGGCCCATCGCCTGCGGCTATCTGGGCGTGCACTATGGCTGGCATTGGGGTTTCGGCCTCGCCGGAATCCTCATGCTGCTGGGGCTCGCCACCTACGTCGCGGGCTACCGGCTTCTCACCGAAACGATCGTGCGCCACCCCGAGGCGCGCAAGGAGCCCATCACCCCCGCGCAATGGCGCATCATCGCGGCGCTGTTCGGCGTGATGGCGCTGACCGTCTTCCAGTCGGTGGCGTACTACCAGAACTCGAACATGGGCCTCATCTGGGAGAGGTCGCATCTCGATCTCAATGCCTTCGGCTTCACGATCCCCACGCCCTGGTTTCCCGCCGTCAATTCCTTCGTCAGCATCCTGATGGTGCCGGTGCTGCTGGCGTTGTGGGCGTGGCAGGAAAAGCGCGGGCACGGACCGGGCGAACTCATCAAGATGGCGACCGGCGCCTTCATCACGGTGGGCGCCAATCTCGTGCTGGCGCTGGCGAGCCTGATCCCCGCGCCGGTGTCGCCGCTGTTCGCCGTGCTCTATGAGGCGTTGCTGGGCTTCGGTTTCCTCTACTATTGGCCGACGCTGCTGGCGCTGGTCTCGCGCCTGGCGCCGCCCTCGCTCAAGGCGACGCTGATGGGCTGCGCGTTCCTCACGCTGTCGGTCTCCAACATGATCATCGGCAGGCTGGGCGGCCTCTACGAACACATATCGTCCGCCTCGTTCTGGTCGATGGAAGCCGCCGTCGCGCTGGTGGGCGGCGTGCTGGCGCTGCTGCTGAAACGGCCGCTGGAGAAGATGTTGAAGACGAATGCAAGCTAGCTTTCAAATTCACCAGTTCACCGTCATGGCCGGGACAGGCCTAGCGACGACGTGGGCCCGGCCATGACGGATCTTGGTGTGGCTGGAATTGAAACTCCGCGATCCGGAAAAAGAAAATGACCGAAGGCACGAAACCCCATCTCAAATTCCTCGACGCCACGCTCTACACCGTCGTGATGAACACCGGGCTGCGCTGGCTGCCGGTGGCGGCCGCGGTGGGCGCGGCGTCGTTTTCGCTGTGGACGCTGGCGCTGATCGCGTTCTTCGTGCCGCTGGCCGCGGCCACGGCCGAACTGACGGAGCGCTTCAAGGGCGAGGGCGGCCTCTATCTGTGGACGCGCGAGACCTTCGGGCCGCTGGCGGGCTTCCTGTGCGGCTGGTTCTACTGGTTCGCGCTGATGCCCTATTTCGCGGGCATTCTCTACTTCCTCAGCGGCCTCGCCATGGCCGCGCTCGGGCTGGATCCGCGCGACAAGACGCTCTACCTCGCCTTCTCGCTCGGGCTCGGCGCGTTCGTCACGGCGTTCCAGTTCCTCGGCCTCGGCTTCAACAAATGGCTGACGAATTTCGGCGCCGCCGGCAGCTGGCTCATCTTCATCATGCTGGCCGCCATCGCCGTGGTGTTCGCGCTGCACGGCCGCAGCGCCACCAACTTCGCGCTGTCGTCCTATTTCCCCAAGCCCGATTTCAACACCGCGATCCTGTGGGGCACGATCGTCTTCGCCTATTCCGGCATCGAGGCGGTGGGCTTCCTGCGCAACGAGATCGTGGGCGGCATGCGCGCGGTGGTGCGGGTGCTGGCGATCACCGGCGTGGCGCTGGCGGTTCTCTACATCGTGGGCACGGCGGCGATGCTGGTGATCCTGCCGGCGGAGCAGATGTCGCGGCTGGGCGGCTTCGGCGACACGCTGCACGCGGTGTTCGCGCGCGCCGGGCTGCCGGGCGCCGCGGGCGTGGCGCTGGCGTTTCTCGCCATCGCGCAGCTGGGCGGGTTCACGGCGTGGTTCGGCGCCGGCGCGCGGTTGCCGCTGGCGGCCGGCATCGATCATTTCCTTCCCGCAGCGTTCGGCCGTCGCGATCCCCGGACCGGGGCGCCCAGCGCGGCGATCCTGCTCACCGGCGCCCTGATGCTGGCCTTCGTCGTGCTGGGGCAGGCCGGCGCGACCGCCGCGGTGGCCTACGATTTCCTGGTTTCGATGAGCGTGCTCACCAACACGATCTGCTACGTCTTCGTGTTCGCGGCCTATTGGAAATGGTCGCGCGCGCCCGCCTTGCCCGGCGCATGGCGGCCGCCCGGCGGCGCGCGCACCAGCGCGATCCTCGCCGCCATGGGACAGGCAGCCACTCTCATCGCCATCGCCTGCACGCTGGTGCCGGGCGCCGACGACGCCAATCCGATGGCCACGTTCCTGAAGATCGCGCTGTCCACGCTTGCCATGCTGGTCGTGGGTCTGGTGTTGTACTGGCTGGGCACGCGGCGGGCGGCCGCGCATCAGGGAGCGCTGTCTTGAGGAAGCTGTTCTGCATCGCCGCCGCGGCGCTTCTCAGCGTCGCATCCGCGCAGGCCGCGCCGCAGCGCCTGCTCAAGCTCGACGACCTGTTCCAGGTGCGCGATGTGAGCGATCCGCAGGTGTCGCCGGACGGCGCCTGGGTGATCTACAGCGTGCGCCGCCTCGATGCGAAGACCGACAAGGCCGAACGCCACATCTGGATGACCCGGACGGATGGCAGCCACAGCGTGCAGCTGACCGGCCGCGACAAGGAAAGCGAATCCGATCCGCGCTTCTCCCCGGATGGGCGCTGGATCTCGTTCCTGTCCGGCCGCGCCGACGAGAAGAAGACGACCGAACTCTGGCTGATGGATCGCGCCGGCGGCGAGGCTCGCAAGGTGACGGACTTCAAGGGCGGCGTGAACGACTACGCATGGTCGCCCGACGGCACGCGCATCGCGCTGGTAGTGGAGGACGAGGACAAGAACGCGGTCGAGGACGGCAAGACCGCCAAGCCCATCGTCATCGACCGTTTCCGCTTCATGGAAGACATCACGGGCTATCTCACCACCATCCACGACCATCTGTTCGTGCTGGACGTGGCGAGCGGCAAGTCCGTGCAGATTACGTCGGGAAACTACACCGAGGGCTTCCCGGCGTGGTCGCCCGACGGCAAATCCCTCGCCTTCGTCTCCAAGCGCCACCCCAATGGCGACCGCGACGACAATTTCGGATTGTTCGTGATGGCGGCGCAAAAGGGCGCGCAGCCCAGGCAGATCGGCGAGCGCGTCGCCGCCGGCACCAATGCCGAGGAGCCGGACGGAAACGAGATTCCAGCCTGGTCGCCGGACGGCAAGACCATCGTCTATGTCCAGTACGGCGATCCCAAATGGATCGAATATGGCGTCGATCATCTCGCCATCGTGCCGGCGGCGGGCGGCGCGGCGCGGATCCTGGCGCCGGGGCTGGACCGCAATACCGGCTCGCCGCGCTGGAGCGCGGACGGAAAATCGATCCTGTTCCTGGTGGAGGACGACCGCACCGAATACCTGGCGCAGGTCCCCGCCACAGGCGGCGCCATCGCGCGGCTGGCCGGCGCGCGGGATTCGATTTCCGATTTCAGCGCCGTGCGCGGCCATGTCGCGTTCCTGCTGTCGAACCCGCTGATGCCGCCGGAGATTTTCGTCCTCGACGGCCCCGGCCATGCCCGCCAGATCACCCATGCCAATGATTGGCTGAAAGACGTGAAGCTCGCGCCGGTGCAGGAGATCGCGTTCCGCAGCAAGGACGGCACGGACGTGCACGGCTTTCTGCTGAAGCCGCCCGGTTCGCGGGCCTCGCACCTGCCCACGATCCTGCGCATCCATGGCGGGCCGCAATCGCAATTCGCGCTGTCGTTCAGCTTCGAATGGCAATTGCTGGCGGCGCATGGCTATGCCGTAGTCGCCGCCAATCCGCGCGGCAGCACCGGCCGCGGCCAGGCGTATGCGCTCGGCATCTACGCCAATTGGGGCGGGCCCGACGTGGCCGACGAGCTCGCCGCTGTCGACTACGCCGTGAAGGCCGGCGTCGCCGATCCCGACCGGCTGGGCGTCGGCGGCTGGTCCTATGGCGGCATGCTGACGAACTACGTCATCGCCAGCGACACCCGCTTCAAGGCCGCGACCAGCGGCGCCTCCATCGCCGACATCCTCGGCGGCTACGGCAACGACGAATACGCCTACGACTACGAGACCGAGCTCGGGCTGCCGTGGAAGAACACCGCGGCGTGGGAGAAGGTCTCCTATCCCTTCCTCCACGCCGACCGCATCAAGACGCCGACGCTGTTCCTCGGCGGCACCGACGACATGAACGTGCCGCTGCACAATGGCGAACAGATGTACCAGGCGCTGAAGAGCATGGGCGTAGACACCGAACTGGTCATCTACCCCGGCCAGTTCCACGGCCTGACCAAGCCCAGCTACCTGAAGGACCGCCTGCAGCGCTATCTGGATTGGTACGACCGGCATCTCAAACGGAAGTAACGCAAGGAATTCAATATCTTAATATGTATATACATGGATATACATCGGTTCAAGCTGGTGCTACACTCGTATCCGATAAGGCGGAACCCACGACCATGGCCCATACGCGTCTCTTCAAGTCCGGCAACAGCCAGGCGATCCGAATCCCGTCGGAACTGGCGTATGACGATATGGGGATAGAGATGGAGATTTCGCGGCATGGCGATGTTCTCACCATCTATCCCAAGCGCGGCAGCGTACGCGAAGCAGTGGAAATTCTCCGCCGGATGCCCAAGCCCGCGAACGTCGAACGCATCGAGCGGACTGAGACGCGCGAGCGAAATACCGGTTGATCGCGTGGCATATCTTCTCGATACGAACATCGTAATTCATGCTCGCGACGGCACGGATCGCGTTCTCGACAATTTTGTCGAGCACGAGAACCAAATTGCGATTTCAACACTCTGCTTCGCTGAACTTCAGCGCGGTATCTACAAGACCGGCGAAGAGTCGCAATTGCGGCGCTTGCGGCTGGAGGTATTGTTGCCGCGCATTCCGGTTCTGCCGTTCGATCAGTCCGCGGCTGAGCGTTATGGCCGCATTCTAGCGGAGTGCGGATGGTCGAGGGCCCGGGATTTTGATCGCATGATCGCTGCGCAAGCGCTGGTGCTGGGATATTCGCTCGTTACCGACAACGTTGCGGACTTTTCGGACATTTCCGGTCTCAACCTTGAGAATTGGGCCGCGTAGTGGACAAGGCCAGGTTGTTGCGACTTCTGCGCGCCGGCGGACTTGTCGCGCTCTGCGCCGCCGCCGCGATCTATCTCGGCATAATGGCCATGCTCTATGTCGAGCAGCGGGAGATCCAGTATCACCCGGACAACGCGGCGACCGGTCCGGCGCCTGCGGAATATGCGGTGAGCCATGTGCGCGTGCCGGGCGCGGGCAGCGTCTTGGTGTGGTCGATCCCCGCGGCACCCGACGGCGCGCCCACCTTTGTTTTCTTCTCCGGCAACGCCGCGCGCATCACCGATTTCGCGGATACGGGGCTCCTGTTTCACCTGCGCGGGTGGGGCGTGGTGCTGGCGTCCTATCGCGGATTCTCCGGCAATCCAGGCACGCCAACGCAAGACGGGCTGATGGCGGACGCGCGCGCGGTGCTGGCCTCGCTGCCGCATCGCGGCAAGCTCATCGTCTGGGGCCACAGCCTGGGCTCCGGCGTGGCGGCTCAGATGGCGGCCGAGCATCGCGCCGATGGGCTGGTGCTCGAATCGGCGTACACTTCGGCGGCGGATGTCGGCCAACGGCGGTATTGGATGTTCCCGGTGCGCTGGCTGATGCGCGATCCCTTCGATACGGGAAGCCTCGTGCCGCGGATCAAGGTGCCCGTGCTGCTGATCCACGGCACGAACGACTCCACCATCCCCTTCGACATGAGCCAGACGCTGGCGAAGGAATTGGGCAAGCAGGCGACGCTGGTGCCGGTGCCCTATGTGGATCACGTGCCGCACCGGATCGACCTGTCGCCGGTGGTGGCGCAATGGCTGGCGCATGCCGGACTGGCGGGTGCGAAGTGAGCGCGGCCGAACCGCCACGCGTGCGCCGCCGCCACATCGCCGCGGCGGTGGCGGGCAATGCGCTCGAATTCTACGATTTCACCGTCTACACCTTCTTCTCCATCCAGATCGGCCAGGCGTTCTTCCCCTCGCACGATCCGTTCGTCAGCCTGATGCTGTCGCTGGGCACGTTCGGCGCGGGCTTCCTCGGCCGTCCGGTGGGCGGTCTCGTCATCGGAATGTACGCGGACCGTCGCGGGCGGCGGCCGGCGCTGGTGCTGAGCTTCGTGCTGATGGGCGTGGGCGTCCTCGGCCTTGGGCTCACGCCGTCCTATGCCGCCATCGGGCTTGCCGCGCCCCTCATCGTTATCGCCGCGCGCATCGTGCAGGGCGTGGCGCTGGGCGGGCAGGTTGGATCGGCGACCGCTTACCTGCTGGAAATCGCGCCGCCCGAAAGGCGCGGTTTCTACACCACGCTGCAATATGGTAGCCAGGGCTTCGCCGCCATCCTGGGCGGCTTCGTCGCATTCATGCTGGCCCGGCTCCTGAACGTGGAGGATCTCGCCGCCTATGGCTGGCGCATCGCCTTCCTTCTCGGCGCGGCGGCGCTGCCCTTTGGCTTCGTGCTCCAGCGCAGCCTGCCGGAGACGCTACCGCCGCAAGCCGCGAGAACTACGGAAAGCATCGGGGCGCATGTCCGTGCCGCGGTGTTGGCGCTGTTTGCCCTGGGCAGCGCCACCATCGGTGTCTACACGCTCTACTACCTGCCCACCTATGCGCAGAGGGTGCTCGGCATGCACGCGGCGGTGGCGTCCGCCACGGGCATGATTTTCGGCGTATGCAACCTCGTCTTTGCCGTGTGGTTCGGATCGTTGTCCGACCGTTTCGGCCGGCGCTGGACTGCCATCTGGCCGCGCATCGCCGCCGCGGCGGTGACGTTGCCGCTGTTCATGTGGCTCGTGGCCGAACGTTCCACGTTCTCGCTGCTCGCGATCACCGCGATCCTCACTGTATTCGTCGCCAGCAGCGCCGGGGCGAATCTTCCCGCCATCGCGGAGAGCATGCCGGCGGCCCTGCGCTCCGGCGTGCTCGGCACCGTCTATGCCGTCGCCATCGCGCTCTTCGGCGGCACGGCGGAAGCTCTGGAGCACTGGCTGGTGCATGTGACCGGCTCGCCGTTTGCCCCGGCCTGGTACCTGGTCGCGGCTTCGCTCATGGGCGTCGCGGCGATCTGGCTGATGCCGGAGACCGCGCCCGCGAAGACGAAGCCCCGCCAGGCCGAGCCATGAGCGCGGCCGGCCGCGGCCTGCCCGCCCGCCACATCGCCGCCGTGGTGGTGGGCAACGGGCTGGAGTTCTACGATTTCGTCACCTATGCCGCCTTCGCCACGCAGATCGGCAAGACCTTCTTTCCGGATTCGGGCTACCAGCTGCTGCTGTCGCTGGCGACGTTCGGCGCGGGCTTCATCGGCCGCCCGGTCGGCAGCTTCTTCATCGGCAGGATCGGCGATCGCAAGGGCCGCAAGCCGGCGCTCATTCTGTCCTTCGCATTGATGGGCGTCGCGCTGGTGGGCCTGGCCTTGACACCGTCTTATCACGCCATCGGGCTTGCCGCGCCCATCATCGCGGTCAGCTTCCGCCTGCTTCAGGGCTTCGCCCTGGGCGGGCAGGTGGGCCCCGCCACCGCTTATCTCATCGAGGCCGCGCCGCCGGACAAGCGCGGGCTCTACGCCGCGCTCTCCTATTGCTCGCAGGACCTCTCCATCATGGCCGCCGGCATCGTCGGCGCCGTGCTGTCGACGCAGCTGAGCGACACGGCGCTGACGCAATGGGGCTGGCGCGCCGCTTTCCTCATCGGCGCGATCATCATCCCGTTCGGCCTGGTGATGCGCCGGCGGCTGGAGGAAACGCTTCCCGAGGCCAGGCCCGAGGAAGGCCCGCCGCCGCGGATCGGCCCCTATTGGCGCGTGGCGGCGTTCGGCGGCGCCATGCTCGCCTGCGGCACGATCTGCAACTACGTGCTCAGCTACTCCACCACCTACGCGCTCGACACCCTGAAATTCGGTGCCACCGTGGCCTTCGGCGCGAACATCCTGAACGGTTTCGTCACCGCGTGTTTCGACCTGACCAGCGGCGTGCTCTCCGACCGCTACGGCCGCAAGCCCATCATGCTGACCTTCTCCGCGCTGTTCTTCGTGGTCGTGCTGCCCATCGTCTATGCCATGACCCACATCCATTCGGTCCTGGTGTTCTATGGCGGGCTCGCGGTGCTGTGCACGCTCCAGGGCCTCGGCGCGGGGCCGGTGCTGACCTGGATCACGGAATCCATCCCGCCGCGCATCCGCGCCGGCACAGTGTCGGTGATCTACGCCGTCTTCATCTCGATCTTCGGCGGCTCGACGCAATTCGCCGTCAAGGGCCTGATCCAGCTCACCGGCAGCGCGCTCGTGCCCGCCTTTTACATGATGGCCGCCCTCGTCGTCGGCCTCACCGCGATGGCGCTGGCGAAGGAGACGGTGCGGCGGGCGCGTCAAACGTAGACTTGGAGTGGTTTGCGGTGCAGGCTTCGCGCTGAACTTAGTCGGGGCAGGAAATGGCATCTGGTGAACGAGGACTTGTTATCTCCAATCCCATTTCAGTAAACTTGAGAGACGGATCCTTATATAGTGAACAAAGCTGGTTAGCAGAACAAGAGCTTCGATTTTCGCTGTTGTTCTGGGACAAGTTGGATTTCCCCGATAACAACTACATTTCAAGTTGGGGTGGGCGAGAATCTGACTTCCTCGAACAGGCTGGAATTCTGAAGCGCACGATGGTGCGGTTTCAGAACTCGATGAACGGCGCCGCTGCGGTTGTTCAGGCCCATCTCATGGCGTTTCAGCATTTGGACGAGCAAGAGCCTGGTGTTTGGAGTTTGGGTGCCGGTCGTAACTCGCTGACTTTTTCGGGACAGGACTTGGACGATGGGCGCGGTGCGCTTGTTCGCCTGTTTCAGGCAATTCCCGTGCCCGACAAAGAAGTACCTTTGGAAGATATTTTGAATTTTCGCAGCAAACGTCGTGACGAGTTGCTTGCCTTGCGGCATTCGCTGGAAGAGAGCTATGAACGCATCCTTGGCGCAGGTGACGGAGAGATGGCACTCACCCGCGAAATAGAAAAACTAGATCGTGCAATTTCAGATCAAATAAAGGCGTCCAAAGAAAGCAAATTCAAATTGCGACTTTCCGACATCGACATAAGCCTGAATCTCGTTGGCGCATCAATTGGCACAGGCGCTGGCCTCGCTTTGGGTTTGCCGCTAACACAGGCGATCCTTGGTTCTGCAGCCTCGGCGGTTTCGCTCAATGTCGGGGCAGCACTGAAAAGGCGCCGCCCGACTACTACGCCATTTAAGTACATCTCCTCTTTCAATCAGGATCTATTTTGAGGCCAAGACGGGGTGTTCTCGTGAAATTTCGCTAGTTCGGCCTGATGGAGATCGGGCGCTTCAAGAGTAGGTTCAGCTATGGCGAGCACGGCGCGTACTGCATCGCGGGTATATCGGACCTGGAGTGCGCGGTAGCGGCAGCCTGTACCCGATCACGTTTCAGTGTCCAGTCGAATACATGACGCCAGGCGGCATGTATTGCCCGATAGGTCTGCCAGCGCAATCCGAGGGCTGCTCCCATGAAGTTCGCAACATTCGCACTCGCCGCATCGCTTCTGGGTGTGACGCCTGTGCTGGCCGGCGCGAATGCCCCGCCGCCCCCGCCGGCCAAGCCGGACCTCAGCGGGCTTCACGCGTTCGATTTCATCGCCGGCAAGTGGCGCGTCCACAACCGCGTTCTGAAGGAGCGGCTCGCCGGCAGCCATGACTGGATCGAATATGACGGCACGCAGACGGACTGGCTGGTGCTCGACGGCTACGGCAATGTGGACGACAACGTGTTCTACAAGCCGGGCGGCACCTTTCGCGGCGTCACCCTGCGCGCCTACGATCCCAGAACGGGCCTTTGGGCGATCTGGTGGCTGGACGGGCGCGATCCGTTCGGCAATCTCGACCCGCCGGTGAAGGGCCGCTTCGTAAATGGCGTCGGCACCTTCTACAACGACGACACGCTGCGCGGAAAACCGATCCGCGTGCGCTATGTCTGGACCCGTCCCACGCCCGACACGCGCCATTGGGAACAGGCCTTCTCGCCCGATGGCGGCAAGACCTGGGAGACCAATTGGGTCACCGATTTCACGCGCGTGCCGGCGAAACCCGCGCCGTGATTTCGCGCGGCGCGAAGCTGGACGCCAGAACGCCGCGTTGACCTTTTGTGCGATGCAGCATTTAATCGCGGCCCATACGAAACAAGGTGCCGCCATGCTGACCAACGCCCAGACGCGGGACGTGGAGAGCATTCTCCATCCCTACACCAATCTCGTGAAATTCCGCGAGACCGGGCCGATGGTGATCGAGCGCGGCAAGGGCGTGTTCGTCTATGACGAGCACGGCAAGGATTACATCGAGGGCATGAGCGGGCTGTGGTGCGCGGCGCTCGGCTGGGGCGAGACGGTGCTGGCCGATGTCGCGGCGGAGCAGATGCGCAAGCTCGCCTTCGGCCATCTGTTCTCCGGCAAGAGCCACGAGCCGGCCATCGCGCTGGCCGAGAAGCTGAAGGAGATCGCGCCGTTCCCCGTGGGCAAGGTGTTCTTCGCCAATTCCGGCTCCGAGGCCAACGACACCCAGATCAAGCTCTACTGGTATGCCAACAACGCGCGCGGCAAAGCCGCCAAGAAGAAGATCATCTCGCGCACCAAAGCCTATCATGGCGTGACCATCGCGGCCGCGAGCCTCACGGGCCTGCCCGGCAACCACCGCTCCTGGGACCTGCCGCTCGACTTCGTGAAGTTCGCCGACTGTCCGCACTTCTATCGCGGCGCGGAAGAGCGCGAGAGCGAAGCGCAGTTCGCCGCGCGCATGGCGGCCAATCTCGAGGCGCTGATCGAGCGCGAAGGCCCCGACACCATTGCCGCAATGATCGTGGAACCGGTGATGGGCGCTGGTGGCGTGATCCTGCCGCCCAAGGGCTATTTCCCCGCGATCGCGAAAGTGCTGGCGCGCTACGATATCGCGCTGATCGCCGACGAGGTGATCACCGGCTTCTGCCGCACCGGCAACTGGTTCGGCTGCCAGACCTATGGCGTGCAGCCCGAAAGCATGACGGTGGCCAAGGCGCTGTCGAGCGCCTATCTGCCGATCTCCGCGGTGATGCTCTCGCCGGAGATGAGCGAGTTCATCGAGAACGAGTCCGGCAAGATCGGCACGTTCGGCCACGGCTATACCTACACCGGCCACCCCGTGGCGTCGGCGGTGGCGCTCAAGACCATCGAGCTCTATCACGAGCGCAACATCCTCGGTCACGTTCACGCTGTGACGCCGAAATTCGCCAGGCGCATGGCCCAGCTCGGCGACCATCCGATGGTGGGCGAGGCGGTGAGCGTGGGCCTGCTCGGCGCCATCGAGCTTGTCAGCAACAAGTGGACGAAAGCCGCGTTCGATCCTGCCAAGGCCGTGGCGCCAACCGTGTTCGGCTTCGCGCAGGAGGAAGGCGTGATCGTGCGGCCGCTGATGGGCGATCGCATCGCCTTCTGCCCGCCGCTGGTGATCTCCGAAGCCGAGATCGACGAAATGTTCGACCGCTTCGAACGCGGCCTGGACCGCGGCTTCGCCTGGGCGAAAAAGGAAGGCCTCGTCGCGGGGTAGCAAGAAGTACGACTTCTTGCTACCTTGGGATCATGGCCAACGTCGAAAAGATCAGTATCGCCCTGCCCAGCGAGATGCTCGAGACCATCCGCGATGCCGTGGAAGCGGGTGACTATGCCACGACCAGCGAAGTCATCCGCACGGCGGTGCGCCGCTGGGAGACCGAGCGCATGATGGATCGGGTCATCAAGCGTGATGGTCTGGAGGCGCTGAAGACCAAGATCCGCAAAGCCGATGAATCCATCGATCGCGGCGAAGGCATACCTGCGGATGTGGTTTTCGACAGGCTGATTAAAAAGTATCGGGCGATGGCGGATCAACAGAGGTCGGCGCAACAAAAAAGGGTGCGCGGCGGAAGGAAGGCGCGTTGATCAGGCTGGTCATTTCCAAGACCGCGGATTTGGAAATCGAGGAGATCGGCGACTACATCGCAAGGCAAAATCGGGCCAGGAGCGTAACGTTCGTTACTGATTTGCGGGACGCAATCCAGCGCATTCCGCGCTTTCCCGCCGCCTATCCAAGCCGTGAGGAGTGGGGACCAGGCCTGCGCATGGCGCTTCGCGGCCGGTATGTGATCGTATTTCGGGAAACCGCAACCGAGGTGCGAATTCTGCATGTCACCCACGGCGCCCGCGATTTGGCGCGCCTGCTCCGGGGATGGTGAACCCGCATACAGCAAGCTGAGTGCCGGCAACGCCGAAGCCACCGGGAACTCCGCCGGCGGGCGGGCATGGGTGCGTTCGCAGTGGAAATCCCTCATTCGGCACAAGGCGATAGCGCCGATTTCACGCGCGCGGCACGGAACGATCGCGGGTCCGGGCCATTAGGACTTCAAGGCGCGCATCGCCGAACCAAGCTGCTGAAAAAGCGCATTCGTTCGAAAGATCGAAAAGGAAGAGCGGTGCGCGTCGCTATCCCTATGGAGGTTCTCATGACCGGTCCGTTCAAGCTTGCCCCGCTTCCCTATTCCGAAGACGCGCTTGCCCCCACCATCAGCGCCAAGACCATCGACTTCCACTACAACAAGCACCACAAGGCCTATGTCGAGACGCTGAACAAGCTCGTCTCCGGCACGCGCTATGCCGCCATGAAGCTCGAGGAAATCGTGCGCGCCACGGCGGGCAAGGAGGCCGAGGCCGAGAAGAAGATCTTCAACAATGCCGGTCAGGTCTGGAACCACGATTTCTACTGGCGCAGCCTGTCGCCGAAGCAGACAAAGCCCAAGGGCGCACTGAAGGATGCCATCGAGCGCGATTTCGGCGGCACGGACAAGCTCATCGAGGCGCTGGCCAAGTCCGGCAAGGAGCAGTTCGGATCCGGCTGGGCGTGGCTGGTGTCGAAGAAGGGCAAGCTGTCGGTGGAGAAGACCGGCAACGCGCTCGATCCCATGGCGATGGGAATCAACAGCCTGCTGGCCGTCGATGTATGGGAGCACGCCTATTATCTCGACTACCAGAACGAACGCCCCAGATATCTCGAGGCCGTGCTGACGAAGCTTCTCGACTGGGACTTCGCCGCCGAAAACCTCTCCCGCGAAGACGAGCCGGTGCGCGCCGCGGCGTAGTCACGGATCCCGCCCGAAAGCGCGAGGCACCGATCGAAAGGCAAGGAGGTTTGCGCGGGTTCGCGCAAATTTCCTTCTCTTTCAATAGGTTACGAAATATTGGAATTATCTTGACGTTCACGTAAGCGGCAATTAGGAGTCGGTCCCGGAAACGACAGGGACGGGCCAGGGGCGAGAACCCGGTCCGCGCACGCGATGAGCCGGACTTTCTCCATCCGCCAGCTGACCAAGGAAATGGGCGTCACCTCCCGCACGCTCCGCCACTATGAAGACGAGGGCCTGCTGAAGCCCGAGCGCCGCGGCCAGGCGCGCATCTATTCGCAGCGCGACCGCGCCCGCCTCACCCTGATCCTGCGCGGCCGCCGCGTCGGCTTCACGCTGGCGGAGATCGGCGAGATCCTCGATCTCTACGATGCGGACGAGAGCGGCATCGCCCAGCTTCAGCACTCCCGCAAGAAGTTCGTCGAGCGCCTCAACGCGCTGGAGCGCCAGCGCGTCGACATCGACGAGTCCATTTCCGAGCTCAAGCTCGGCATCACCGCCATCGAGACCCGGCTGACCGAGCAGAGCACGGCCGAGCCGCCGCGTGTGCGCATGGTCGGCTACGGCGTGATGCCGGCGGGGGAATAGCTTTCTTCCTCCCCCGCTTTGCGGGGGAGGGGGACCGCGCAGCGGTGGAGGGGGAGGCTGCGCCATCGAAGAACTCGCGTCGACAGCACCACACCCCCTCCGTCTCGTTCGCTGTCGCTCACGATCCACCTCCCCCGCTCTCGCGGGGGAGGAAGAATTTGAAGGAGAAATCCATGACCGACTGTTTCATCTACGACACCGTGCGCACGCCGCGCGGCAAGGGCAAGAAGGACGGCGCGCTTCACGAAGTGACCGCGCTGGAGCTCGGCAC
>JBOHKI010000037.1:0-30765 GCA_050728855.1 Rhizomicrobium sp. | reverse complement strand
AGGTCGTGCCCTGGCCCTTCTCGCTGTCCACCGCGATGTAGCCGCCGGTCTGCTTGACGATGCCGTAGACGGTAGCGAGGCCCAGGCCCGTGCCCTGGCCCACATCCTTGGTGGTGAAGAACGGATCGAAGATCTTGCCCAGATGCTCCTTGGCGATGCCGCTGCCGGTGTCGGCGACCTCGAGGCGGACATAGTCACCTGCCGGCATGATGGCGGTGCCGAAAGCCGACGCGGTGGCAACCGCCTCATTGGCGGTGCGCAGGGTGACGCTGCCGCCCGTGCCCATCGCGTCGCGCGCGTTGACGACGAGATTGATGATGGCGTTGGAGATCTGGGTCTCGTCGGCATAGACGAGCCACAGGTCGGGCGCCTGTTCGAGCTTGACCTCGATGCCCTCGCCTACCAGCCGGCGCAGCATGTGGGCGAGCTCGCCCAGCGTATCCTTCAGCATCAGCGGCTTGGGCTGGAGCGTCTGCTTGCGCGAGAAGGCGAGGAGCTGACCGATCAGGCTGGCGGCACGCAGCGCGGTCTGGCGGACTTCGTTGATCTCCTTGAACGAGGGATCGCCCGCGTGGTGGCGCATCAGCAGCAGGTCGCAATTGCCGATGATGACGGTGAGCAGGTTGTTGAAATCGTGCGCCACGCCGCCGGCCAGCTGGCCCACGGCCTGCATCTTCTGCGACTGCGCGAATTTGGTCTCCAGCGCCTTCTGTTCGGAGACATCGACGAGATAGAGGATGGCGCCGTTCTTGACCGGGCTCGCATAGAGCTCGGCCATGCGCTCGGGCTGGCCCAGCGGACGCAGCTCGATGGCGGCGGCGCGGTCGGCGGCGTCGTCGATCCGGGCGATGAATTCCGCGATGCCCGCACGGTCGGCGGGTTCGACGAGGTCGGCCAGCATGCGGCCGTCGATCATCGTGGGCCCGAAGAAATTGGCGAAGCAGGCATTGGTCTCGGAGAGCTTGCCCGCGGCATCGGCAATGGCCACGCCCACCGGCGCGTCGCGGAAGAACGCGGCGGAGGCTGGCGGCGCGGCCGGCGGCGCCTCCGCCGAGGTAGCGGCCAGGCGGGGCGCGAACCACCACGCGGCATGGCCTTCGTCCTTGCCGCCGCTGAGCGGGCGCACGGCGACGACGACTTCCAGGCCGGCATGGATGCGCAGGGATTCTTCCAGCGGCTTGCCTTCGGCGGCGCTGCGGGCGAGACGGTAGAGCATGGCGGAGGAGGCTTCGCCGCCCAGCGCGAGTTCCGGCGGCGGGGCCGCGTCGGTTTCGCCCGCGCCCGCCATGCGGCGGTAGACGTCGTTGCAGTCCAGCACCGCGCCGTCCGCGCCGGTGATCGCCCAGGCGACGTTGGCGCGGGCGGCCGCTTCGGCGATGCGGCGGGCTTCCGCGGCGGTCAAGGTTTCGCGCGGCCATACGGCAAGCAGGAACAGGCAGGCGACCGCGCCGATGCCCGCCACCAGCAAAATTCCGGTCCAGCCCGCGGCGCCGCCCGAGGCCAGCGCGAGAGCAGCCGCGGCCAGGGAAAGCGCCGCCAACCCCAGCGCCGCCCAGCGCCAAAGCCCGGCCGGCAGGCCGTTCAGTCCATGCGTGAAGGCGCGCGCGTTCATGGGCGATTCGCTATAGCAGAAACGGGGCTTGTCCGTCATTGCCGCACGGGCTTGACCATGTTCGCGGCCCGGGCGCATTGCGATCGATCAACGCCGCCGGGCCGGCGCGGGACGGAAAAATGGACACGCCACGGCTTATGTCCTTTGAATTTTCCGGAATGATTCGCAGGCATTCGCAACGACATGGCGCTTCAGAACAACCCGGCCACCCCGGCCGTCTTCATCGATGCCCCGCGCGATTCCAACCTGCAGCTGCTTCACCTCTACTGGTCGGCCAAGCGCGGGCCGCGGCGGATGCCGGCACGGGCCGACATCAATCCGTCCGAGATCCGGGCGCAGCTTCCCTATGTGATGCTGTGGACCGTGGATGGAGATGAGGGCGCTTTCACCATCCGCCTGGTCGGCGAGCATGTCGTGCGCTTCGTGGGCGAGAACAACACCGGCCGCCCGGCGACCCATGGGATGCCCCCCGACGCGGCGGAGTCGATGCGCAACGTGTTGGGCCAGGTCGCGCGCCTGGCGGAGCCGCGATTCCGGATCGGCAAGGCGTTCTGGAAACCGGACAAGTCCTTCTGCGACTACGAAGCCTGCTTCCTGCCGCTCTCCGCCGACGGCGAGACGGTCAACATGATCTTCGGCGGCGCCAGGTTCGATTTCCGCGCGCTTTAGGGTCCGGACTCAATTAGCTTTGTCCAATTCCGTGGGATTCTCGATCAAAACATGGCTGTCATCCCGGGCGAGCATCGCGAGACCCGGGACCTACCAAGCCGCTTGCGCCGTGGGTCCCGGCTCGGCGCGATGCTTTCGCATCGCTTGGCCGGGATGACAGGTAACTTTGGTTTAGGCCAATTGAGCATAGACCCTAGGCCTCGGCGATCAGCGGGGAGAGCGAGACCGGCAGCAATCCCGCCGCCGGCACCGCTCCGGTGCTGGCGATGCAGTTCCGCGAGGCCGGCCAGTTGCTCCGGCTGTTCACCACCATCGGCACGCCGCAGGACATCACCCTGCAGGAGCTGCGCATCGAATGCTTCTTTCCGATGGACCGTGAGACGGCCGAACTCCTGCGAAGCTGGAGCAGGCCGGGGCGCAAAGCCGTGAGGCGGAAGACGCGCTAGTTCGCGCGCAGCTGCCCGCTCAGCCGCATGACGTAGCCGATGACCTGGGCGACGGCCTTGTAGTGCTCCTGCGGCACGGCTTCGTCGACCTCGATGGACGCATAGAGGGCGCGGGCAAGCGGCGGGTTCTCCACCACCGGCACTTCGTTCTCCTCGGCGACGTCGCGGATGCGCAGCGCCAGCGCGTCCACGCCCTTGGCGACGCAGACGGGCGCCGCCATCTCGCCGCTCTCGTATTTGAGCGCGACGGCGTAGTGCGTCGGGTTCATGATGACGACGGTGGCGTCGGGCACCGCGGCCATCATGCGCCGGCGGCTCTTCTCGGCGCGGATCTGCTTGATCTTGGCCTTGATCTGCGGATCGCCTTCGGACTGGCGGAATTCTTCCTTCATCTCCTGCCGGCTCATGCGGTTGCGGGCGAGGAAGCGGTAGCGCTGGACCAGATAATCCAGCACGGCGACGGCGGCGAGCACGGCGAGCGCGGCGATGAGGAGCCGCATGACCAGTTCCGAGATGTGACCCGCCATGGCGATCGGCGATTCGGTGAGGATGGCCTCGATGCGGCCGCGCATCGGCCACAGCGTCGTCCACACCGCGGCGCCGACGATGACGATCTTGAGCACGCCCTTGACGAGGTTGGAGATGCCGTCGACACCGAACATGCGCTTGAAGCCCTTGAGCAGCGACAGCTTGGACAGGTCGGGCTTGAGGCGCTCGGTGGACAAGACCGGGCGGTGCTGGAGCAGATGCCCGGCGAGGCCCGAGATAACGAGGACGGCGAAGATGGGGGCGAGGATCTGGCCCAGCCGCCACACCGAGCCGTCGAAGATCGCCAGCACGCCGGACGAATCCACCGCGATCCGGTCGGGCTGTTCGAGGAAGATGCGGAAGGTGCGCGCGATATTCTGCGCCGCGGCGGGCGCGAACATGGCGATGGCGATGGTGGCGCCGAGCAGGAGCACGAAGGCGGAGACCTCGGTGCTCTTGACGATGTCGCCATGCTCGGCGGCCTGTTCGAGCCGCCTTTGTGTCGGCTCTTCGGTCCGCTGGGAGTCGTCGCGATCGTCGGCCATGTCAGCCGAAGCTTCCCATCTGCTGCGCGAAATAGGAGAGGAACAGCGTCATCATCGAGCCGATGAGGAGCATCATCAGCGCGAAGCCGGCTAGGATGTTGATCGGCATGGCGATGAAGAAGACCTGCAATTGCGGCATCAGCCGCGCGAGCAGGCCCATGGCGGCGTTGACCGCGAAACCGAAGACGAGGAACGGCGCGGCCAATTGCAGGCCGAGCGCGAAGGAGCCGGAAACGAGCCGCACCGTCAGCTCCGCCATGTCGCCGGTGGGCAGCGCCGCGCCGGGCGGGATCATCGAATAGGAGCCCGCCACCGCGCCGATGGCCAGGTGATGCAGGTTGGTGGCGAAGATCAGCACCACACCCAGCAGCGAGATGAAGTTGCCGACGACCACATCCTGCTGGCTGGTCGTGGGATCGACCTGCTGGGCATAGGACAGGCCCGTCTGCATCGCGATCAAATTGCCCGCGACGGAGAGCGCGCTCATGAGGACGCGCGCCATGGCGCCGATGAGAAGGCCGGCGGTGAGTTCCTGGAACAGCAGCAGCCCCAGAGCGAGCTCGTTGCCGGGGATGTGCGCGGGATACTGGTGCGCGACGGTGGGCGCGAAGGCGAAGGAGATCGCCAGCGCCAGGACCAGCCGCACCCGCGACGGCACGCCCGCCTCGCCCACGCCCGGCAGCAGCATGATCATCGCGCCGGTGCGGGCGAAGACGAGGAAGTAAACCAGCAGCAGTCCGGTGAAGTCGGCGAGATGGATGTGCATCGCTAGTAGGCGGAGATGCGCGCCGCGATGTCGGTCATCAACCCGTTCATGGCGGCGCCCGCGAAGGGCAGCGAGATGAGCAGCACGAGGAAGATGGCGATGATCTTGGGCACGAAGACCAGCGTCATCTCCTGGATCTGGGTCAGCGCCTGGAGGAGGCCGATGCCCAGGCCTACCACCAGCGCGGTGATCATGGCGGGAGCGGAAATCTCGAGCAGCACCCAGATGGCCTGGCGGGCGAAATCGATGGAATCGGCGGGCGACATGGAAACTCCGGATCAGATCGGCATCTGCATGATGGACTGGTAGGCGGCGATGACCTTGTCGCGGACGGCGACGACGGTATCGAGGGTGAGCTCGGCGGAGTTGACCGCGTTGACCACATCGACGATGTCGGCCTTGCCGGCGGCCTGGTTCACCGCCATCTGCTCGCCCTGCTTCATCGACTGGCTGGCGTCCTTGACGACGTTGGTGAGGAAGTCGCCGAAATTGGCGCCGGGGGCCGCACCGGCGGCGCCCGACGCGGGCGGGGCGATGCTGCCCATCTTGGCGATGGCCTGGTAGGCGGCGGAGGCAGCGGCGGGGGCGATGGCCATGGTCTACTCCCTTATTTCTTCAGAAGGTCGACGGTGCGCGCGATCATCGATTTGGACGCGCTCATCACGTCCAGATCGGCCTCGTAGGAGCGCTGGGCCTCGCGCATGTCCATGATCTCGACCAGCGGATTGACGTTGGGCATCAGCACATAGCCCTGCTTGTCGGCCGCGGGATTGCCGGGATCGTACTGGCGGCGGAAGGCGCTCATGTCATTCACCGGCTTGCCGCCCTGGACGAGGGTGGCGCCCAGTTCGCGGTCGAACTCGCTCTTCACGGTGGCGACCTGGCGGCGATAGGGATCGCCGCCCGGCGTGGGCGACGTCGAATTGGCGTTGGCGATGTTCTCCGCGATGGTGCGCATGCGGGCGGATTGCGCGCGCATGCCAGAGGCGGCGACGATCATGGAGGTGGCGAGATCCATCTACAGTCTCCTTCAGGGCGCGCCGATGGCGGTGCGCAGCATGCCCATCGCCTTGGCGTAGAGATTCGACGCGGCGGCGAACTGGCCCTGCGTGTCGGCGACCTTGATCATTTCCTGTTCGAGCGAAACGGTGTTGCCGGTGGGATTGGATTCGGTGTCGGGCGAGTCGGTGTCCTCGAAACCCTGCATCGTGTCGGGCGCGATCGCGATGTGGCGCGGATCGGTGATGGTGAGGCCCGGCGAGGTGCGCGTCTCGCCCTTGAGAATGTCCTCGAAGTCCATCGGCTTGACGTCGCGCGCCATGAAGCCGGGGGTGTCGGAATTGGCGACGTTCTGCGACAGCACGCCCTGGCGCGCGTTGAGCCACTCCATGCGCTGGCGCAGCATGCCGAGCAGGGGAATTTCGGGAAGGTTCATCGACGCGCCTCCGTAACCGAAAATTAGTCTTACCGCCGCGCATCTTCGCGCGCCGCTCTTAATCGGCGCTTAACATCGCTGAACCTTTTTGCCCGGCAGATTCTTCCCGCGCTTAACCCGCGATTAAGCTTGACGGGTTTGGATAGCGTGCATGGACCTCATCGACTTCGCCCGTTATGTCGGCGCGCTCGCCCTGGTGCTGGGGCTGGTTGGCTTCGCGGCGCTTGCCGCCAAACGCTACGGCATCCCCGGCATCGCCAAGGGCATCGGCAACGGGCGCAGGCTTTCCATCGCCGAGAGCCTGATGGTCGGCACCAAGCACAAGCTCGTCCTCTTCAAGCGCGACGGCGTGGAACACCTGGTGCTCATCGGGCCGGCCAGCGCCACAGTGATCGAAGGCGGCATCGCACCGGCCGCGATCGCGCAAGTGCTGTCCATGTGCAGCGAACCTTCCGAAAGCGACGCGGCATGAAGATGCGCCCGCTTCTGGCATCCGTCACCGGACTTGTGGCCGTCCTGCCCGCCCATGCTTTCGCCGCGACAGCCGCCGCAGCCGCGCCTGGCGCCGGCACAAGTCCGCTTTCCATCGATCTTTCCGGCTCGGGGCTCTTCACCGACCATGTGATGCAGCTCGTCGCGCTGATCACCATCCTTTCGATCGCGCCCTCCATCCTGATCATGATGACGAGTTTCGTGCGCATCGTGGTGGTGCTGTCGCTCCTGCGCACGGCGATGGGCCTGCAGCAGAGCCCGCCCAACAGCGTGGTGGTCTCGCTCGCGCTGTTCCTCACCCTCTTCGTGATGACTCCGACGCTGCACGACGCTTATCAGGCCGGCATCGTGCCCCTGGTCAACAACCAGATCACCACCGAGGAAGCGTTCGACCGCACCGCGGTGCCGATGAAGACCTTCATGCTCGCCCATGTGCGCGACAGCGACCTCAAGCTGTTCCTCGACATGAGCCACGCCAAGGCGCCCAAACAGGCCACCGACATCGCGCTGACCACGCTGGCGCCCGCCTTCATGCTATCGGAGCTCAAGCGCGCCTTCGAGATCGGGTTCCTGCTCTTCGTGCCCTTCCTCATCATAGACATGGCGGTGGCCTCGATCCTGATGAGCATGGGCATGATGATGCTGCCGCCGGTGATCATCTCGCTGCCCTTCAAGCTCATCTTCTTCGTGCTGGTCGACGGCTGGCGGCTGGTCGCGGGTTCCCTCGTCGAAAGCTACGCCCACGCGCCGCCACCGCATTGATAATTATTATCGGCTGGACTAGTCTGCCGGCGGGAGAACCGCCATGCCGTTCAGCGTCGATCTGGGCAAGAAGCTCGAAAGCACCGTTTCCAAACTCATCGCCAAAGGGCGCTACAATTCCAAGAGCGAGGTCCTGCGCGAGGGCGTGCGCCTGGTCGAGGAGCGGGAGAAGGCGCTGATGCGGCTCGACGCGGCGTTGGCAAGGGGTATTGGGGACATCAAGGCGGGAAGGGTCTATTCTTCGCAAGAGGTTCGGGCAGAGGTCCACAAGCGAATGCGGGAAGTTGCGGCACGCCAGGCGAAGAAGCGGGCATGAGGGTTTCCTACTCGGCGGCCGCGCGGGCCGACCTTGTGGAGATCGGAACCTGGCTTGAGCAAGAAGGGCACGTTCGTTCCAAAGACTTTGTCGACGAACTTGTCGATGCGTGCGATCAGATCGGCGGTATGCCGCGCGCTTTTCGCGTTCTATTCAGATCAGCTGGCCTGCCGATACGGCGCAAGCCGTGGCGGAACTATCTGATCTTCTACACGGTTGGGCGAAGCGCGGTTGAAATCGTGCACGTCATTCACGCCGCGCGCGACTTCGAGCGCATCTTTTTCCCCGAGTGACTATTCCGCCGCCGCCTTCATGCCCGACGGCATGCGGGATTTGTGGAAGGGGCGGTCGCCCAGCACCGTGGCGCGGTGCATGACGCGGCGGGCGGGGAGATAGTCGTTGACCGCGTAATGCTGGGTGATGCGGTTGTCCCAGAAGGCGAGCGCGTCGGGCTTCCAGCGCCAGCGGACATGGAATTCCGGCTTCTTTACATGGTCGAACAGCATGGCAAGCAGCGCGTCGCTTTCGTTGCGGCGCAAGCCTTTGATGCGGGCGGTGAAGCCGTAATTGACGAACAGGGAATCGGCGCCGGTCTCGGGATGGGTGCGGATCACCGGATGCACCACGGGCGGATGATCCTCCACGGCGCGGGCGTATTTCTGCTCGCCGGCCGCCTGGGCGACGGTGAGCTTGGCCGGAAACCCGCGCGCGAAATCATGTACGGCGTCGAGGTTCACCAGGAATTCGCGCATCGGCTTCGACAGCGCTTCATAGGCCGCCTGCATGTCGGCCCAGATCGTGTCGCCGCCGTTCTCGGGGAGAAGCCTTGCGTAAAGCAGCGCGCCCAGCGGCGGCGTCTCGATGAACGTCACGTCGGTGTGCCAGGCGTCGTTGTCGGTGGGGTTGCCGGCGTGGTTGTCGAGGATGAAGAGCTCCGGCGCCTCCGGCACGCCGGGATAGAGCGGGTGGGTATGCAGCCCGCCGAAACGGGCCGCGACGTCGCGGTGCTGCTCCGGCGTCAGGTGCTGGTCCTCGAGGAAAACGACCTTGTGGCGGAGGAGGGCGGCGCGGATCCCTGCGATCTCGGCGTCGTCCGGCCGGCGGGCGCCCAGGTCGATGCCGCCGATCACGGCCCCGATGGTGGGGGTCAGGGGGGTGATGGTGAGGCTCATGGCCGCGGCTCCGCTGGGTCAGGGGGACTCTATGGGCGGGGCGGGAAGCTGCGCAACGGGGCACGCAAACCTCGCAAGTGGGGGCTCAAGGGTGCCGCTTCAAGGCCCGGACGCTCACCAAAAAGTCAGCCGGGGCATGCCGCTTTTGCACTTCCCAACCGGGCGATTGGCTCTTATAGTCTGAACACTGAACACTAAAGGAGTTATTCATATGAATAAGCTCAGCTCTCTCGCCCTCGGCGCCGCGCTCGCTTTCACCACCATTGGCATGGCGCACGCGGCCGATTCCGCGGCCGGAACCTGGAAACTGGCCACGGGCGTGGCCGATGCCCCCTGCATGATCACGCTCACGGCGGACGCTTCCGTCGCCGACGCCGGCACGGTCACCTCCACCGGCGACTGCAACGGAACCACGGTCGGCCGCTGGCACGACCAGCCGAACGGCCTTCAGCTGCTGTCGAGCAATGGAACGCTCGTCGCCTGGCTGAAGCCCAAGGGCGACGTCTATGAAGGCACCCGCCTTTCGGACGGCCGCAAGGTCGCCCTCTCGCACTAAAGGCGCACGGACACTCCGGCTCCTCGGGCAGGAAGGGTCGCTGGCTTCCCGGCGGCCCTTTTTGTTTGCCCCTTTAGGTTTGAGTTCGGCTTCGCTAAACCACCGCGCGGAACCGAAGGCCCAATCGCCTCGCAAGAACAGAAGGTGGGAAACACCATGAAGGAATACGGTCATTTCATCGCCGGGGCGCCCGTGAAGGGAACTTCGGGACGTTTCGGCGACGTCTTCAATCCGGCGACCGGCGAGGTGCAGGCCCGGGTCGCGTTCGCCAGCCGCGCGGAAATGCGCAAGGCCGTGGAGGCCGCGAGGAACGCCTTCCCCGAATGGTCGGCCGTCAATCCGCAGCGCCGCGCGCGGGTGATGTTCAATTTCAAGGCGCTGGTCGAGAAGAGCATGGACCAGCTGGCCCGCATCCTGTCGGACGAGCACGGCAAGGTGCTGGCGGATTCGCGCGGCGACGTGCAGCGCGGGCTGGAGGTCATAGAGTTCGCCTGCGGCATCCCGCACCTGATGAAGGGCGAGTACACCGAAGGCGCCGGCCCCGGCATCGACATCTATTCCATGCGCCAGCCACTCGGCGTGGTCGCCGGCATCACGCCGTTCAATTTCCCCGCCATGATCCCGATGTGGATGTTCGGTGTCGCCATAGCCTGCGGCAACACCTTCATCAACAAGCCCTCCGAGAAGGACCCCGGCGTGCCGATGCGGCTGGCCGAGCTGATGATGGAAGCGGGCGCCCCCGCCGGCGTGCTCCAGGTCGTCAACGGCGACAAGGAGGCGGTGGACGCGATCCTCGAGGATCCGGACATCCAGGCGGTGAGCTTCGTGGGCTCCTCCGCCATCGCCGAATACGTCTATTCGCACGGCACCGCGCACGGCAAGCGCGTGCAGGCGATGGGCGGCGCCAAGAACCACGCCATCATCATGCCCGACGCCGATCTCGACCAGGTGACCAACGAACTCATCGGCGCGGGCTATGGCTCCGCCGGCGAACGCTGCATGGCGATCTCCGTCGCCGTTCCGGTGGGCGAGAAGACGGCGGACGCGCTGGTCGCCAAACTCAAGCCGCGGGTGGAGAGCCTGCGCGTCGGCATCCCGACCGATCCCGATGCCGATTACGGTCCGCTCGTCACCGCCGCGCACCGCGAGAAGGTGAAGCAGTATATCGACCAGGCCGTCGCGGAAGGAGCCGAGCTCGTCGTCGACGGCCGCGGTTTCAAGATGCAGGGCTACGACAAGGGCTTCTATCTCGGCGGCTCGCTGTTCGACCGCGTCACGCCCGACATGCAGACCTACCAGGACGAGATTTTCGGGCCGGTGCTCCAGGTGGCCCGGGCGGCGGATTTCGACGCGGCGATCGCCCTGCCCTCCACCCACCAGTACGGCAACGGCGTGGCCATCTTCACCCGCGACGGCGACGCCGCGCGCGAGTTCGCCTCGCGCGTCAAGGTCGGCATGGTGGGCGTGAACGTGCCGATCCCGGTGCCGCTGGCCTATCACACCTTTGGCGGCTGGAAGCGCTCGGCCTTCGGCGACGTTAACCAGCATGGGCCGGAAGGCGTGCGTTTCTGGACGCGGGTCAAGACAGTGACCCAGCGCTGGCCCAAGGGCGGGGTGCGCGAGAATGCGAGTTTCGTGATACCCACCATGCGCTGATTTGCATGCGCTGATTGACCCGGGGCTGAGACGCGATGAACGACGACAATCACAATGTGATCGAGATGCGCCGCGGCACCGCGCGCGAATGGATGGCGGCCAAGATCGTGCTCGCCGTGGGATTCGTGGTGGCCATCGGCGTGGTCGCCTTCCTGGTGCTGAGGCCGCCCGCGGTCTCCACCTCGCCCGAGCAGGAGGCGACGCCGCAGGCGCCGGCCCAGCCCACCGAGCAGCAGCAGACCGACGCGAAGTCCGCCGTGCTGGTGTGCGCGCAGGAACTGGTGAACGCGAAGAACTATGGCATCGTGCCGGGCTACGGCCAGCTCAGCAGCCTGATGCCGAAGGACGCCGGCGTGAAGGGCCGCTATTCCTGCGTCGCCTCCACGGCGAGCGAGAAGTACACGATGACCGCGGACCTGATCTGCCGCACGCTTACCGATTCACGCTGCGTCGATCTCTTCAGCGTCACCACCCATGACGGAACCGTGCTCTACCAGCGCCAGCAATAGGCGCCGGTACCGGCAGGGCATGCGCGGCTGATCGCGCGCGGCCCGGACGCGGTTCTGGCGACTTTGCGGGAACCGAATTTCAAATTGCTGGAGATAAGCCTTCATCACCCGCTGACGGTGGCTGTCCTGCCGCAGCATCCCCGCCTGACTACTTGATCCCGCCGAGCCTGCAGACGTGCTTCCATTCCGCCTCGGTCACGGGCTGTACCGAAAGACGCGAGAACGTGACGAGCTTCATGTCCTTGAGCTTCGCATCCGCCTTGCACTGGGCGAGCGTCACGGGCGTGGGAAGGTCGCGAACCGCCTTGACGTCGACGAGGCCGAATTTGCCTGTCGCGTCGGTGGGATCGGGCTTGTAGTCCGAGATCACCTGGACGATGCCGACGACCTCGCGGGCGTCGCCCGAGTGGTAGAAGAACGCCAGCTCGCCCTTCTTCATCGCCATGAGATTGAGCTTGGCCTGGTGGTTGCGCACGCCGCTCCACGGCTCGCCCTTGGCGCCGCGCGCCTTCTGCGCCGTCCACGAGAAGGTCTCGGGTTCGGTCTTGAGCAGCCAATAGGCCATCAGAACTCCACACCCTTGGGATTGAAGGTGAGCTTCCACCGCCGGACGTCCGATGACGCGAACAGGCCCGCCTTCGCATAGGGATCGTTCGCGGCCCAGGCTTTGGCGGCATCGGGATCGGCGGCCTCGAAGATGATCAGGCTGCCCGCCATGTCGCCCCCCGCGTCGAGGAACGGTCCGCCCATTCTTATCACGCCGGTCTGCTTGGCGTATTCGAAATGCGCCGCGCGCGTGGCCATGCGCAGTTCCAGCGCGTCGGGCTTGTCGATGGCGGTGAGCACGAACAGCATGGCCTCTCCTATTCCGCCTTGAGCGGACGCGCCATCAGCCGCGGGATCGCGGCGTCGAGCGCGAGATTTCCCGACAGAATATCGGCGACGGCTTCGGCGATGGGAAGCTCGATCTTCTCGGCGCGGGCGCGCGCCACCAGCGCGGGTGCGGTCTCGACGCCTTCCGCCAGCGGCCGGCCCGGCGCGAACATATCCGCGCGCGGCGTGGCTTTGCCCAGCGCGAGCCCGAAAGCATAGTTGCGCGAGGTCGGGCTGGTCGCGGTGAGGACCAGGTCGCCAAGCCCCGACAGGCCCATGAGCGTTTCGGATTTCGCACCCAGCTGTTCGCCCAGCCGGCACAGTTCGGCGAAACTGCGCGCCAGCAAGGCGGCGCGGGCGCTGTCGCCCAACCCCATCCCGGCGACGATGCCGCAAGCGATGGCATAGACGTTCTTCGCCGCGCCGCCCAAGGCTACGCCCACCAGATCGTCGCTCGCATAGGGGCGGAAGGTGGCATGGCTGAGCGAGGCCTGGAGCCGTACCGCGATTTCCATCTCGGCCGCGATGGTGACGGCGGTGGGAAGCTGGCGCGCGACATCCACCGCGAAGGACGGCCCGGACAGGATGGCAGGCGCGGAGGAAGGCGCGCATTCGGTCAACACTTCGGTCAGAAGCTTTCCCGTGCCGCGCTCGATGCCCTTGGCGCACAGCGCGAGCGGCGTGCGCGGTTTCAGATGGGGCGCAAGCGCGCTCAGCGTCGCGCGCAGATGCTGGGCCGGGGCGACGAGAAGGATGGCGTCCGCCGCGGCGAGCCCGGCAAGCTCGGCGATGGGCGCGATGGTCAGCGGCAAACTCACGCCGGAAAGAAAATGGCTGTTCTCGCGTTTGGTTTTGATCGAATCGCGCACTTCGGATTCGCGGGCCCAAAGCGTCACAGTCCGACCGGCCTGGGCCGCAACCAGGGCCAGGGCCGTTCCCCACGCCCCGGCGCCCAGGACGCCGATATGGCCGTAAGCGGCTGGATTTGATGACATTTTGTTCAAGTTCCGGGCCTTATTGCAGCTGCGAAGATTGAACGATTTGTTGATTATTCAGAAATATCCCCTATCTTAGTGGGACAAAACAACAAGAAACCCGACGGGGGAAGAAACGCGATGGTCATGGCCGAGAAGGATTCCGTTCGTTCGCAAATCGTCGATGCCGCCAAGAAACGGTTTTCGCATTTCGGTTACGCCAAGACCACCATGGCCGAGATCGCGGCCGATTGCAGCATGTCGCCGGGCAACCTCTACCGGTTCTTCCCCGGCAAGCTCGACATCGCGGAGGCGATCGCCAGCGAGGATTACGAAGTCCATCTCGTCCAGGCCCGCAAGCTCGCCGTCGCGCCCGGCAAGGATGCGCGCACTCGGCTGCACGACCTGCTGTTCGAGGAACTGCGCCGCACATACCACAAGCTCGAAAAGGATCCGCGCGTGCTGGAGATGGCAAACGTCATCGGCCACGAGCGCCCGCAATTCATCAACTGGATGCTGGCCAACGAGCGCAAGATCCTGGTCGAGCTGCTGGACGAGGCCGAGCGCCGCGGCGAATTCGTGCCGCCGGGCGACAAGGAAACCATCGCCGAGATGATCCAGTCCGCGACGATGAAGTTCCGCTATCCGCAGCTATGGTCGAAGCTGACGCTGCCCAAGCTCGAGCGGGAACTGGAAGGCGTGCTGAACCTTCTCGTCGAAGGCCTCTGCCCCAACAAACGCCGCAGCGCGGCGGCCTGACGCAACAGGTTCGCGCCGACTGCACTTTCGCCGTCATTCCGGGTTTCAACAGGCTCGCGGCCCGGGCCATGACACATTTGGATGATGATGAAACACCGTCTTGCCCTGTTCGTCGCGCTCGCATCGCTCGCCTTTGGCGGTGCCGCGCAGGCGCGCATGCTGACGCGGGCCGAGCAGGATGAGCTCGCCAGGATCAGCGACGCCTACAATTCGATGCACTCGCTGGAAGCGGACTTCGCGCAGATCGGGCCGGAGGGGGATCTCCAGGAAGGCAAGGTCTATATCAAGAAGCCGGGCGAGATGCGCTTCGAATACGCCCCGCCAGCGGCGACCCTGGTGGTCTGCGACGGCCTCGACATCGCGGTGTTCAACCTGAAGCTCCACACCGTGGACCGCTATCCGCTCTCCACAACGCCGCTCAACCTGCTGCTCTCCGATCGCGTGAACCTGGCCGGCAGCAGTGCGGTGACGGGCGTCGAGCACCAGCCGGGCCAGGTCATCGTCGACGCCCGCTCCAACGACCGCCACGTCGCCGGCAACATCGCCATCGTGTTCAGCGACCCGGGCTACGAACTTCGCCAATGGACGGTGACGGACGCGCAAGGCGGCACCACCACCGTCACGCTGCGCAATATCCGCGCCGGCGTGGACCTGCCGGACGCGACCTTCTCCCTCAAGGGCCGCAGCGCGGCCCAGCCATGACCGCTCCGCCGATTGTTGGCGGCGCCTGCGCCGTGCTAGCCATCGCGCCATGAGCGGCCGCCGGCCCATCGTCGGAATCCCCTGCGACCATCGCAAGGTGGGCGATCATCCGTTCCATGTGGCGGGCGAGAAATACATCGTTGCCGTGCGCGACGGCGCGGGCGCGCTGCCGTTCCTCATCCCGGTGCTGCCCGATCCCATTCCGGCGGATGAAATCCTCGACAGCATCGACGGCTTGCTGTTCACCGGCTCGCCTTCCAACGTTTCTCCCAGACGCTATGGCGGGCCGGAGCCGCGCGCGGGCGTGATGCAGGATGAGCATCGCGATGCCACGACATTGCCGCTGCTCGAGGCGGCGATCGCGCGTGGCGTGCCGCTGCTGTGCATCTGCCGCGGCTTTCAGGAGTTGAACGTGGCGATGGGCGGCACGCTCCACCAGCATGTTCAGGAGCAGCCGGGCCGGCTCGATCACCGCGAGAACGGCGGCGATCCCGTCGAGGTGCGCTATGGACCGGCGCACGATCTGAGCGTCGCGCCGGACGGATTGCTGGCCAAGGTCGTCGCGGAACGTTCGTTCGCGGTGAACTCGCTGCACAGCCAGGGCATCGACCGGCTGGCCGGTCCTCTGCATGCCGACGCCACCGCGCCGGACGGCACCATCGAGGCGGTCTCCATGCCGGCCGCCAAGGGCTTCCTGCTCGGCCTGCAATGGCATCCGGAATGGCGCTGGCAGGACAATCCCGTCAGCCGCGAGATCTTCGCCGCGTTCGGCAAGGCGCTGCGCGAGGCGCGGAGATAGAGCGAAAGGGAGTGCGAATGCGCGTGTCTTTCCGCATCCTCGCGATCGGGACGGCGCTCGCGCTTGCTGCCTGCTCCAGGTTCAGCGCGCCCGAGCCCGCGCGCACCCCGCCGCCGCCCACGCCGCAGGTTCCGCTCTCCACCGTCTCCGCCTCGCTCACCGTTCCGATGGGCGATTTGCTGCGCACCCTCAACGAAAAGACCGCGACGCAGCTCGCCAACGTCAAGGACCAGCCGTCGGATTGCGGCATCGGCAAGTGCAAGCTCGACCTGGTGGCGACGCGCACCGGGCCGGTCACCGGCGGGGCCGAGGGCGGGCGCATCGCGCTGTCGCTGCCGTTCCACATCGACGCGCAGGTCAAGCTGAAGGCGCTGTTCAAGCTGAAGGCGCATGCCTCGACCGACGGCGTGGCGCGCGCCTCCACCGCGCTCTCCATCGGGCCCGACTGGCGCATCGTCACGCACACCCAGGGCAATGTGCAGATGTCGAATGCGACGCTCGACGCGGGGCCGGTCAAGATGACGCTGACCAGCCTGTGGAACCACAACGATCAGCATCTTTCCGATCCGCTGTTTCATGCGCTCGACAAACGGCTGCCGGAGGAGATCAAGATCCGCCCCGCAGTGGAGAAGCTGTGGGCCAAAGCGTTCGAACCCATCCGCGTCGGCAAGAAGCCGCAGGCCTGGCTGGTGCTGTCGCCGCAGCGCGCGCTGGTGGGCGCGCCCGTCGCGACCGGCAATACGATAACGTTGTCCGTCGGCGTCGAGGCGCGAGCGCGCGTGGTGCTGGGCGACAGGCCGGCGCCGCCCGCCGCGATCCCCCGCCTGCCGCCGCCCGCGCCGCTCGGCATGGCGTCCAACCGCTTTTCCTTCGTCGTGCCGGTGACGCTGCCTTACGACGAGGCCGCGAAGCTCGCGCTGGCGCGGCTCCAGAAGAAGCCGCCGCGCATCGGCCGCGCCACGGTGACATTCGATCGTCTGGCGATATTGCCGTCGGGCCAGGACGTCATCGTGTCGGCGCATTTCTGCGTCGACGAGAGCTGGGATCCGTTCGGCTGGTTCAATTCCTGCGGCACCGGCTATCTGCGCGGCGTGCCCAGCTACGACGCCGCCAGCGGCACCATCCGCGTCGTCAACCTGCACTACGACGTGGCGACGGAAGGCGCGATCCTGTCGGCGATGAAGTTCCTGGCGGGCGACGAACTCGGCAAGGCGCTGGAGAAGAATCTGGTGTTCAGCGTCGCCAGGGACCTTTCCAAGCTCGATGACGAAGTGCGCACGGCGCTTGCCAAGCCGGAAGGCAAAGGCATCCAGATCCGCGGCACCGTCGATAATTTCGGCACCGCCACCCTCACCTGGACGGACACCGGCTTCCTCGCCCTGTTCCCGGCCGAAGGCACGGTCGAAACGAACCTGGACTTGAACATGATAGGCCGCTGAGCCCCTCCCTTGGCCGAAAGAAGAGGAGAAGGCTCTTGACAAGTCCGTAAGCTATCACTTACTGTAAGCTATGGCTTACGGAAATGCCCTTGCCGCCCTGGCCGATCCCACCCGCAGGCGGGTGTTCGAGCGGCTCAGGCATGGGGGGCTGCCGGTGACGCGGATCGCGGCAGGGCTGCCAGTCAGCCGGCCGGCCGTGTCGCAACATTTGAAGGTGCTGAAGGAGGCGGGGCTGGTGCGCGAGGAACGCGACGGCACGCGCCGCATCTACGAGATCGATCCGGCCGGGCTCGGCGCACTGCGCCGCTGGCTCGACCAGTTCTGGGACGAGGCGCTGGAAGCCTTCCGCGCCGAAGCCGAGCGCCAACACCGCGAAGAGGAAAAGCCATGAACGCGCCTGCCAGGATCACGCCCGCGCCCGTGCGCAAGACCGTCACGGTGAAAGCGCCGCGGGAGACCGCGTTCCGCGTCTTCACCGCCAATATCGGCCAGTGGTGGCCGAAATCGCATCACATCGGCAACGCGCCGCTCACCACCGTGCGCATCGAGCCCTTCGTGGGCGGCCGCTGGTACCATGTGAGCGAAGATGGTAGCGAATACGACACCGGCTTCGTCCGCGTATGGCAGCCGCCGGAGCGCGTGGTGATGAGCTGGCGGCTCAATTCCAAGTTCCAGATCGACGACACGCTGGACAGCGAAGTGGACGTGCGCTTCCTCGCCGACGGTCCCGGCACGCGCGTCGAACTCGAGCACCGCATCACCGCCGTCGACGCCGAAGCGATCGCGGCCGCCGTGGGCGCGCCGAACGGCTGGACCGCCATCATGCAGGTCTACGCCGAAGCCGTGGAGGGCAAGTGACGTGGCCCCGGGCAATACCGGCTTTCGCAATCTTCTTATCGGCGCGGCGATCGCGCTTCCGCTCATCTTCGCAAAGCCCGGTCATGCGGAAGTGCTGGACGTGACGGCGAACGGATTCTCGTCCGTCACCACCGTCCACATCGCCGCGCCGCCGGACACGGTCTACGGCGCCATTACGGAGCCGGGAAAATGGTGGAGCTCCGCGCACAGCTTCTCGGGCGACGCCAGGAACATGACTTTCGATCCGCGCGCCGGAGGCTGCTGGTGCGAGAGCCTGCCGGGCGGCGGCTCCGTCCAGATCCTGGTGGTGGTGCTCGCCGCGCCGGGAAAGGTGTTGCGCCTGCGCGGCGCGATGGGTCCAATCCAGGCCACCGGCGCGGACGGCGCCTTCACCTGGACGCTCAAACCCGCCGCCGACGGCACGGACGTGACGTTCAACATCGAGCTCGGCGGCTGCGTCAAGGGCGGCTTCGCCACCCTCGCGCGTCTGGGCCACAGCGTGAGCGGCGACCAGCTGGCGCGTCTCAAGGCCTTCGTCGAAACCGGAAAGGGCAACTGACATGCTGGGGCGTTCGCTTCTGGTGCTGGCGGTGCTTCTGCTCGTTTTCGGCACGGTCATGCATGGACTCGCCATCCCGCGCGCCGAGGCCGCCATCGCGGGCTCCAACCTGCCCGCCTTTTTCGGCGGCGGCCTCAAAGCCTTCTGGCTCAACGACTGCGCGGACATGCTGATCCTGGCCGCGCTTCTCGCCCTGTTCGCGTGGCGGCCCCGAACCGCCGGCCGCGCGACGCTGTTCCTGCTCGCGCTCCTGCCCGCGGCGATCGGAACGCTGCTCTATGTGTTCCTCGGCGCATTCTTCGCCGCGCCGTTCAACCTCGCCATCGCCGCCCTCGTCTTCACGGCAGGACTTGTCTGGCCCAAACCCACGGAGATTTCGCCATGACGCTGAAGCTTCACGTCTTTCCGCCCAGCCCGCGGGCGTTCAAGGTGCTGTTCCTTGCCCATCATCTCGGGCTCGATCACGAGATGAGGGCGCTGAATTTCTCCGCCGGCGAACACCGCACGCCCGGCTTCACCGCGCTCAACGCCAACCAGCGCATGCCGGTGCTGGAAGATGGCGGCTATGTGCTGTGGGAATCCGATGCGATCCTGGAATATCTC
Organism: Rhizomicrobium sp.; assembly: GCA_050728855.1. Taxonomy (GTDB): domain Bacteria; phylum Pseudomonadota; class Alphaproteobacteria; order Micropepsales; family Micropepsaceae; genus Rhizomicrobium. Next base: position 11,735 of record JBOHKI010000037.1, on the reverse strand, counting down.
GCCTTCAAGAAACCGGAAGCCGGCCTGGTCCCGGCCGACACGCCGGCGCGGCTGCAAGTCACCAAGTGGCTCTATTGGAACTGCGCGCATTGGGATCCCGCAGTCGCGATCTTCGTGTTCGAGCGCGTGGTCAAGAAGCTGTTCAATCGCGGCGGACCCGCCGAGGCGGAGATCGCGCGCGGCGGCGAACTCCTCGACCGCCTCGCCAAGGTGCTGGACGGAGAACTGTCCAGGCACCGCTACGTCACAGGCGAGCGGATGATGCTGCCGGACTTCGCGCTCTCCTCAGCCTTCCTCTACGACGAGGCGCGGCTTCCGCTCGAGCCCTATCGCGCCATCCAGCGCTGGGCGGCGGAGATGAGAGCGCTGCCGGCCTGGAGCAAGGCCGCAGCGCTCGCCGGGGCGTAACGGCGCCGTCCTCGAAAGCATGGCGAAAAGCGCGCCGATGACGCATGCTGGAGCCCGGCCACAACCGGGTTCCGGCATGATTACGCTCTACGCCTCGTACAATTATCCGCCGCAGATCAAAGGCATCCTGCGCGACATCCGCGCCTTCTGGGCGCTGGAGGAGTTGAGCCTTCCCTACCAGGTCCATTGGATGGACTATGCCAAACGCGAGCACCGCCAGGGCCCCAACCGCGCGATCAATCCGTTCGGCCGGATTCCGTCGCTGGAGAACGGGGCGCTGCGCATCTTCGAATCCGCCGCCATCGTGCTCTATCTCTATGAGCATGTCGGCCGCGCGCCGCAGGATGCGCATGCCCGCGCCGAGCTGAACCAATGGTGTTTCGCCGCGCTCAACACGGTGGAACCGATCCTGACCGAGCACATGCGCTGGAACGGCGCCTGGAGGGAACGCCCCGGCCGCGAAATCCGCGAGGCGGAGTTGAAGGATCAACTGGCCGAGCGGCTGGAGGGCGTGGAAAGCGCGCTGGCTGGGAAGAGCTGGCTCACAGGCAGCGACCTGTCGCCGGCCGACATCCTGATGACGGGCGTCCTCAATTACGGCGATCTCGTCCCCGGCACGTTCGATTCCTATCCCAACATCCAGGCCTATCACGCCCGCGCCCATGCTCGTCCCGCCTATCAGCGCGCGCTGTCCAAGCAGGGCGCCAAGCCGTGACGGCGCGCGCGCGCCCGTGCTAGGCTCGCACGCATGAACACCAAGCGCGCCCTGCTCATTCTCTGCGCCCGCATCGGCTTCAATCCGTAGACCGGTTTCATGCCGCGGCCGCGCGGCGTGTTCTTGCGTTGACTGTCTCAACCAACCGGATGACGGATATGGCCCGCGAATCCACGCACAATCTCACCAGGCACTGGCAGGCGCTCGACGCCGCCCATCACGTCCATCCCTTCAGCGACACCGCTGCGCTCAACAAGGAAGGCGTGCGCGTCATCACCAGGGCCGATGGCGTGTGGCTGTGGGATTCCGAAGGCAAGAAGATTCTGGACGGCATGGCGGGGCTGTGGTGCGTGCAGGTCGGCTATGGCAACGCGGCGCTGGCGGACGCCGGCTGCGAGGCGCTACGCACGCTCCCCTACTATAACCACTTCTTCAAGACGACGAACCCCTACACGGTGGAGCTCGCCGCCAAGCTGGCGCGCGTGCTGCCGGAGGGTCACGAGCATGTGCTGTTCGCCAATTCCGGATCGGAGGCCAACGATTCCGCGATCAAGCTGATCCGCTATTATTGGAACCTGAAGAAGAAGCCCGAGAAGAAGATCCATCTCTCCCGCGACTATGCCTATCACGGCGTAACGTTCGCGGCGGCCTCGCTTTCCGGGCTGACCCCCATGCATCCGCAGTGGGACCTGCCGCTGGCGGGCTTCGCCAAGGTGCCGGCGCCCTACTGGTTCGCCGCCAAGGCCGCGGGCCATGGCGACATCGCGCCGGAGGAATTCGGGCTGCTCATCGCGCGCAAGCTGGAAGAGAAGATCCTCGAGATCGGCGCGGACCGCATAGCCTCATTTTCCGCCGAGCCGGTGCAGGGCGCGGGCGGGGTGATCTTCCCGCCGGCGAGCTATTGGCCGGAGGTGCAACGCATCTGCCGGAAATACGACGTGCTGCTGCATCTCGACGAAGTCATCACCGGATTCGGGCGGACGGGAGAATGGTTCGGGGCGCAGACCTATGATCTCGCACCCGACATCATGACCATGGCCAAGGGACTGTCGTCCGGCTACCAGCCGATCTCGGCGATCTCGCTGGGCGAGCGCATGGCCAGGACCATCCTTCACGCCAATGAGGAGATGGTGCACGGCTTCACCTATTCCGGACATCCGGTGGCAAGCGCGGTGGCCTTGAAGAACCTCGAGGTGATCGAGACGCTGGGACTGGTGAAGCGGGTGAAGGACGGCATCGGTCCCTATTTCGCCCGCGCCCTGCATGCGGCGTTCGACGAGCATCCCATCGTCGGCGAGGTCCGCACCCTGGGCCTGCTCGGCGCCATCGAGCTGGTGGCGGACAGGAAGAAGCGCGCCTTCTTTCCCGACACCGGCATGGTCGGCACGCATTGCCGCAACTACTGCTTCGCGGACGGGCTCATCAGCCGCGCCATCCGCGACACCATGGTGCTGGCGCCGCCCCTGGTGATCAGCGAAGGCGAGGTGGACGAAATCGTGTCCCGCCTCAAGCGCGCCATCGACCGCACCGCGAAGGATTTTGGCAGGCTGTGATCGCGCTCATCGCCACCAGCGTGGGCACGCCGCGCATCATCGGCGCGGTGCACGACGAGCCGGTTCTGTCCGCCATCGTCAAGGCGCGCGTCGAGGCCGACACGGTGTTCGTCGGCCGCACCAACATCGCGGGCGACGCCCAGGCCGATCCCGTCGTGCATGGCGGGCCTGACAAGGCGGTCTATCTCTATCCGGCGGACAATTGGCCGTGGTGGCAAAGCGAGCATGGCATCACAGGCCGCCCAAATGCGTTTGGCGAGAACCTGACTGTCGAAGGCATGGACGAAACCACGATGCGCATCGGCGACCGCTTGCGCTGGGGCGATGCGCTGCTCGAAGTCTCCCAGCCGCGCGGGCCTTGCTACAAGCTCGCGCTCGCATTGCGCGCCGACGCGCCGCAAGCCATGACGCGATCGGCGCGCTGCGGCTGGTATTGCCGCGTGCTCGATGAGGGCATCGCGCCCGCGCGCGGAACGCTCGAACACATTCCCGCGATCAATGCGCCTACCGTTCGTGACGCTTTCATCGCGGTTTATCATTCGAGGGTCGAGCGCGCGCATATCGAAGCGGTGATCGCGGCTCCGGCGCTGGCGGAAAGCTGGAAGTCCGCGGCCCGAAAACGACTGAATTCCAGCCGGTGATTCGAAAACATCACTGTTGCTATTATGCCGCTGTCATCTGTGAAATTTAATCAATGGCTTAGCGGAAAAAAAATCTTGCAAAGTGTTGCTCTGCTGCATAGCTTTGATCGCGGAAGGACGACCCACCGACCAGCAGGCACTGCCCCCCCGCTCGCACGCTGGTTGGCGTTCTTCCAGGGTACCGGTCATCCCCTCCCGGTACCACGCGCGTAACGGCGCATCCGACGCCCGACTGGCCCCCCGGTCGGGCGTCTTTTTATTTACCGATCAAAGACTTGGCGGCGTCACCCGGCGAAGAGTGAGGTTGATCCGCCCCCCGCCCGGCATGAGCGCCGAAGTCCCCTCCAGCACCCGGTCGATGCCATGGAAGGCGAGCCGTGACGGGCCCCCAAAGACCAGTACATCCCCGGAACGAAGCCACAACCCGGTGGTCGGGCCCACGCGGCTCGGTCCGCCGATGCGGAACAGGGCTTCGTCGCCCAGTGAGACCGACAGGACGGGCGCGTCCAGCGCCGCCTCGTCGCGATCCTGGTGCAGGCCCATGCGCGCGCCGTCCCGATAGCGATTGACGAGGCAGCATTGCGGCGTCGCGCGATAGCCGGTCGTCGCGTTCCACAGCGCGATCAATGCCGCGGGAATCGCGGGCCAGGGTTCGTCCGTGTACGGATGGCGCGGCGCGTAGCGATAGCCGCCCGCATCCGACAGCCAGCCGAGCGGACCGAAATTGGTTTCCTCGACGCTGAACGGCTTTCCCGATCGCGGCATGCGCGGGCGATAGAACGGCGCGCGGCTCGCGAGGGCGAGGACATCGGCGAGGAGCGCGGCCTGCGTGTCCGCATCCAGCAGGCCCGCCCACAGCGACACGCCGTCCTTCACGGCAAGCGGGCGCATCACAATCCGGGAATGGGAATGCGTGGATCGTAGAGGCCGCGAAAGGAATCGCCCAGCCCTTGCGATTCCAGCCACGTTTTGAAATTCACGTCCGAATAGTCCTCCGCGATAAATTGCGCGAGCGGGCGGCCATGGGCGCCATCGCGCGCGAAGCGCAGGAACGGCTTCAGCCAGCGCTGATGCGCCTTCGGGCGATGCAGATAGGGCCAGGCGGCGAATTGCGCATCCGCCTCGTCGAACGCTGCCCAGCCCTTGCGGTGCAGGATATAGAGCGCCGAGGCAAAGCTCGAACGGTCCTGGCCGCCGGAGCATTTGAGCAGCACGGGCCTTGGCGCCGCGTCATAGGCCGCGATGAGCGCGACAAGCATCTTCCGCGTCGGCAGGCGGCGCGAATTGAGCACCACGTCGGCATGGGCGATGCCGAGCCTTTGCGTCACCCGCTTTTCGGCGCGCCACCAGCGCCAATCCGGATTGGGCCCGCGCAGGTTGATCACGCCCTTGATGCCATGACGCGCCAGGAACGGCCCAAGAAACCCCAGATAGGCCTGCGCCGACCGCGCGGCCTCGCCGGGGATCACCCAATGGAAATTGTAGAGGATTTCGGCGGGTCCGCGCATGGTGCTGCTTAGCGCGGCGCCAACGGCTTTGTCATCCTGACCAGCGGCACGCGCACGCCGGAGACGTCCTGCGTGAACGGCTCGACCTCGACATAGCCGCAGGCGCGATAGAGCGGCAGCCCACCCATGGTGGCCGTCAGCTCTGCGGCCGCGAAGCCCGCGCCGCGGGCCGCGGCCTCGCACAAATCCAGCACCATCCGCCCGATGCCGCGGCGGGCGAAGCCGGGGTGCGTATACATCGCGCGTACGCGGGCGGGTTCGCGCGCAGGATCGAGCAGCCGCGCATCGCGCCCCGGGGAATGATCGCCGCCGAAGGGCGTGGCGCGCCTGGACCAGCCGCCGGACCCCACGATCGCGCCATCGCCCTCGATGACGAAGTAGGTGCGGTCCGCGATCAGCTGGCTCCAGCCCCATGATGGAGAACGAGGCCTCCACCTGCGCCGGCGACAGCACGAGCTTGAGCAGTTCGGCGATGGACGCATTCATCAGGCGGGTCAGCGCCGGAATGTCGGCCGGATCCGCGAGGCGGTGAGAGAACGGGTTCACGGGCGGGACGTTATCATGGCGCAATCACCCCGGCACGGAGGACCAGATGATCCGCAAACTCCCCTCGGGCGGCTACCGCCTGTATTCCCGCAAGAAGAACCCCAGCACCGGCAAACGCCGCAACCTCGGCACCTTCAAAACCCGCGCCGCCGCGGAGAAACACGAGAAGCAGGTGCAGTATTTCAAGCGGCACTGAACGCTCTCGTCCCCTTTTTGGGGGAACGAGCGAGGGTAAGGGCGCGCCCCCAAAAATCTGATCACCAACGGGAGGGCGAAGCCGTCACCGCCTCCCTCACCCCACCCTCTTGCCTCCGATGCGGAGATGCAGCGAACTGTGCTTGACCCCACACACTCCATCAGTATATTCCCCGGCTCCCGCGAGACAGGGGTCTGGGCGGGAATCGAATTGATTCAAGGACTTAAGGGCATGTTCGCGGTCATCCGCACGGGCGGAAAACAGTACAAGGTCGCCAAGGACGACGTCCTCGCGGTCGAGAAGCTGATCGGCGACGCCGGCGGCACCATCACCTTCGACGAAGTCCTGATGCTGGGCGGCGACGCCCCCAGGCATGGCGCGCCGCTCGTTTCGGGCGCCTCCGTCACGGCCGAGATCGTGGAGACCAAGAAGGGCCCCAAGGTCATCGCGTTCAAGAAGAAGCGCCGCAAGAACACGCACAGAAAGCGCGGCCACCGCCAGACCTTCACCACGGTGAAGATCACCGCGATCACGGCGGGCTGAGGGAGCACTCCATGGCGCACAAAAAAGCCGGCGGCTCCTCGCGCAACGGGCGCGATTCCAACCCGAAGATGCTGGGCGTGAAGATCTATGGCGGCCAGGCGATTGCCGCCGGCAACGTCATCGTGCGCCAGCGCGGCACCAAGTTCCATCCCGGCGACAATGTCGGCATGGGCAAGGATCACACGCTCTTCGCCACGTCGGACGGCCAAGTGCAATTCCGCTCCGGCTTCAAGCGCCGCACCTATGTGTCGGTCGTCGCGGCGCCGGTGAAGGAAGCGGGTTAAGGCGGCACCCCGGACCAAGCCGCCAGACATGGGCGGCTCATCGTTTGCGAGGGAAGATGGTCCGCCATCTTCCCTTTTTTATTCCCTCGCGACGAAGGAGGCCCCGGGAAGGGGGAACGCGCCATGTCATGCAGCGAACTGGAATCCGACAGACTGCTCTTGCGCAAGCCGCGCGCGGAGGATGCCGCCGCCATCGCGCCGCTGGCCGGCGATTGGGACGTGGCCAGGAATCTTGGCCGCATGCCCCATCCTTACGCGCTCGCCGACGCGCAAGCCTATCTCGCGAAGGCGGCGGACGGGCGTGCCGCGGGAACCGATTTCAATTTCGTCATCACGCGCAAGGCGGACGCTGCCCTGATGGGCACCTGCGGCCTGCACCTTCGCGACCACGGCTATTTCGAATTCGGCTACTGGCTGGGCAAGCCGTTCTGGAGCCAGGGCTATGCCACGGAGGCGGCCCGCCGGCTGGTCAGCTTCGGCTTCCGCGAGCTCAAGATCGACAGGCTGGTGGCGGGCTGGTTCCACGACAATCCCGCATCGGGGCGCGTGCTGGAGAAGCTTGGCTGCGTCATGACCGGCGCGGAGCAGCGCGATTGCGCCGCCCGCGGCCATGCCGTCTATTGCCACACCGTGACGTTGACCCGGGACGCCTTCTCCCAATCCCGAAAGCAGGCCGCATGAGTGACGGAAGACCGGTACAAGCGGTGATGCGATGAAATTTCTCGACGAGGCGAAGGTCTATGTCGCCAGCGGCGCGGGCGGGAACGGCTGCGTGGCGTTCCGGCGGGAGAAGTTCATCGAGTTCGGCGGGCCATGGGGCGGCGACGGCGGGCGCGGCGGCGATGTGTGGGTCGAGGCGGTGGAGAATCTCAACACCCTGATCGACTACCGCTACCGCCAGCATCACAAGGCCAGGAATGGCGGCCCCGGCATGGGCAAGGACATGCACGGCGCCAATGGCGAGGACGCCGTGCTGCGCGTGCCGGTGGGAACGCAGATCTACGAGGAAGACGGCGAGACGCCCGTGGCCGACCTGGCCCATGCCGGCGACCGGGTGATGCTGCTCAAGGGCGGCAATGGCGGCTTCGGCAATTCGCATTTCAAGAGCGCCACCAACCGCGCGCCGCGCCACGCCAATCCCGGCCAGCCCGGCGAGGAGAAGACCGTCATCCTGAGGCTCAAGCTGATCGCCGATGTCGGGCTGATCGGCTTGCCCAATGCCGGCAAGTCCACGTTCCTGTCGCGTGTCTCCGCCGCCAAGCCCAAGATCGCGGGCTATCCCTTCACCACGCTCAATCCGCAGCTCGGCATGGTGCGGGTGGACAATTCCGATTTCGTGGTCGCCGATCTTCCCGGCCTGATCGAGGGTGCGCACGAGGGCGCCGGACTCGGCGATCGCTTCCTCGGCCACGCCGAACGCTGCAACGCCATCCTGCATCTCGTCGACGGCACGCAGAGCGAGATCGTGAAAGCCTACAAGACCATCCGCGGCGAGCTCGAAGCCTATGGCAATGGGCTCGCCGGCAAGGCCGAGATCGTGGTGCTGAACAAGATCGACTCGATCCCCAAAGCCGCGCTAGCCAAGAAGCGCGCCTCGCTGGAGAAGGCGAGCGGGGAGAGCGTTCTGCTGATGTCCGGCGTTTCCGGCGAGGGTGTCGACGAAGTCCTGCGAATGCTGGTCCGGCTGATCGACAAGACTCGTGCCAAGGCCAAAACCCGCGCCGGCGCCAAACGCAGCTGGGCGCCATGAGAATCGACCTCCCCGCGAGGGAGAGGTGGTCTATGATGGTGCGATGAAGCGTCGTTCCACGCATTGGTTGCGTCCGCCGGGGCCGATCGCGCCGGGGATGAAGATCGGGCTCCTGGGCGGCTCGTTCAATCCCGCGCATGAGGGCCATCTGCATGTCAGCGAAGTGGCGCTGAAGCGGCTGAAGCTCGACTATGTGTGGTGGCTGGTGACGCCGCAAAATCCGCTCAAGCCCGTGGCCGGCATGGCGCCCTTGCGCGAGCGCGTGGCGGTGGCGGCGGACAAGTTCGAGCAGCATCCGCGCATCGTGATCGTGGATCTCGAGACCGCCCTCGGCACGCGCTACACCATCGACACGCTGGCCGCGCTGAAGCGGCGCTTCCCCCAGCTCCGTTTCGTCTGGCTGATGGGGACGGACAACCTGGCCGGCTTCCGGCGCTGGAAACGCTGGGCGGACATCGCGCGCACGGTCCCCATCGCGGTGGTGATGCGCCCGGGCACGACGCTGGCCACGCTGCACGCCAAGGCCGTGCAGCGCTTTTCGTGCGCGCGGCGCGATCCCGCGGCGCTCGCCCATCTGGCGGAGGCGGAACCGCCCTGCCTGGTGGTGCTGGACGGGCGGCGCAGCGGCGCCAGTTCCTCCGCAATCCGCGCCAGGCACGCCCAGGACGAGGCCCTGTTGCGCATCATCCCCGCGTGATAGGTTGGCCGCGCACTCTGGAGAGTTCCAAGATTCCCACGCCGAAGAAGGGCGCCACGCGCGCCAGGAAGGCCGAAAAGGCTTCCGAGACGCCGCAGGAGCCGACGCTCCTCTCCCGCATTCTCGCATCGCTGGACGACGACAAGGCCGAAGACATCGCGACCATCGATCTCGCGGGCCGCTCGTCGCTGGCCGACGCCATCGTGATCGCGAGCGGACGCTCGACGCGCCATGTCGCATCGATCGCCGAGCATCTGGCGCGGCGGCTGAAGGAAGCCGGCTACGGCACGCGTCCGGTCAACGGCGCGGCGCAGGGCGACTGGGTGCTGGTCGATGCGGGCGACGTGATCGTGCACGTGTTCCGCCCCGAGGTGCGCGAGTATTACGACCTCGAAGGCATGTGGAGCGTTCCGGAGCCCAAGCGCAAAACCGGCTGAGTCATGCGGCTTTTGATCCTGGCAGTCGGCATCGCGCGCGGAACTCCCGAAGGCGCGATGACCGAGGACTATACCGGCCGCGCCCGCGCGTTCGGCAAGCGCTATGGTTTCACCGCCGTCGCGGTGGAGGAGATCGCGGTCTCCAAGCTGCGCGAGGCGCGCGCGCGGATGGCGGCGGAAGGCGAGAAGCTCGCCGAACGGATTCCGCAGGGCGCCCATGTCATCCTGCTCGACGCCCGCGGCAAGGGCATGACCAGCGACGCTTTCGCCGAGATGCTGGGCGCGATGCGCGACGCGGGCGCGCGCGACATGGTCTTCGTCATCGGCGGACCGGACGGTCTGGCGCTGCCGGCCAGCGTGAAAGCCGGGCGCAGCCTCGCCTTCGGCCCGCAGACCTGGCCACACCTGATGGTGCGCGCGATGCTGTCCGAACAGCTCTACCGCGCGCTGACCATACTGGGCGGTCATCCGTATCATCGCGGATAACCCGCCTTGCGCTCGCGAGGAGGCGGTAATCACATCTTAACCATGCGGCGCGATGGTGGCCTGTCGCAATGGGATTTCACGCCCATGGAAATCAAGAGCACCGGACGCGTCGACGCGTCGAACATCCGCCGGGTCGCCAAGGGCGGCACCCCGGGCCAGGGCTTCTCGGTTTCCGAGACTCACGAGCAGCCGCGCGCCGCCTCCATCGCCGCACCCGGCCCGCTCGCCGCGGTCGAGACCATCCTCACGCTTCAGAACATCGACGATTCCACCAGCGGGCCGTCCAAGGGCGTGGCGCGGGGCGAGCAGCTTCTGGGCCTGCTCGACGACGTGCGCGACGGGCTGCTGTCGGGCGGCATTCCGCGCACCACGCTGAACAAACTCGCCAGTGCCGTGGCGCGCCGCCACGAGACCTTTTCCGATCCCAAGCTGCAGTCGGTCCTGGACGAGATCGAGCTGCGGGCCCGGGTCGAACTGGCCAAGCTGGAACAGTCCGATCGGGCCGTCGCCTGACCGGCAAGCCGCCCCTGGCGTGGCCTCCTATCCTTAACTGCCTGTCGCAAATGTGAAATTCCGGGCCGGCGGCGCTCCCAAATCCATTTGCCGCGGGCCTGCTTCCGCCTGTATAAACCCGCCCGCTCAGGGACGGGCGAATCGCCAAAGGGGTGTTGCGTATGGGTATCGAGATTCCCTCCAGCTACCGGCCCACGGATACCGAGCCGTTCATGAACGAGCGGCAGCGCGAGTATTTCCGCCGCAAGCTCATGCGCTGGAAGGAAGACATCCTGCGCGAGAGCCGTGAGACCATCCAGAACCTGCAAAGCGAGACCACGCCCTTCGCCGATCTCGCCGACCGCGCCTCCACCGAGGCCGAACGCCAGCTCGAACTGCGCACCCGCGACCGCCAGCGCAAATTGATCGCCAAGATCGATTCGGCGCTGCGCCGGCTCGACGACGGCTCCTACGGATTCTGCGAGGAGACCGGCGAGCCGATCTCGCTCAAGCGGCTGGACGCCCGCCCCATCGCCACCCTCTCCATCGAAGCCCAGGAACGCCACGAGCGGCGCGAGAAGGTTTACCGGGACGATTAGACTTATCCTCCGCCGCTTCCCGGGCGGAGACAAAAGAAAACGGCCGGAGCTTTTGCTCCGGCCGTCCCCAACCCCTCCCGTTCCCACCACGGAAGAAAAATTCTAGAACGGCATGAGTATGTCGTAGAGCTGCGATCCGTAGCGCGGCTGCTGGACGTCGGTGATCTGTCCCTGGCCGCCATAGGAGACGCGCGCCTCGGCGATCTGCGACAGGTTCACGGTGTTGTCCTGCGTGATGTCTTCCGGCCGCACGATGCCGGCGATCTGCAAATCGCGCATCTCGCTGTTGACGCGCACCTGCTGGTGGCCGCTGACCACGAGGTTTCCGTTGGCCAGCGTCTGGGTGACGATGGCGGCGAGCGTGAGGTTGATGTCCTCGGAGCGGTTGACCGAGCCCGCGCCGACATTTGACGTGTCGGAGCCCATCTTCACCAGGCTGGCCGGATCGCTGCCCAGCGCCTTCTGCAGCTTGTTCTCCAGCCCGAAGAAGTTGGTCAGGTTGGCATCGTCGGAATTGGTGCGCGTGCGCGACGTGGTGTCCTGGATCTTGGCGGCATCGGCAATCGAAATGTCGATGGTCAGCAGGTCGCCGACATGGCTGGCGCGCGGATCGTGGAAAAAGCTGTGCGAGCCGGGCACCCAGAGCGCGTTGGCCTCGCGATAGGCGGGCGGCGGCGGCGGCTGGGGCACCTGCACCGGCTGGGCGGCGGGCACGTTGATGGGCGCCATCGGCGGCGGGCGGCCGATATTCTGCACCCGGTCGATGGCGCTGCAGCCGGAGAGCGCGAGCGCGAGAGCCGCGAGGCCGGTGAAATTCCTGGTATGACGCATCGTGAGGTCTTCCTTCGTGTCAGTTGGCGGCCAGCGTGCTCGTGACATT
>JBOHKI010000036.1:0-31432 GCA_050728855.1 Rhizomicrobium sp. | reverse complement strand
GACCGCCTGGCGGAAGCCCGGGATGCTGCCATCGCCGCGGACGGTGTCATCGTGACGGTGATCAAACCGTCATGGATTTCGCTTGACGTGTAAGGGCAACGGATCAGATTCGCGATCCCTTCAAAGGAGTCTTTCATGCTGCATCATGTTTCCATGGGCGTCCGCGACGTCGCGCGCGCCGCCACCTTCTACGATCCCGTCATGAAAGCGCTGGGCTACAAGCGCGTTGCCGACTACGCGCCGGCCGCCATCGCCTATGGCGAGTCCAAGGACAAGGCCGAGCTGTGGATCGGCCTGCCGCACGACCAGGGCATGCCTTCGGCCGGCAACGGCAGCCATGTTGCATTTGCGGCGAAGTCGAGAGCCGCCGTGAACAAGTTCCATGCCGCGGCGCTTGCGGCGGGCGGCAGCAACAATGGCGAGCCCGGCCCGCGCCCGGATTACGGCCTGGCCTACTACGGCGCCTTCATCTACGATCTCGACGGCAACAAGATCGAAGCGACGTTCTTCACCGCGGCCAAGCCCGCCGCCGCGAAGAAGCCGGCGAAAAAGACGAAGAAAAAGAAGGCCGCGACGAGCCGCAACCGCCCGCCATGGACGGCCGCCGCCAAGCCCGGCAAGAAGAAGAAGGCGAAGAAGAAAGCCAAGCGTCGTTGAACAAGGACGCCACGACCTGCATCTGGCCCGGCACCGACCCGCTCTACGTCGCCTATCACGACGAAGAGTGGGGCGTGCCGGAATATGACAGCCGCGCGCTCTACGAGAAGCTCGTCCTGGATGGTTTCCAGGCCGGGCTCTCGTGGATCACTATCCTCAGGAAGCGCGAGAACTTCCGCAAAGCCTTCCACGGCTTCGACCCGGAAAAGATCGCGCGCTACGGCAAGCGCGACACCGCGCGGCTGCTCAAGAACGAGGGTATCATCCGCTCGAAGGCCAAGATCGACGCGGCGATCCGCGGCGCGCGGCTGTGGCTCGATATCGAGGAAAAGGAGCCCGGCGGATTCCGGGAGCTGATCTGGAAGCATGTCGGCGGCAAGCCGGTGCAGAACCGGTTCCGGACCACCGGCCAGGTGCCCGCCAAGACGCCGATGAGCGAAGGCCTGTCGAAGGAATTGAAACAGCGCGGCTTCAATTTCGTCGGCCCGGTGATCGTCTACGCCTTCGCCCAAGCCGTCGGCATTGTCAACGACCACATGCTGAAATGCCCGCGGTGCAAGGCGTGCGCAAAGCTGGGGAACGGAAAGCCATAATCAAGACAGCAGCGCGAAACCGTCCAGCCTTGAGGCGCGCCTGTCGAAAGTGACGGTATGAGAGCACCCGGCCCGGCCCGCGAGGAGACCGATCAAGGCGTCGGAGAAGTCCGCCGCTCCTTCACGCAGCGACAGCATGGCCCGGTAGACGTACTGCTCACGCTCTACAAGCAGCGCGTCGGCGCCCAGAATGCGCTCGATATTGTCGGCGACCTGTTCGTCCGGAAGCCCATATGAACTACCGAGAACCCATGCGATTTCAACCATCGTTATGACGGTCACATATCCGGGATTTTCGATCGACAGTTCGCGTTCTACAAGCGCCGTGGCTTTGGGAGAGAGCAGCGGATCGTCCTGCGTCAGATAGCGGATGAGTACGTTGGTATCGAGACCGATCATTTCCCGGACGCACGCCGGTTGCGGGCCACAGCGCGCGCCCTGATGGCGTCATCCATTTCTTCGATGCTGACGGGACGGGAATACGGTGACGTCACGATGCCCTTTAGTGCGCTTACAGGGGTGACCGGCAGCAGCATGACCTTGCCATTTGGTTGGGTGAAGATTTTCACCTTGCTGCCCGACTTGATGCCCATGTGCTCCCGCGCCTCCTTCGGAAGCGTCATCTGACCCTTGGCGGTGATCTTGGATTCCATGGCGCCGTCCTTACTATTCAGAAAAAGTAATACCGCAGCCTTGGCGCGTCAACTGCGCCCCTTGTACGGCGACACGCCCTGTTCCGGCAGCCAGACATTCTTGGGAACGCGGCCCGTCTGCCAGAACACATCGATTGGGATGCCGCCGCGGGGATACCAGTAGCCGGCGATGCGCAGGTATTTCGGCTTGATGGCGGCGGCGACGCGCTTGCCGATGAGGATGGTGGTGTCTTCGTGGAAGGCGGCGTGGTTGCGGAAGCTGGCGAGAAACAGCTTCAGCGATTTGGATTCGAGAAGCGATCTGGCCGGGCAGTAGTCGATGACGAAATGCGCGAAATCCGGCTGGCCCGTCACCGGGCAGAGGCACGTGAATTCCGGCGCGGTGAAGCGGGCGACATACTCGGTGCCGGCTTGCGGATTGGGGACGGCATCGAGCACCGCCTCGTCCGGCGATTGTGGCAGGGCGACGGCGCGGCCGAGCTGGAGCTTGCGCGGCGCCATGCTCAGCCCTCGTACACGCAGGCCTGGCCGTAGCTCGGCCGGCGCAGCTTGACGCGGACCACCTCCGGCAGCGCCGCCCTGGCGCGCGCGAAGATGTAGCGCGACAGGTTTTCCAGCGTCGGCGTGCCGAGGCCTTCCACCTTGTTCAGCAGATGATGGTCGAGCCCCTCGCGGATCATTTCCAGCGCCGCCTTCACCTCGCCCAAGTCGCGCAGGAAGCCGGTGGCGGGATCGGCCTCGCCTCGCAATGTCACCTCCACATAGAAGGAGTGGCCGTGCAGGCGTGCGTTCTCCGGCGCGCCGGCGCCCAGGTAATGGGCGGCGTCGAAGGTGAATTCCTGCGTCAGCTCGATCATGGGGCGCGCGTGTCGCAGACCCCGCGGCAGGGGTCAAGCGCGCGATCAAGCACTCGTCAGGTGAAATCCCGGAATTGCGGCCTATCTTAGGGAGCAACAGGGAGGCTGGCATGAACCGGATCGTCACGGCCTGGCGCGGGTTGAAACGCGGCTTGGGCCATGCCTGGAGGGCCAATGTGCCCGGGCCGGCGCGCCTGCGGCTGGCGCAGGGCTGGAGCTGGGTGAAGGAGCCGGTGCTGACGCTGGCCATCATCCTGCTCGCCACCACGGCGGTCGCGCGGCCCTATTATGTCCCCTCCGGCTCGATGGAGCCGACGCTGCAGATCGGCGACGAGTTCATCGCCTCGAAATTCGCCTATGGCTACAGCCGCTACTCCCTGCCCTTCGGTCTGGGACCGTCGTCGCAGCACCGGCTGTTCGGCAGCGCGCCCAAGCGCGGCGACATCGTGGCGTTCCAGCTGCCCAGCGATCCGGACAAGACGCTGGTCAAGCGCGTCATCGGCCTGCCGGGCGACCGCATCCAGATGATTGCCGGGCGGCTATGGATCGACGGCAAGCCGGTCGAACTCGCGGCGGCCGGCCAGGGCCAGGTCGAGGACGACATGGGCGGCAAGATGGCCGTGCCGCGTTATGTCGAGACGCTGCCCGGCGGGGTCAAGCATTACATCCTCAAATGGATGAGCGACGGGGAGTACGACGATACCGCGGTCTTCGTGGTGCCCACGGGCCACTACTTCATGATGGGCGACGACCGGGACAATTCGCTGGACAGCCGCGCTGCCCGCTCCGCCGGCGGCGTTGGATTCGTGCCGGCGGAGAATCTCGTCGGCCGCGCCGAGTTCGTGCTCGGCTCGGTCGACTACAAGAACGCCGACGGCTTCTGGTCGTGGCCCCTGCATCTGCGCGGGTCGCGGTTCCTGAAGATGGTGCACTGAATCGCACCCGTCATGGGCGGGCGGGCCGGCCCGTCCGTGACGATCGTCATCTGTGCTTGTGCGTGTCGTTCCAGTCCTGCACGGCCTGCATGGTCAGCGCGACATGGGCGTCGGGGTTGAGGTTGGTGTAGGTGAACACGATCTTGCCGGTGGGCGCGATGACGTAGGACGTGCGGTCGGCATATTGCGGCGCCTTCTTGAGCACGGCGTCGTATTGCTTGATCACGGACTGGTCGGGATCGGCGGCGACGGGGAATTTGCTGCGGCAGTCGCTGACGGAGAACTTGTCCAGCGTCGCAATGTCGTCGTGGCTGACACCGATGACGGTGGCGCCCAGCGCCTTGAAGCGGTCGGTCGCTTCAGCGAAATCGTGCGCCTCGATGGTGCAGCCCTTGGTGAAGGCGGCAGGATAGAAATAGAGCACCACCGGCCCCTTCTTCAGCGCATCCGCCAGCGAAAAGGTGAATTCCTTGCCGCCGAGCGACGCCTTGGCGGTGAAATCCGGCGCCTTGTCGCCCACGCTCAGCGAGGCCTGCGCGGCGGTGACCGCCGCCATGCTCAACACCAAACCGGCCGCGAGAATCTTTCTCATGATCGCTCTCCCTGGATGGCGCGCATCATGCCCCGTTCGGCCGGCAATGCAATCGCCGCATATTTCCCGATTTCGCGCGTGTAGATCGGCTGGCGAGGTTACTTGCCCGCAGCGCGGATCTGCTCGCGCAGGGGAGCCAGCGCATCGGTCCATTTCAGCAACTCGTTGAGCGTGGCGGTGGCGCCCTGTTCGTTGAAGGCGTTGCCTTCGAACCTGCCGTCCTTGATCTGGGCAAAAACGTTGGGCAGCACCACGCCTTCGGGGATGGGCATCATCTTGAGCGTGGAGGCATGCGAGCGCGCGACCTGGGCGGAGCGCAATCCGCCGGAAATGCCGCCATAGGATACGAAGGCCACGGGCTTGTACTGCCATTCCCAGAACAGGTAGTCGAGCGCGTTCACGAAGGACGGCGGCGGATTGAAATTGTACTCCGGCAGAACGAAGACGAGCGCGTCGGCTTCGTTGACGCTCGCGCCCCACCGCCTGGTGTGCTCCTGGGTGTACTGGCGGCGCATCGGATGATGCGGCTCGTCATAGACCGGCAGGTTGAAATCGGCGAGGTCGACGAGCCGGGCGTCGAACGCGGCCTGGGCCCTGGCGAAACCATCGAACCAGTTTGCGATGGCGGGGCCGACGCGGCCCGGGCGGGTCGAGGCGATGATCGTGTGCAGGCGCGGAGCCATGGTGTTCTCCTTGGAGGGACTGGTTACGGACCGTAAGTCGCACTATATTTGTGACTGACAATAGATTGGTGACCGGTTTGGACCGGCGCAAGAAGGCACTTCGATGAAACAGAGTCACACCCATGACACCGGAGACTGCAAGGCGATCTCGGGCGTGCTGGCGCGGATCGGCGACAAATGGTCGGTGCTGATCGTCTCGAGGCTGGGCCGGCACTCCATGCGCTTCAGCGAACTCAAGCGCGAGATCGGCGGAATTTCCCAGCGCATGCTGACGCTCACCCTTCGCGGGCTGGAACGGGACGGTTTGGTAACGCGCACCGTATTCCCCACGATCCCGCCGCGCGTGGATTATGCGCTCACGCCGCTGGGACGCTCGCTGCTCGAGCCGGTGACGGCGCTGGGCGACTGGGCGCTGCGCAATATCGGGCGCATCGACGCGGCGCGCGCCGCGTTCGACCGCGCGTGCCCGCAAGGCAAAAAAGACAAGGCGCCCGTCAGGTCGCCCAGCTCGTATCGAAGCGCGACGTCTGCGGGATAGGCGCCATCGCGGTGACGGCGCGCTGCTCCGCCGCCACGATCTCGTCGAGCAGCTCGGCGACGCAATTCTGGTCGCGGCCGGCGAGATTCTCGCTCGCGCTCACATGCGGCCAGACGATGCGGCCGATGAAGTCGACAAGTTCGGAGGCCCAGCGCTCGTCCTGGAGCGCCTGGACCAGCCGTGTGCGCTTGTGGACCAGCACCGGCATGTGCGGCGCGGCCAGCGCCTTGATCTCGTCGTGAAGCTTCGGCTGCCATTCGGTGGGCATCTCGATGCCCTGCTTCAACAGCCGCCAGACTTCCCTGACGGCTTCGCGCACCGGCTTGCCGGCCCGCTCAATCCCCTCGACATTCTCGACGATCCCCTTGCCCATCGGCCCATCCCCTTGCCCACGGGAAAAGAATGCGCCGGGCGCCTTAATTCCCAGTCGAGAAGGGTGGTTAGCGAAGAGTTGTGCGGATGCTCGAGGGAAGGGTTGCAAAATGCATTCAAATTGCCTACATTTTGCAAGCATCGGAGGCTTCATGCCCGTCAATCTGTCTATTCGAAACGTGCCCGACGAATTGGCCGCACGCTTGCGCGAGCGGGCGGGCCGCAATCACCGCTCCTTGCAGGGAGAACTCGTGGCCATTCTGGAAGACGCAACACGTCCTCCGTCGAAGGGACTAGAGGATGAAGGCCGGGAATTTCGCGCCGCCGATCCGCCGCCTTTGCCCAAAGGCAAACTTTCGATGGACGACGCGCTCGCTTATATCCGCAACCTCGGGCTGCCCCGGCCGGCGCAAAACGAGTCCACCCGGATGATCCGTGAGGACCGCGACGATCCGAGCAGGCCATGACCACCGAACTCGTCGTCGATGCGTCCGCCATTGCGGCAATGCTTTTCGATGAGCCGGAGCGCGATGAAGTCCGTGTGCACACAAAGGGCGCTGTGCTGCACGCGCCGAACTTGATTCAATCCGAACTTGCCAATGTCTGCGCGAAGAAGGCGCGCCGCGACCCTATCAATCGCGACCGTTATGTACTGGCGCTTTGCGCTCTTCCCGCCTTCGATATCCGGCTGCACCCGATCGAAGTCCCGGTCGTGGCCGCCCTGGCGATCGGCCGCAACATCTCGGGCTACGATGCCAGCTATTATTGGCTGGCGCGAGAGCAGGGCTTGGGCCTCGTAACTCTCGACGCAAGACTGAAAGCCACTTTCGCGGCGCCCTGATGCACTTGCACCACGGCGAAACCTTTCCCCCATGGCGCCAGCCATCGTTGACTCGCCCGCGAAGTCGGCGCGGAATTGACGCGGGACAAAAGGCTGACGCGCGCTACCTTAGAGCTTTAGGCATAGCGATTCAGACGACGCCCCAAAACCTCGACCTTCCAGTTGTGTGACACGGCACAAAATCTATTTGTTGAGCAGCTTAAGCGCTGCCTGCGCCAGCAAGCCGCCTTTTAGATTGCAGTTTCCTTCGGTGTCTCCGGATGACACACAGGCATCCACGTACGCGTTCCACTGGATCGGACACCGGCCAAGGGGTTGCATGGCAGAGATTCCACCGTCAAAAGATGCATATTGCCCGTCCTTCGCCTTTGAGAGGAGACATTTGGTGAAATTTTTGTCGACGGCGGGCGACATGGAGCTACGTTGTGTATTCAGGTTATTTGCCTGAGCAAGGGTCAATGAGTCAGCCATTTCTACAACGACCGAATCCCAACGAGTGCGCTCAGATTTTGGATACCTTGCACTAATAGTTGTCAGAATGTCGTCACGAATTGGCGTCTTCCGGTACAGGATATCGGTCGAAGTGACACATGAAACCGCAACAAGCGTCGACTTCGCAATGCGATAGTCTGCGTGATGGGTTGGGCAATCCGCTTCGGCTTCCCCGGCAAGCGCTTCGGGTGTCTCATTCAAAGCGTTGCTCTCGGCGAACACGAGAAACTCAGCTTTTCCCACTTTGGCCTTGAATGCTCTCCCGTCACCGTTCTCTGCCTCGGGCTGGGGCGTCAGTAGTTCAGCCGGATAGGAAATCGAATAGCCATATCTCGCATTCACATATATGGCCGCCCGGGACGCTGCGTGAACTGCGGATATCAAGACAAAAGCCACGACCGCTCCACGCGATACCGCACGTTGCATGATGCAATCTCCACACGATCAATGCACCAATGCCTTATGCCTGCATGACGATCCCCGCGACACCGCACACCTGCTAACATTATTGCGCCGCACCCTGCCCCATGCTAAGTGCTCCGCGCGCCGGTGTTAAGATTCGCCGTCGCGAGTGAATTTCTTCGCTCAATCAACAGCTTAAACCTCGCCGGACTTCACGGGAAACGGGCTCAAGCCCCCCGCGGAAACGACCGGCGGACGAGGGGTGCGAGTGGCGTATCAGGCTCACAATTCCGGACTGGCGGGGCGCTACGCCACCGCGATCTTCGAACTGGCCCAGGAAGAGCGCGCCGTCGAGGCCGTAGAGCGGGATTTCACCCAGTTGGCGGACCTCATCGCGGGCAACGCCGATCTCGCCCGGCTGGTGAAGGCGCCGGTGTTCACCCGCGAGGACCAGAAGAAGGGAATCGACGCCGTGCTGCGCGCGATGGAAGCCGCGCCGCTGACCGTCCGCTTCGTCCTGCTGCTGGCCTCCAAGCGCCGGCTCTTCGTCCTGACCGACATCATCGCCGCCTTCAACGCCATGGCCGGCAAGATGCGCGGCGAAGTGGACGCCTCCGTCACCAGCGCGCGCGCGCTGCACGATTCCGAAATCGCGGAACTCAAGCGCGTGCTCAAGAACAAGCTCGGCCGCGACGCGCGGCTGGAACAGAAAGTCGATCCCACGCTTCTCGGCGGCATCGTCGTGAAGGTGGGCTCGCGCATGATCGATTCGTCGTTGCGCACGAAGCTGCAAGGCATCCGTGCGGCCATGAGAGGTAACTGAACATGAAGATCCAACCGGCCGAAATCTCCGCCATCCTGAAGCGCGAGATCCAGAATTTCGGCGCCGAGGCCGAAGTCAGCGAAGTCGGCCAGGTGCTGAGCGTCGGCGACGGCATCGCGCGCGTCTACGGCCTCGACAACGTCCAGGCCGGCGAGATGGTCGAGTTCCCCGGCGCCATCAAGGGCATGGCCCTGAACCTCGAGAACGACAATGTCGGCGTCGTGATCTTCGGCAACGACGCCACCATCAAGGAAGGCGACACTGTCAAGCGCACCGGCGCAATCGTGGAAGTCCCGGTCGGCAAGGGCGTGCTCGGCCGCGTGCTTGATGCGCTGGGCAATCCGATCGACGGCAAGGGCCCGCTCTCCAACATCGCCGAGCGCCGCCGCGTGGACGTCAAGGCGCCGGGCATCATCCCGCGCAAATCGGTGAGCGAGCCGATGCAGACGGGCCTGAAATCCGTCGACGCGCTGATCCCGATCGGCCGCGGCCAGCGCGAGCTGATCATCGGCGACCGCCAGACCGGCAAGACCGCCATCGCCATCGACACCATCATCAACCAGAAATACACCAACGCTTCCGGAGACGAGAAGCAGAAGCTCTATTGCATCTACGTCGCCATCGGCCAGAAGCGTTCCACCGTCGCCCAGATCGTCAAGACGCTCGAGGACGCCGGCGCGATGGAATACACCACCGTCGTCGCCGCGACCGCGTCGGAGCCGGCGCCGCTGCAATATCTCGCGCCGTTCTCCGGCTGCGCGATGGGCGAGTGGTTCCGCGACAACGGCATGCATGCGCTGATCATTTATGACGATCTGTCCAAGCAGGCCGTGGCGTACCGCCAGATGTCGCTCTTGCTGCGCCGCCCACCGGGCCGCGAAGCCTATCCGGGCGACGTGTTCTACCTGCACTCCCGCCTGCTCGAGCGCGCGGCCAAGCTGAACGACGCCAACAAGGGTGGTTCGCTCACCGCGCTGCCCGTCATCGAGACCCAGGCCAACGACGTCTCGGCCTACATCCCGACCAACGTGATCTCGATCACCGACGGCCAGATCTTCCTGGAGACCGACCTGTTCTTCCAGGGCATCCGCCCGGCTGTGAACGTCGGCATCTCGGTGTCGCGCGTGGGCTCCTCCGCGCAGATCAAGGCGATGAAGCAGGTCGCGGGCTCGATCAAGCTGGAGCTCGCCCAATACCGCGAAATGGCGGCATTCGCGCAGTTCGGCTCCGACCTCGACGCCTCGACGCAGCGCCTGCTCAACCGCGGCGCGCGGCTCACCGAACTCCTCAAGCAGCCGCAATTCTCGCCGCTGCCCGTCGAAGAGGAAGTGGTGTCGATCTACGCCGGCGTGAAGGGCTATCTCGACAAGCTGGCGCTCACCGATGTGCGCCGCTTCGAGACGGAACTGCTGCGTAGCGTGCGCGGCAAGAACAAGGACGTGCTCGACGGCATCAAGACGCAGAAGCAGCTGACGCCCGAACTCGAGGGCAAGCTGAAATCCGCGATCGACGCGTTCGCGGCGACGTTCTCGTAAGGAGACCATCCGGGTGCCAGGCTTCGCGGACAGGGTTGTCCATCACTTGAAGCGGCGTCTCGTGCCGCCGACGACGCCGGTCACGGCGTTGCCGGCGCTCGACATGGCGCGGGTGATCGACCGCGGCTGCTGCCCCTATGACGGCTACCAGCGCGGCACCGGACTCGCGCATGGCACGCTGGCCGAAGCGGTATGGAATGATCCGCTGTTCCGCAAGGCGTTGGCGGTGGCACGGCATCATCCCGTCCGCACCATGTGCACGGAAGAGCGGCTGATGAACCTCTTCCTGCTCATCAAGTTCTTCCTCAAGGACCTGCCGTCGCAATCCATCGTCGAATACGGCACGTTCCGCGGCGGTTCGGCGCTGTTCATGGCGGTGCTGCTGAAGGAGCTGTATCCGGACGCGAAGGTCTATGCACTGGACACGTTCGAGGGCATGCCCGACGGCCATGCCGGCCTCGACCTGCCGCCGCCGGACGATTTCGCGGACACAAACCTCAACGTCATCCGCTTCACTGCCGAGCAACACGGCCTGGACAATGTCGAGTTCGTGAAAGGCCTGATCCAGGACACCGCGCCGGACGTCCATGCGCGCGCCGGGGCCTTCGCGCTCGCCCATATCGATGTCGTGCTCTACTCCGCCGTGCTCTGCGCCCAGGACACCGCCTGGGAGGCGATGACGCCGGGCGGATACATCGTCTATGACGACGCCACCGAACCCACCTGCCCCGGCGCCACCCGCGCCGTCGAGGAGATGATCTCCAAGCATCTGATCTCGCTGGAGCAGGTCTATCCCCATATGGTCCTGCGCGCGCGTCTCGCCGCGCCGGCCGGAACCGCATGAGCCGCCGATGCCCAGTCTGAAAACCTTCCGCACCCGCATCGCCAGCGTCAAGTCGATCCGCAAGATCACCAAGGCGATGCAGATGACCGCGTCGTCGAAGCTGCGCCGCGCGCAGGAAGCTGCGGAAGCCGCGCGGCCCTATGCCGAGAGGATGAGCGCGGTGATCTCCAATCTCGCCGGAGGCAACAAGGGCGCGGTGGGCGGCCCGAAGTTGCTGTCCGGCACGGGCAGCGACCACAGCCACCTGGTGATCGTGGCCACGGCCGATCGCGGCCTCTGCGGCGGCTTCAACACCAACATCGTGCGGCTGGCCAAGCGCCATCTCGAGGCGCTCAAGAGCGAGGACAAGTCGTTCAAGATCCTCTGCGTCGGCCGCAAGGGGCGCGACCAGCTCAAACGGCTATACGGCGCGCAAATCGTCGACACCGTCGATTTCGTCGGCAGGAAATCCATCGGCTTCGCCGACGCCGACAAGATCGCCACGCGCGTGCTGGCGATGTTCGAGGCCGGCGAGTTCGACGCGGCGAGCATCGTCTATTCGCGCTTCAAGTCCGTGATCAGCCAGCAGCCGACGCAGCAGCAGCTGATTCCCGCGCCGGTGGCCGAGGCGGCGGGCGCCGCGAGCTACTACAATTACGAGCCCGGCGAGGGCGAAATCCTGGAAGACCTGCTGCCGCGCAACATCGCGATCCAGATTTTCCGCGCGCTGCTGGAGAACGTGGCGGGCGAGATGGGCGCCAAGATGAGCGCCATGGATTCCGCCACGCGCAACGCGGGCGATGTGATCGACCGGCTGACGCTGCAATACAACCGCACGCGCCAGGCCATGATCACCAAGGAACTGATCGAAATCATCTCCGGCGCGGAGGCGCTCTAGATGGTGGATTGACCCGTCGCCGAACCGTCATTGCCCCGCCCCAGCCTTGCGGCACCAAGCGGGGACTGAGGATGGGGTGGCGGGAACGGATTGGAAGGATCGCAAGGTTCTTCCGGGAGTTGTTCGGCGGATCCGGCCAGGCGAAGAGCCTGCCGCCGCCGGAGCCGGTGACGATAGGCGCGGCGTATGCCGTGGTGCGTGACGACGAGATGCAATCGCCGCTGCGAAGCGCATCGGCAAGTGACGTGAAGGAAACGACCATGAATGCGATGACGCCGAACAAGGCCGGCCGCGTGACCCAGGTGATGGGCGCGGTGGTGGACGTTCAGTTCGAGGGCCACCTGCCCGCGATCATGAACGCGCTGGAGACCCAGAACCACGGCCAGCGGCTGATCCTGGAAGTGGCGCAGCATCTGGGCGAGTCCACGGTGCGCACGGTCGCCATGGACGCGACCGAGGGCCTCGTCCGCGGCCAGGACGTGAGCGATACCGGCGCGCCGATCTCGGTGCCGGTGGGCGAAGGCACGCTGGGGCGCATCATCAACGTCATCGGCGAGCCGGTGGACGAAGCCGGGCCGGTCCAGTTCAAGAGCCGCCGCGCCATCCACCAGGAGGCGCCGTCCTTCGTCGAGCAGTCGACGGAAGCCCAGGTCCTCGTCACCGGCATCAAGGTCATCGACCTGCTGGCGCCCTACGCGCGCGGCGGCAAGATCGGGTTGTTCGGCGGCGCCGGCGTGGGCAAGACGGTGCTCATCCAGGAGCTGATCAACGCGGTCGCCAAGAACCACGGCGGCTATTCGGTGTTCGCCGGCGTCGGCGAGCGCACGCGCGAAGGCAACGACCTCTATCACGAGATGATCGAGTCCGGCGTGAACAAGGACCCGAAGAAGGGCTCGACCGAAGGCAGCAAATGCGCGCTGGTGTTCGGCCAGATGAACGAGCCGCCGGGCGCGCGCGCCCGTGTCGGCCTCACCGGCCTCACCGTCGCCGAGTATTTCCGCGACCAGGGCATGGACGTGCTGTTCTTCGTGGACAACATCTTCCGCTTCACCCAGGCGGGCTCGGAAGTGTCCGCTCTCCTGGGCCGCATCCCGAGCGCCGTGGGCTATCAGCCGACGCTCGCAACCGACATGGGCACGCTGCAGGAACGCATCACGACAACGACCAAGGGCTCGATCACCTCGGTGCAGGCGATCTACGTGCCGGCCGACGACCTGACCGACCCGGCGCCGGCCACCTCCTTCGCCCATCTGGACGCGCAGACCGTGCTGTCGCGCCAGGTGTTCGAGAAGGCGATCTTCCCGGCGGTGGACCCGCTGGACTCCAACTCGCGCCTGCTCGACCCGCGCGTCGTCGGCCAGGAGCACTACGACACCGCCCGCGCCGTGCAGCAGATGCTGCAGCGCTACAAGTCGCTGCAGGACATCATCGCGATCCTGGGCATGGACGAGCTGTCTGAAGACGACAAGATCACGGTGGCACGCGCCCGCAAGGTCGAGCGCTTCCTGTCGCAGCCGTTCTTCGCCGCCGAGGTGTTCACCGGCATGAAGGGCATATCGGTGAAGCTCGAGGACACGATCAAGAGCTTCAAGGATCTCGTCGAAGGCAAGTACGACCACCTTCCGGAATCGGCGTTCTACATGGTCGGCACCATCGAGGACGCCGTCGCTAAGGCCCAGAAGATGGCAACGGAAGCGGCGTAAAGTTTTTCGTGCTTCGGGGCGCGCTCCGCGCGCGCCTCAGCATGACGAGAGCTACACGGACGTCATCCTGAGGCGCGCGCGGCATGCGCGCCCCGAAGGAGGATAGGAAGAGCAGAATGGCCGATAAGATCGCTTTCGACCTCGTATCCCCCGAGCGGCTTTTGCTCTCGGAGAACGCCGACATGGTCACCATTCCGGGGACGGATGGTTACATGGGCGTCATCAAGGGGCACATGCCCCTGATCTCGACCCTGCGCGCGGGCATGATCGAGGTGGCGGGCGGCGACAGCGTGAGCGGCAAGTTCTTCATCCGCGGCGGCTTCGCCGAGGTGAACCCGGACAAGGTCATCGTCCTGGCGGATGAGGCGATTCCGATGACCGACATGGACATCGCCGTCATCGACCAGCGCATCAAGGACACCGAGGAAGACCTGATTGCCGCCAAGAGCGAGGCCGAGCGCGCCAGGATCAACGACCGGCTCCACGATTTGCGGCTGGTGCGGGCGGCGTTCTGACGGCCGCGGGTGTGACCTTTCCGCCGCGTCCATGTGCGAATCCCGGCCCCGGGACGGGTTCCATGGCGGCAACCGGCTTTGATATAGTGCGTTGCCGAATACGTCGGTAAGGCCATGATGAGCGAAGGAACCGTGTATCGCGAGGGCTGGACCCTGGACGATGTCCAGTGGTCGCGGTTTGACGCGTCCCGGGTCGAGAAAGGCCTGCTCGCCGCCGTCAAGGCCGCATCGCTGGTCGAATACGCAGCCCCCGACTACGTCGTCTATCTGAAGCGCGTCTTCGCGGGCGCCGGACCTGAGACCATGGCCTCGCTTGAGAAGTGGGGCCAGGAGGAGACGCAGCACGGCGCGGCCCTGTCGCGTTGGGCGGCGATGGCGGATCCCATATTCGATTTCGCGGATGCGTTCGCGCGCTTCAAGGCGGGCTACCGGCCCGAGCATTTCAAGACCGACGACGCCCGCTCGGTTCGCGGCAGCCGCCGGGGCGAGATGATCGCGCGTTGCGTGGTGGAATGCGGCACGTCGTCCTACTACTCGGCGCTGCGCGACGCGACGGAAGAGCCGGTGCTGAAGGAGATCTGCGGCCGCATCGCGGCGGACGAGTTCCGGCACTACAAGCTGTTCTTCGACACGCTCCAGGCGCAGGACGAACCCGACCTGCCGCTGTGGAAGAAGCTGTCCATCGCCATCGGCCGCGCCACGGAATCCGACGACGACGAGCTCGCCTAT
This sequence comes from Rhizomicrobium sp., assembly GCA_050728855.1. Classification (GTDB taxonomy): domain Bacteria; phylum Pseudomonadota; class Alphaproteobacteria; order Micropepsales; family Micropepsaceae; genus Rhizomicrobium. Next base: position 16,791 of record JBOHKI010000036.1, on the reverse strand, counting down.
GCGTATTACGCCGCGAACGTTTCGCCGGACCAGCCTTATGACCGCGCGAAATACGGCAGCGCCTACACCGGCTCGGCGATGATCCACTATCGGCCGCATCATGTGAAAAAGCTGGTGCAGATGGTGTCCAAGGCCTGCGGCGCCAACCCGCAAGGCCCGGTGACGCGCATGGCCGGCGCTGTCGCCTGGCAGGTGATGCACCGCAAGGCCGAGCGCTCGCTGGCCCGCGCGGCGGCATGACGCCCGCCCTGCCCTCGCACATTCCCGCGGTCACATCCGGCTCCTATCCCGTCCGCTCCGGCAACGCGCTGTGCGCGCTGGTCGATGGCCAAGCCGCGTTCGGGCGCATCTGCGAAGCCATCGAAGCCGCGCAAAAAAGCGTCTGGCTCACCGTCGCCTTTCACAAACCGGACTTCGTCATGCCGGGCGCGCATGGCAGCCTGTTCGACGTGCTGGATCGCGCCGCGGCGCGCGGCGTGGACGTGCGCGTGATCTTCTGGCGCACCGAGACGGCGCCGGGCGAGCACTTCTTCGGCACGGTGGCGGAGCGCGACTGGCTCAAGGCCCGCGGCTCAAGGTTCCTGGCGCGCTGGGACCGGGCGCAGAAAACCTATTGCCAGCACCAGAAGAGCTGGCTGGTCGACGCCGGCGCAGCGGGCGAGACCGCGTTCGTGGGCGGGATCAATCTCATGCCCTCATCGGTGTGCGCCGCCGGACACGCCGACCGCGACGGGCGGCACACGCATGACGTCTATCTCGAGATCCGCGGACCGTCGGCAACCGACGTCCACCACAATTTCGTCCAGCGCTGGAACGAAGCGAGCGAGCGCCATCGCGACGATGGCCACTGGCGGGCGAGCGGCGACGATCTCGCCTTCCCCGCCGCTGCGTCGCCGCCGGCGGGCAATTCCATCGTGCAGATGCAACGCACCGTCCGCGCCGGCCACTACAGCGACGAGACCGCCACGCCCGGCGGCGCGCCGCTACCGATCGCCAAGGGCGAATTCTCCATCTTCGACCAGTACGTAAAGGCGATCGACGCCGCGAAATCGGCGATCTACATCGAAGACCAGTACATCCTGTCGCCCGACATCGTGGAGCGGCTCGATGCGGCGCTGGCGCGCGGCGTGGACGTCGTCTTCCTCTGTCCCGCGACGCCGGAGGAGCAGGTGGTGGAGGGCATGCGCAACCCGCGCGCGGCGCCGCTGCGCGCCTGCATCGCGGCGCTGGGCGAACATTCCGGTTTCACGCTCGCCGGTATCGCCAGCCCGCGCACCGGCGAGCACGTCTATGTCCACGACAAGATCATGCTCGTCGACGATTGCTGGGCCACCATCGGCTCCTGCAACATCGCCGCGCGCTCCTTCTTCGGCGACACCGAACTCAACGCCGCCGTCTGGGACGAGGATTTCGTGCGCGCCTTGCGTGTGGAACTGTTGCGCGAACATCTCGGCGTCGACACCAGCCGCATGGAAGCGCGCGACGCGCTGGCGCTCTACCGCGAAGCCGCCCGCGCCAACGCCCAGGCCCGCCACCGCGGCGAAACCATGAAAGGCCTCGCCTTCGCGCTCGACCCGGCAAGCTACGCGGCCTAGACCCCCCGCTTGACCATCATCTGCTTGATCTCGCCGATGGCCTTGGCGGGGTTGAGGCCCTTGGGGCAGGTCTGGGCGCAGTTCATGATGGTGTGGCAGCGGTAGAGGCGGAACGGATCCTCGAGATTGTCCAGACGCTCGCCGGTCATGTCGTCGCGGCTGTCGGCCAGCCAGCGATAGGATTGCAGCAGCGCCGCGGGGCCGAGATAGCGCTCGGAATTCCACCAGTAGCTGGGGCATGCGGTTGAGCAGCAGGCGCAGAGGATGCACTCGTAAAGCCCGTCGAGCTTGGCACGGTCTTCCGGCGTCTGCTTCCACTCCTTTTCCGGCGCGGCGGTCTTGGTCTGGAGGAACGGCTCGATGGAGGCGTACTGGGCATAGAAGTTCGACATGTCCGGCACCAGGTCCTTCACCACCGGCATGTGCGGCAGGGGATAGATCGGCACCGAGCCGGAAATGTCCGAAATCGCCCGCGTGCAGGCCAGCGTGTTGGCGCCGCCGATGTTCATCGCGCAGGAGCCGCAAACGCCCTCGCGGCAGGAGCGGCGGAAGGTCAGCGTCGAGTCGATCTCGTTCTTGATCTTGATGAGCGCGTCCAGGACCATCGGGCCGCAGCTGTCGAGGTCCACGCGATAGACGTCGACGCGGGGGTTTTCGTCCGTGTCCGGATCGTAGCGGTAGACGCGGAAATCCTTGGTGTGCGTGGGCTTCTTGCCGTTGGCGGTGGTCTCGGCCGGCCAGACCTTGCCCTTCTTGACGCGGCTGTTCTTGGGCAGGCGGAACTGGGCCATGGAATCCTCGCTGGCGCGACCGTTCCGTGCTTAGCAAAGCCCCCGTTCGGAGGCAACGCGACGCTATGGCTTGGGCGGGTTTGGGGGCGATTCCTGGTGCGATTCCGGGGCCGCAACGATGTGCACGTCGCGCTGGGGAAACGGAAAGACGATGCCGGCCTTTTTGAAGCGCTCCCAGACGCCCAGCATGATATCGCTGCGGACATTGGCGGTGCCGTTGCGCGGGTCCTCGATCCAGGCGCGGATCTCCAGGTTGACCGAGCTGTCGCCGAAGCCGGTCAGGAGGCAGACGGGCTCGGGCCGGTCCAGCACGCGGGGCGCGGCCTTGGCAGCCTCGATGCACAGCGCGCGGGCGAGATCGAGATCGCTGTCATAGGCGATGCCGACGGGCACGCGCAGCCTGAGCTTGGGATCGCTGTGCGACCAGTTCTGCACGCCCTGCTCGAGGAAGTAGTCGTTGGGCACGAGGTATTCGATGCCGTCGCGGGTGCGCAGGCCGACATAGCGCGCACCCATCGACGTCACCCAGCCATAGCTGCCCTGGTATTCGATGATGTCGCCGGGGCGGATGGACTCGCTGATGATGAGCGAAAGCCCGGCGACGAAATTGGCGACCGTGCGCTGCAGGCCGAGGCCGACGCCGATGCCGAGCGCGCCGGAGAGCACGGTCAGCGCCGTCAGGTCCACGCCGACCGATCCCAGCGCGATCACCACCGCCAGAATCGGCAACAGGATGCGTACGAACTGCACCAGCAGCGCCTGGATCGAGGGCGTCAGCGTGGTGGCGCGGTCGATGCGCCGCTCGAGGAAATTGCGCAGGACCGCGGTGACCCACAACAGCACCGCCAGCACGAACAGCGCGCGCACCAGCACCAGCCCGGAGAGGCGCAGATTGCCAAGATGCACCGCGGAGGAGTCCAGCTCCGCGCTCACCGGCCCGAGCAGGTTGAGGATGGAAAGCGCGGCCACGCTCCACGCCACGATGGAGATGGTGCCCGACCACACCGGGCTGCGCACCGTGTGCGACAGCACCCGGATCGTCACCCACGCGGCCAGCAGGCTCGCCGCGGCGTTGACCAGGCCGAACGGATAACCCAGCGCGCCGGCGGCGAGTTGAGCCGCGAACAGGACCGCGAGCCAGAACAATGGCGCCGCCACCGAGCCGAAGGCGCGCGCCAGCGGCTGGTTCCACGTCTTGGGGAAGACGAGATGGACGAATTGCGTGATGCGGTAGCGCAGCCGCGCCGCCAGCAGGAAGGACACGATCCCCGCCGCCACGATCAGCGCGGCCTGGATGGCGAAAGGCGGCGTGAGGATCCGCGCCAGCGCGCCCTGCGCCGCCTGCTCCAGCAGCGGCCAGGTGTTTTCCAGGATCGAGTGTTGGCCCGGCATGGCAATCTCCCGCACCCCAGATAGACTCTGGGGACGCGGGAGGCCAGAAGGAATATCCGCGGCGGAAAACTTCAGAGCGCGGGCTCGGGTGCTATTCGCGACCAGTCCAGCCGACGGGTCGTGTACATGGTCGCGCCCAGCGCGAAGAACAGGACCAGCGCGCCGATCAGTAGCGCATAATCCTCCTGCACCAGCAGCACATAGAGCAGCCCGTACAGCGCGGCGAGCACGGCGAACAGGATCGCGGCGCGGGCGCGGCTGGCGAACAGGCTGACGGCGTAGAGCGCGGTGAGCGTGACGGTCGCGGCGGCGGCCACGCCATAGGCCCAGGCAAAACCGATATGCTCGGCGAAGGAGAGCAGCAACAGGTAGAACAGCACCTGCGCCGCGCCCATCAGCGTGTACTGCGCGCCATGCAGGCGCCGGCCCATGATCAGCTCGCAGACGAAGAAGACGAGGAAGGCGAGGCCGACGAACAGGATCGCGTATTTCAGCGAACGCTGGACGAGCTGGTAGAAATCCACCGGCTGGTAGAACTTCACGCCGAAGCTTGCGCCCTGGATGGTGGAGAGCGCCGATTCGGGCGAGCCGAAACTCTGGCCGAAGCCGCGCGCCAGGTACGGAACGTTCCAGCTTGCGTCGAAGCCGCTGGCATCGATGCGCCGCGCGTTGGGCAGGAACACGCCGGAGAAGCTGGGATCGGGCCAGCCCGAAACCAGATGCGCCGTGGTCTGGCGGCCGAGCGCGGTGGAGCTCAATTCGCGCGAGCCGCGCAGCGTCAGGATCGAGGACAGCGCGATGCCATCGGGCGGCGCGGCGGTCAGGCCGAGCGGGGCGTGGATGCCGGCGATGGTCGAGCCGTCGACGCCGATGCCGGGCTGGAACGCCACCGCCTTGCCGTTGACCCGCAGGGAGACGTTGCCGGTCAGCCCGCGCACGTCGGAGACCAGGATGGAGACGAAGACCTTGTCCCACAATATGCGCGCGCCGTCCGGCGCCAGGCCGTCGAGCGCGGCCCTGTCGAAGCTCGCCTTGATGCCGGCGCCGGCGCGATAGACCGGCACCTCGAAGATGCCGCGCGCCCGCGTGCTCGTCTTGGCCGTGGTATCGAGGTCGAGCGTGGTGGGCAGGAGCACGGACGTGTAGTCCTGCCGGGTCTCGACCGAGCGGCCGTCGACGATGCTGGTCGTCGTCATCTCGTAGGGCACGAACAGCACCGGCCCGGCCAGCACCTGGACGCCGCCATAGCCTTGCGCGATGTCCTGCTGCGCCTCGCTCGCGCGCTCCTCGCGGTCGCCCAGCGCCAGCTCGATGAACAGCAGCGGCACGGCCATGAGCACGGTCAGCACGCCGATGATGAAGAGCTTGAAGGCGGGCGAGCGCAGCCTGGACGGCGCCGCTCCGGCCGTATCGTTCGTTACATCGCCGGTCGTCATGCAATCTCCTCCCCGGGATTGCGCACCGTCCCGCCGGATCGCGGCGCAATCGCGGCGGCGGTGCGGCGCCGGCGCGGCTTGTTTGCAGTCATGGCGCGGCGGGCGGAGAAAACCCCCGCCCGAAATCGCGTTCCGCGATTTCGACTTCCCCGCAAGGGGGAGGTTGAGCGGAGAGTGCATCGCTTTCCGGTACGACGAAGCCCCGCTCTCGCGTCCGGGACCGGGGCTTGTCGTGGTCTCGCGCGGGCCGGCGGCGTGGAGGATTCGAACCCTTCCGCGCGCTCGCCCGGTTCAACCTCCACGGCTTGCATGCGGGTGGCGGCGCCTGCCCCGACACCCGCCTCACAACGCCGTTCTCTCTCCCCGGTGGACCTTTGGCCCATCACCGGGGCGCGTTCGTTCGTGGGCGGATGAAGAAAGGCCCAACCTGGTGCTCCGGCCTTTCATGATGCCGGAGAGGTCTGGGGCCTGGCGTATCGGCCATTCCATCCCGCGCGGGTCGCACGCAAGTGTGCGCCCTTGCCTGTCTGGTCTTGCGTCGTGGTCAGGTCATCCCGCGATCAACTCCTGCGTGCGTTACCACCCACAGGTAGAACATAGCAGGATCGAATTCAAGTCCTAATCTAGGAATTTTGTGACAGAATGTCAGGCCAATTTCCGCGAGCTTCGGTATTGCACTAGTGCAGTCACTGCACTACTGTTCCGGGCATGGTCACGGTCTATCGCGGCCCGAACTGGAAGATCTCCGTCTATGGCCGCGAGCACGGCGTGCCGCACTTTCGCGTCGAGGGCGTCGAGTTCCGTTGCTCGGTGGCGATCGCGACACTGGAGACGATCATCGGAACCGCCCCGGCGCCGGTGTTGACGCAAGCGTGCGCATGGGCGGCAGGCAATCGCGAGTTCTTGTTCGCCAAATGGCGGGAGTTGAACGGATGAGTATCGAGGACAGGTCGCGGACCATCGTTTCCGCGAAGGCCAGGACACCGGCGACGCTATCGCTCAAATGGTCGGACGGCACGCGCGCGGACGTCGATCTCGCGGCGCTGCTGAGGGACAAGGCGTTCCGTGCGCTGCGCGACGCCGAAGCCTTCGCCGCGGTTCGCGTCGGCGAATGGGGGCACAGCGTGGAGTGGCCTTCGGGCGCGGAGCTCGGTGCGGACTCTCTCTGGCTCGAAACCCTGGCCGCCACCGGCCGCCGCGACGCGCGCGCATTCCTGGAGTGGCGCCTGCGCCATGGCCTGTCCCTCAGCAAGACCGCGCAAGCCCTCGGCATCTCGCGGCGCATGGTGGCCTACTACTCCAACGGCGACAAACCCGTGCCGAAATCGATCCTGCTGGCCTGCAAGGGCTGGGAAGTGGCGAACGCGGCGTAGGAGAGGAAATTCGTTCCAGAGGAAGCGCGGAAGCGCGGTGTGGGCATTGCCCTCTCCTCCTTGAAAAGGGGAGAGAGAAAAAATCATATCTGCTCGAAGACCCAGCCGATCTCGACCGGCGTGTCCTTTACCGTTCCGGTGACGACGAGTTGTTCGGCGCGGCGGACCGTGTCGCCGCCGAGATAGACGGTTTCCTCGATGCTGGCCTGGCCCTGGCAGCGGAAGCGCCAGCCGTCGCCATTGGCGAGCTTGAGCAGGACGCCCGCGCCCTGCGAGGGCGAGACGCGGATGTCGGGATGGATGTGGAAGCGCAGGGCGAAGTTCAGCGTCCGCCTGTTCCTGCCCTGGCCCATGCCGTGGCCCTGCCCCTTCGGCACCAGCCGGTCGAGGCCGACCAGCATCTGGCCCTGCGGCGCCAGCACGACGCGGCGCTCATGCATCACGCCGAATTCGCGCATGTAACCATCGTGACTGGCGTCGACGCTCCAGCCCTGCGGTGTCTCCAGCCGCGAGGTGACGGTGGTTTCCGGACCGCCCAGCAGGCGGGCGCCGATGAGGTCGCGGGCGCCGCCCGGCGGCAGGATCCAGCCCGACGAGGTGTCTTCCAGCGTGATGGTGGAATGGGCGGCGGTGGCGCGCAACGCGCTGTCCCATCCGGACTGCGCGTCGGCCGGCGCGCCGCAATTGACGACGATGCGCTGCGTGCCGGCGCTGAACTCCAACGACAGCGCGCCGGCATGGGCTTCGGTCGAGAACGCGTCCGCCGGCGGCTTGCCGCAATCCAGGATCGCCAGCGCGCGGCCCGCCGCCAGCCGCTGGTATCCCGAATACGGCGCGTAGGCGAAAGGCTGGCCGCGCACCTCGTCGCGCGCCAGAAGCCCCGCGATCATCCGGGAGTCGCATTCGCGCCCGCCGTTGAACAGCGCCAGCGCGCCGTCGCCGTGGCGGAAGAAGCGCAGCATCGGCGCCATGCGGTCATGGGCATTGCGCAGCCAGGGCGGCACGTCGCGGCCGGTCGCGGCGAGCGCGTCCATGACCATGACGATGTGGCGATAGGCATGGGCCAGCGCTTCCGGCGAACGGCCGACATGGCCGCCATCGGGCAGGATCTGCCGCGCGATCTCCGCCTCCAGCCGCTCGAGGCCGGATTGCAGGCGGCGGTTGCTGTCATCCAGGCAGGCGCCGGACAAGGCATGCGCCGCCGCCGCTTCGAAGCGCGGCAAACCGTCCGGCGCTTCCTCCGCGATGCGGGCGAGCAGCCGCGACTGCTCGCGCAGGAACACCAGCACCTTGGAGCGCCACAGCACGTCGGACTGCGCGAGCACGAAGCGGCCATGGGCGAAAAGATGCACCAGCCGCGCGGCCACGACCTTCGGCAGGAAGGCGGGCTCGGAATAGCGCGGATGATGCGCCATCCAGTCCGCGATCAGCATGGCGGCGAGATCGCGCGACGGTTCGCCGCCCGCGGCCGCGAGCGGAGGCAGCCAGTCGAAGCCGTTGAGCGCATCCGCCCAGGCCCGCGTCGGCGCACGGACGTCGAAGATCGAGCCGCGCGTCTTGTCCACCGCCTGTCCGGCGAAGCGGAAGCGGCCCTGCAAGAGATTGTCGGCATCGTCGAGGCGGCGGGGCAGCGCGTCGTGGGGATGGAACTGCACGCCGTCGGGCATGCGGCCCTTGAGCAGGCGGCGGTAGAACCAGTTGCGCCGCCACAGCACGCGCAAGGGCGTCATAGCGCGGCGGAGCAGTTCGCGCAGCACGTCCGGCCACAGGCTGACCGGCAGGCGCCGCCGCCTCATCCGCGCAAGGCGGCGATGTTCGCGGCATAGGCGCTAGCCCCGCCCTTGAACACCGAGGTCCCCGCGACGAGCACGTTCGCGCCGGCGGCGATGCAGCGCCTGGCGGTTTGCGGCGTCACGCCGCCGTCGACCTCGAGCGCGATGTCGCGCCCGGTCCTGGCGATGCGTTCCGCCGCCGCTTCGATCTTCCGCAACTGGCTTTCGATGAAGCTCTGGCCGCCGAAACCGGGATTGACGCTCATGATGAGCACCAGGTCGACGAGATCGAGCACGTAGTCGATGGCGTCGATCGGCGTGCCGGGATTGAGCACGACGCCCGGCTTCTTGCCCAGCGAGCGGATCAATTGGAGCGTGCGGTGGATATGCGGCCCGGCCTCGGGATGCACGGTGATCCCGTCCGCGCCGGCTTCGGCGAACGCCTCGATGAACGGATCGACCGGCGAGATCATCAGATGCACGTCGAACGGCTTTTTGGCGTGAGGCCGAAGCGCCTTCACCACCGCCGGGCCGATGGTGATGTTGGGCACGAAATGGCCGTCCATCACGTCGATATGGATGAGATCGGCGCCCGCTTTCTCCACGGCCTCGATCTCCGCGCCCAGCCGCGCGAAATCGGCGGAGAGAATCGACGGCGAAATGCGGATTTTCGGGTTCATCGGGCCCCTTAAGTGCCGGATTCGGAGAGGAGTCGCAAGGACGGCGCGGATGCTATCCCCGCGCCGCGCGCCGGTTTGCGGCTTCCCCGATCCGCGCCTCGATCCGGGGCCAGGCGGCCAGCACGAGCGCGAAGGTCGAAAGCCAGATCACGCGCGACTGATAGCGGCCGTGCGGCGCCGAAAAGACTCCGCAGACGAACGCGTTGCCCAGCAGCGCCAGCAGGATGAAGGCGGGAAGCAATCCGCCCGCCCAGCTTCGCGCGCGCCTGGCGTGGCGCAGCAGGATGACGAGCCCGGCCAGGGACAGGAACCCGACGGGGATGTGGATCAGGTTGAGCGGCAGGAAGCGCAATGTGCTTTCGCGCCAGTCGGCATCGTCGCCGTTGCGGTCGGCCGGTTGCGGGATGGCGCGATGGAACGCGCGCTTGCTCACCCAGATCTGCTTGACGATGCCGTCGCCGGTCTGGAACCAGACGAACTGCAGCAGCCCGTTGCCCAGCGCGTAGCCGAGATTTTCCAGCGGCCGGCGCGCGAGGCTCTGGCCCACCAGCGCGGCGGACTCCGCTTCGAGCCCGTTGAAGCCGCCCAGCTTCTCGAACGGGCTCTGCCGGGTCTTCCACAGGAAGGTGTCGGCGCGCGCCGGGAGGTTGTTCCGGTAGGGGCACAGCCTGTAGCCGGAGACCGGACAGGTCTCGTCGAGCACGGGCTTGATGAGGCCGTCCTCCATCATCCGCGCCATGAGGAACACCGCGCCGGAACGGCTGAAGAAAATCCCGCCGCTGAGCGCGTAGTTGCAGGCGAAGATCGTGGCGATGGCGGCGGCGACGCCGATCGATGCCGCCGCCAGCCGCGCGCGCGGGAAGCCGGCTCCGAGAATGCGGCGGACCGGCGGCAGCCGCGTCAGCGCCACGACCAGCACGAGCCCGGCCGCGACCGCCAGATGGGACGGATGCGCGGCGACGGAAAGCGCGGTGCACACAACGACGGCAAGCCGCCGCCAGGCATCCAGTTCGGCGCCGCCGAAGAGCAGGAGATAGAGGCCGATCACGGTGGCCGCGGCGAAACAGTCCGGCTCGATCTGCGCCACATACCACGGCAAGCCGGTGATGGCGGCCAGGACCACGCCTGTCGCGGCCAGCGCCCAGACCGGCATTCGCGGCCGGAGGGCGCGTGCGAGCTCCGTCATCAGGAATGCCGTGACGAGGCATTGCACGATCGCTGCGAGCCACAGGCTGTACCGGGCGCCGGCGGCGGCGAGGAACAGCGAATAGACCGCCGAGCGCTCCGGCATGAAGACATGGCCGAGGCCCTGCACCAGGTAAGCACCGGTATCGTAGAACACGAACGGCGCGCCATTCACGAGCCCGGGACCGAGCAGCACGGGGCACAGCAGCGCAATCGCCAGCGCCTCGGCGGACGGCGCCGAAAGCGGCATCGCCAGCCAGCGCCGCCAGGCCGCGGCAGGCGCGTGCGTGACCCTGACGTGCGCTTCGTCCATGGCCTCGTGGCCCCGGGGCATCTGCCGCCACAATGCCCGCTGAACTGCCGCGCCGTAAAGCAGCCGGGCGCGCGCTAGACTTTGAGCATCGCGTGACGCCAGCGGACCGCGGACACCGCCAGCGCGAAGGGCGCGATCCACACCACGCGGGACTGATAACGGTCGTGCGGATTGGACAGCGCGCCGCACACCGCGGCATTGCCCACCAGCGCCACGAGGACGAATCCGAGGAACACCGTCTGCCGGTGGCGGCCGGTGAGCAGGAAGAAGGCGAGCAGCCACGCGATCATGGCAATGGACGTCCAGCCTACAAGGACATGGACCGCGTTCCACCGGTCGAAATCGAACTCGCCCCTCTGCTGGCGGGCGGACATGTAGGCGTCCACCTGGCGCGGCACGAAGGCCTTGAAGGTGGGATAGAGCGCCCATTCCTGCGGCTCGAGCTGGTCGCCGGTGCGGAACTCGCCGAACTGCCGCCAGGTGTCGGCCAGCGCGGTGCGCAAATGCATCATCGGATAGCGCTTCACGGAATCGAAGATGATGCGTTCGGACTCGGCCGTCGTTCCGGCAAAGCCCTTCAGCTCCTTGAACGGCGTGTACTTGTCCCACAGCCATTGGTCGGCGGTGCGCGGCAAGTCGTCCTTGTAGGCGCAGAGGCGGTAATGCGATTGCGGGCAGGTGTCCTCCAGCAGCCGCATCACGATGCCGTCCTGCACCAGCCGGGCGAAGACGAAGACGGGCCCGGCACGGCTGATGAAGACCTGGCCGGTGTAGGCGAAATTGGCGGCGAGGATGAGGATCACGCCCAGCGCGAGGCTCAATACCGGCAGCGCCGGATGGGCGCGCGGCCAGTCGGGCGCGCCGCGCCGCGCCAGCAGCCGGTAGAGCAGCGCCGCGACGACGAGCCCCGCCGCCAGCACCAGATGCGAGGGATGACACGCGATGGCGAGCGCCGCGATGAGGAACAGCGCGATGCGCCGGTCGCGCGACAATGTCCGCGAATGAAAGAGCAGCAGGTAGAACGCCAGCACCAGGACGGCGGTGAAGCAGTCCGGCTCGATCTGGCCGGCATACCACGGCAGGCCGGTGGCGGCCGCCAGCGCCGCCGCGATGGCGAGGAACACGCTCACGCGCATCCGCGGCGCCAGCACGCGCGCGGTCTCCGCCATCACGAACGCCGTCATCGCGGCCTGGGCGATCACCGTCAGCCACAGGCTCAGCGGCGCCAGCGTCAGCGGCAGGAACAGCGAATAGACCGGCGAGCGCTCCTCGACGAACGCCCCGCCCAGGCCCTGAAGCAGATAGGCGCCGCTGTCGTAGAAAATTATCGGAAACCCGTTCCACAGCGCGACCGACAGCAGGATCGGCACGGCCAGCGCCACCGCCGCCGATTCGCGTGCGGAAACAGTCCATTGCCAGGGCTTTTCGCCCGCGCCACCCGCCATTGACGATTGCCCCGTCAGCCAGGGCCGAGCCTAGCATTGCCGGTGATCGGCCGGAATATTTCCGCGCTCGCGGGGATCAGTATTCGGCAGGTTTCGATATCTGGATCGGCGCGCGCACCGAGACCGCAAAGCGCGCCGCGATCGAGCCCGCGCGCACGAGGGCGATTGAGCGCACCCACAGGGACCGGGATCTCGTCGGAAACAAAAGGAAATAGTGCTCAAGTCAATGCCTCTCATTGCTCATGTATACACTTGATGAATACGCCTCTATACTCAAAGCGTGAACGCCGCAGTTGAAATCGTCAAATATCTTCTCAAGAGTTTCGTGCTCCTGCGCGACATATTCGGCTACATGCTGCCCGGAACGATCTTCGCCGCCCTCATTTTTTTCGACCAAAGCTGGAAATTTCTGAATTCGAATCCACCGTGGCTCCTGATTTTGGCCGCATTGACGGCCTGCTACATGGCGGGAAACGCCCTGTATGCGCTGGGGATCGGCGTTTCAAATTCGCTTTTCACGGCCTATGTCAAATCCGCCAAGCTGTTTGGACGCAACGTCGCGCGCCCAAGGCACGATAATGACAACACAACGCTTTACTGCCCGGCCTGGTGGGAAATCGGGAGCGAGGCCGGATCGGGTACAGCGCCGCCGCACCGGATGCGCCATGACGAAATGTATGTCGAACTGGACGCGACATCGTCCGCCCTGACACCGAAGGACCGGAAGCCCGCCGAGCGCCGGCTGAATGAAAGAAAATGGTACATGCAAGGCTTGCTGTACCCTTCGCTCTATCCCGATATCTTCGTCGAACCCCAGCGGCACGAAGACGTCCAGATCATGCGCGTCGGCTTGTCGATGGGAATGATCCTCGCAGGCATCCTTCACGCCGGTCTTGCCGTTCTGGGACGGGAAACGGACATGCCGGATGTTCTCGGCATCTGGACTGCATGCTCGGCCACCGGGGTCTATTTTCTGCTGAACAGCCGGTATGGCAAGGCTGGAGACGAATACCTCAAAAAGCTCTATCGCGGTGCCATCGACGCGTCTGCGCTGAGGCTGGAGATTGAAACGATGCGAATGCGTGGCGGCCCGCATACGCCCGCCGGATGACCTGGAAAGTGAGCCATGGCGAATCGCGGCACCTGCGCGGCCGCCCCGCATCGTGGCGGGATCCGGACGGGTGATTCGATCCGTTGCGATTTGTCCGATGTCTGCCGAGCGCACCGTCAGCGCACAGTCCGTGCGACGAACCGTGTGTTGACTGGGGCGGGTACGCTTCTAAACTTGGCCCCGATTTCCCTTTCTGGCGCAAGGATATCATGGCGGATACACCGCAGGGACGCTCGCAGGAACGCCCGCTCTCCCCGTTCTTCACCGTCTATCGCTGGCAAGTCACCATGGCGGCCTCGATCACGCACCGGGTCACCGGCATGGCGCTGGCGGCCGGGACGCTGCTGCTCGCCTGGTGGCTGATCGCGGCGGCGAGCGGACCGGAAGCCTATGCGATGTTCCAGAAGGCAGCGGCCAATCCGCTGGGCTGGCTGGTGCTGTTCGGCTTCGTCTGGTCGCTCGCCTTCCATCTGCTCAACGGCATCCGCCATCTGGCCTGGGATCTGGGCTACGGATTCGCCGTGCCGACCGCCAACAAGACCGGCGTGCTGGTCTACACGCTGTCGCTGCTCCTGGCCGTGGGCCTGTTCGCCTATGCCTTCCGGCAGTCGGAGATGATGCCATGAGCCTGGAGACCCCGCTTCATCGCGTCCAGGGGCTGGGCGCGGCGCATTCCGGCACGCAGCATTTCTGGCGCCAGCGCATCACCGCGGTGGCGCTGATCCCGCTTTCCATCTGGTTCGTCGTCTCGGCGCTGCATTTCGTCGGCGCGCAGGGCTTCGAGGTCGACATCTTCTTCCAGCATCCGCTCAACGCGGCGCTGATGGGCATCTTCATCGTCATCCTGCTCTATCACATGCAGATCGGCCTTCAGTCGGTGATCGACGACTACGCCGCGGGGCCGGGGATGAAGATCGCCCTCATCCTGCTCAACCGCGGGTTTGCCATTCTCGTGGGCGTCACCTGCATCATCGCGCTTCTGAGGATCGCCATCGCATGACCGCCTACCCCATCACCGACCATACGTTCGATGTCGTTGTCGTGGGTGCCGGGGGCGCGGGGCTGCGCGCGACGCTGGAATGCGCCGCCGCGGGCCTGAAGACGGCATGCATCACCAAGGTGTTCCCCACCCGCAGCCACACGGTGGCCGCGCAGGGCGGCGTCGCCGCCGCGCTCGGCAACATGGGCGAGGACGACTGGCGCTGGCACATGTACGACACCGTGAAAGGGTCGGACTGGCTGGGTGACCAGGACGCCATCGAATATCTTTGCAAGAACGCGCCGGAAGCGGTTTACGAGCTCGAGCATTTCGGCGTCCCGTTCAGCCGCACGGAGGACGGGCGCATCTATCAGCGCGCCTTCGGCGGCATGACTTCGCATTACGGCGAAGGCATCGCCCAGCGCACCGCCGCGGCCGCCGACCGCACCGGCCACGCGATCCTGCATTCGCTCTACGGCCAGTGCGTCAAGCACGAGGTGAATTTCTTCGTCGAGTATTTCGCGCTCGACCTCATCATGGATGACGGCGCGGTCGTGGGCGTGATGGCGTGGAACCTGGACGACGGCACGATCCACCGCTTCCGCGCCCACAAGACGATCCTGGCGACCGGCGGCTTCGGCCGCATCTACGCCACCTGCACCGGCGCGCACACCCAGACCGGCGACGGCAACGCCATGGCGCTGCGCGCGGGGCTTCCCGTGCAGGACATGGAGTTCGGCCAGTTCCATCCCACCGGCGTCTACGGCGCGGGCGTTCTGATCACCGAGGGCGCGCGCGGCGAAGGCGGCTATCTCACCAATTCGGAAGGCGAGCGCTTCATGGAGCGCTATGCCCCGCACGCCAAGGATCTCGCCTCGCGCGACGTGGTCAGCCGCGCCATGACCATCGAAATCCGCGAAGGCCGCGGCGTGGGCCCGAAGAAGGACCACATCTTCCTGCACCTCTCCCACCTCGATCCCAAGATCCTGCACGAGCGGCTGCCCGGCATCACCGAGAGCGCGCGCATCTTCGCGGGCGTGGACCTGACCAAGGAGCCGATCCCGGTGCTGCCGACCATGCACTACAACATGGGCGGCATTCCCACGAACCATCACGGCGAAGCGCTGACGCTGAAGGACGGCAATCCCGACACCGTGGTGCGCGGGCTGATGGCGGTGGGCGAAGGCGCCTGCGTCTCGGTGCACGGCGCCAACCGGCTGGGCTCCAATTCGCTGATCGACCTCGTCATCTTCGGCAAGGCAGCGGGACTGCAATGCGCCAAATCCATCGCGCCGGACAGCCACCATCCCGACCTGCCCAAGGGCGCCGGCGACGCGGCGCTGGCCCGGCTCGACGCGCTGCGCAACGCCAGGGGCGGCACGCCGACGGCTAGGCTGCGCCGCGACATGCAGCTCGCCATGCAGGAAGACGCCGGCGTGTTCCGGACCAGGGACGCGCTCGAAAGCGGCAAGAAGCGCATCGACGCGATCTATGCCCGGATCGGGGATATCTCCGTTCACGACCGCTCGATGATCTGGAATTCCGACCTGGTGGAGACGCTGGAGTTCGTGAACCTGATCCAGCAGGCCATCGTGACCATCGAAGGCGCCTGGGCGCGCGAGGAAAGCCGCGGCGCCCACGCCCGCGAGGACTTCCCCAAGCGCGACGACGAACACTGGATGAAGCACACCCTCGCCTGGCTCGACGACAAAGGCTGGGCGCGGCTCGACTACCGCCCGGTGCACACCTACACGCTGACGAACGACGTAGAGTATATCCCGCCCAAGGCGCGGGTGTACTAAGGTTTACCATTGCTTTTCTTCGTGGACTAATGTAAACATTAGCCATGTCCGACGAGCCCGACAGCCTTGTCCTGCGATATCTGCGCCGCATCGACGCGCGGCTGGACGGCATCGTCGAGGATTTGCGGGGCATAAAGGCGCGTCTTGGCTCTGTCGAAGAGCAAGTCGCGACCATGAGGCTGGATATCGCCCGGCTCGACCAGCGTCTCGATCGCATTGAAGTGCGCCTTGAACGCGTCGAGAAGCGCCTCGATCTGATCGCCGCTTAACCCGCGAACTTCTTCGCCGCCTCGTCAAACGTCAGCACGGGGGCGTGGATCAGGCCGTCGCTGTCCGGCTTGGGCGTGGGGTCGAGGTAGATCATCGAATAGTCGTTGGCGGCGATCTTGTAGGTGCGCGTGGCGCTGATGTTCACCATGCCGATGTCGAAGGTCATGCTGCGGTTGCGCTGCGCGACCAGCCAGTGCGAATTGTCCCGGTCGTCCGACATGGTGATGATCTCGCCGGGTCCGATCAGCCGGTCGATGGACCGGCGCAGCACCACCGCGCCGGGGCCTGCGGCATCCGGTTCGTCGCGGATGCGGTCGAAGGTGCGGGCGTGGAAATTGCCGTGCACCACCAGATGCGCCGACACCATATTGTTGTGGGCGTGCGGGATGATGGCGCCGCCCTCGCGCATCGCGAACACCCGCATGAACCATGGCCGCGCGATTCCGTTCGCCTCGATGCGCCTGGGGAAATGGAGGCTGGCGGCGTCGGCGAGTTTCGTCCTGTAGGCGAAATGCGCGCTCAGCCGGTCGATGTCGAGATAGCGGATCACCTCGCCCACCGGCACCGAGGCGTTGAGCGCGGCGATACGGTCCTGCCAGTAGGACAATCCCACCTCACCGGAGGCCAGCCCGCGGTTGAGCTCCACC
>JBOHKI010000035.1:0-31686 GCA_050728855.1 Rhizomicrobium sp. | reverse complement strand
GCGATGGCCTTCGCCTGGTTCATCGGCGTCACGCTGCCCCTGAACCAGAAAGGCCGCCTCGCGGGCGACGCCGCGATCTTCCTCGAGGGTATCCCTGAAGCGGTGCACGAGCCGGTTCGCAACGCGGTGGAGGAAACCGTCCGGCGCTACAATCCCAAGAAAGGCGACGACGAGGCGCTGAAGGAACAGGTCCGCCGCGCCGCCCGGAGAGCCGCGAACGACGCCTGGGGCAAGAAGCCCGTGACGAAGGTGGAGATTGTCTGGGTCTGATATTGCCGCGCGACAGGCCCCGCGAGCGTTCACGATGTTGTCTTCCCGGCGTCCTTACGTGGGACGCCTTGCGAACCCTCAATCAAATTGGAGAGCCCGATGACCGCGCCGCCGCTCAAGATCGTTTTCCAGAACAAGTCCGGCCTACCCGACAACAAGATCTACACCGGCTTCGTGGGCCAGTCCGCGCTCAACGCCACCAACGCCGCCACCGGCGCGCCGGTTTCCATTTCGACATACGGCACGCCGAGCTGGTACACGCTGGACACGCTCAGCAAGGGCATCAGCGCCACGCTTATCGGCGGCGGCCGCATGTACTTCTGCTACAACACGCCCTGGACGTTCCAGCGGGCGGGTTACGAGCCGAGCCCGGTGAGCGCAAGCGATCCGAACTACTACCTGCGCTACGACAAGATGGAGCTGACTTATACCGGCGCGCCCGCCGACGTCGCCGACACCACCTCCATCGACTACTTCGCCATTCCGCTCGCGCTCAACGTCTATTCCGGCGGCACCGGCGGAACGCTGGTGGGTTCGGTGGCGGGACCCAGCACGAGCAACGCCGTGATCGCCGCGCTCGGCGGTCTCACCAATCCCGCGAACGCGGCCGTCGTGAGAGCGCAGGGCACGAACGCCTTCGCGCGCGCGATAGGGCCCGGCGTCTATCCGCCGCCTCCCGGCCTGCCGGCTTCGCCCTATGACGACTTCACGACCTATCTGAAATACCTGGCCAACACCTACGGCCCGGCCAATGGCGGCACCATTGCCACCATCGCCGGCCACTTCTCCGGCACGCCGCCCTTCGCCACGCCGCAGACGCAGGGACAGGACTACACCTTCAACGCCACCATCGATGCCGGCCTCAACATCACGCTCAAGGGCAACGGCACCGTGGTGGGCAATCACACGCTGCTCTACACCAAGGCGCAGCTGACCGCGCCGGACGGCATCTATGGCGCCAACCCGCTGTTCTCCATCGACGGCGGCAAGGCCTCCAATCCGCTCAACGATGTCTATGGCTGGATCACGGGCGACCTGCTTTCGGGCCTCAATATCGGCGCGGTGGGCAGCACGGTGAGCGCCTCAGGCACGCCTGTCGGCAAGATGCCGAGCTCGCAATGGTACAACACCAAGGTCTTGAGCCAGTATTTCGGCAAGCTGCAGCCGGCCAATCCGCTGAACTACAATCGCTGGGCGGGCGCCATGGCGCCGCTGTCGCAGGCCTACAATTTCGCCTATTCGGACCGCTTCGCCCACGTCACCGCCACGCTCAATAGCGGCGCGCCGGCCCATGTGGACACGCTCCAGATCGTGATCCTGCCCGATACGTAGGGGGGAGGGGGCGGATCCATATTCGGTGTCATGGCCCGCGACTGCGAGCCATCCAGTTGCAATCTGGTCCTGCGGTGAAGAATATGACTGGGCGGGAATTCGCACCATCTGTGCGGCGTCACCTGGGTGGCCCGCAGTCGCGGACCATGACGCCCATGGGATTGAGGAAAACATGATCGGCCGTCTCAACCATGTCGCCATCGCGACGAAGGACATCAAGAAGGCCGCCGCGGTCTATCGCGACACGCTGGGCGCCAAGGTGTCGGGCGAGGTGCCGCAGCCGGACCATGGCGTGACGACGGTGTTCGTCGATCTGGGCAACACCAAGATCGAGCTTCTGGAGCCGCTGGGCGACAATTCGCCCATCGCCAGGTTCCTAGAAAAGAACCCCAACGGCGGCATGCATCACGTCTGCTACGAGGTGGACGACATCTATGTCGCGCGCGACCAGATGAAGAAGATGGGCGCCACCATCACCGGCACCGGCGAGCCGCGCATCGGCGCGCATGGCAAGCCCGTGATCTTCCTGCACCCCAAGGATTTCGTCGGCACGCTGGTCGAACTGGAACAGGCGTGACCACGCTCGCCATCCACTGGGCCGTCCTGCTCAGCGCCTTCGCGATCGCCTGGTTCCTGTCGCTGTTCTGCCTGTTCCCCGTGGGGTTGGGCGAAGTTGATCCCGAAACCGGCGCGCCCAGGAACCCGCGCATCCTCCTGAAAATGGCTCTGTCGACGGGCATCGCGACGGTCGCGTGGATCGCGTTCTACGCCCTGATCGCCACGGGTATTCTTCAGCTCTGACTATGCCAGCGCGATCTTCGCCACGAAGGCCAGCGCGATCACGGCGACCGCCGCGTTCACCTCGCGCCAGCGGCCGGCGCTGATCTTGATCAGGGCATAGGCGATGAAGCCCAGCCCCATGCCGGCGGCGATGGAAAACGTGAAGGGGATGGCCAGCGCCGTGATCAGCGCGGGCGCGGCCTCGGTAAGATCACTCCAGTCGATGCCGGCGAAGCCCTTCACCATCAGCGCCGCGACGAACAGCAGGGCCGGTGCGGTGGCATAGGCCGGGATCGCGCCCGCGAGCGGGGCCAGGAACAGACTGAGAAGGAAGAACAGGGCGACGATGACGGCGGTCAGCCCGGTGCGTCCGCCCGCCTGCACCCCGGTTGCACTCTCGA
The DNA here is from genome assembly GCA_050728855.1 of Rhizomicrobium sp. GTDB lineage: Bacteria > Pseudomonadota > Alphaproteobacteria > Micropepsales > Micropepsaceae > Rhizomicrobium. The sequence goes on along the minus strand of JBOHKI010000035.1, from coordinate 28,903 downwards.
TGTAGGCCGTAACAGGCGAGGTGCCCAGCGCCGCGCCGATCATCGTGCCCAGCGCGTCGGCGGCCAGTGCCCGGCGCGCGTTGGGCAGGCGGCCCCGTTCGTCCAGCAGGCCCGCTTCATGCGCCACGCCTGCCAGCGTGCCGGAGGTGTCCAGCATGTCGATCAGCAGGAACACCAGCGTCGCGGTGGCGATCAATTCCCACGGGCCGGTGATGCGCATCTGCAGAAGTGTCGGCGCCAGCGACGGCGGAAGGGCAGCGAGGGCGGGGACGGGTTCCAAATGGAGCGCGACGGCCGCGATTGTGGCGGCGACGATCCCGATCAGCACCGCGCCGACGATCCGCCGCGCCGCCAGCGCCGCCATCAGCACGAACGCAGCCGCCGCGATCAGCACCCTGGGATCGGTCAGCACGCCCTGCTGGACCAGCGTGTCATGGCTCGCCGCGATCACGCCGGCGTTCTCGAAGCCGATCAGCGCCAGGAAGAATCCGATTCCCGCCGCGATCGCGAGCTTGAGGCTTTTCGGTATGGAATTGATCAGCCATTCGCGCGCCGGCGTCAGCGAGATCGCCACGAACAGTATGCCCGACAGGAACACGCAGCCCAGCGCCAGCCGCCAGTCGCCGCCGAGCGACGGCACGGCGGTGAACGCGAAATAGGCGTTGAGCCCCATACCCGGCGCCAGCGCGATGGGAAGGTTCGCATAGAGACCCATCACGAGGCAGGTGAGCGCGGAGGACAGGCACGTGGCCACGAACACCGCGTTCTGGTCGAGCCCTGCCGCGCCCAGGATCTTCGGGTTCACGAACATGATGTAGGCCATGGTCAGGAACGTCGTCGCCCCCGCCACCAATTCGCGGCGCGTATCGGTTCCGGCGGCTTTGAGGCCGAACAGTCTGTCGAGCATGGCCGACTCATGAAGTTCCCCGCTGGGAGCGTCCGGCGGTAACCACGGCGAATGCAACCCTTGACTGGAGCGCGCCGAAACGGAACGCTGGCGGGCCGGAGGGGTCGCGATGCGTCGGTTTTCCTGGGTTTTTGTGGGCATCGCGAGCCTGATGCTCGCCGCGCCGGCATCCGCCGCGCCCTGGCGCGTGACAAGGGATCACTGGTCCGCCGAAGACGAGGCCGGATTCGGCCGCTTCGTCCAGGCGCTGGGCGAGACGGACTGTTCGTCCTCCGAGAGCTGTCTCAGGAACGCCGCCAATCCCTACCGCAAGTCCGACCAGCACTTCGTCGACATCGACGTGGATTGCGCCAAGCTGCCCTATCTGCTGCGCGCCTACTACGCGTGGAAGAACGGGCTGCCGATGTCGTTCGTCAACGGCGTGTCGGGCGAGGGCGGCGACTTGCGCTATACCAAGACCGCCAACCGCGCGACCTCGCGCCACGACATGATCGACCGCGGCAGCGGCATCGATGCTCCGCACGAGATCGTGGGCATGCTGGAGACGGTGTTCTCGGGCACCTACCGCACCGATGCGGGCGAGAAAGGCGGGGTGCTGTCCGATTTCTACTCGCCCGCGCTGCAGCCGGGCTCCATCCATCCCGGCACCATCGTCTACGACGTCAACGGCCATGTCGGCATCGTCTACAAGGTCGACGATCACGGCCGCGTCTACTATATGGACGCGCACCCCGATTTCTCGATCAGCCGCAGCGTCTATGGCGCGCAGTTCGGCCGCAGTCCGGCGCGGCTTGGCGGCGGCTTCAAGAACTGGCGGCCGTTCAAGCTGGTGGGCGCGCATCGCGACGCGAGCGGCCATCTGCTGGGAGGCCACATGGCCTATGCCGAAAACAGCCAGATCGCGGACTATTCGCTGGTCCAGTATGTCGGCACGGAGGCCAATCCCAAGGGCGATCCGCTGAAGGCGAAATACACCTACAACGGCACGGCGCTGGGCTTCTACGAATACGCCCGCGTCGCTATCTCCGGCGGCAAGATGGATTTCAATCCGATCTACGAGCTCAAGGTCACGATGCAGACCTTGTGCAACGATTTGAAGGACCGGGCGCAGTTCGTCGACCAGGCGGTGTCCGAGGGTTATCCCGACAAGGAACATCCCTCCCGCCTGCCCGACAATATCTACGGTTCGGACAACAAGGATTGGGAGGATTATTCCACGCCCTCGCGCGACGCCCGCATCAAGACGGCGGCGGCGCAGTTCTACAAGGACATGCAGGAGATGATCGGGCTGTGGATCAAGCGCGATCCCCGCATCGCTTATGACGGCGAATTCCTGAAAGCCGATCTGCAGCAGGCCTATCAGGAGCAGAGCGACGCCTGCACCATAACCTATCTGAGCTCCGGCAAGCGCCCGGTGACCATGACCTATGACGACATGATGCATCGGCTCTTCAAGATGTCATTCGATCCCTATCATTGCATCGAGCTGCGCTGGGGCGCGGACGGCGACGAGCGCGCGAGCTGCCCGGACGGCAAGGACAAGGGGCGCTGGTATGCCGCCGAGCAGCGCCTGCGCAACCAGCCCGACCGCACCTACGACGCGCAGATGGGCTTCAACATCGCCGAGCTGAACGAGCACGTGAAAGGCTCCGGCATCGACGCCCCGCCGCCCATCGACGTGAAATCGCTGATCGACGCCATGGGAGACCAGGTGCCCTTCCAAGGCATGGTGGCCGTGGGGCACTAAGGCAACGTGCCGCGGCGTCCCTCAGCCGTGATGCGCCAGCGCCGGCATCAGCAGGAAGGCCGTTCCGTCCGTCAGCCAGTGGCACAGGATGTTGGCCCACAGATTGCGCCGCCACAGATAGAGCAACGTGAGCACCAATCCGCCCCAGGCCGCGATGATCACCTGTGCCCAGCCCCATGAGGTGAGATGCGCCATGGTGAAGAGCACCCAGGTCGCCAGTGCCGCGAGCACAGGATTTCCAGTCCACTCCGCGATGCGCTCGAAACCATAGCCGCGGAACAGCGTCTCCTCGACGAATGCCGCGCGGGTCACCAGCGCGACCCGGAACAGGAATGGCGCGATCGCCACGGCGCCCATCTGACGGTCGACCGACATATGCAGCGCCGGGAGCACGAACTGGAAGACGATGCCGATCCCGAAGACCGCGGCTATGGCCGCGACAAATCCCAGGAGCAAATCCATCGCGCCAGGCTTGCGGTAGCCGATGGACGACAGCGGCTTGCGCTCCACCAACAGCACATAGAGCAGGACGATGGCGAGCAGCACCCACCAGAACGCTTCGCCGCCCCAGCGTGCGCCAAACACGGCGAAGGGCGCGGTGAGGAAGCGGTGACAGAACGGCAATGCCAGGGCCAGAAGAAGACCGATGGCGAACTGAAGGCGGCGGGTGGCGGTCATGAGGCCTCCGGGAGTCGAATCCGCCTCAGAATTGGCCCCCGATTTGCCCTTCCGCAAGCCTTTCCGTAGAAAGGTGCACCGCAGCAAATCACCCGGTCCGCCATGCGCCTGTCCCGCTATTTCCTGCCGCTCCTCAAGGAGACGCCCTCGGAAGCCGAGATCGTGTCCCACCGGCTGATGCTGCGGGCCGGCATGATCCGCCAGGAGGCCGCCGGCATCTACGCCTGGCTGCCGCTGGGTTTCGCGGTTCTGCGCAAGATCGAGCAGATCGTGCGCGAGGAGATGAACCGGGCCGGCGCCATCGAGATGCTGATGCCGACGCTTCAGCCGTCGGAACTGTGGCGCGAGACCGGGCGCTACGAGGCTTACGGGCCGGAGATGCTGCGCATCAAGGACCGCCGCGACCGCGAGATGCTCTACGGCCCCACCAACGAAGACATGATCACGGAGATCTTCCGCGCCTATGTCCGGTCGTACAAGGCGCTGCCGCTCAATCTCTACCACACGCAATGGAAATTCCGCGACGAGATGCGCCCGCGCTTCGGCGTGTTGCGCGGCCGCGAATTCCTGATGAAGGACGCCTATTCCTTCGATCTCGACATGGACGCGGCGCGGCGCTCCTACAATCGGATGTATGTGGCCTATCTGCGCACGTTCTCGCGCATGGGGATCGCGACCATCCCGATGCGCGCGGAGACCGGCCCCATCGGCGGCGATCTCTCGCACGAATTCATCATGCTGGCCGAGACCGGCGAGAGCGAGGTCCACTGCCACAAGGATCTGCTCGGCATGCCGATCCCGCCGGCGGACATCGATTTCGACGGCGACCTCGAGCCGATCGTGCGCCAGCGCACCAGCCTCTACGCCGCGACCTCGGACGTGCATGAACCGGCGCGCTTCGAAGCCGAGGTGCCGGCGGACAAGCGGCTGTCGACGCGTGGAATCGAGGTCGGCCAGATCTTCTATTTCGGCACGAAATATTCGGTGCCGATGAAGGCGGTCGTGACCGGGCCGGACGGCAAGGACGTGCACATCCATGGCGGCTCCTACGGCGTGGGCGTGTCGCGGCTGGTGGGCGCCATCATCGAGGCGAGCCACGACGACAAGGGCATCGTCTGGCCCGAGCCCGTGGCGCCGTTCGATATCGTCCTGATCAATCTCAAGAGCGGCGACGCCGGGACCGACGCGGCCTGCGAGGTGCTTTATGGGAAATTGACCGCCGCCGGGAAAGACGTGCTCTACGACGACACCGACGAGCGGCCCGGCGCGAAATTCGCCTCCGCCGACCTGATCGGCGTGCCCTGGCAGGTCGTCATCGGTCCGCGCGGGCTGGAGAAGGGCCTCGTCGAGATCAAGAACCGCGCTACCGGCGTGAAGGAAGAAATGAGCCCCGAGGCTGTGGTCACCAGGTTTGGGACTTGACCCAATGTATCCTTTAGGATACAAATGATCCAGGTTGCCCAGACACCGGAATTTTCGCGGTGGTTAGCCGGATTGCGGGATGGAAAGGCGCGACAAGGAGTGAGCGGTGGCGAAACTGAAGACCCGGCCATACGATTCGGCCGAATATCTGAAGACCGAAAAGGATATCGCGAACTACCTCGAAGCAGTTTTCGAGGATGGCGATCCGGCGCTCATCGCGCACGCGCTGGGAGTGGTCGCGCGCGCCAAGGGCATGGCCAAGATTGCGAAGAAGGCGGGCCTGGGCCGCGAGAGCCTCTACAAGGCGCTGTCCAGTGAAGGCCATCCGAAGATTGGCACCGTCGTCAAGGTCATCCACGCCCTGGGCATCAAGATGAAATTCGCGGCCTGAATGACCGAGCAGCGCGCACATTTCGGGACGCGGGGCGCGGCGCCGGCGGGCGGCGCGGCCGCGTCGAGGCCCACCCGCGCGTTCGCGCCGTTCGAGTGGATGATCGCGCTGCGCTACCTTCGCGCCAAGCGCAAGGAAAGCTTCATCTCCGTCATCTCCGTGATCTCGCTCGCCGGCATCGCGCTCGGCGTGGCGGTGCTCATCGTCGTCATGGCGGTGATGAACGGCTTTCGTATCGAGCTGATGGCGAAGATCCTGGGCTTCACCGGACATTCCAGCGTCGAGGGCGGCATGCACGGCCTTCCCGACTTCGACGCCATCGCCAAGCGCGTGAAGGGCGTGCCCGGCGTGATCACGGTCTATCCGATGGTGGAGGGCGAGGCGCTGGCGACGGCGAATGGCGGGGCGCTGGGCGCGCAGATCCGCGGTGTCCGCCGGGCCGATCTCAGGAACATGTCCGTTGTCTCCGCTTCGCTCGCGCCCAGGACGCTGGCGGATTTCGCGGGCGGGGATTCCGTCATCATCGGCCAGGGTATCGCCCAGCGGCTCGCGCTCTTCCCGGGCTCGACCATCACGCTCACCGCGCCGCGGGGCAACGTCACGCCCTTCGGCACCACGCCGCGGGTGAAGAGCTACACCGTGGCCGGCACGTTCGATTCCGGCGCCTCGGAATACAACAACGCGGTCATCTTCATGCCGCTGGACGAGGCGCAGCTCTACTTCAACCTGCCGCAGGCCGTTTCAAACCTTCAGGTGATGGTTGCCGATCCGGACAACGTCAACGCGATGGTCGACGCGCTCCAGAAGGCGGCCGGTCCCTACGCCCGCATCCGGACCTGGCGCGATTTGAACCTCAGCCTGTTCAGCGCGGTGGAGGTCGAGCGCAACGTGATGTTCCTCATCCTCACCATGATCATCCTGGTGGCCGCGCTGAACGTCATTTCCGGCCTGATCATGCTGGTGAAGGACAAGTCGGGCGACATCGCCATTCTGCGCACCATGGGCGCCACGCGCGGCGCGATGATGCGCATCTTCCTGATCGCGGGCGCCAGCATCGGCGTGGTGGGCACGGCGATCGGGCTGGTGCTGGGGCTGCTGTTCTGCGCCTTCATTGATCCCATCCAGGTGGGGATCTCAAAGCTGACCGGTGTCAACGTCTTCAATCCGGAAGTCTATTTCCTCACCCACATGCCGGCGAGGCTGGTGCCGGGCGACGTCATCGCGGTGGTGGCGATGTCGCTGAGCCTGTCGCTGCTGGCCACGCTCTATCCCTCGTGGCGCGCCGCGCGCCTCGATCCGGTGGAGGCGCTGCGCTATGAGTGACGCGCTCGGCCAGGCAGCGCTGCGGCTCGCCGGCGTGGCGCGCAGCTACGCGCAGGGGCAGGTCACGCTGGACGTGTTCCACAACGTGAGCCTGGCGATCATGCCGGGCGAACTCGTGGCGCTGGTCGGGCCGTCGGGCGCCGGCAAGTCCTCGCTGCTGCACATGGCAGGCCTGCTCGAAGCGCCGTCGGGGGGAGAGATCGTCATCGCGGGCGCCGCGGCATCCGCGCTTCCCGATGCCGAGCGCACGCGCCTGCGCCGCGACCATATCGGCTTCGTCTATCAGGCGCACCACCTGCTGCCGGAGTTCAGCGCGCTGGAAAACGTCATCATGCCCCAGCTCATCGCGGGCAAGGGCTACAAGGCCGCCGACGCCGAAGCGCGCCGCCTGCTCGACCTGATGGGATTGACCGCGCGGCTGGAGCACCGGCCGTCGCAGCTCTCGGGCGGCGAACAGCAGCGGGTCGCCATCGCGCGCGCCATCGCCAACCATCCGCGCCTGCTCCTGGCCGACGAGCCCACCGGCAATCTCGACCCGCGCACCGCCGCCGGCGTGTTCGACGGGCTCGTGCGCCTTGTGCGCCACGAAGGGCTCGCCGCGCTCATCGCCACCCACAATCTCGAGCTCGCCGCCAAAATGGACCGCGCGCTCATCTTCCACGAAGGCAAGCTGCTCGACGGCGGCAAGCTGGGTGCCTCGGCTGGAACGCCGGCTATTTAGAGCTGCTTTTCGCGTGTTTGCTCTTGAAGGTCGGTGTCGAACCCAGCGATGGAGAAGGCGTGGTGGCCGAACCGAGAGAATTTTTGCGGCCGTGCTTGCCGCCGGTGAGGTTGGCGAGCGCATTCTGGGTATCCGCCGCCCCTGTCGCGGATTGCGCGGCGGGCTGGTTTGCCGTTTGCGAGGAGCCCCCGCCGACCCACTTTTTTATCCGCCCGAAAAAGCCGCCGTCGTCCGATGACTGTGCCGGTGTGGGCTGGGCCACGGGATTTGTTCCCGTCGTCGCCAGCGACGACGCCAATCCGCGGTGACGGCGCGCGCCTGCGACCGTGGGATTTTGTGCGCGCATCAATTCGTCCGCTCGGCTCCGCGAGGCTTCTGGCGCCGCGCTTCTGCCCGGTCCCGCGGTCTTTTGAACGGCGCCGGGATTGAGTTCGCTTGGCCCGGCTGTGTTGCGGGTCCATCTGCTTGCGCCGCCGCTGGGTCCGGCTGCAGCAATGGGATTACCGGCCCTGTTGAGTGCCTCGATCGCAGATTGGTGGCGCCCCGCCAGAGCGGGGTTTTGATTGAGCCGCGCGACGGCCTGGCTGAGATTGTCACGGCTGCGAATGAACTCCTGGCCTCCAGGGTTCTTCGAAACCATCGACAGGGCATCGCTATAGACGTCGGCGGCTTCGCCGAGCGCGGCGGTATCGCCGAGTTGATCGGCCTGCTGCACGAGCGTGTCGGCTCGCTGGGTCGTCAACTGCCAGGCGAGGCGAGGGTCGTAGGGCGCGGCAAGCCGCGAGGCATCGCGCAGATCGTTCGCCGCGGCCCGGTACTGCAATGCGATCTTTGAAACGTCCGCCGCCCGCTGCAAGGCGCGCGATGCGTCCAGGGCGCGGCCCCGCGCCATGTCCGCCAGCGCGAGCGCCGACCCGCTGTTGATCGCGGCAACTTCCCGGATCAACCGGCTGGCGTCGCCGAGATCGGCTTGCGCCAATGCCACGCGGGCCTGGTGCAGCAAGGCGGCGGTGCGGTAATCCGTGGCCTTTAGGCCTGCGAGCGCCTGTTCGAGACTGGAGTACAGTGCTGCGTTCTGCAACAAGAGCGCGTTTGCTTTGGCCTGATCCGCGCCTATGGGGCTTGCAGTGATGTGGCTCTGCAGCATGACGACGACTTGTATGGAAATTCCGGCCGTCAAGCTAACTTGATATAGGCGGGATTTTTGTTCGGCATCCAAAGAGTTCAGGAGAAGCGTGATTTTCTCATTGGTCTGCTTGATTTCCTTGTTCGTTATGTCGAGCAGCGAACTGGTATATTCGATGTGCTTGTCCGCCAGTTGCGCGTCGGCATCGAGCTTGCTGACTTGCGCGATGAGCTGAGGAATTGGGCCTTCTCCGGCGATTGCATGCCACGCAAGCGCCCCCAGGGAGAGAATGCTGGTCGATCCACACAACATGATGACAAACGCAGCGGATTTCGGATGCAGACGCTCCATAGACGCGGCGAGGTACGCTCCAATCGCTGCGACGATCCCAAGTATGAAGAGCGACCAATCGATCGAGGGATACAGCGGGCTCAGTGCGTCACTTACGAACGCAAAAATGGCCGCGAGCGCCGCCGCGTTGTGCATGTGACGCGCCGACAGCTTGAATGCGTCCGGCAGATGCCCAGCCAGCAATTTCGGCAAACGGCGAAACGCGTTGAATGCAACAGCACCCATCGCCAGCCCCTCCTGTCGCGATGCGCCAAACTCACAAATTAACTCAAATACAATCGTAGGTTATACACGACGGTGCAGTGCAAGCAATGCTGGTCTTCGGCGGAACGGTCTCCACGAGCATTTGTCAGCCGATATCCACGATCAGGATGCATGCGCTCGCCGAACCCCAGATCCAATTCCATCAATTAGCACGCGGCACCGGACATTACCGATCCTTCATCGTGAGAATCCGGGAGAAGCCGGATCGTTCCGCAAGGGTTTGGCGCCGTGACCCGAGAGATTGCCGGCCAAGTTGCGGGAACTCCGGCAAGGCTGCGGGGGCAGCGTGGCCGGTCAAGCAGAGAACCCGCATTCCAATTAGCGCCGGCGCTTCGGCGGTTCGGTCACGACAATGCGTCCTGCTTTCGCGCGCGGCCGGGCGGCGAGGCCGAAGCCACCACCGACGCGCCCGAGCACCAGGCTGAGCGCGAAGCCGAAGAAGCTGGAGCGGCTCATGCCGAGCTCCGCCGCGCGCGCATCGGCCTTGGCGATCAGGCTCTTGGGCAGATAGACATTCACCCGCTCCGACGGATCGGGCGGCTCGACGCCCACCAGGATGAAGGCGACGAAGCCCTTCGGCGTCGTCACCGTTTCGACGGGCGAGGGTTGGGGCAGGGGGCGGTCGCGCTCGCTCCACGCGTCGATGGCGCGGGCGAGCGCGTGCTCGGCCCGCGCGATGGCGTCCTCCTGCGACGCGCCCGCGGCCACGCAATCGGGAAAATCCGGAAACCACACGCCGAACGCGCCCTTGCCGGCACGCTCCAGCACCGCGGGATAAAAACGCTTCACGCTCTGGCCTCCTGGTGTGTGGTATGACACACTCTTGGGAGTGTGTCTATCGACACACAATAACAGCGTGGTGGGACATGACGGAAGCGGAACTGGCGGCGGTGCGCCGGGCCTATGCGATGCAGGTGCTGGCGGGCGTGGGCGTGACGAATGCGCGGCTGGAGGCGGCCTACGCGGCGGTCCGGCGCGAGGATTTCTGCGGACCGGGGCCGTGGCAGATCTTCCGCTTCGGGCAAGCCTACATGCCCACGCCCGCGGCGGATCCGGTTTATCTTTACACGGACGATCTCGTCGGCCTGGTGCCGGAGCGGCGGATCAACAACGGCCAGCCCTCGCTACACGCCCACCTGCTCAACCAGGCCGGCGTGGAGCCTGGCGAGCACATCGTCCACATCGGCACCGGCGCGGGCTACTACACCGCGATCATGGCGGAGCTGGTGGGGCCGGAAGGCAAAGTCACCGGCATCGAGTTCGACGAGGGTTTGGCCGGGCGCGCGCGAGAGAACCTTGCCGGGCGCGCCAATGTCGAAATCGTCCGGGGCGACGGGACGGTGGCGGAGTTCGCGCCGGCCGATGTGATCTACGTGAATGCGGGCGCCACGCGACCCGCCGATATCTGGCTCGATCGCCTGAAGGCGGGCGGCCGGCTGATCCTGCCGCTGACCACCGATACATCGTTCGGCGTCGCGAGCCAGTCGCCGGCGGAAGCGTCGCGGTTGGGCGCGGTGTTCCGCATCACGCGCAAAGGCGAGGGATTCGACGCAAAATGGATTTCCGCCGTGGCGATCTTTCCCTGCGAGGGCGGGCGTGACGCCGCGAGCGAACGCGCGCTGTTTGCCGCGTTCGAGAAAGGGCCGCCCCGAGGCGTCACGCGTCTGCTTCGCCGCGACGCGACGGACAGCGACAACGCCTGGCTCAGCGCGCCGGGCTGGTGCCTGGCGTAACCAAAACGGACGAATCGGCCGAGGTCCAGACACGGCTGATGGAGCGGGGCCGGCCTTCGGGGGCAACGTTCTGAGTCCACACGCCGAATCAGCGCGTTGTACCTTGGATGCCGACGACCCCTACATGTCGATCCCGTTTTGTTCTTGACAATACGAGAACGATAGAAGAACATTCCTCTTCAACTTCGCGGGAGGAAGTGATGCTCTGGGTCAAGGATGCAGCCGCCGGTCTCGGCCTGATCGCGTTCATCGCCGGCAGCTATGCGCTGGCGTCGGCCGTCGCGGCGGTGACGCTGATCCACTAGCTGTGGATGGCGCGGGAAGCGGCCCCATGGGCGGGCCCGGCGCGCTAGCGTCGTTCCGGTGAGAATCGAGGAAGGATCAAGGCATGGCTCAGCCGGCCGCGTTCGTGCATTTGCGGGTGAAGAGCGCCTATTCGCTGCTCGAAGGCGCCTTGCGCGCCAAGGAGCTCGCGAAGCTGACGAAGGAATACGCCATGCCGGCCGTGGCGGTGACCGACGTCAACAACCTGTTCGGCGTGTTCGAGATCAGCGAGACGCTGGCGAAGGAAGGCATCCAGCCCATCGCCGGCGCGCTCATCTCCGTCGACCTGGAGGGAGCGCCGCAGCTGGGCGGCTCCCGCCCCAAGCCGCCGCTGATGCCGCTGCTGGTGCAGAACGACGCGGGCTACCGGAATTTGTCCAAGCTCCTCAGCCGCGCCTTTCTCGGCGCCGAACCGGGCGACTGGCCGCATGTCACCGCGAAGGACCTGGCCGAGCATGCCGAAGGACTGATCGCGCTCACCGGTGGCCCCGGCGGCCCGCTGAACAAGCTGATCGTCGACGGCCAGCCCGCAGCGGAGGCGCTGCTCGACACGCTGCATGCGATCTTCGGCGACCGCCTCTATGTCGAATTGCAGCGTCACGGCCTGCCCGAGGAGCGCGCCGCCGAAGACAAGCTGCTGGAGCTGGCCTACGCGAGGGACATTCCGCTGGTCGCCACCAACGACGTCCATTTCGGCCGCGCCGACATGCATGAGGCGCACGATGCGCTGCTCTGCATCGCCGACGGCGCCTTCGTCGCGCAGCAAGAGGGCAGGCGGCGGCTGACGCGCGAGCACCGCTTCAAGAGCCCGGCCGAAATGCAGACGCAATTCGCCGATCTTCCCGAGGCGATCGCCAACACGGTTGAGATCGCCCGCCGCTGCGCCTTCCGCCCGAAGCGGCGCGATCCGATCCTGCCGCTGTTTTCGCCCGAATCCGGCCTGCCCACCGAGGACGAATTGCGCGTGCAGGCCGAGGCCGGCCTCAAGCGCCGGCTGGCCGCGCATGGCATGCATGCCGGCGAGGAGGCCTATCGCGAGCGCCTGGAATTCGAGCTCGGCGTCATCATCAAGATGAAGTTCGCGGGCTATTTCCTCATCGTGTCGGACTTCATGAAGTGGACGCGGGCGCGCGGCATTCCCGTCGGCGTGCGCGGCTCCGGCGCGGGCTCGCTGGTCGGCTGGGCGCTGGACATCACCAACCTCGATCCACTGCGCTTCGGGCTGAAGTTCGAGCGCTTCCTCAATCCCGAGCGCATCTCGATGCCGGATTTCGACATCGATTTCTGCCAGGAGCGGCGCGACGAAGTGGTGCGCTACGTCCGCGACAAATACGGCGCGGATCGCGTGGCCCACATCATCGCGCTGGGTTCGCTCCAGGCCCGCGCGGCGGTGCGCGACGTGGGAAGGGTGCTGCAGATGCCGCTTGGCCTGGTCGACCGCATCGCCAAGCTGATTCCCAATCCACCGGGCAAGTCGATTTCTCTGAGCGAAGCGGTCGATGCCGAGCCGCGCCTGCAGCAATTCGCCGAGAACGAGCCCGGCGTGGAACGGCTGTTCTCCATCGTCGGCAAGATCGAGGGACTCTATCGCCACGCCTCGACCCATCCTGCCGGCGTCGTGATCGGCGACCGGCCGCTGGACGAGATCGTGCCGCTCTACCGCGACCCGCGCTCCGACATGCCGGTCACGCAGTTCGACTACGAGGACGCGGAAAAATCCGGCCTCGTGAAATTCGACTTCCTCGGCCTGAAGACGCTGACCGTGATCGCCAAGGCCGAGGAATTGCTCGAGCGCCGCGGCATCGCGGTCAACACCCAAAGCATCGATTTCGACGACAACGCCACCTTCGAGATGCTGGCGCGCGGCGAAAGCGTCGGCGTATTCCAGATGGAAGGCGCGGGCATGCGCGACCTCCTGCGCAAAATGAAGCCCGACCACATCAACGATCTGGTCGCGCTGGTGGCGCTCTACCGTCCGGGCCCGATGGATTCGATCCCCAAATACGTCGCCTGCAAGCGCGGCCGCGAGGCGCCGGAATACCTGCATCCCGCGATGGAGCCGATCCTGCGCGAGACCTTCGGCGTGATGACGTACCAGGAAGACGTCATGAACATCGCGCGCGGTCTCGCCGGCTACACGCTGGGGCAGGCCGACCTGTTGCGCCGCGCGATGGGCAAGAAGATCCCCGAGGAAATGGCCAAGCACCGCGAGGTTTTCCTCAAGGGCGCCAGGGAAAAGGGCATCCTCTCCGGCGTCGCGGAACAGATCTTCGAGCTCGCCGCCAAATTTGCGGGCTACGGTTTCCCGAAAGGCCACGCCGCGGCCTATGCGCAGGTCGCCTACCAGACGGCCTATCTCAAGGCCAACTATCCGGTCGAATTCCTCGCCGCGTCGATGACGCTCGATATCGGCAACACCGACCGGCTCAACATCTTCCGCCAGGAGGCGCAGCGGCTGGGCGTGCGCATCGCGCCGCCGGACATCAACCGCTCGGAATCCTGTTTCGCCTGTGACGCGGACAAGGGCGTCATCTATTACGCGCTTGCCGCCGTGAAGGGCGTGGGCAAGCAGGCGATGGACCATGTCGTGGCGCAGCGCAACGCCGAAGGGCCGTTCGCCAGCGTGGCGGATTTCGCCCGCCGGGTGGATCCGCGGCTGGTCAACAAGCGCGCCTTCGAAAGCCTGGTGCGCGCCGGCGCGTTCGACGCGCTGTCGCCCAATCGCAGGCAGCTCGTCGAGTCGTCCGACATCATCCTCAACGCCGCCACGCGCAACGTGCAGGATCGCGAGAGCGGCCAGTCCACCCTGTTCGGCGAGACGGCGGCGTCGGCGGACATCCGGCTGGCCGCGACCGGCGACTGGCTGCCGCATGAGCGCCTCACCGAGGAGTTCAGTGCCGTCGGCTTCTATCTCTCCGGCCATCCGCTGGATGCCTATGGCGCCGCGCTCAAGCGGCTGGGCGTCGTCACCAGCGCGGCGCTCTCGGAAGACCGGCGCTCGAATTTCCGCGCCGTGATGGCCGGAACCGTGATCCGCAAGCAGGAGCGCCGCGGCCGCAACGACCAGCCCTACGGCTTCATCACGCTGTCCGACGCCACGGGCATGTTCGAGGTGATGGTGTTCTCGGAGGTGCTGATGGCGGCGCGCCCGTTGCTGGAGGCCGGCAAGTCGATCCAGATCACGGTGGCCGCGGACTCCATCGACGAGGAGCTGAAGCTGCGCGCGCTCGCCATCGCCGACCTCGACAAGGCGGCGGCCGACGCGGGCGAGGGCTTGCGCATCTATCTCGAGGACACGCGGCCTCTCGGCGCCATCGCCGGGCAATTGAACAAGCCGGGCAAGGGCCTGGTGACGCTGGTGGTGCCGGCCAGCGAAGGCCGCGAGGTCGAGATCAAGCTGCCGCAGAAGCAATTGATCAACGGCGTCATCCGCAACGCGATCAAGAGCCTGCCCGGGGTGGCGATGGTGGAGTCGGTGTGAAATCCAACCACCTCGCGCGTTGCTCAAATTATTTCGTCATGGCCGGGCTCGTCCCGGCCACCCATAGCCTCGGTGTTCGATCATGGTGTCGCGGGATCAATTCAAAATCCTGATTGCCGCCTATAGGATGGCAAGTCGTCGTCACGGAACGATCTATATCGGCGTCACCAGCGAATTGCGTAACCGCGTTTACCAACACCGCGAAGGACTGACTCCCGGTTTCACGAAAACCTATGGCGTGCATCGATTGGTTTGGTTTGAACGTCACGACGAGATGACAGCGGCGATCAGACGGGAAAGCTTGTTGAAGAAATACAAGCGGGAATGGAAGATTAATTTGATCGAGAAAACCAACCCGTACTGGATTGATCTGTTCCCATCCCTGGTTGGCAAGATTCCAGATCGCGGTTCCAGTTTATCCGTAAATACCGCGGGTATGGGTGGCCGGGACGAGCCCGGCCATGACGAAATATAGTTTGTAGCCGACCTCGCCTTCAAATCGTGGCTATCGCCTTGCCCAGCCGCTCGAGCCCCGTCTGGAGCAGTTTGGCGTCCTGCGCGAAACAGACACGGAGGAATTCGTCGCTGCCGGTGTCGCTGGCGGGCGCGAAGGCGGAGCCGGGGGCGACGCCGACGCGAGCGGTGCGGACGAGGCCTTGCGCGAAGCCGAGGCTGTCTTTCATGCCATCGACATGGAGGAACCCGTAGAACGCGCCTTCCGGCTCGATCCAGCGCATGCGGTTCTGCTCGCCCAGGAATTTCGCGACGACGCTCTTGCCGTTCGCGCAGCGCGCCAGCATCTCGGCGCGGAACGCGTCGCCTTGCGGCGACAGCGCGGCGATGCCGCCATATTGGGCGAACACCGTGGCGCCCGTGTTGTTGGCCATGGCGAGGATGCCCATCTGCTCGGCGAGCCTCAGCGGATGCACCAGCCAGCCCAGCCGCCAGCCCGTCATCGCCCAGGGCTTGGAGAAGCCGTTGATGACGAACACGTCGTCGTCGTCCCCGGCCACCTGGAGGAACGATGGCGCGTGCTTCGCGCCGTCATAGACCAGCGTGCCGTAGACCTCGTCGGAGATGATGGCGATGCCCCGGGCGCGGCAGAACTCCAGCAGCGCCACCTGCTGGTCGCGCGGCATGATCCAGCCGGTGGGATTGTTGGGCGAGGAGATGAAGATCGCCTTGGTGCGCGCGTCGCACACTGCGAACAGCTTCTCAAGATCGAGCTGCCAGCGCCCGGCCTTCCAGTCCTCGTCGAGGCGGCAGAACTTGATGGAGGCGCCGCAGATCTGCGCCGCCTGGAAGATGTTGGGCCACACCGGCGATACGCAGACGACATTGTCGCCGGCCTCCACCACGCATTGCAGCGCGCAGATCACTGCCATCATCGCGGCACCGGGCACCGTGATGCGATCCAGCGGAATCCCGACTTCCGCCGTCCGGCGGTGGAACCCCTGGATGGCCTCGCGCAGGGGATCGATGCCGCGGGCCTTCACATAGAAGGTCTTGCCGTCGTCCAGCGCCGTCTTGGCCGCGTCCCGGATGAAGGCGGGGGTAACCAGGTCGCTCTCGCCGAACCACAGCGGGATCAGATCCGGCTCGCCCAGGGCGAGTTTGGAGACCTCCGCGATGCCGTTGGCGGGCAGGGTGAGGATCTGGGGACGGATCGGACTTTTCCGGGGTGTTTTCTGGTCCATGGCCCGGTTTCGCCACGCCCGCCCGCGCCCGTCAAGGCCCGCTTGCGCGGGTCTGCCCATACCCCTATAAGCCCGGCCATCTCGCACGCGCGGGTGGCTTCCGGGAGGTGTTCTCCCGTCGCCGTCCGGTGTCTCCTTCGGGGGATGATCCGCGCGTCTGGCCAACCGGTAAAGGAGACGTCCCGTCATGGCTTTGCCTGAATTCAGCATGCGTCAGCTCCTGGAAGCCGGCGCCCATTTTGGCCACCGCAAGCAGCGCTGGAATCCGAAGATGGCGCCCTACATCTATGGCTCGCGCAACGACATCCACATCATGGACCTCACCCAGACGGTGCCGATGCTGCACCAGGCCCTGGTCGCGCTGCGCGACGTGGCAGCCGGCGGCGGACGCATCCTGTTCGTGGGCACCAAACGCCAGGCGTCCGAGCCTGTCGCGGCCGCGGCCAAGCGCTGCGCGCAGTACTACGTCAACTCCCGCTGGCTCGGCGGCACGCTGACCAACTGGCAGACGATCTCGCACTCGATCAAGCGCATGCGCACCATCGAGGAGACGCTGGGCTCGGCGCAAAGCTCCGGCCTCAAGAAGAAGGAACTCCTCGGCCTGCTGCGCGAGCGCGACAAGCTGGAGCGTTCGCTGGGCGGCATCAAGGAGATGGGCGGGCTGCCGAACATCCTCTTCGTGATCGACACCAACAAGGAAGCCATCGCCGTCGCCGAGGCGCGCAAGCTCGACATCCCGGTCGCCGCGATCCTGGACTCAAATTCGAACCCGGACGGCATCGCCTATCCGATCCCCGGCAATGACGACGCGGCGCGCGCGCTGGCGCTCTATTGCGACCTCGTCGCCCGCGCGGTGATCGACGGTCTGTCGCAGGGCCAGGCAGACACCGGCATCGACACCGGCGAGGCCGAAGTGCTGCCCGACCTGCGTCCGGCCGAGGATGCCGCCGCCTCCGCCACCGCCTGATCGGAGAACCGATATGTCGAATGTCACCGCGAGCATGGTGAAAGACCTGCGCGACAAGACTGGCGCGGGCATGATGGACTGCAAGGCCGCTCTCGCCGACACCAATGGCGACATGGAAGCCGCCATCGACTGGCTGCGCAAGAAGGGCATCTCCAAGGCCGCGAAGAAGGCGTCGCGCGTCGCCGCCGAGGGCCTGATCGGCGTGGCCGCGGACACGAGCGCCGCGGCGCTGGTCGAGGTCAATGCCGAGACCGACTTCGTCGCCCGCAACGACGAGTTCAAGAGCTTCGTGAAGAACGCGGCCGCGCTGGCGCTCCAGGCCGAAGGCAAGCTCGAGAAGCTGCTCGCGAAAGACATGGGCGGCGCCAGCGTCGAGGCGACGCTCAAGACCCTGATCGCCAAGATCGGTGAGAACATGAGCGTGCGCCGCACGATCATGATGGCCGTGAACCCCGGCGTCGTCGGCACCTATGTGCACAACGCCAGCCCGGACTCGCCCGAGCTGGGCAAGATCGGCGTGCTGGTCGCACTGAAATCGACGGCGGACACCGGCAAGCTCGCGACGCTTGCCCGCCAGCTCGCCATGCATGTCGCGGCCGCCGCGCCCATCGCGCTGGTGGCCGAGCACATCCCCGCCGAGACCGTCGCGCGCGAGAAGGCGATCCATGCCGAGGTCGCGCGTCAGTCCGGCAAACCGGAGAACGTCATCGAGAAGATGCTCGAAGGCCGCATGCGCAAATATTACGAGGAAGTCGTGCTGCTCCAGCAGACCTATGTGCTGGACGGCGAGACCAAGGTCCAGAAGGTGCTGGAGAAGGCGTCCAAGGATCTCGGCGCGCCCGTCGCCATCGAGGGCTTCGTCCGCTTCCAGGTGGGCGAGGGCATCGAGAAGACCGACGGCGATTTCGCCGACGAGGTGAACAAGCTGGCGGGCAAGGACTGATCTTCCACCCTCCCCTTGAGGGGGGGTCGAAAAATGCGCTTCGCACTTTTCGGGGAGGGGGCATGCACCGGCGCAAAGTCTCCCCCTCCCCGAAATTTGCTGCGCTCCGCTTGCAAATTGTCGACCCTCCCTCAAGGGGAGGGTGGTAAAAAGGGCGACAATGGCATCTGCTCCCAAATACAAGCGCGTCCTGCTCAAGCTCTCCGGCGAGTCCCTGATGGGCTCGCAGTCCTATGGCATCGACGTGGCCACGGTCGACGGCTACGCGGCGGACGTGAAGGAAGCGATCGACGCCGGCTCCGAAATCTGCATGGTCATCGGCGGCGGCAACATCTTCCGCGGCCTCTCCGGCGCCGCCAAGGGCATCGACCGCGCCACCGCCGACTATATGGGCATGCTCGCCACCGTGATGAACGCGCTCGCCATGCAGGCGGCGCTGGAACGGGCGGGCGTGGCCAGCCGCGTGCAATCCGCCATCCCGATGAGCACGGTCTGCGAGCCCTATATCCGCCGGCGCGCCATCCGCCACATGGAGAAGGGCCGGGTAGTCATCTTCGCCGCCGGCACGGGCAATCCCTTCTTCACCACCGACACGGCGGCGGCGCTGCGGGCCGCGGAGATGAACTGTGACGCCCTGCTCAAGGGCACGCAGGTGGACGGCGTCTATTCCGCCGATCCCAAGAAGGACCCCAAGGCCGAACGCTTCGATTCTCTCAGCCATCACGAGGTCTTGTCGCGCGATCTTCAGGTGATGGATGCATCCGCCGTGAGCATTTCCCGGGAGAACCGGATTCCCATCGTCGTGTTCTCGATCCACGATCAGGGGGCGCTTGCGTCGGTCCTGGCCGGCAAGGGTCGCGCCACGGTGATCGCATAGGAGCCCGCCATGGACAGCTACAACAAAGCCGAACTCGACCGCCGCATGAACGGCGCGGTCTCGACCTTCAAGACGGAACTCGCGGGCCTCCGCACCGGGCGGGCCAGCGCCGGCCTGCTTGATCCGGTCAAGGTCGACGCCTATGGCAGCCCCATGCCGGTGTCGCAGGTCGGTACGGTTTCGACCCCCGAGCCGCGTCTATTGACCGTACAGGTGTGGGACAAGAGCTTGGTCCGGGCGGTGGACAAGGCAATTCGCGACGCGGGCCTGGGGCTCAACCCCCAGACCGACGGCCAGCTCCTGCGCATCCCCATCCCCGAGCTGAACGAGGAGCGCCGCAAGGAACTCGTCAAGCTCGCCCACAAATACGCCGAGGCCGCCCGCGTCGCCGTGCGCAATGTGCGCCGGGACGGCATGGAAGCCCTGAAAAAAGCCGAGAAAGACCATAAGATCGGCCAGGACGAGCACCACAAGCAGGGCGACGAGCTCCAGAAGCTCACCGACGCGCATATCCGCGACATCGACGCGGCGCTGCACGCCAAGGAACAGGAAGTGATGCAGGTCTGAGGCGGGCCGCTAAGGCCGCGCTAACGACACAAGGAGTAAGGGGAGACGTGACGCAACCGCCGCCCGAACGCCTGCCCCAGCACGTCGCCATCATCATGGACGGCAACGGCCGCTGGGCGCGCAAGCGTCACCTGCCGCGGCAGGCGGGGCACGTCGCCGGCGTCAGCGCGGTGCGCGGCATCGTGCGCGCCGCCAGCGACATCGGGCTCGCCAACCTCACGCTCTATGCGTTTTCGTCGGAAAACTGGAAGCGCCCCGCCACTGAGGTCGGCGCGCTGATGGGCCTGTTCCGCGCCTATTTCCGGAGCGATCTCGACGAGCTTGTCGGGCGCGGCGTGCGCGTGCGCATCATCGGCAACCGCAGCCGCGTCGCCACCGACATCAAGGCGATGATCGAGGACGCGGAGGGCCGCACCGCCGGCAATCGCGGTCTCAGCCTCACCTTCGCATTCGACTATGGCGGCCAGGAGGAGATCGTCTCCGCCGCCCGCGAGCTCGCCCGCGCCGCCGCCGAAGGCCGCCTCGATCCGGAAACCATCACGCCGGAACTGTTCGCCGCGCGGCTGTTCACCGGCACGCTGCCCGAGCCCGATCTCGTCATCCGCACCTCGGGCGAGCACCGGCTGAGCAACTTCCTGCTCTGGCAGTCCGCTTATGCCGAGCTCGTCTTCGTCGACACGCTGTGGCCGGATTTCGCGCCGGAGGAATTCCTTGCCACGCTGCACAAATTCGTCCAGCGCGAGCGCCGCTTCGGCGCGATCGCACCGGAAGCCGTCGCTTGAACGGCGCGGCGGAATCGACGGCGCCGGACTCCGCGTCCGCGAAGTCCCCGGGCCGCGCCCAATTCAACGTCAACTGGCTGTGGCGGCCGCTGTTCGGCATCGGGCTGGCGGCGCTCGCCGTTGCGGCGGCGTGGGAAGGCAAGTGGTTCTTCGCGCTGTTCCTGGGCGCGGGTTCGGTCACGGGCGTGCGGGAATGGCATCGCATCTTCCTGAAGGACGGCTACGGCTCCTACTTCGTGGTGAGCGCCGCGGCGATCGTGGGCGCGCTCATCGCCCAGAACACGGTGCCCTATACCCATGAGCGCGATCTGCCCTGGGCGTTGCTGGCGATGGGCGCGCTGATCGACCTGGGCATGTTCCGCGCGCGCAACGCGCTGTGGCACGTGGCGGGGCCGTTCTATGTCGGCGTGCCGCCGCTCTCGCTCCTGATCCTGCGCCAGGTGCATGACGAACGTTACGGCATGCCGCATTCGGGCTTCTGGCTGGTGATGGCGGTGTTCCTGGCGGTGTGGGCGACCGACACGGGCGCGCTCATCGCGGGCAAGCTCATCGGCGGACCCAAGCTGTGGCCGAAACTATCTCCCAACAAGACCTGGGCCGGCGCGTTTGGCGGCGCAGTGTGCGCCATCGCGCTGACCTCCATCCTGTTCGCGGCGCTGGGCGCGCATATCCTGAACGGCGCGCTGTTCGGGCTCGCGATGTCCGCGGTGGGTCAGGTGGGCGACCTGTTCGAATCCTGGATCAAGCGCCGCGTCGGCCGCAAGGATTCCGGCAGCCTCATCCCGGGCCATGGCGGCGTGCTCGACCGCATCGATTCCATCCTGTTCGTGGCGCCGGTGGCGACGCTGGTCGTGGTCGTGCTCGGCTTCAATCCGCTGGTGGCGCCATGACGCGCATCGCCGCCAGCACGGCCGCGTCGAGCCTTCCGGATCTGTCGGATGTGCTGGCGCGCCGCGTCTCCATCCTGGGTTCGACCGGGTCGATAGGCGCCAGCACACTCGATGTCATCGCCCATGCCCGCAAGCGTCATGGCGAGGACGCGCTGCCCATCGAGGCGATGACCGCGCATTCCAATGCCGAGATGCTCGCCGCCCAGGCCCGCAAGTTCCGGCCGCGCATGGTCGCGCTGGCGGATCCGCGCGCGCGCGAACGGCTGAAGGACATGCTCACCGGCACCGGCATCGAAGTCGGCGCGGGCCGCGATGCGGTCATCGCGGCGGCGGCGCGCCCGTCGGAGTCCGTGATGATGGCCATCGTGGGTGCGGCCGCGCTGGAGCCGGCGCTGGCCGCCGTGCGAAGGGGCGCGACCGTCGCGCTTGCCAACAAGGAATGCATCGTCGCCGGCGGCGCGTTGCTCCAGGACGCCATCGCGCAGTCCGGCGCCGCGGTCATCCCGGTCGATTCCGAGCACAACGCCATATTCCAGGTGCTCAACGGCGGCAGTGCGGACGACGTGAGCCGCGTCACGCTCACTGCGTCCGGCGGGCCGTTCCGCGAATGGCCGCTGGAGCGCATGAGGGCCGCCACGCCCGAACAGGCCATCGCCCATCCCAACTGGTCGATGGGCAAGAAGAATTCGCTCGACAGCGCCACGCTGATGA
This sequence comes from Rhizomicrobium sp., assembly GCA_050728855.1. Classification (GTDB taxonomy): domain Bacteria; phylum Pseudomonadota; class Alphaproteobacteria; order Micropepsales; family Micropepsaceae; genus Rhizomicrobium. The sequence continues at coordinate 7,001 of JBOHKI010000035.1, read as the reverse complement.
ACAAGGGGCTGGAGCTGATCGAGGCGCACTACCTGTTCGGCATTCCGCCCGAAAAGCTCGCGGTGATCGTCCATCCGCAATCCATCGTGCATTGCCTCGTCGCCTTCGCCGACGGCACGACGCTGGCGCATCTGTCGATGCCGGACATGCGCACGCCCATCGCGCACGCGCTGGCATGGCCGCGCCGCATCGAAGGCCCGTCGCCCGGCCTCGATCTCGCGAGCGTGAAGGGCCTGTCGTTCGAAGCGCCCGATCCGGGCAGGTTTCCGTGCCTGGGTCTGGCCGAGCGGTCCTTGAGGATGGGCGGCCGCACGCCTACGATCCTCAACGCGGCCAACGAGATCGCGGTGGAAGCTTTCCTGGATCGCCGGATCGGCTTCCTCGACATCGCGCGCGTGGTCGAGGAGACGCTTGCCACGGAAAACGGCTGGAACGGCCCGGCGGGCGATCTCGACGCGATCCTGGCGACCGACGCGTGGGCGCGCGACACGGCCGGCGGGTTCTGCGCGCATATCGCGGCGTAAGGAGCGGACATGGGACTGAATTTCTTCTTGAACGTGCTGTCCTACATCTGGCCGTTCCTGCTCCTCATCACGCCCGTCGTGTTCTTCCACGAGCTTGGCCACTTCGCCGTGGGACGGTTCTTTGGCGTCAAGGTCGAGACCTTCTCCATTGGCTTCGGCCGCGAAGTCTTCGGCTTCACCGACCGCAAGGGCACGCGCTGGAAATTCTCGTGGCTGCCGCTGGGCGGCTACGTGAAATTCTGGGGCGATCTCGACGCCGCGAGCACGCCGGATCGCGAGAAGATGGATACGGCGAGCGCGGAAGAATTGAAGAGCGCGCTTCCCGCCAAGCCGGTGTGGCAGCGCATGCTGATCGTGGGCGCGGGGCCGGTTGCCAATTTCGTCCTCGCCACGGTGATCTTTACGGCGATGATCTACGCCTTCGGCGTCGTCATGACGCCGGCGGTGATCAGCAAGATCGTGCCCGGCAGTCCGGCGGCCCAATCCGGGCTCATGGCGGGTGACAAAATCCGCGCCGTCAACGGCAAGAGCGTGGAGAGTTTCGAGGACGTGCAGCGGATCGTCGCGCTCAATACCGGCGATGCGCTGAAGCTCACGGTCCAGCGCAAGGCAAGGATGCTGAATTTCTCCGCGACGCCGCGTCTCACCGCCGTCAAGGACCGTTTCGGGAACAGCTACAAGGAGAGCCTTCTCGGCATCAATGAGGTATCCGACCCAAAGGCTCGCCGGGTGGTGTATTTCGGGCCGATTGCCGCCTTCGAGCGGGGCGTGGGCGAGGTGGGGTTCGTCCTCGAATCGGTATGGGATTTCCGGCTCCAGCTGGTTAAGGGCAAGGCCGACGCGAGCCAGATGAGCGGCCCCATCGGCATCGCCAAGATGTCTCACGACATCGCTTCGGTGAGCCTGGTGGGCCTGATCTGGCTGGCGGCTTTCATTTCCGTAAGCATCGGCCTGGTAAACCTTTTTCCGATTCCCGTGCTCGACGGGGGCCATCTTCTGTACTATGGATGCGAGGCTGTTCTGGGCCGCCCGCTGAGTGCCAAGGCGCAGGACATAGGGTTTCGGCTGGGGTTAATGGTCATGCTGGGGTTGATGGTCTTCGTCACCTGGAATGACATCGCCCGGCTGAATCTTTTCTGAAACGACGCCCGGCCGTTGCGCCTGGCCCCTGAGACGAGCGGATGAGCCTGATCGCTTTCCTTTTCGCCCGGCGTGCGCGCGCGACCCTTGGCTGGGCCGCTGTCGCGGCATTCGTCGGCGGCGTAACCCCGGCGCTCGCGCAGCTCGCCGATCCCCAGGCGACCGCCCAGCACCGGCCGGTCGCCGGCGCCCCGAACGAGGCGCAGCCGCAGTCCGCGGCGCCGGCCCAGCCCGCGGGCCCGCCCGTGCGCGCCATCCAGATCAAGGGCACCCAGCGCATCGAGCCGGGCACGGTCCTGTCCTACCTCCAGATCCACGAAGGCGATCCCTACAGCGAGCAGGTCGTCGACAAGTCGCTGAAGACGCTGTTCGCCACCGGCCTGTTCTCGGACGTGAAGTTCAACTGGGACGGTTCCACTCTGACCATCAACGTGGTCGAGAATCCGATCATCAACCAGGTCGTGTTCGAGGGCGAGAGCAAGGTCTCCGAAAAGGACCTCACCAAGGAAGTCCAGCTCAAGCCGCGCATGGTGTTCACCCGCTCCAAGGTGCAGGGCGACGTCCAGCGCATCATCGAGCTCTACCGCCGCAACGGCAAATTCGCCGCAACCGTCGATCCGCAGATCATCCAGCGCCCGCAGAACCGCGTCGACCTGATCTTCTCGATCAATGAGGGGCCGACGACCGGCGTGGCGCGCATCGCCTTCATCGGCAACAAGGTGTTCGACGATTCCACGCTCGAGCAGCAGATCGCCACCGAGACCTCGGAATGGTGGAAGTTCCTCTCCTCGAACGACAATTACGATCCCGACCGGCTGACCTTCGACCGCGAGCAGCTGCGCCGGTTCTACCTCAAGAACGGCTACGCCGATTTCCGCGTCGTCTCCGCAGTGGCCGAGCTTTCGCCCGACCGCACGAACTTCTACATCACCTTCACCGTCGACGAGGGGCCGCGCTACGCGTTCGGCCGCGTCGTCATCGACTCCAAGATCAAGGAATTGACGCCGGCCGCCCTGCGCCCGTCGGTGCCGATCCAGGAAGGCGACACCTACAACGCCGAGCTGGTCGACAAGTCGATCGACGCCATCACCAACGCCGCCGGCACCAAGGGCTACGCCTTCGCCGAGGTCCATCCCCGCATCAAGCGCAACCACGAGGATCACACCATCGACGTGATCTTCGAGATCGACCAGGGCCCGCGCGTCTATGTCGAGAAGATCAACATCACCGGCAATTCGCGCACCCTCGACAAGGTCATCCGCCGCGAGTTCCGCCTGGTGGAGGGCGATGCGTTCAACCGCGTGCTGGTGGACCGCTCGCGCACCCGCATCCGCGCGCTCGGCTTCTTCAAGACGGTGGATATCAAGCCGGCGCCCGGCAGCCAGCCCGACCGCACGGTGCTGAACGTCAACGTGCAGGAGCAGTCGACCGGCGAGCTGTCGCTCGGCGCCGGCTATTCCTCGACCAGCTCCTTCGTCGGCCAGTTCAGCTACACCCAGCGCAACCTGTTCGGCCGCGGCCAGTACCTGCGCGCCAGCGTCTCGGCTTCGGTGATCAGCAAGGAGTTCCAGCTGTCGTTCACCGAACCCTATTTCATGGATCGCCCGATCGGCGCGGGCATCGACCTCTACAAGGTGCTGACGACCTACGAGCAGGCGGACTACGAGGGCGACACCACCGCCGCCGGCCTGCGCCTCGGCTTCCCGACCTCGGAATACGGCGCGGTCGGCCTGCGCTACACGTTCCGCATCGACAGGATCGTGCCCTTCGCCAGCGCGCCGTCGCAGATCCTGGCGGCATCCGGCACGGCCAACACCTCATCGATCGGCTACAGCTACGACTACAACACGCTCGACGATCCCATTAAGCCCACCAAGGGCATCACCTTCGACTTCAGCCAGGACTTCGCGGGCTTCGGCGGCACGCTGAAATACCTGCGCACGGAGACCCAGTTCAGCGCCCGCCACAAGCTCTTCGGCGACACCTTCGTGGGCAAGATCGCGGTCTCGGCGGGCTACATCAACGCCTATGGCGGCCAGACCGTTCGCCTCAACGAGCGCTTCTTCAAGGGCGGCGACTCGTTCCGCGGCTTCCAGATCGCCGGCATCGGCCCGCGCGTCATCAACGAGGGTTCGCGCGGCTCCATCGGCGGCGACGCCTACATCATCGGCACGGCCGAACTCCGGCTGCCGGACTTCCTCCCGGCGGATTACGGATTGTCCACCTCGCTGTTCACCGATTTCGGCACCCTGGGTCATATCGACTCGGGCGTGACCTGCCTGCGCAACTCCGATCCCAATTGCATCAAGGACAACATGGCGTTGCGGGCCTCGGCCGGCATCGCGCTGGGCTGGAAGTCGCCCTTCGGGCCGGTCGAAATCGACATCGGCCTTCCCTTCATCAAGCAAAGTTATGATAAGACCCAGATCATCCGCTTCAGCGCTGGAACAGGAAACTAACCCTATGACGAACACGACGAACCTTGCCCGCGCGGCCGCCGCCGCGGCGGGAATTCTGCTTGCCGCAACGTTCGCGGCTGGAACGGCGCTCGCGGCTCCGCCCGCTCCGCCTGCGCCAGCGGCGAACGCCGCCACACCGACGCCCAAGATCCTGGTGATCAACCGCCAGGCCATCATCGCCAACGCGAAGGTCGGCCAGGACATTGCGCGCCAGGTGCAGGGCTACACCGCCGCCGCCGAGAAAGAGTTCAAGGGCGAGAACGAAAGCCTCCGCCACGACGAACAGGCGCTGCAGCAACAGGTCGCGATCCTGGCGCCGGACGTGAAGGCCAAGCGGCTCAAGGAATTCCAGGGCCGTGCCGCCGCGTTTCAGCAGAAGGTGCAGATGCGCCAGGCGCAGATCCAGTACGGCATCTTCAAGGCGCGCCAGCAGGTGGAGCAGGCGCTGGGTCCGATCCTGCAAGGCATCATGAACGAGCGCGGCGCGAACCTCTTGCTCGACCGCCAGGCGATCGTGCTGGGCACCGTCAACATCGACGTGACGCAGCAGGCGATCCAGCGGCTCGACCAGAAGATGCCCACCGTGAAGGTGCAGCTGACGAACCCGCCGCCGGAGTTCATGCGGGCGCAGCAGCAGCAGCAGCAGCAGGGCCAGTAAAGCCCCGAGGCGAGATGGCCGATCCCCGCTTCTTCGACAATCGCGGGCCGTTCGCGCTCGCCGATCTCTGCGCCCGGATCGGCGCCGGGTTCGGTGGCGCGGACGGCAGCGCATCGGTGGCCGATGTCGCCGCGCTCGAGGGCGCGGGGCCTCGGCATCTGGCCTTCTGCCTCGGCAAGCCAAGCGCCAAGGCCTTCGCGCAATCCGGCGCCGGCTTCTGCCTGATCCCCAACGGCTTCGCGCCGCAATCGGTGCCGCCCGGGATGACGGTGCTGCGCTGTGCCTCGCCGCAGCACGCCTTCACGTCCGCGTCGCGCCTGTTCTATCCGCAGAGCGATTTGGCGGTGTGGGACCAGGCGGCGGCGATCCATGCGAGCGCGAAGGTCGATCCTTCGGCGACGCTGGCGCCAGGCGTCGTGATCGGGCCGGGTGCCGAGATCGGCGCGGGCACTGCGATCGGCCCCAACACGGTCATCGGCCGCGGCGTCGCCATCGGCCGCAACTGCCAGGTCGGCAGCAACGCCACCATCACGCACAGTCTGATCGGCGACGGCGTGCTGATTTTTCCCGGTGCCCAGATCGGCTCGCCCGGCTTCGGCTTCGCCTCCAGCAGCGCGGGCCACGTCAAGGTTCCCCAGCTCGGCCGCGTCATCATCCAGGACAATGCGGAGATCGGCGCCTGCACCACCATCGATCGCGGCGCGCTCGGCGACACGGTGGTGGGCGAGGGCACCAAGATCGACAACCTCGTCCAGATCGGCCACAACACGAAGATCGGCCGGCATTGCGTCATGGCGGCGCAAGTCGGCATTTCCGGAAGCTGCGAGATCGGGGATTTCGTCATCATGGGCGGGCAAGCCGGCATCGGCGACCACGCCCGGATCGGCGCCGGCGCCCGGCTGGCGGGCCGCACCGGCGTCATGCCCGGCGAACTTCCCGGCGGCCAGGATTATGGCGGCACGCCCGCGCGTCCGGTAAAGGAATGGGCGCGGGAGATCGCGGCGCTGAAGGCGCTGGCCAAGCGCGGCGGAAAGAAAAGCAATGTCTGAAGGCGAAGTCCTCGACGTCGAGCAGATCAAGAAGCTGCTGCCGCACCGCGCGCCGTTTCTCTTCGTGGAGAAGCTGTCGGATATCGTCACCAACGAGAGCGCCGTCGGCTGGAAGGCCGTGTCGTTCAACGAGCCGCACTTCCTCGGCCATTTTCCGGAATATTCGGTGATGCCGGGCGTGCTGATCGTGGAAGCGCTGGCGCAGACGGCCGGCGCGCTGGTCGTGCATTCCTCCGACCTCGCCGGCCAGAATTTGCGCGTCTTCTTCATGACCATCGACAAGGCGCGCTTCCGCAGGCCGGTCGTGCCCGGCGACATGCTGCGCATGCCGGTCAAGGCGCTCCAGAAGCGCGGCCCGGTGTGGAAGTTCGAGGGCAAGGCATTCGTCGGCGATACGCTTTGCGCCGAGGCCGAATTCGCCGCGATGATCCAGAAGCCATGACCGTCCATCCCACGGCGGTTGTCGCCGACGGCGCGCGGATCGGCGCCGGCGCGGAGATCGGGCCGTTCTGCACGGTCGACGCCACCGCGGTGCTGGGCGAGGGCGTGCGGCTGATTTCCCATGTCGTCATCGGCCCGCGCACCACGGTCGGTGCGCGCACGGTCATCCATCCGCAGGCGGTGATCGGTGGCGAAGCGCAGATCCGGGGCAACGATGCGCCTGACGCGCGGCTCGAGGTGGGCGCGGATTGCGTGCTGCGCGAAGGCGTCACGCTCAGCCTGGGCAGCAAGAAGGGCGGCAACTTGACCCGGGTGGGCGACCGCTGCTTCCTCATGGCGTTCTCCCATGCCGGCCACGACTGCCACATCGGCAACGACGTGACGCTCGCCAACGGCACGGTGATCGGCGGCCACTCCCGGATCGGCGACGGCGTGATCATGGGCGGGCTCGCCGCCGTGCAGCAATTCGCCCGCGTCGGCCGCTACGCCTTCATCAGCGGGCTCTCCGGCGTCTCCACCGACGTCATCCCCTACGGCATCGCCATCGGGCTGCATGTGCGGCTGGGCGGGCTCAACCTGATCGGCCTGCGCCGCCGCAAGATCCCGCGCGCCAACATCCACGCGCTCCGGGCCTGCTTCCGTGCCATCTTCAAGGAAGGCAAGGGCTCGATCCACGACAACGCGCGCGATGTCGCGCCGCGCTTCGCGGACGTGCCGGAGGCCAGGGAAG
>JBOHKI010000034.1:0-31845 GCA_050728855.1 Rhizomicrobium sp. | reverse complement strand
GCGCAGAGGCTCAGCCAGCCGGACAGGTGGTGTCCAACATCTATTATGGCGACCTGCTGCTCACCTACAACGTCGGCAATGTCGCCATCGCGTGGACGTTCCCGAACCGCTTCATCTCGCAGATCCAGGCCGGCGGCCCCAACAACAACGCCCTGCTCGGCATGGACATGCTGGCGAGTGGCGTGCTGGTGCTCGATGGCACGCAGAATTCGATGACTTTCTGCTGGTAGCGCGCCCGCCGACATGAAAACCCCCGCACCGGATTTCTCCGATGCGGGGGCTTCGCTTGACGGACACCGTGTTCGCGTGGAGGGGCTTGCCGCGAACCCGGCGCCTCAAGTCCGTTCAGAGCCGGATGCTGAATCCGATGAAGGCTCCGGTGTACGGATCGACGCGGCAATACTCGAGCCTGCCATAGGCGTCGTAGCAGCGCGCCACATAATAGCCGTTGTAGAGGTAGGGAGCGCCGACATAGCGGATGTGGCGGTCGCGGAACACGTTGTACACGCGATCGCGCGCGATCATGTGGCGGTGCCAGTCGCCGTGCGACGCATGGCGATCCCTGTCGTAGTCATGACGATCGCGGTCGTGATGGTCGCGGTCATAGTCATGATGGTCGCGGCCGTAGGTTGCGTGATGATCCCGGTCGTGATGGTAGTCCGCAGCCGAGGCTGCGCCCGTGGTCAGCGCCAACGCGGTTCCGGCGGCGATCAGGATGGTCTTCAGGTTTTTCATCTTTTCTCTCCTTGCCGCCCCAGTCTTCTTAACGCCGCCCCAGTCTTCTTAACGCCGAGGGTGCCGCTTGGAGCCGCCCTCGATACGGCGCTACCATGGGGCCATGGCTCTGAACGGGCTCTGAGGTCCGCGTTCATCCGCGGTTCATGCGAAAACCGATAGAAATCACCATGTTCCGGCGCGTTCTTCTTGCCAGTCTCGCGATCGTGGCGCTTGGCCTGTCGCCGGCTTCCGCCCAGCGCTATGCGCGCGACAATTCGGGCGTGGCGCCGCTGGAACGGATGCTGCCGCAGATTCGCCGGGAATATCCGGGGACTTTCTCCGACGCCGAGGGCCCGTTCCCCGACGAAAGGGGAAACCCCCACTACCACATCAAATGGCTGACGCCGGACGGCCGCGTCATCTGGCTCGACACCGATGCGCGCACCGGCAGGGTGCTCGGCGTCAACGGCAGTGGCTGGCGGACGCAGCAGTACCGCAGCCCCGGCTACAATGGCCGCTACAACGCTCCGCCTCCGGGCTGGAATGGCGGGCGTAACTGGGGCAATCCCGGCGGCTGGCCCGACCGCGGCAATGGCGGCAATTATCGCGGCGGCCCGCCCGGTGGCGGTCCCCCTGGCGGTCATTGGGGTGGCCCGCAAGGCGGCGGCCATTGGGGTGGCGGCAATCGGGGCCATCACGGGCATTAACCGGTCGAGGAAGCGATGCGCGTACTACTCGTCGAGGACGATCAGGATCTGCAGCGCCTGCTGAAGCGCGCGCTGACCGATGCCGGCTATGTCGTCGACACCGCGGGTGATGGCGAGGAAGGTCACTATCTCGGCGACACCGAACCCTATGACGTCGTGATCCTCGATCTCGGCCTGCCGAAGATGGACGGCGTGCGCGTGCTGGAGAAGTGGCGCAAGTCCGGCCGCATCATGCCGGTGCTGATCCTGACCGCGCGCGACCGCTGGAGCGACAAGGTCGCGGGCTTCGACGCCGGCGCCGACGATTATCTCGCCAAGCCGTTCTACACCGAGGAGCTGCTCGCCCGTGTTCGCGCGCTGCTGCGCCGCGCGGCAGGGCTGGCGACATCCGAGATCGACGTCGGTTCGCTGCGGATCGACACCCGCGCCAGCCGCGTGACTCTGGACGGCAATCCGGTGAAGCTCACCTCGCTTGAATACCGCCTGCTGGCCTACCTCGCCCATCACAAGGGCAGGGTGGTGTCGCGCACCGAATTGGTGGAACATCTCTACGATCAGGATTTCGACCGCGACTCCAACACCATCGAGGTCTTTGTGGGCCGCCTGCGCAAGAAGCTCGACGCCAACCTGATCCAGACCGTGCGCGGCCTCGGCTATTGCCTCCAGGCGCCCGGCGAAACCGCGCATGAAGCCAAGATTTGATTTTTGGCCGAGGCTTGATTCGCTCCAGGCGCGCCTCATCGCGGCGGCGGCGGTGTGGACACTGCTCGGCCTCATCGTGGGCGGCTTCCTGCTGTCCGGCGTGTTCCGCGCCTCGGTGCAGGCCAATTTCGACGCGCGGCTGAAATTCGACCTCGACGGCATGATCGCCGCGGCCGAGCCCGATCCGTCCGGCAACGTCTCGCTCGAGGGCCGCTTTGCCGATCCGCGGTTCGAGCGCGCCTATTCCGGCTGGTACTGGCGCATCGTGCCCGAGGACAAGGCCGGCCAGGACCTTTCGCGGGCACAGCGCTCGCGTTCGCTGTTCGACAGTTCGATCCGCATAAGCCAGAGCCACCCCATCACCGGAGGGCTCATGCAGGGCACCGGCATCGGTCCCGAGGGCGTGCCGCTGCGCTTCGTGGCGCAGCACATCGCGTTCCCGGTCTCGGCCACGCGCGATCCCAGCGACAGCCGGGCCTATCAGTTCCTGGTGGCGGGCGACGCCACACAGGTCGAGAAGGAGGTGGACCGTTTCAACGGCACGCTGATCTGGTCGTTCGCGCTTCTGGGCCTCGGGCTTGTCGCCGGCGTGTTCATCCAGGTGCGCATCGGCTTGCTGCCGCTGCGCCGGGTGCGCGACGCGCTTGCCCGCATCCGCGACGGCAAGGCGCGCAGGCTGGATGGAAAATTCCCGGCGGAGATCGCGCCCCTGGCCGGCGAGCTGAACAGCCTGATCGAGCACTCCGCGGAAGTCGTCGGCCGCGCCCGCACCCATGTCTCCAACCTTGCGCATTTCCTGAAGACGCCCTTGACCGTGCTGTCGAGCGAGGCGAGCGCCAACCCGGGTCCGCTGGCGGATGCGGTGATGCGCCAGGTGATGACCATGCGCCGCCAGGTCGATCACTATCTCGCCCGCGCCCGCGCCGCCGGCGCGCTCGACGTCTTGGGCAACCGCACGCCGGTGAAGCCGGTGCTGGACGATCTGGCGCGGGTGCTCACGCGCATCCATGCCGGACGCGACATCGTCATCACAGTGGATTGCCCGCAGGGGCTCGCCTTCCGCGGCGAGCGCCAGGATCTCGAGGAGATGGCCGGAAACCTGATCGACAATGCCTGCAAATGGGCCCATGGCCGCGTCGCTATCGCCGCCGCGCGCGACGCCGCGAAGTTCACGCTCAAGGTGGGTGACGACGGCGAAGGTCTCGACGAGGACGACCGCGGCCGGGTCGGCGAGCGCGGCGAACGCCTCGATGAGAGCGTCCCCGGCACGGGCTTCGGTCTCGCCATCGTCCGCGACATCGCCAAGCTCTATGGCGGCGAGCTCGAGCTGGGCGAAAGCCCGCTGGGCGGCTTCGAAGCGACGGTGACGCTGCCGGCGATCGCCTGAGGCAGATGGCGGCGCTAGGCCGCGCCACGCGCGATCAGGCTTTCGGCGCAATCCACGATGGTTTCCCGCGCCGGCCTTGGCGACCAGCCGAGAACGCGCTGCGCCTTCGCCGAGGTCGTTTCGTGACGATGGTCCAGCATCGGCGTCACCTGGGTCAGCGTCTTGTCGAACAGCGACGCCAGGCGCAGTAGGATGCTCGGCAGGCGTCGGGTCGGCACTTTCGCGGCGCGGACGCCGAGGTTCTGGCGCAGGATATTCGCCACGTCGGCCATCCAGAGATATTCGCCCGAGGCTATGAAGCGCTGGCCGGCGGCTTCGGGCGCGGTCATGGCGCGTATGTGCAGGTCGGCGACATCGCGCACGTCGACGACGTTGAAACCGAAATGGGGAATGCCGGGCAGGGCGCCCTTCAGCAATCGTTGAACGATCTGTACCGAGCCGAGGCCCTCCGCGCTCAACACGGGTCCGAGCACGGCGCCCGGCAGGACGGTGGTGAGCGATGTCGCGCCGCCATCAGTGCGGATGAATTCCCAGGCCGCGCGCTCGGCGTAGATTTTCGATTGGCGGTAGGCGGTGATGCCCGGCGCGTTGGGATCGGTCCAGACGGTTTCGTCGGCGACGCTGTCCGGCGCGCGCGGCGCAGCGGTCGAGGCAGCGGTGGATGACGTCAGCACCACGCGCTTGACGCCGGCTCTCACCGATGCGCGCAGCACGCGCAGCGCGCCGTCGCGGGCCGGCACGATCAGTTCGTTGGGATCCTTCGGTGCATCGACGCCGAGCGGCGAGGCGACGTGGAGAACATGGTCGCAACCCGCCACCGCCTCATCCCAGCCTGCGTCGCGCGTCAGGTCGGCGGCCACGATGGTGAGACGGTCGCCCGGATCGGCGGCCACCACGGCGGCGCGCACGGCCGGTGCCCTGGCCAGATCGCGCACCGTCGTGCGCACCCGGTAGCCGCGTTTGAGGAGTTCGACGATGCACCAGCCGCCGATGAAGCCGGTGCCACCAGTGACGAGGACGGCTTCCGGCACTAATCCGGCCCGTGATAGTCGTTCACGCCCTTCCACAGGGCGTAGCAGGCTAGGCGGACGGTTTTGGGGATTTTGACGGGTTCGCCGTCCCGCTCGCCCTTTTCATAGTACTGAACGACCCGGCGCTTGAGGCCCAGGGCATGGGCGGCCTCCTTCTGCGACAGCTTCAGGCCCTTTCGCCAGCGTTTGAATTCGCTCGGTTTCAAGCAAAACCTCGATTTTCGTCCGGGCCCGGACCATAGAGCCTCATTGTGAATTCGCAAACGTGAGAAGCAAGAACACGTTAACGATGACAGATTAGTGTGCAGGGTGGGGGTCGAGGGCCGTGCGCACAGGACGAATGGATGATAGCGGCTGAAAAAGCTCAAGCGCTGAAGGACTTCCTCGGAAGCCTGCCGGAGCTGCTGGCCAGCCGCCTGGCCAAGGCGGTCGAGGTCGACCGGCTGGCCGGGGGGACGACGCTGCCCCATGAGCTGATCCTGTCGGGCCTCAGGCCGGTCCTGAGGCGGGTTCCCGCCCCGGAACGCACGCCCACGCCGCTGCGGCTGTTCACCCAGCCCTTCGAGGACCTGCTGACGATCGAGCCCCGAAAGGAAAAGCAGAAGGGCGCCATCGCCCGGGACTCGATCCAGCCAGTGTGGAACTGGCTGTCGCAAAAGCTCGCGCCCGAGGAGCTGACGCGCTACGCGCTGGCGGTGAAGAGCGCCGTGCTCGGCTATCACGCCGACGAGGCGAGCGCGCACGCCACCGAATTCTGGAAGACGGCATCGGCCGCACTCGGTGCCGCGCTCGACAGCGAGGCCAAGCGCAAATCCGCGCGCGGCGTTCTTGGCGGCGAGCTCGCCGTCGCCGACGCCGCGGAGATCGCGCTGCTGCTGGCGGCGGGTACCGAGCTATGCGAGGTCCAGGCGCTGCTGCCCAAGCCGTTCCCGTCGCTGACGGACGAATATGTCTGGAAGCTGCGCGATATCTACGATCGCCTGGCGGCTTCGACGCCGGATGCCGCGCCTTATGTCGCGATCCTGACGATGAACCGGCTTGAAAAACCATGGGAGGCGCTAAAGCTTCCGATGCTGATCTCGCGCAAGTCGCAGGACACGCTGATCAGCTCCACGGACATGGGCCTCGTCGGCGAACTCATCTTCGGCGCCATCGAGCGCCACGCCACCGCCATCCGCGCCGCCAAGCCCCAGCTCGCCTTCGACGCCGAAGAACTGGTCATGCATCTGACGCAGTTCGCCACGCTGTCGGGCGGCATCGTCAAGGAGATGGAAATCCGCCGGGACGGCAAATGGGGCCAGCGCCTGCTGAAGGACCGTGCCGCGATCGCCGAGGTGATGGAAGGCTTCATGCGCCGCGCGCCGCGCGAGGTGCTGGCCGCCTTGCCGACGCACAAGACCGGGACCTATGCCGGCGGCCCGCGCGCGCCCGACCTGTCGCGCGCGCCCGATCCGGAAAAAACCGTGCGCGCGCTCTCCTACGCGCGCCTCGTCACGGGCTGCCGGCCGGTCGCATCGTCGGCCTCGATCGCCGCGTCGTGGAAGGACGCCACCGACGAGATCGGCGTGGCGCTGAAAGCCTATGGCGACGACATCGTGCGCGAACTGCGCGCCGCGGAAGGCGACAAGCGCAGCAATGCCGAGCAATTCTTTTCCGTGGCGGTCGAACTGATCGCGATTGCCTTCAGCGCCGAAGAGGCCGAATTCCTCCGCCGCCGCGGCCGCGCCGCGTTGGGCCAGGGCGCTGCGGTCGCGGCGTAGTCATTGGCCCGTGAACAATAATATTCAGATCGACCCGGCTTCCCTGAGCGCCGCGATTTCCGGCGTGGAATAACCGAGTTCGCCCAGAACTTCGTCGGTATGCTCGCCCAGCGCCGGAGGCCGCTTGCGTACTTCGCCGGGGGTCGCGTGCAGCTTTACCGGCGTCGCGGCGATGGGGGCGGAGCCGATGCCGGGAAAGTCGACGTTGGTGAAGAAGCCGCCGTGCTTCACATGTGGATCGTCGAGCGTTTCGCGCATCCGGTAGACTGGTCCCGCCGGCACGCGGGCCTTTTCGAATGCGGCGATGGCTTCGTCGCGCGTTTTCGTGCCGCACCATTCCTGGACCCGCGCGCTGACGATTTCGCCGTGGTCGCCGCGCGATTTGTCGGAGGCGAAGCGCGGATCGGCGATCCAGTCCTCCGCGCCGATCAATCGCGCGACCCGGCGGAACAGGGGATCGCCGTTGACGGCGACTGTGATCCAGCCATCGGAGGTGCGGTAGATGTCCGATGGCCCCGAGGTCTGGCTGCGATTGAGCGTCGGCGTGCGGCCGGGTTTCAGAACGGATTCCTCGATCAGCATGGTGCTGAAGAAGGTGAGGGCGGTCCTGAGCAACGCGCCTTCGACGAGCTGTCCGCGTCCGGTCTCGTCGCGCGACCGCAGGGCGGCGAGGATGCCCATCGCGGTGAGCGAGGCGGTGCCGAAATCGACCCAGGGCGCGGCGGCGCGCACCGGCTGGTCCTCCGTGCCGGAGAACCACGCCATGCCGGACATTGCCTGCGCGATGCCGTCGAATCCGACGCGATTGGCGTAGGGTCCGTCGAGTCCGAAGGCGGAGACCACGGCCAGGATCGCGCGCGGGTTGATCGCCGACACGGAGTCGTAGTCGAGCCCCATGGCCTTCAGCGTTTCGCCCGGAAGATTGGCGATCACCACGTCGCTGTTCGCCACCAGCCGGCGCACGATTTCGCGGCCTTTTTCGCTCATGGGATCGAGGGTGAGCGAACGCTTGCCCCGGTTCATCTGGAGAAACATCGCGCCTTCGCGCGGCGTGCCGTCCGCGTTCTCGGCGAGGGGGATGAGCGTGCGGTCCTCGCGTCCGTCGCGTTTTTCCACCCGGATCACGTCGGCGCCGAAATCGGCCAGGAGCGCGGCGCAATAGGGTCCGGCGATGTAGCGCCCGAAATCGGCGACACGAATTCCGGAAAGCGGTCCGGGCATGGCGAATTCCTCTCTTGCGCGGATGCGGCGCGGCGGGTGAGACTATAGCGGGGGAACGGAGCTTTGCATGACCACGCGCGAGGCTTTCGCGACCCTCAACCGGATCGCGGACGTCGCACCCCTCAAGGTCCCTCAGTTTGAGGGCGCCGATCCCGTGCTGCCCACGTCGTTTCGCGCCGCCACCGCGTCGGCCGCCGCGCTGGGTTTTGGCGCGGCGGCTGCCAATGAAATCTGGCGGCTGCGCGGTGGCGAGCAGCAGGCCATCGCCATCGACCTTCGCGCCGCCGCTGCCTCGCTGGTGTCGTTCTCGCTGCTGAAACTCGATGGCGCGCCCGTGCCGCGCCCATCGGACCGCAAGCCCACGGTCGCGCTCCATCGCGCGATGGATGGACGCTGGATTCACCTCCATGGCGGATTCCCGCATCTGGAAAAGCGCACCTTGGACCTGCTGAATTGCGCCAACACCTCGGAAGCCGTGGGGGCATCGGTCGCGAAATGGAACGCACAGGCGCTTGAGGATTCGCTCGCCTATATGGGCCAGTGCGGCGCGATGGTCCGCACCGAGGAGGAATGGAAGGCGAGCCGCCAGGGCCGCGCGATGGCGGATGTCCCGCCGATCCTGCTCAAACGCATCGGCGACGCGCCACCGCTGCGCCTGCGCGAAAGCGCACGCCCGCTCGACGGCGTCCGCGTGCTCGACCTGACGCGCGTGCTCGCCGGTCCCACGGCTGGTCGCACGCTCGCTTCCTATGGTGCGGATGTGCTGGGCGTTCGTGCGCCCTTGCTGCCGACAGTGGATCTGTTCGATCTGGACACCGGATTCGGGAAGCGTTCGACGTTCCTCGATCTCGCCAAGCCGGGGGATGCGGAGATGCTGCGGACGCTGATGCGGCAGGCGCACGTCTTCGTGGATTCATACCGCCCGGGCGCGCTCGCCGGTCTCGGCTTCACGCCGGCGGCACTGGCCCATGCGGCGCCGGGGATCGTCAGCGTGTCGATCTCCTGCTACGGCGCGCGCGGTCCGTGGGCAGAACGGCGGGGCTGGGAGCAACTCGCGCAGAGCGCGACCGGCATTGCCGTCGAACAGGGGGCATACGCCGCGGCGCGCGACGGAAAGCGCCGCGAGACCGTCCCCCAGCTCGTTCCCGCCGCGATGTGCGACTACATCACGGGCTATCTCGCCGCGGCGGGTGCCGCCGCTGCGTTGCTCAAGCGGATCCGCGAAGGCGGGAGCTGGCTGGTGGAGGTTTCGCTGTGCGCCACCGCGATGTGGATTCAGGCGTTGGGCAAACTGCCGGCGGCCGAAGTGCCGCAAGGCTGGCAGCCACGCGCCGGACTCGACGGATATTTCCAATCGTGCGAAACGGGACGCGGCCGGCTCGACTATCTGGGGCCGGTCGTTCGCATGGAGAAAACACCGCCAGGCTGGCGCAATCCGCCACCCGAGCCGGGACAGGACGAGCCGCGCTGGCTCGCACGGGGGACGAATGCCGCCGAGAAGCAATCCGCTGAAGCTTAATCCGCTTCAGCTTCGCACGCTGACCTTGCTGCAGGCCCTCGCGCGCCTGCCCGATGCCGCATCGGCGGGGCCGGGTCCAGGCGAAGTGACGATCGAGCAGCTGCCTGGCGCGCATGGCGACCACTTCCACCTGGGCGATGCCGTGGTGTCCGGCAAGGACGCGACAGGGCTCTACAATGAGAACGTCTGGCACGCGCTGGAACGCAAGGGTCTTGCCCGATCGGACTGGCCGCGCGGAATAACGCTCAATCCGGAGGGCCTGCGCTACGACACCGGCCTCGCGGGCGAGATACTGCATCGCGCGACGCACTGAAGGCGTGGCGCCTATCGCTCCTTCTTGAAGATCGCCATCGGCTTGTCGAACAGGGCGCGGCCGTCGGGCGTCTGCATGAAGGCATCGAGATCGGCGGCGGGCGCGGTGATGGTGACGTCGCCATCGCTGCCGGGCTCGACGGTGCCCGCGATCTTGCCGGCGCGGATGGCTGCCGCGGCTTTCTTTTCATCCATGAGGTAGATCACCAGCGCGCCGTCTCCGTTCACACGGTAGAGCAGGGGAAAGCCCTTTTGCGCTTCCTCGCCGGTGACCAGTTTGCCGTCGCTGCCCACTTCATGCGCGTTCATGTAACTGTAGCTGCCGAGCGTCGCGGTCTGGAGGCTGTATTGCGCCCAGCCGCTGTCCTTGCCGCCGGGTGACACCAGCAGCGCGGTGATGGTGCCGTCATCCTGTGGGAAAAAGCTGGCATAGACGGTCTGGCCCGGCGTAAGCCCATGGCCCTTCCACAGGCTGCCCGCGAGTGCCATGTCCGGCTTGAAGCCCGCGGTCGAACCGACGGGCACGGAGGTTGTGACCGGCAGGCATGCGGCAGCGACCGCGAGAACGCAGGCCAGAGCGGCAAATCGGAGCAGTTTCATGAGAGGTTCCTTCGACCGGCCAGCGCAGTCTGCCACAACAGGACGGCGTGACGCATTGCTTTGGCTAACGCCGACGCGGTCTTTATACTCGCTTCGCGTGCATCCGGACGAGCGATGAATCCCCGAAAACGCCGCCGCCTCACTTTCGCCATCGCCGTGGTCGTCGCCGCGGCTGGCGGCGCCGCCCTCGTCGTGGCGGCGCTGCGGGACAACGTGCTCTATTTCTACAGTCCCACCGAGGTCGCCCATAAGCATGTGGGTGAGGGCGTGGCGTTTCGCATCGGCGGCCTGGTGGAAGAGAAAAGCGTCCGCCACGGCCCCGGCGCCACCGTGCATTTCATCGTGACAGATGGGCGCGCCAGCGTGCCAGTCGCCTTTACCGGCGTGCTGCCGAGCCTGTTCCGTGAAGGGCAGGGCGTGGTGGCGATGGGCGCGATGGACGGCTCGGGCCAGTTCGTCGCCAGCGAGGTGCTGGCCAAGCATGACGAGAAATACATGCCGCCCGAAGTCGTGCAGGCGCTCAAGAAATCCGGCCGTTGGAAGGAAGGCGAACAATGACAGGGGAGATCGGCCAGCTCGCCCTGTCGCTCGCGCTGGCGCTGTCGGCGGTGATGGCGATTGCCGGCCTGATCGGCGCCCGTCCCGATGCCGTTCAGGCGCGCGAGATCGCGAACGGCGCGGCGATGGGCTTTTTCGTCTTCATCGCGCTCGCATTCGGCACGCTGACCTATGCCTATGTCGTATCGGATTTCAGCGTCCTGGCGGTGGCGCAGAATTCGCACACGCTGAAGCCGCTGATCTACAAGATCACCGGCGTGTGGGGAAATCACGAAGGCTCGATGCTGCTGTGGGTGCTGGTGCTGGCGATCTATGCCGCGGCGATCGCCGTGGCCAGGCGCGGCGGCGAGCGGCTCACCTCGGCGGCGCTGGGCGCGCAAGGCCTGCTCGCTTTCGCGTTCGTGCTCTTCATCCTGTTTACGTCCAATCCGTTCCTGCGTCTCGATCCGCCGCCCGTGGAGGGCAACGGGCTCAATCCGCTGCTCCAGGACCCCGGCCTCGCGATGCATCCGCCGATGCTCTACATCGGCTATGTCGGCCTGTCGGCGACGTTCGCCTATGCCGCTGCGGCATTGATCACCAACGCCGCGGACGCCGGCTGGGCGCGCGCGGCACGGCCCTTCATGCTCGCGGCCTGGATCGCGCTCACCGCCGGCATCACGCTGGGATCGTGGTGGGCGTATTACGATCTCGGCTGGGGCGGGTTCTGGTTCTGGGATCCCGTGGAGAACGCGGCCTTGATGCCGTGGCTCGTGGCGACGGCTTTGCTGCATTCGGCGCTGGCGACGGAGCGCACCGGCGCCTTCCGCGTCTGGACGGTGCTGCTGTCGATACTGGCGTTCTCGCTCAGCCTGATCGGCACGTTCCTGGTGCGCTCCGGCGTGCTGAGTTCGGTGCATTCCTTCGCCAGCGATCCGGCCCGCGGCGAATACATCCTGCTGATGATCGGGCTGTTCATCGGCGGCGCGCTGATGCTTTTCGCCTGGCGCGCGCCGAAACTGACGAGCGGCGCGCAGTTCGATCTGGCGAGCCGGGAGACGGCGTTGCTCATCAACAACGTCATTCTCGTCGGCGCGCTGGCGGTCGTGTTCACCGGCACGCTCTATCCGCTGCTCCTCGATGCGATGACCGGCAAGAAAATCTCGGTGGGCGCGCCGTATTTCGCGCTCCTCTTCGCGCCGCTTGCCGTCTCGATGCTGGTCCTCGTGCCGTTCGGGCCGCGATTGGCCTGGAAGACGGGCGATCTGAAGGCGGCGATGCGCGCCTTGATGCCGGGGCTGGGCGCGGCGCTGGTCGCGGGGCTGTTGATCCTGGTGTTCACCGCGCCGCACTCGTTGGTCGTGGCCGGTGCCTTCGCGCTCGGCGTATGGACGATCTCGGCCAGTGTCATCGACTTCGTGCGCCGCCGCCGCTCGCGCACTCTCAATGCCGCGGCACTGGCGTCGATGCTGGCGCATGCCGGTCTCGGCGTCACGCTCTTCGGCGTCACCGGCACCACGATGTGGCGCTCGCAATCCATAGACGTGCTGGCGCCGGGACAGTCGATGGCGGTGGGCTCGTACATGCTGCGTCTCGACGGCGTGCGGGCAGTCCAAGGTCCCAATTATCAGGCGCTGCGCGCGCGGGTCGATGCGATCCGCGACGGCGAAGTCGTTGCGGTTCTGTACCCCGAACGGCGCGCCTATCCCGTTGAGGGTCAGGAGATATTCGACACGGCAATCCACACGACCGGCTATTCCGACATCTATGTCGCGCTGGGTGATGAGCGAGACGGCGGCCGCTTCGTCGTGCGGGCCTACGTCAATCCGCTGGCGCCGTTCATCTGGTTCGGCGGCGCGATCATGGCATTGGGCGGCATCGCAAGCCTGTGGGGCCGCGTGCGATTGCGCGCAGCGCGGCCCGCGGCTGAACTGGCGCCGGCCGAATGATCCGCGCGATCGCCCTCTCGGTGATGCTCGCGACCGGCGCCTTGCCGGGTTCCGGTCCAGAGAAGCTGCCCGATCCGGCGCAGGAGGCGCGCGCCGTCGCGTTGCAGAAGGAGTTTCGCTGCCTGGTGTGCCAGGGTGAATCGCTCGATGAATCCAACGCCACACTTGCCGCCGATCTCAGGCGATTGATCCGTGCGCGTATTGAAGCGGGCGATACCAACGACCAGATTGAACGTTATCTGGTTTCGCGCTATGGCGAATTCATCCTGATGAAGCCGCGGCTCGAGCCCGAGACTTACGCGCTGTGGTTCGGGCCATTGCTGGTTCTTGTTATCGGCGCGAGTGTCGCGGCAACCGTCATCTGGCGGGCGCGCGGCAAGCCGGCAGGATAGGCGCTTCACGTCTGCGCGAGATCGCCGCCTTAAGCGGGCCACATTTAGGACGTTTAATGTTACGGACAGAAACAGGTAAGTAACAGGGGTTACGGCTACCTCAGGTTCAACCGGGGGAGTTGGAGGACAAGGAATGAGCATGGAGTCACAACAGAAGAAGCGTCGCGAAGACGTCCGTACCGGCCTTCTGGCCGTCGTTGCCGCCGGCGTGATTTTCGGCGTCGGCGCCCTGGCGGCCCCGGCGCGCCCTCCGGTCGCCCCGCATCCGGCCGCGCCGCAAGCCGTGCAGCCGGCCCCGCAGATGGCGCGTGCCGCCGTCCAGCCCGCGCGCCCCATGGCATCGTCCGCCGCGCCCCGGATGCTCGAGAACGGCGCGCCGTTCAGCTTTGCCGACCTCGTCGAGCGCGTCAGCCCGAGCGTCGTCACGGTCACCGTGGAAGAACAGATTCAGCCGACCCAGGACCTGATCCCCGACAATATCCCCGAACCGTTCCGCAATTTCTTCAACCAGTTCGGCAATGGTCAGCCGCAGCGGCCGCGCAAGGCCGTGGCGATGGGCTCGGGCTTCGTGATCGACAAGAGCGGCCTGATCGTCACCAACAACCATGTGATCGACAAGGCGCAGAAGATCACCGTGAAATTCACCGACGGGCGCGAGCTCGACGCGCATCTCGTCGGCACCGACCCCGCAACCGACATCGCCGTGCTGCGGGTGAAGAGCGACAAGCCGCTGCCGTCCGTCGAGTTCGTGGACGACCATCAGGTCCGCGTCGGCGACTGGGTGATCGCGGTCGGAAATCCGTTCGGCCTGTCGAACACCGTCACCGCGGGCATCGTGTCCTCGATCGGCCGCGACGTGGGCAACGGCCCCTATACCGACTTCATCCAGGTTGACGCGCCTATCAACCGCGGCAATTCCGGTGGCCCGACGTTCAACCTCCAGGGCAAGGTCATCGGCATGAATTCGATGATCTTCTCTCCATCCGGCGGCAGCGTCGGCATCGGCTTCGCGATTCCGTCGTCCACCATCCGCTCGGTGGTCGCCCAGCTCGAGGCTCATGGCCGCGTGGCGCGTGGCTATCTCGGCGTGCAGATCCAGAGCGTGACGTCGGATATCGCCGCAAGCGTCGGGCGCAAGGACAACAAAGGCGCGATCGTCGCCAGCCTCGTGCCCGGCGGTCCCGCCGCGCGTGCCGGCATGCAGCAGGGCGACATCGTGCTGGCCATGAACGGCAAGGCGATCGAGGACTCCCGCGACCTGACGCGGCGCGTCGCCGATCTGCCGGCCGGCGCCAGCGCCACCTTCGTCGTAGACAGTTCCGGACAATCGCGCAACATCACCGTGAAGATCGGCGAGCGCAAGGAAGAGCAGCAGGCCGACAACGACAACTCTCCGCGCGCCCAGGCCAATGCCGGCGGCAACACCGGCGAGGCAATGGGTCTCGGCCTCGCCGCGCTCACGCCCGGCCTTCGCGAGCAGTTCAACCTGGACAACACGGTGAACGGCGTCGTCATCACGCGCGTGGATCCGAACAGCGATGCCGCCGACAAAGGTGTCCAGCCCGGCGACGTGCTGGTCTCGGTGGCCAACCGCGCCGTGCGAACGCCGCAGGACATCAAGAGCCGTATCGCGGACGCCCATGCGGCGGGCCGCAACACCGTGCTGGTGCTTGTGTCCGGCACCGGCGGACAGCGATTCCTGGCCTTGAAGATCACGTGATTGAAAGGCGGACACGCGAGCCAGTTCGCGTGTCCGCTTTACGACTGTGAGAATTGGAGCACGGCCATGACAGTTGCGTGCTTCAGGACCGGGCGGCGCGGACGCAAGTCCGCGGCGTCCGGCCCCCGCGCCGGCGGCGGCCCCATCCCCCCCGTTGCCGCCGGCGCGGACCCATTCAACCGGTCCGCCTGAGTCAGGGACCCAAAGAGGAGCCGGGCATGCGAATCCTTGTGGTCGAAGACGATCTGGAAGCCCAACGCTATCTCGTGAATGGCCTGAGAGAGGCCGGGCACGTGGTGGACGACGCCGGCGACGGCGAGGTCGGGCTGACGCTGGCGCTGTCGCGCCCCTACGATTCCATGATCATCGACCGGATGCTGCCCAAGGTCGACGGGCTGAAGCTGGTCGAGGACATCCGCGAACACGGCAACACCACGCCCGTTCTGTTCCTCTCCGCGCTGACGGAAGTGGACGACCGGGTGAAGGGCCTGAAGGCGGGCGGCGACGATTACCTGACCAAGCCCTACGCCTTTGTCGAGCTTCTGGCGCGGCTCGACGCGCTGATGCGCCGCCGCCATCCCGCGGCCGTGAAGACGCGACTCCAGGTCGGCGACCTCGAGCTCGATCTCCTGACCCGCACCGCCAGGCGCGGCGAGATCTCGATCGACCTTCAGCCGCGCGAATTCCGGCTCCTGGAATATCTCATGCGCCACGCCAGCCAGGTGGTGACCCGCACCATGTTGCTGGAGAGCGTCTGGGAGTATCATTTCGATCCCCAGACCAACGTGATCGACGTGCATATCTCCCGCCTGAGGGCAAAGATCGACAAGGGGTTCGAAGCGCCGCTTCTGCATACGGTGAGGGGCGCCGGCTACATGATACGTGCGCGCGCCTAGGACCCTACGCACCCTCGCGTTCCGGATCGTCCTCGTCTACGTCGTGATCTTCGCGGCGTCGGCGGCCGCTCTCGTTGCCTTTTCCTACTGGAACACGCGCCGCGCGCTGGACGCGGAGACGGACCAGACCATCGAGGCCGAAATCCTCGGCCTCGACGAACAATACCAGCGTTCGGGCATCGCCGGGTTGTCCGACGTCATCATGGGACGCTCGGTGCGGGGCGGGTTCGGACTCTATCTGCTCACCGACACGCTCAAGCGTCCGCTGGCCGGCAATCTCGACGCCTGGCCCGAGATGCGTTCGCGCGGCGGCAATCTGGTGGAGTTCGACTATGTGCGCCGCGTGGGCAACGGCAGCGAGAAGCATCGTGCCCGCGGCCGCGTCTTCGTGCTGGCGGACGGTTTCCAGCTACTCGTCGCCCGCGATGTCGACGAGCGCTACCGCACGCAACGCCTGTTCAGCACCACGCTGCCCTGGACGATCGGCATGATCCTCGCGCTCGGTCTTGGCGGCGGCTGGCTCCTGAGCCGCAACCTTCTGCGTCGCCTGGACTCGCTCAACCGCACCAGCCGGGAGATCATGGCGGGCGATCTCACCCGGCGGCTGCCGCTGACCCGCGCCGGTGACGAGATCGACGACCTGGCCGAGAACCTGAACCGCATGCTGGAGCGCACCGAGCGCCTGATGAAGGGCATGCGCACCGTGACCGATTCCATCGCCCACGATCTGCGAACGCCGCTGAATCGGTTGCGCAACCGCCTTGAGGGCGTCGTCAACCGGCGGGACGACGAGCCCGAGCCGCGAAGCGAGATCGAGGCCGCAGTGGGCGAGACGGATACGCTGATATCGACCTTCAACGCGCTGCTCCTGATCGCGGAGGCCGAGGCGGGCGTGGTGCGCGAGGCCATGGGTTTCGTCGATTTGCCCGCCGTGGTCAGCGGCATCGCGGAGCTTTACGAGCCCGTGGCGGAAGAGAAAGGCGTCAGCCTCGAAGTCGCGCCCAGCGGCGCGGCCCGCATCGAGGGCAATCGCAGCCTGATTTCGCAGGCGCTCGCCAACCTGATCGACAACGCCATCAAATACACGCCGGCGGGCGGCAAGGTGAAGGTGGCGGTCTCCGACACGGCGGGCGGGGTGGCATTGTCGGTGTCCGACAACGGTCCGGGCATCCCGCCGTCTGACCGCGCCCGGGTGCTGGAGCGTTTCGTGCGGCTGGAGGCCAGCCGGAATTCGCCAGGCACGGGGCTCGGCCTCAGCCTCGTATCCGCTGTCGCCCGCCTGCACGACGCCCGATTCGAACTCGCCGACAACGCGCCCGGCCTCAAGGCGACACTGATTTTCCACCGCATGGCTTTGCGCCGGGCGGTCGCGACCTGACCAAATCGCCAAGGACGGCTAAGCTCGGACATGGCCGATTTGCCCAAGCCGTTCGACCGTCCGCGCGCCGAGCGTACGCTGGCCGCACTTGCCGAAGGCCAGGAAGGCTACGTTCCTCCCGTCTCCGCACACCCGTTGCTGGAAGCTATGGCCGGCAACAGTCCATATCTCGCGCGATTGTGCCTGCGGGAGCGTGTGTTCCTGCGAGAGGCGATCGCGAAGAGGCCTGAGTGCGCCTTTGAGGAAGTCCTGGCGTCGGTTCAGAGGGCTGCAACCGCGAATGACGTGGCAACCGCTATGGCAATATTGCGCGAGGCCAAGCGGCGTGCCGCGCTTGCCATCGCCATGGCTGACATCGCGGGCGCCTGGAATCTCGATCGTGTGACGGATGCTCTTACCCGCCTGGCCGACGCCAGCGTCAGCGCCGCGTTGCGGTTTCAGCTGCGCGAGGCGGCGGCGCGGGCGGCGTTGGAAGAACGCGATCCCGCGACGCTGGAGGCGACGACCGGCCTCGTCGTGCTGGCGATGGGCAAATACGGGGCGTTCGAGCTCAACTATTCCAGCGATATCGACCTCATCGTGTTCTACGACGCGGCCCGCTTCCCCTTCCGCAAGAAGGACGATGCGCGCGGCGCGGCTGTCGACATTGTCAAGGGCGTGGTGAGGATGTTGAGCGAAACGACCGCGGGCGGCTACGTCTTCCGCACCGATCTCCGCCTGCGGCCGGACGCAGGCGCTACGCAGGTGGCGATCTCCACCGATGCCGCAGAGGCCTATTACGAAGGCATGGGCCAGAACTGGGAGCGCGCCGCGATGATCAAGGCGCGGGCCTGTGCCGGCGATCTGGAGGCAGGGGCGGCATTTCTCAAGTCCATCGAGCCGTTCATCTGGCGCCGCAGCCTCGACTACGCCGCGATCGAGGATATCCACTCGATCAAGCGGCAGATTCACAGCCATGGCGGGCACGGCGCGATCGCGGTCGCCGGCCACAACGTGAAGCTGGGGCGCGGCGGCATCCGCGAGATCGAATTCTTTGCCCAGACCCAGCAGCTCATACTCGGCGGGCGCTTCCCGGAGTTGCGCCCGCGCCGCACGCTGGACGCCATCGAAGCCCTGCGGCAGCGCGGCCGGGTTTCAGACGATGCGGCATCCGATCTCACCGGCGCCTATCGCTATCTGCGCCTGCTGGAGCATCGCCTTCAGATGATCGAGGACGAGCAGACGCACACGCTGCCGAAATCCGAGGAAGGTCTCGCCCACATCGCCTGCTTCATGGGCTATGCCGACAGCGCTGCGTTCGGGATCGATCTGGCGCGAACCTTGAAGACCGTGCAGGGCCATTACATGCGCCTCTTCGAACAGGGCGCGCCGCTCGCGGCGGCCAAGGGGAGCCTCGTCTTCACCGGCGTGGAGGAGGATCCGGAAACGCTTGCGACCCTGACCGGTCTCGGATTCACGGATGCGCGCCATGTTTCGGCGGCCATTCGCGGCTGGCATCACGGCCGCATCCGCGCCACACGCAGCGCGCGGGCGCGCGAAATCCTGACCAAGCTGATGCCGGTACTTCTGGAAGCGCTGGCCGCGACGGCGGATCCGGACGCCGCTTTCGCCCAGTTCGACCGCTTCGTCACGCGGCTGCCGGCGGGCGTGCAGCTGTTCTCGCTGTTTCTCGCCAATCCGCACCTCCTGAAGCGGGTTGCCGGAATCTGCGGCTCGGCGCCAAGATTGGCTGACCACCTGGCCCGCGCCCCGGGCGTGCTCGATGCGCTGCTCGATCCGGATTTCGTGGGCGCGCTGCCGTCGCGCGATGCGCTGGACGCCATGTTCGCGGCCCAGCTCATGCGCGCGCCAGACTACGAATCCGCGCTCGACATGGCCCGCCGGTTCTCCAAGGAGCAGGTGTTTCGCGCCGGCGTGCAGGTTGTGGAGGGCACGGTGTCGGCGGAACGCGCCGGCGCGGCGTTCGCGGCAATCGCGGAAAGCGTCATCGCCGGCTTGGCCGCGGCCGCCCACAAGGAGCTGGCGGCCGCATCGGGGCATATTTCCGGCGGCGCGTTCGCCGTCATCGCCATGGGCAAGCTTGGCGGGCGCGAGATGACCGCGGCCTCCGACCTCGATCTCATTTTCGTCTATGATGCGCCCGCGGATGTCGAGACCTCTTATGGCGCCAAGCCCCTGCCGGTCAGCCTCTACTATGGCCGCCTCGCACAGCGCCTGATCGCGGCGCTGACGGCGCCCACAGCGGCGGGCGTTCTCTACGAGGTCGACATGCGTCTCCGGCCCACAGGCAACAAGGGGCCCGTCGCGGTGAGTCTCGAGACGTTTTCACGCTACCATGCGGGCGAATCCTGGACCTGGGAGCGCATGGCGCTAACCCGGGCACGCGTGATATCGGCCCCGGATTCCTTGCGGACCGATGTCGAAGCCGTGATCCGCGGTACGCTTTCCACACCCGCGGATGCGACGGAACTCGCCGCCGATGCCCGCGACATGCGCGGAAAGATCGCGGCCCAGTTTCCAGGCAAGTCTGTCTGGGACTTGAAATATGCTCGCGGTGGGCTGGTCGACATCGAATTCGTCGCCCAGATGCTTCAGCTCCGCGATGCACACGCCTTTCCGGAAGTGCTGGACGTCAACACGATTGCAGCCTTGGAAAAGCTGGCGGCCTATGGCGCGCTATCCGCTGCAGATGCGCAGACGCTTCTCTCCACCGCCCGCACCGAAAATGCGCTCTCCCAGGTTCTGCGGATCGCAGTGGACGGAACGCTCGAACCGGGCGAGGCCTCCTCCGGGCTGAAATCCCTGCTCGCCCATGCGGCGGGCGCGCAGGATTTCGCCGGACTGGAAGCATCGCTCCGCGACGCCCAGCGCCGGGTGCGCGCGATCTTCGATCGTGTGATGGCTTAAGCCGGCAAGACCACAAAGGCGTCGGGCGGAAAGGTCAAATGCACCGCCTCGCCGTTCGCCAATCCGGGCATGTGCTCGACATTTGTCATCGCCACGGCAACGGGCTCGGCGCGACCTTCGATCAGCACGCCGAAATTGCTGCGGGCGCCGAGATAGGCCGTGGAGGCGATCATGCCCCGGACCGTGCCCGCCTCGCGCGACAGCCCGATTTTTTCGGGCCGTATCGCAAGCAGGATCGCCTGTCCGGCTGTGTGCGCCGACGCCACGGGTAACCGCAGATATCCAAACGGCCCGCAATTGACCACGGCAGCTCCCTCCTCGATTGCCGCCACGGTGCCGTCGATGAAGTTCATCGTCCCGATGAAGTCCGCCACCTCCCGACAATTGGGCCGCTCGTACAGCATTCTCGAATCCGCAATTTGCAGGACGCGACCGCGGCTCATCACCGCGACGCGGTCCGACATGGACAGCGCCTCCTCCTGGTCGTGCGTCACGAACACGAAGGTTATGCCCAGGCTCTTCTGAAGCTGGCGCAATTCGACCTGCATGGATTCCCGCAAGCGCCGGTCGAGCGCGCCCAGCGGCTCGTCGAGCAGAAGTACCTTGGGCCGGCGCACCAGCCCGCGAGCCAGAGCCACGCGCTGGCGCTGGCCGCCTGAAAGCTGATCGGTCTTGCGGTCACTGAAGCCTTCGAGCCGGATCATCGCCAGGGCATCGGCCACACGGGACTGGAGTTCCGCGCGCGGCAACCGCTCGCGGCGCAGCCCGTAGGCGATGTTGTCGAAGACATCGAGGTGGGGAAAAATCGCGTAGGACTGGAATACCATGTTGGTCGGCCGCTTGTTGGGCGGCAGGCCGGTCATCTCGTTGCCGTCGATGTAGATTTCGCCGGCGTCCGGGAATTCGAATCCGGCCAGCAGGCGCAGCAGCGTGGTCTTTCCGCAGCCGGAAGGTCCCAGCAGAGAAAAGAACTCGCCGCGCGCGACGTCGAAATCGCAGGAATCGACGGCGGCAACCTCGCCGAAGCGCTTGGTCACGTTCTCGATCTCAATGAAGGCGTCGTCCATATTTCAGACTCCCGCCGGATGGGCATGGCGGCCAAGGCCGCGCACCCATTCGGCCAGCACGACGAGCCCGGCCGTCGCCACGAGAATGAGGGCGCCCAGCGCCAGCACCTTGGGCAATTCGAATGGAAAGCGCAGCTGGCCCCAGATGTAGATCGGCAGTGTCACATCCGTTCCGGCGAGGAAGTAGGCGATGAGAAACTCGTCGAACGAGACGATGAAGCAGAGCAGCAGGCTTGCCACGATCCCCGGCAGCACCAGCGGAAAGATGACGCGCCAGAACGTCATCCAGGCGCTCTCGCCCAGGTCGAGCGAGGCTTCCTCCAGGCTACGGTCGAAACCCTCGAAGCGCGACATCAGCACCGTGATCGCGAAAGGCAGGCAGATGAGCACATGGCCCAGGGTGACCGCCGTCAGCGATGGCGGCAGGCCCGCGCGGTTGAGCAGGATCAGGAGCGAGATGCCCAGTACGATGTCCGGAATGAATAGGGGCAGGCTGGACAGCGCCAACACCGCGCCACCGCCCTTGAGGCGGTAGCGGGTCAGCGCGCGGGCGGTGAGAACGCCGAGCGTGGTGGACAACAGCGCCACGAAGCAGCCTACCCTCAGGCTGTTCCACAATGCCTGGTGCATGGCGGTGTCAGCCAGCATCTCGCCGTACCATTTGGTCGTGAACCCGGCGAGGGGGAAGGCGATGAACTCCGAATTGTTGAAGGAGAACAGCGGCAGGAACAGCACCGGCACATAGAGGAACGCGAGATAGAAGATCGCGTAGGCCAGCAGCCCCCTTGCCTTGCGCGCGCGCTGCATCATCGCACCCGCGAGGCGGCGAGCCGCACGGCCTGGACCGTGAGCAGCGTGATCACGCCCACTGCCGCCATGCTGGCAATGGCGAGGGCGGCCCCCATCGGCCAGTCGCCGATACGGTCGAACTGCACCTCTATGAGGTTGGCGATCATCACGCCGCCCGAGCCGCCTACCAGCGCGGGCGTCACATAGTCGCCGGTCGTCGGCACGAAGATCAGGACCGCCGCGCCAATCACGCCCGGCAATGAGAGCGGCAAGGTGATGCGAAGGAAACGCCGCAAGGGTCCGTCACCCAGATCGGCGGCGGCGTCGAGCAGCGAACGGTCGATCTTTTCCAGAGATACGTAGATCGGCAGAATCGCGAAGGCCGCCCAGGCATGAGCCAGAGTTACCACCACTGCGAACGGGTTGTAGAGCAGGAATTCGAGCGGCTGCTTGATCACGCCCAGATCCATCAGGCCGGAATTGATGACGCCGTTGTAACCGAGGATCACCTTCCAGGCGAAAACGCGCAGCAGGTAGCTGGTCCAGAACGGAATGGTCAGCAGGATCAGCCAGATGAATTTGGCGCGGGCATGGAAGGCGACGAAATACGCCATCGGGTAGGCCAGCAACAACGTGACCAGCGTGACGGCTGAGGACACTGCGAGCGAGCGCCAGAACAGCGCACGCCAGGTCTCCCGGCTGAAGGCGTCGGCGTAACGGTCCAGCGTAAAGTGGGTGTCGAGCGAAAGTCCGTTCTGAGTCCAGAAACTGTAGAGAGCGAGCAGGGCCATCGGGGCGGCCAGCGCCACGACCATCACAACCATGGTGGGCGTCAACAGCGCGTAGCCACGCGCGGCATCCGAGCGGCGGGAGCGTCCGCCGGACGCGCGTCGTGCCGGAATTGTGTCCGCGATCGCCATAGTTCCCCCGCGGCGGGAGAGTGTCGTCAGGGAACGAGCCGCGCAACCCACTCCGGCAGAGCGAACGCCGCGGCGTGGATGGCGGGGTTGTAATAGTCAGTCTTGAGCCGGCCCTTCCGATAGGCCGCCGCCGCGCGCTGGAGGCCGGCTGGCGTGCCCAGCCGCGCGCTCTTGCCCTTCCCGGCCCAGGACAGCGCCATGAAGCCGCCGATATAGGTCGGCACCACGGTCAGATAGAGCCCCGATTGCGGAAAGAACTCGGCCAGTTCCTCCAGCGCCTCGGTGATCTCCCATGGCTGGTAGAACGGCACGCCGGTCTGGAAGGTGGCGAAGCCGCCGGGCTTCAGCGCGTTGCGGACGCGGTCATAGAAGGTCTCGCCGAACAAGGCTTTGCCGGGGCCGACGGGATCTGGCCGGTCGGCCACGACGAGGTCGAAACGCTCATGGCTCTCTGGCCGGCCGAGATATTCGAAGGCATCGGCGATCTCGATCTTGAGCCTCTTGTCCTTGAAAGCGCGGGCGTTGATGCCGGAAAAGTGCTGCCGGCAAAGCTCCACCACACGGCCGTCAATGTCGACCAGCACGACTTCCTTGACGCCCTTATGCTTAAGCGCCTCGTCGGCGATGGAGAGGTCGCCACCGCCCACGATCATCACCCTCTGGGCCTTGCCGTGCTCCAGGAGGGGCAAATGTGTCAGCATTTCGGCATAGGCGGATTCGTCCCGCGTGGTGATCTGGACGATATCGTCCAGCGTCATCACCCGGCCATTGGCGACGGTGTCGAAGATGCGGATGCGCTGGTAGCGGCTCTTTTCATCGGCCAGCGTGGCGATGATCTCCATTGCCTGGGCATAGCCCTTGTGAAGGCGCTCCTTGAAGCTCGAAGCGGGCATCCGGCTCTCCAGATTGGGTGAAACGAAGCGAAAGGCGCGGCGTTTTAAGACCGAGCGACCGTGCTGGCAAGCGCACGCGCTGCGGCTGGCGCGTTGCGGCTCGCGCGTCTCGGGGTGAGGTTTGAGACAGAGGAGGCCCGCGTCCCCTCTGCCACGCCGTTCAGAAAAAATTGAACCTTAGGTGACAAAATTTCTTGCATGGGGGAAGAAGACCCCTATATTCCGCGTTGTCTCGGCAACGGGACAGGGCGGTTCGGCGGAAGGTTCCACTTCCTCCGGCCGCTTTCTTCTTATCGGCGTCCGGAAGTCGTAAGGCCAAGGCGCAGGTGTCAACCTTAGAGAAGGGTAGGTGCCCGAAATGGCCAAGCTCCAGCTGGTATCCACGAACAAAGTCGCCCGCGCCCCGCGCATCCGTTCCGCGGTCAAGCCGGTCCCCGTCGTTCTTCCGAACGACAATCAGTCCAAAGACCACTTCATCACCCGCAACGGCCTGACCTATGCCGGCAGCCACCTGATCATCGATCTGTGGGATGCCGAGGGCCTTGGCGATCGCGACCGCATCGAGACGGCACTGATCGACGCCGTGAAGGAAGCAGGCGCGACGCTGCTGCACATCCACCTGCACACCTTCTCCGACGGTGGCGGGATCTCCGGCGTGGCCGTGTTGGCGGAGAGCCACATCAGCGTCCACACCTGGCCGGAGAAGGGCTACGCGGCATTCGACGTCTTCATGTGTGGCGACGCGCAGCCGAGAAAGGCGATGGACGTCTTCAAGTCGGCGTTCAATCCCGGCCGCATCGTGGTGGGCGAGCACAAACGCGGCGTTCTCTGACGCGGCGCTTCGCAAGTTAACCAAGGGCGGAAATGGCTTCGAAGGGCCGTTTCCGCCCTTTGCCTTGGTCATTATCCTTGCATGTTTGGGCCGCAGGTTGCGTTAACCGCATCCTCGACGCTTTTGCGCGAGAATGGGCCCGTTGTGCGCGGAGGGGAGAGGCTTGCGCTACGACGCGTGTGTGATCGGCGCCGGCGCGGATGGTTTGGCCGCGGCGACTATGCTTGCGCGCGCCGGTCTCACAGTCGTGGTGATCGACCGCGGCGATCGCCCCGGTGGGCAATGTGCCCTGCGGGAATTCCACCCGGGGTTTCGCGCCGCGCCATTCGGTGATTGCATGCCGGCGATCCCCGCGAGCATCTTCCGCGCGCTCAACCTCGCGAAGCTCGGTCTCATGTCCGCCGCGCCGCAGCCTTCGCTCGCGCTGTGGCCTGGGCGCGAGCATTGGATTTGTCCGCATCGCCCCTCCGCCGCTCGCCGGCTACGACAGGAGACGGCGCAACGGATCGCCGCGGCGCGTTCGCGGGCTGAGCGCGACGTCGAGCCGCGCAGCCGCCGCCCGCTCTTCGCCGCGTCGGAGTCCCGGGTGCCGTGGCTGGGCGAAGATCTTTGCACGGAGGCGCTGACCGCCCGGGTGTCGCAAATCGAGGGCCCGGATGCGGCGGCGCATCTGATGGGCGCCACGCTGGAGGGCCGGGCGGAAGACCCGCGCCTGCGCGGCAGCGCGCTCCAGCTTCTCGCCCGCTCCGCGCCGGCTCTGATCCTGCCCGGCATGGCCGAGGCGCTGGCGGCTGCGGCCCGGGAGGCCGGTGTCGAACTCCGTCTCGGCGGAGAAGCGGCCGAGATTCGCCAGGCGAAGGGTCGGGTGACGGCGCTGGCGCTGGCCGACGGAAGCGAGATCGAAGCCCGCGCCGTACTTTCGACCTTCGACCTCAAGCGCACTTTTCTGACCCTCTTCTCCTGGGATGCGCTGCCCGCGGCAGTGGTGGAGCGGGTCAAGGCGTTCCGAACAGCCGGCGCCACGGCCAGGCTGCTGCTCGCGCTGGATCGACTTCCGTCAGTGTCGCCGGAGACGCTCCGCGCGGCCATTCATGTCGCACCGGATATGCAGGCCCTGGCCGACTCCGCGACCGCATGGCGGGCGCACGTCGTGCCGGAAAACCCAGCAATGACCCTGCGCGTCGTCTCCGCCGTCTCCCCGGGCCTGGCGCCGCCCGGCAAGGCTGTCCTGACGGCGACGCTTGGCTGCATTCCATTTCGCCTCTTCGACGGCGCCTGGACGAACAGCCACCGGGAGCGGCTGCGCGATGCAACTTTGGCGGCGATCGAACGCGTCATCCCAGGCACGCGTGAGGCGACGCTCGCAGCCGAGTTGATCGTGCCTTCCGACATCGAGGACGATCTCGGCGCCACGGAAGGCGACCTTCTCGGGGGCGAACTCGCGTCTGACCAGATGTTCGATATGCGCCCGGGTTTCGACACCCCGGCGCCGCGCACGCCCATCAAGGGCCTCTATCTCGCGGGCCCGTCCACACCGATGGGGCCGCTGGCCACCTGCGCCTCCGGGGTGATCGCGGCCCAGGCCGTGATCGCAGACCTCAAGGGCGGGAACCTGGGATGATCCAGCGCGCCTTCGACGCCGTGGTGATCGGTTCGGGTATCAGCGGGCTCACGGCGGCTTGCTATCTTGCGCGCGGCCGCAAGCGCGTGCTGCTCCTCGAATCCCGCAACGTGATCGGCGGCCGCTGCGAAAACGTCGCGCTGGGCGAAGGCTTCACGGCGCCTGTGGCGGTGCACGAAATGCACGCGCTTGATCCCAGGATCGTCAAGGACCTGAAACTTGCCCGTCACGGGCTCAAGTTCACGGCGCGCGATATGCCGCTCGTCGGGCTGGGCCATGGTGGACGCCACGCCGTCATCGTCCGCGACGTTCAGGACACTGTCCGCAACATCGCCGCGCTCTCGAAGGCCGACGCCGAAGCGTGGCCGCGATTCCATGCGGAACTGTTCGCGATGGCCCGTGAATTGCGGCCCTTGTGGTGGGAGAGTACAGGCCAGCGGCCTGCCGTTCGGCGCGCCGAGCTGTTCGCGCGATTGCAGCGCGTGAGTGCCGGTGCCTGGCTCGATTCCTGGTTTGAAAGCGACGTGCTGAAGGCGACGCTGGCGTTCGATGCGAGCGTAGGCGCCTGTTCACCGTTCGAGCCGGGCTCAGCGCTGTTGCTCGTCTGGCGCATGGCGCAGGAGATGTCGGGCCTTCAGGGCGCGACGGCGTGGCCCCAGGGTGGACCAGCGGCAGTGATGAATGCATTGGCTGATGCGGCCAGGGCGCTTGGTGTCGAAATTCAGACCGGCGCGGCTGTGACGCGCATTGTGCTCCAGGACGAGTGCGCAGCCGGTGTGGAGCTCGCGTCGGGTGCAGTGATCGCCGCGCCCCTGGTGCTCTCGAGCCTGTCGCGGCGCGCCACGCTTTCCCGTCTTGCCCCACCGGGCGCGGCGGGCTTTGACACTCTATCGTCGCTGCCGCGCGAAGGCGTGACCGGCGAGGCGCGGATTCTGCTGGCCCTCCGCACTCTTCCCGCTTTCAATGGCATGGCGGTGCCTGGGATGGCGCGCTTTGTCATCGCCGAGAAGCTCGAGAGCTACATGGTGGTCCGGTCGGCGGCCGAAGCGGGACGGTTGCCCGGCGAATTGACGCTGGAGTTCGTGGTACCGACCGAAGCCGAGCCGGCGTTCGCGCCGCTGGGTCAGCACGTGGTCAGCATCGCCGTGCGCCCGGTTCCGGCCGCGATGAGCGACGCGATGAAAGCGAAGCTGACGGCTATGGCGGCGGCGGCGCTTGATGCCCATGCGAGCGGCCTGGCAAAGGCCATCGCCGCGGTTCAGGTGTTGTCGCCCGCCGATATCGCCGCACGCTATGGCGGCAGCGATACGAGCATGGATTTGCTTTCGAATTGGAACGAACGGCTGATGACGACAATTCCCGGACTCTATCTTTGCGGCGCCGAGCCCGTGCCGGCGCCGTCCGGCCGGGCGGGGCGTATCGCGGCAGCATTGGCATTGGGGGCGGGGAAATGAGATCCAAGCCCTTCGTGCAGGCGACACCGTTTCATACCCGCGCGGCGGCGCTCAACCGTGACAATACGTGGGTGGCGCGCAACGGCTTCACATTATCCACGGCATTCGACGATGCGGGCGACGAAGCCCTTGCCGCGCGCCAGCGCGTGGTGCTCGCCGACATCTCGTGGCGCTGGCGGCTTTCCATCGATGGGACGCGGTCTGCGGACTTCCTGTCGCGGCTGCTGACGCGCGATCCGGCTAAGCTGGAGCCCGGAAGCGCGCTCAAAGCGCTCTGGCTGGGCGACAAGGGCGGCGTGCGCGGCGCCTGTGCCCTGGCGCGCTACGGCCGGGAGAGCTTCCAGCTGATCTCAGCGGCCGAGGATGGCAATTGGATCGCGGAGGCCGCATCCGCGTTCGACCTCGCGCCCACGCCCGTCGGCGACGAGGGCGGCCTTGCACTGATCGGTCCCTATGCCCGCGCCACGCTGACGGCGGCAGGTCTCGATGCGGAGCTGGAGCCGCTCGCCTTCCGCAAGCTGTTCTGGCGGGGTCTGGAGGTAACGCTGACGCGCTGGGGCGAGCACGGCGGCTATGAATTGTGGTGCCAGGGGGACGACGGGATTGCGGTCTGGGACCGGCTGATGCGCGCTGGCGCCGATTTCGGGATTCAGGCCGCGGGGCTCACGGCCATGGACATTCTGGACGTCGAGGGCGGCGTCGCCCGGCCCGGCCGCGACTATGCGCCGGCCCGTGAAGCCTTCGCCACGGAGCCGACGGCGCTGGCGCTCGGCCTCGACCGGCTCGTCGACGACAGCCAGAAGGGCTTCAACGGCCGTGGCGCGTGGCTGCGGGCCCGATTGACGGAAAAGCGCCGGCTGGCCGGCATTGTGTTCGACGGCGAAACGCCGGCGCCGTTCACGCCGCTCCTGCATGAGGGAAAGCAAATCGGCCATTCGTTGACATCGGTATATTCGTCGGCCATGCGCCAGGCGATCGGGCTGGCTCAAGTCGACGTCTCTGCCGTCCCATCGGGCACGGTGCTGAGCCTCACGCTGCCGCCAAACCGGGACGTTCCGGAATTGCGAGCGGCCCAAGTGCGCGTCGCTGAGCTGCCCTTCCTGAAGGCGCCCGAACCGGTCGTGGCGTGAAGCAAGGACGATCCGCCGCCTTGGGGTCACAGTCCGGATTTGATCTCCGTCCAGGCCTCGACGATCTGGTCCTTGTTCTTGAGGCGGCGCTGGAATGTACCGGCCTTGAGGAGCGTCTCGACGTCGCGCGAGAGCGCGAGATTCTGGAACACGGCGTTGGGCACGCCATTTAGCGCCGCCTCATTTGAAGGTTCGTCGCCGATGTGCTCGATCGTATAGACGGCGGCGGTATCGCTGATCGAGGAATCGATCAGCGCCAGCGCCTTGGCTTCGTCGGACGGGTTCTTGTGCATCACCAGCCCGCACACATAGGTGAACATCCCGCCTATGGGATTCATGAAGGCGACGGGCTTGCCCGCCTTGTGCAGCGTCGCGTAGGTGACGCGCCACGTCATCGCCGCGACGATCTCACCGGAGGCCAGGCCCTGCGCGAGCTGCGTGTCGTCGCTGGAGACGAACCGGGTCTGCGGGATCAACGCGCGCAGCTTCGCCTGCACGAGCTGCCATTGGGCCGGTGTCATCGTATAGGCATCCACGCCGATCATGCGGGCAATGAACGGCACGGTGTCGTCCACGCCGTCCAGCACCGACACGCGGCCACGATATTTCGGATCGAACAGGATGTTCCAGCTCGGGTTCTTGACGTATTCCGGCGCGAGGTCGGTACGGAACGTGACGGAAGTGTTGCCCCAGTAGTGCGGCACGAACCAAACCTTGTTCGGTCCGGCCGAAATGCCCGGAAGGTTGCGCAAGGTGGGCGAGATCTTGTTCCAGTTCTTCAGCTTCGTCGTGTCGATGGGCTGCAGGAGCCCGGCTTCCTGCCAGCGGGGAAATTCGTAGTAGCAGGGGCCCATTACGTCCGGGCGATAGCCCGCGCGCATCTTGGCGAAGGCTTCGTCCTCGTCGGCGAAGATGGCGACGTTGGGCTTCTCGTGATAGCGGGCCTGGTAGTCCGCGAGAAACGGGGGGTCCATGTAGTCTTCCCACTGGAACAGCGTCGGGGGCGCCGCCAGCGCAGCCCCGCCCACAGCCAGAATCGAACCCGCCAATGCCCAAACCACCGCCCGCATCGAAATGCTCCATTCCCGCGCCACGAACGGTAAAGGCGGCGGGGCAGCCACGCAATCTCCCGTCGTGGCTGGGGTTTTCCAAGCCTTACGCACTCTTTATGATTGCGCCGCTATCCTTCAGCGCCGGTTTGAGCACGTCATGAACAAAGTCAGCCCACCACCTGCCTTCGCGCGCCCCACATTCGTGGCGGAGGCGCGGGCTGAGTTCGACGCGCTTCTGGCCGCCCATCCGGGCCTGGACTATGTCGACGCGGTGCTGTCCGACGTGATCGGCGTGCTGCGTGGCAAACGCCTTCCCATCGCGGAGGCGGGCAAGCTGTTCGAGTCCGGCATGCAGATTCCCCATTCGCTCTATCTGATGGACGCGCATGGCGAGATGACGAACCCGTTCGGACGCGGCATCGGCGATGGCGATCCGGATGGGACCGCGTGGCCGCTTCCGGGAACCTGTTCGTGCGTCTGGGGCGCGAACCGCGCCCAGATCCTGATGAGCCTGCGCGACGGCCAGGGCGTGCCCGATCCTGCGGAGCCGCGTGCGGCGCTGGATCGCGTGCTGGAACGCTTTGCCGAGATGAATCTGCGGCCGGTCTGCGCCCTCGAACTCGAGTTCTACCTGATCGATCCTGAGCGCGACGCGGATGGCGCGCCGCAGCCGCCGCTCTGCCCGCGCACCGGCGCGCGTGAGCATACCGCGTCGGTCTATGGGATCGACGACCTCGACCGCTATGCGGCTTTTCTGTCGTCGCTCAAGGAGGCCGCGCAGACCCAGGGCGTACCGGTGAGCGCGACGAGCAAGGAATACGCGCCCGGCCAGTTCGAGGCCAATCTGCGCCATCAGGGCGACGCGCGCAGCGCCGCCGATCACGCTGTGCTCTTGAAGCAGATCGTGAAAGCGGCGGCCCGCGCCAACGGGTTCGAAGCCAGCTTCATGGCCAAGCCCTATGCCGGCCGTGCGGGGAGCGGGCTGCACATCCATTTAAGCCTGCTCGACGTCAACGGCCGGAATGTCTTCGACGATGGCACCGCGATGGGCTCGAAAACGCTCCGCCATGCCATCGGCGGTTTGCAGGCCCTGATGGCGGACTCGATGGCGCTGTTCGCACCCAATCTGAATTCCTACCGCCGTTTCCAGCCGGACATGTTCGCGCCGGTCAATCGACGCTGGGGAATCAACAACCGTTCGGCGGGATTGCGGGTACCGGTCGGACCCGGCGATGCGCGCCGCGTCGAGCATCGCGTCGCCGGCGCCGATGCCAACCCCTACTATGCCCTGGCCGCCGTCCTCGCTGGTGCGCATCTGGGGCTGACGGACAAGCTCGATCCGGGCACTCCCGCGACCGGCAACGTGTCGCGCGAGCCCGACCTGGCCCTGCCTTTTTCCATCGACGACGCGCTGGCGCGCCTCGAGCAGGCGCGCGCATTGGACGACTATCTGGGCGGCGAGACGCTCTCGCTCTACCGCGAAACCAAGCGCATCGAGACCCAGCGCCTGCGCCGCATCATCGCGCCAGCCGAATACGACTGGTATCTCTGATCAAGGGCCGTTCGCGGCGGTGACCGTGGTCGGCGTATCGCCGAACGGCTGGAGCAGATTGTCGTTCTGCAGCCCGTCCGGCAGCGCGACTTCGTCGTTCGCTTCGACACGCAGCGCGGCAGCAGCCGGCGCGGGAGCAGAAGACGCGTCCCAGAGCGAGGTTATGGCGGAGAGGTCGAACGACGACATCGTATCGCAGCCCGTGAGCGTCAGCGGCGCGAGCAGGACAATGGCGCGGACGATGCGGATCGAATCACCCAT
The DNA here is from genome assembly GCA_050728855.1 of Rhizomicrobium sp. Taxonomy (GTDB): domain Bacteria; phylum Pseudomonadota; class Alphaproteobacteria; order Micropepsales; family Micropepsaceae; genus Rhizomicrobium. The sequence continues at coordinate 539 of JBOHKI010000034.1, read as the reverse complement.
CGCCACGAATTCTACGCCCGGCGTCAGGAGCAGGGCAGCCTCAGTTCGGCGGCCGCCCCCTCGCCCTGGCCACCGCCAAGGTTGATCGTGCCCCCCATGCGCCGGGCAAGCGCCATGGCGATGGCTAGACCCAGCCCGGCGCCCGACGTCGAACCCGGCCGCTTGAACGCGGCGAAAGCCTTGCCGGCCGCCGCGGCTTCCCAGGCGTCGAAGCCATACCCGCTGTCGCGCAGCGAGAACACCACGACTTCATCCTCGTTCCGCACCTGAAGACGCACCTGGCCGCCCTCCGGCGTGTACTGCACGGCGTTGGTGATCAGATTGGAGAGAATGCGCCGCAGCGCCAGCGAATCGGCGAAGACGGGCGCGCATTCCGGCAGCGACACCGTCAGCCGGATCCGCCGCGCGAACGCCTTGCCGGCGAAATCCTCCACGGCCTGCCGGGCGACCCCGGCGCCATCGATCATGGATGGCGCCAGTGGATGCTTTCCAGCCTCCAGATCGGCGAAGTCGAGGATGTCGCAGATCTTGCCATGTAG
>JBOHKI010000033.1:0-31859 GCA_050728855.1 Rhizomicrobium sp. | reverse complement strand
CAGCCGTGGCTCGCGCGCGCGCTGGCGGCCGGCGTCGCGCCCAGCATTCCGGCGCGCTTCACGACCGATGCCGTGCTCGTCGCCTACGATACGCCGCAGAACGCCGCGCGCGCCGCGCTCTCCGCCGCCGCGGTGATGGATCGCAAGACGGACCTCAGGATCGCCGGCCATTATGCGATAGCCAGCGTGGCCGGCGATCCGTTCGGCGGCGGTGAATTCCTCGCCGGACCGGCCGCGGCGTTGCTGACCCGGCTCGCACAATCGACGCCCTATGGCGCGATCCACCTGACGGCGGATTTCGCGGCCGCCCTGCATTCGAGCGCGCTGAGGCCACGCACGGAATATGTCGGTGAGCTGGAGCAGGATGGCGCGACGCCGGTGTCGCTTTTCTCGCTCAAGCGCTGATCGGTTCAGATCGCGAGATCTTCCAGCCGCTGCGGCGCCACGATGACGAGCGCGCGGCCCTGGCGGCTCAGGATGCCGCGCCGTTCCAGGCCATGGATCGTGCGCGATACGGTTTCCCGCGTGCTGTTGACGCGCACCGCCAGCGCCGAAAGCACCGGCGCGGGATCGAGCGTCCGTCCGTCGCCGAGGCGGGCCTGCCGCAGCAGCTCCATGCACACCCTGCCCGCCGCCGACAGCGTCGTCCGCTCGGCCATGCGCGAGGTGGCGGCCCGCAAATGCCGGATCAGCATCCGCGACAGCGCAATGCCGATGCAGGCATGCGTCTCCGCCAGCCTCAGGAAATCCAGCGCCCGGAACAGCGCGGCGCGAACCGCCTCCATCGCCACGATGTCGGCATCCTGCTGTGCCGGCTCGGCCTGCACGACCGCGCCGAAGAAATCGCCCGGCGCGAACTCCTGAAGCATCACCAGCCGGCCTTCCGGCCCGTAGGCGAGCGCGTGCGCCACGCCCGCGATCATCAGGAAGCTGATGGCGCCGGGTTCGCCCTGCTTGAGGATGACGGCTTTGACCGGATAGCCCTTGACGCTCGCGCGCGCCGCGATCTCGCTTGCCACTTCGGGAGCGCAGGAAAACACGCTCCGCAGGAATATCTGCAGATCCGGATCGCGACCGGCGCCCGCAGCCCTCGTCTTGCCCCCGCGCATGGGCCCAGAATCCGCGCAAGGCGGGCCGCTGTCCAGTGCCGAACGTTACAACGCGAAGACCTCTTGCGGGCTGGCGCGCGAGGAAACGGTCGCTGGGGGACGATGTTCTCGCGCCGGCGCGGGCTCGAAAACCTGGGCCGAATTCCCTTAAACGCGCGCTATTCCGCGGCCAGGACCGGCCGGGCGTCCTCGTTGGCGGCGGCCACGGGTTTCGAGAACGCCAAAGTGCCGTCGCTTATCTTGCCGTAGCGCAGGGTCACGAGGTCGAGGGCGTAGTTCTGGTAGAGCTTCCACGGCCGCTTGGTGCCCTGGCGCGGCAGGATGTCGAGCGCGCGCTGGACGTAGCCCGACGAGAAATCGAGCCACGGCGCTTCCTTCACCTCGGGATCGGTGAGGCGCGGCGTTGCGATGGGCGTTCCGCGGCGGTCCATGTAGTTGATCAGGCGGCAGACATATTCGCAGGTCAGGTCGCATTTCAGCGTCCACGACGCATTGGTGTAGCCGAAGGACGAGGCCAGGTTGGGCACGTCGGAATACATCATGCCCTTGTAGCTCATTGCGCGCGACAGGTTCCTCGCCACGCCATCGACGGTCACCTGCATGCCGCCCAGGATCTCGAGCGCGAGGCCGGTAGCCGTGACGACGATGTCCGCTTCCAGCTCATTGCCGGATGCGAGCTTGATGCCGGTGGGCGTGAAGTGTTCGATCGTATCGGTGACGACGGAGGCCCGGCCGGTCTTGATCGCCTGGAACAGGTCGCTGTCCGGCACCAGGCAGAGCCGCTGATCCCACGGATTGTAGCGCGGCGTGAAGTGCGTGCCGACATCGTAGTCCCGGCCCAGCTCCTTGCGCACCATGTCGATGAGATATTTCTTCACCTGCGCCGGCTTCTTGCGGGCGAGATTGAAGAAGTACATGCCGAACAGCACGTTGCGCCAGCGCACCAGCATGTAGGCGAGCTTGGCTGGCAGACGTTCGCGCAGCCAGTTCGCCATCGCGTCTTCCGCCGGGCGCGACACGACATAGGTCGGCGAGCGCTGCAGCATGGTGACATGGCCCGCGTCTTTCGCCATTTCCGGCACGACTGTCACGGCCGTGGCGCCGCTGCCGATCACGACCACCTTCTTGCCGCGGTAGTCGAGATCCTCCGGCCATTGCTGCGGGTGGACGATGCGGCCCTTGAAGTCGCCGCGGCCCGGGAATTGTGGATCGTAGCCGCCGGCATAGGAGTAGTAGCCGCTGCACATGAAGAGGAAGTTGCAGGTGAAATGGACGAGCTCCCTGGTGTCGCCCGTCTCGGCTTCCACCGTCCAGCACGCCTCCGCGCTCGACCATGCGGCGCGCTTGACGGTGTGGCGGTAGCGGATTTTGCGGTCGATGCCGTTCTCGCTCGCGGTGTCGCGGACATATTTGCGGATCGAGGGGCCGTCGGCGATCGCCTTGGCCTCGCGCCACGGCTTGAAGCGGTAGCCCAGCGTGTACATGTCGGAATCCGACCGGATGCCGGGATAGCGGAACAGGTCCCAGGTGCCGCCGATGGCGTCGCGGCCCTCGAGGATGGCGTAGCTCTTGGCGGGGCAGTTGGCCTGGAGATGCCAGGCCGCGCCGATGCCCGACAGCCCCGCGCCCACGATGATGACGTCGAAATGCTCCATCGCCCTGTCCTTGCCGGTCAGACGGCATTGTCCCCGATCCGCCCAGAAATGACAAGTTGTCAGTTCTAAGCGATTTTCAGCAGAATCCCGGGTTTTTGGAGGGAAGCGATGACGCCGTGAGCCGTCAGCCCGGCTCCAGCACTGAGGCCGCGCCGATCAGGCCGGCGTTGGGCTCCAGGATCAGCAGGGTGGGAATCGCGCGCAGGTAGCCGGCGAAGCGGCCCTTGGCTTCGAAGCGCTTGCGGAAATCGCTGGCCCTCAGCGTGTCCGCCGCGTCGGGCAGGATGCCGCCGGCGATCAGCACGCCCTTGCGCGCACCCGTCACCAGCGCCACGTCGCCCGCCACGGATCCGAGCATGGCGCAGAAGCGCGCGAACACGCGGCCCTCGAAGGATGCCGGTTCGCGCTTGGCCTTCTCCGTGATGGTGGCGGGTTCGGGCGGCGTGCGGATGGTGCTTTCGACTTCCGACATCGCCTCGAACAGGTTGACCAGCCCGGGCCCCGAGAGCACGCGCTCGGCGGAGACATGGCCGAAGCGCTTCATCAGAACTTTGAGGATCGCGACCTCCTCCTCGTCGGCCGGCGCCAGGCTCGCATGACCGCCTTCGGTCACCAGCGCGATCTCGCATTGGCCCGCGCGCGCAAGCCCGCCCACGCCGAGACCCGTGCCCGGGCCGACCAGCGCGATGGTCCCGTCCGCCCGGGCGTCGAATTCGGACGGTCCCCCCAGATGCAGCAGCGACGCAGCCGGCAGATGCGCCACCCCGCGCGCCTGCGCCTCGAAATCGTTGATGAGACGGGCGTGCCTGACACCCAGCTTGTCCCGCAATTCGGCCTCGGAAAACGCCCAGCCGGAATTGGTGAAATGGATGCGCCCGTCCGTCACGGGGCCCGCGACGGCGAAGACCAGCGCCTCCGGGCGGTTATCGCCGAGATAGGCGCGCGCGGCTTCCACCACGCCGGGATAATCCGCCACCGGCAGCGATTCCGGCGTGGCGAGCCGGCCATCCGGATCGACGGCGGCGAAGCGGGCATGGGTTCCGCCGATATCGGCGACCAGGCCGGATTGTGGGCGTGAGGCTGGCATGGCTCGCGGGAGTGTGCCCCAATAACGCGCGAGCGGCCAATATGGATCGCTGGGCGCGCGGGGGCCCGCGATCGACAAGGGGACTACGCATGATCCGTTACGCATGGCTTGCGACCGCTATGACGCTGGCGATCGCGATGACGCTGGGCGCGAACTTCGCGCAGGCGGCGGATTGGCCGACCAACGAGGGCGATTACACGATCCGCGACTTCCGCTTTGCCGATGGCGAGACGCTGCCGGCGCTGCGCCTGCACTACACCACGCTGGGAACGCCAAGGCGCGACGCCCGCGGGCATGTGACCAACGCGGTCCTGATCCTGCACGGCACCGGCGGGGACGGCCACCAGTTCCTGCGCCCGCAATTCGCCGACGTGCTGTTCGCGCCGGGCGGGCAGCTCGACATCGCCAAATACTACATCATCCTCCCCGACGACATCGGCCACGGCAAATCCTCCAAGCCGAGCGACGGGCTGCACGCGAAATTTCCCGGCTACGGCTACATCGACATGGTGGAAGCCGAGCACGCGCTGGTGACGCGCGGGCTGAATGTGGATCATCTGCGGCTGGTGATGGGCACCTCGATGGGCTGCATGCACTCCTTCCTGTGGGTGGAGAGATGGCCGCGCGCGATGGACGCCGCCATGCCGCTTGCCTGCGAGCCGACGCAGATCGCCGGGCGCAACCGGGTGTGGCGCAAGATGCTGATCGACGGCATCCGAAACGATCCGGCGTGGGAGGGCGGCGAATACAAGACCGAGCCCGGGATGGCGCTGCGCATCGCCACCGACATGCTGATCATCGCCGGCAGCGCGCCCTACCAGATGCAGAAATCCGATCCCACTCGCGACGACGCCGACAAATTCCTGGAGGACTTCACCGCGCGCGAACTCTCCACGCTCGATGCCAACGACATCCTCTATCAGGTATCCGCGTCCCGCGATTACGACCCGTCCGCGGATCTGGGCAAGATCGCGGTGCCGGTCATGTGGGTGAACTCGGCGGACGATTTCATCAATCCGCCCGAGCTCGGCATCGCCGAGGGGCTGGCGGCGAGGAACCCGCGCATCCGCTATGTCCTCATCCCGCAAAGCCCCCAGACCCACGGCCACGGCACCCACACCTGGGCCGCCGTGTGGAAGGACCATCTGGCCGAGCTGTTGAAGGAGACGGAGAAATAGGGGCGTTGGAAATCAGGGAAATCTCTGCTTTGGTGTCATGGCCCGCGACTGCGGGCCATCCGGCCGACACACGCGCCAGTGAGCAGAACCCACCTGGGCGGCCCGCATTCGCGGGCCGTGACACAATGGTGAAACCTGACGGATTTCGAGCTCAGTTCCGCGTCAGCCAGAGGACGGTGCCGCCGAGATTGTCGGTCTTGGTGGCGTCCTGATCGATGTCGCCGCCGCCGATGCGCTGGAACAGCTGGTAGCCGCGCACCGCCACGTCGGGCACGCTGCTGCCCGATCGCCAATAGTGCTGGTACGAGATATCCCAATAGAGCTCGTCGCTGTTGAGTATCGCATCGGCGCCGACATAGAGGCCCGGCACATAGCCTGCCGCCGCGACCGGCGCGGCCCAGGCGTTGCAATAGTCGATCACGTCCTGCGATGACGTGCCCGACGCCACGCCTTCCAGGTCGACCCAGAGATTCATCCCGGGCGGCAAGCCCACTTCCTGCGCGCAGGACACCGCGTTGTTGCCGTATTGCGTGCCGAGCGGTCCCGTCGGGTTCCAGGGCGATGCCGCCACATGCTGCACTGCCATCAGCGCCAGCCCGCCATTGAGGATGGTGTTGGCTTCCGACGTGGTGAGATCGCCCGATTGCTCGGTCGGCTGGGCGCGGGTGATGTAGCGGATGCAGAATTTGTAGCCTTGCGAAACATAGCCCGCCACATCGCTCGCAGTAAGCGTGAAGTCGCAATCGAATCCGATCGTGCCCGGCGGCGCGCCCACCACGTTGCCGGCCAGGGTGCCCGATGGCGTCGTCCCGGAGCCCGTCGCCGTTCCGCTCGAACCGCCGCCCGCGAACGAGCAGGCGCCCGACCAGATGTAGAGATTGTTCATCCCGGCGTACCACAGAGGATTGCCGCTGACGCTTTCGCCCTGGACCGTGCCCTGCACCGCGAACGTCGACCCCGTCTGGAGCACCGCGGCGATTGGCGCCGACGTGCTCGCCTGATTGGCGCGCAGGTTGGTCGCGCCCGTGGTGGTGGCCGTGCCGCTCTGCCCGTTGGCCATCGCGTTACCCCATCGCCTGCGTGTTCTTGCCCGCTTGCTGCTGCTGGCCGGTGTTGCCTCCGGCATTGCCGTTTTGCGCGGGCGGCGCCGGTTCGTAGCGGCTCATGATGCCTTCGATGAAGTCCGCGCCCGTGTAGCCGGCGGCGGCGAAGGCCAGGATCGTGGCTGCCGTCATCGCGTGGATGTTGACATTGGGCATGACCAGCACCGCGAGCACGCCGGCCACGAAACCGATGAGCAGGCTGATCACCAGGCGCGACAGGTCGACGAGATCGCTCAGCGGTTGGTTGGTCGCCGCCGCCTGGTCGTTGACCTTCTTGATGCCGATGATGATGCGCGCGCATTGCCCCACGGCGCCGGCGAGCCCCGCCAGCAGGATCAATTGCAGCCAATCGTTGACGGACATGAGCGTTTTCTCCCCGACGACACGGCCGCGCCGTCCGCCGGGACGGTCGCGCCGGTACTTGTGCAACTGGAAGAACTTGCGCAGACGAACGCGCGCAGACCGGTGGTCATGGCCAATCTAGAAGGAAGACGTTTCAAAGTAAACGGACGTGAATACTTCCCGCATGAAGAATTGGACGGGAATTCAGCGGTCGCGGCAGCACCCGCCCTCGCGCGCGGCTTCGGACACGCAGCGGCAGGCGTCGTGGAATTCGCGGGCGAGCTGGGCGAAATAGGCGTCCATCGCCTCGCGCGCGATGCGGTGGCGCGTCGAATTCTTCTTCACCGCGGCGATGCCCAGCGTTTCATACTCGCGCGCCGACAGCGCCACCATGATGCGGTGCGGCTTCTCGCCCGCGGGAATCGGAAAGGGATCGGACATTTCCGTCACCGGCGCGGGCTCGACCTCATGCAGCCAGGACAGCGGCGGCTTCATCGGCGTGGGACCGGGCGTGGTTGCGGCCGCGGGCGCGGCTTCGCCCTTGCGGGCCAGCAGGCTTGCGGTGATCGGCGCGAAACGCGGCTGGCTCATCGGTTCCCCCGCTATTGCCCCGGCTTGGCGAAAGCGCGATCGCTGGCGCGGCGGCCGAAGGGATGGGCGCGGCGCTCCGCCATGCCGAAGAACCCGTGGGTGCCTTCGCGGCGATCCTTGCCCGATCGGCGCTCCGGTCCGGCATAGGCGGCCAGCGGCTCGTCCATCGCGGGCCCCGGTTCGTCCATCGCGAGCAGCGGCGCGTCCTCAGGCGCCGGCGCCGGCCGCAGTTCGGGATCGGCACGGGACTCGGCCGGCATTTGCCCCGGCGCGTCATCCAGGATCGACAGCGGCGTGAGCGCGAGAGTTTCCGCGCCCGTCCGCGGCACGAGCCGCGCGTCGCGGGTGAGCCGCGACAGCCGGTCCTGCACATAGCTCCACAATTCGCGCATCTCGCGCGCCGACGGAGATTTCGGCGCGGCCTCGCCCACCGTGCGGCCATCCACCATGCTGGCGGCGAAATCGACGCGGTTGTAGAGCGTGACCGGCGCCACGGTGCCGTGCTGCGACAGCGCCACCGCGGCTTCGCCGGTGATGCGGGCGCGCTGGGTGGCGCCGTTGACGACGAAGATCAGCGGCTTGCCGTGCGCTTCCGCGATGTCGACCGTGGCGCCCACGGCGCGCAGATCGTGCGGGCTCGGCCGTGTCGGCACGATGACGAGATCGCCATGGGCCACGACCTGCGAGATCGAGGCGGTGATCGCCGGCGGCGTGTCGATGACCGCGAGCCTGACGCCGGCGCGCTCCAGCCGGTCGAGCGTGTCGCCGAGATCGGCAAGGGCGGTCTGGACGAAGACGGGGGTCTCCGCCTCGCGCGCGTTCCACCATTGCGCCAGAGAACCCTGCGGATCGGTGTCGATGAGCGCGACCGGGCCAACGCCCGCCTGTTCGGCCTCCACGGCCAGATGGCCCGACAGGGTCGTTTTCCCCGAGCCGCCCTTCTGCGACGCCAACACCAGCACATGCATGAGCTTCGATCCCGCCACGATCGAGCCTTTGTAACCCGCCGCCCCTTGAAGCGCGCTGAACGGGAACCGCTGCGTTTGTCTCTAATTTTCGACAAAAGTCGGATTCGCGCGGAGCCGCGGCTCGGCGCGGCTCCCTACTTTGCCCCGAGCTGGTCGATCAGGAAGGTCAACTCGTCGGTCTGAAGGCCGACGCGTTCGTCGAGCGAGCTGCCGATGCCGTGGCCGGCGTTCTTGCTGATGCGCAGGAACACCGGATGCGGCGACGACGTCGCGGCCTGGAGCGCGGCGGCGAACTTGCGCGATTGCAGCGGATTGACCCGGCCGTCATTGGCCCCCGTCGACAGCATCACCGCGGGATAGGCCGTGCCTTTGACGACATGGTGATAGGGCGAATAGGCGAGCAGCGCCTTGGCCTGCGCCGGATCGCTCATCGAGCCGTACTCGGTCGATGTGAAGACACCGTTGGTATCGTGGCCCCACGCGATCATGTCGTAGAGGCCGGCGATGCCGTCGACCGCGCGCGCGAGGCCCGGATGCTGGGTCAGCACCGCGCCCACCAGCAGCCCGCCATTGGAGCCGCCGCGCAGGGCGAGCTTGTCGTGCGAGGTGTAGTGTTGGTCGATGAGGTACTGGCCCGCGGCGGCGAAATCGTCGAACACGTTCTGCTTCTTGGTCAGCATGCCGTTCTGGTGCCAGCTTTCGCCGAACTCCGAGCCGCCGCGGATATTGGCGATGGCATAGACGCCGCCATGATCCAGCCACAGCCGCACGAACGGCCCCATGAAATAGGGCGTCTGGCTGATGCCGAAGCCGCCATAGCCGTAGAGGATGGTGGGATTGGCGCCGTCGAGCTTCGTGCCCTTCTTCATCAGGATGTTGACCGGAACCTTGGTGCCGTCCTTCGAGGTCGCGAAACCGCGCGTCACCTCGGTGTCCGCGAAGGACACGGGCGATGTCATCCGCAGACCGGTCTCGCTCGCGGTTCCCGTCGCGGGATTCCAGCGCGCGTAGTAGCGCGGCTGCAGATAGGTGGAGACGTCGAACAGCACCGAGCCGTCGGCCAGCGCCTCGATCTCGTTGTTGGAAGAGACGCCCGGCAGCGGCAGCCTGCCCTCGGGCTTGCCGTCGAGGCTGAAGATGCGCACGTCGTTGGGCCCGCCCACGATGTCGCGCACGAAGAGGCGGTCGCGGCTCAGCCCGAGATCGACTTCCTGCTCCTCGGCGCCGCCCGACTGGATCGCCTCGCCGCTCTCCGCCACGATGACCGGCGCGCCTGCCAGCCCGTCCTTCGCGAAAGGCGGCTTCAGCTTGACGATCTTGCCGTTGGAGGAATTCTTGCGCGACACGCCATAGACCGCGTCGTCCGGCCCGATGGTCGCGTAGACGACGTCGTCGGTATAGGTGCCGATCCGCACCGCCGGCGCGCCCTGCTTGAGGATGTAATAGGCCCAGATGTTGCCGTCGCCGCGCTGGACCATGGCCATGATCGCGGGCCGGTCGAAGCGGTTGTCGAGGAACACTTCGGAGATGCGCTCCAGCCCGTCGGCCTTGCCCAGCGCCAGCGTGTCGCCGGAAGACGGCGCGCCGAGCGTGTGGAAATAGACCTGCATGTTGAAGCGCTGCTCGGCCGCGGGCACGCTCGCGCCGGGATAGCGCGTGTACCAGAAGCCCTTGCCGCCTTGCGCCCAGGCCATCGAGCCGCCGGCCGTGGGGAACTGCACGTCGCCGATGGGCGCGTCGATCTCCTTGCCCGTCGCCGCGTCGAAGATGTGGAGCGTGCCGGCTTCGCTGCCGCCCTTTGACAGCGACACGGCGACCTTGCTGCCGTCGCCCGACGGCGTGAACCAGTCGATGGCGGTGAGCCCCTTGGCGTCGAGCGCATTGGGATCGAGCAGGGTCTTGCGGCTGGCGGGATCGGCCGAGGCATTCAGCGTCACCAGCATGGGCTGCTGGAACTTGGGATCGGTGTAGAGCGCGAACACCCGCGTGCCGCGCGCCACGACCTGGCGGTAGGACGGCGACGCGGCGCGGGTGAGCGCCATCAGCTTGTCCTTGATCGCGGCGCGGCCGGGCAGCGCATCCAGATAGGCGCGGGTGCGCGCGTTCTGCGCGTCGCTCCAGGCTTCCACCTTGGGATCGCTGCCGTTCTCAAGCCAGCGATAGGGATCGGCGATCTTCACGCTCTGGATGGTGTCGGAATCAGTGCCCGTGGGCGTGGCGGGCGGCGGCGGGATCGCCGCGGCGAGCGCCGCCGTCACGGACAGCACCAGCACCGACAATGTCGCGAATTTCATGGTCGTTTCTCCCCCACAGCGGGGCAACGCTATCGGCGCGGGCTGGCCCGTTCAAGCCCCGGACGGATCGAGCGCCAGGAGCGCGAAACTCGCCAGCCAGTGCTCGCCCATATAGTCGCCCGTCACGTGCGGCAGCGCGCTGGCCAGCAGCGCCTCGATGGCCGGCGCGATGCGCGGGTCGGGATGCGGCAGGCCCTCCGCGATCAGCCGCCAGCACCACGCGCGGGAAAGATTGAGACCGTCCAGATGGGCGATCTGCCCGTCGCTGCGGTCGCTGACCGTGGCGGGCATGAGCAGTGCCGGTGGAATCGACGGCAGGTAGCGCGCGAACCAGGCCGCGAAATCCGCGCCCAGCACGCCGCGCATTGCCGCGGCGGCGATCAGCGTGGGCGAGAGGAAATCCGATTGCGAGGGCTCGAACACGCGGCAATCCGCGTCCGCGCCGTGCCAGTCGCGCAGCTTGGCGGCGCACAGTCCGCCGAGCGCCGTGTCGCCCGCGACCGCCGCATAGTCCCGCGCCAGGATCATCGCAAAGGCGGTGTTGGAATGCACGCCGCTGCGCACGGGATAGGTCGCGAGCGGGAGGAAATCCTGGAAGCGCCGGGCGAAGGCATCCGCGAGCGGCCGGAGCGTCCGCGCCCAGCGCGTGTCGTCCTGCCGCTCCAGCTCGCCCTGGAGCATCAGCAGCCATGCCCAGCCATAGGGACGCTCGAAGCCGCGCGACGCGGGCCGCGCCAGATAGGCCACTTCACCCGCGACTTTCTCCGGCGTGAATTGCGCGTCGAGCAGCGCGCGGATGGCACCAGCCTCCGCCACGTCGGGAAACCGGCGCAGCACGCGCGCCAGCAGCCAGTGTCCGTGCACGCAGGAATGCCAGTCGAAGCTGCCGAAGAAGATGGGATGCAGCGCGCGCGGGCCTTTCGCGTCCTCGGGGCCGGCGAGCACATGGTCCAGCTTGTTCGGCCATTCCTGGGTGACATGGCCCAGCGCGGTGCAGGCGAAAAGCGAAGCCTGGTCTCTGGTCAGTTTCATGTCGGCCTCAATAGCGGAACACGAGGACATACATCAGCACGATGTTGCCCGCGAGCAGCGGGATGGCCGTGGGGATCTGCGCCTTGATGACGCCGTTGCGGTCCGGCAGCTCGAGCAGCGCGGCGGGCACGATGTTGAAATTGGCGGCCATCGGCGTGGTCAGCGTGCCGCAATAGCCCGACAGCATGCCGATGGCGCCCATGATGACCGGATCGCCATGGAACCGGCCCACGATCAGCGGCAGCCCGATCGCCGCCGTCATCACCGGAAACGCCGCGAAGGCGTTACCCATCACAACGGTGAACAGCGCCATGCCGATGCAATAGGCCGCCACGGCCTCGAAGGGCTGGGCAAGCGGCAGGTAGTCCGTCGCCACGATTCCGACCGCCTTGCCGACGCCCGCCACGGCGAACACCGCGCCCAGCGCGGCCAGCATCTGCGGCAGGATCGCGGCCCAGCCGATGGCGTCCGCCAGCCGCGTGCCTTCGCGCACGGGCGCGAGCAGCGGCGGCCGCAGCCAGATCATCGAGACGGCGATGGACACCAGCACGCCGATGCCAAGACAGATGAGTGTGATCTGCTTGGGATCGAAGAGCGGGGTGTGTCCCCAGCCGATGCCCTTGAAGGTGAGCGTGCCGATCAGCGCGATGAGCGGAATGACCAGCGCCGGCACGAAGAGCCAGTTGCCGCGGCGCGCGGCGCTGGCGGCGCGCGCGGCGGGCGTTGTGGATTCCGCCGTGCTGCGGCCGGTCAGCTTGAACCCACCGACGACGACGAGGGCGATCACCAGGACGCCGTTGCCGAGATCGCCGACATGCGAGCCGAACAGGAAGCTCACCGCGAGCAGTCCCCAGAACAGCGCGTTGCCGAGGCGTTTGGGATTGCCGCGATCCAATGCGCTCCACACGGTGAAGGCGCCAAAGATCGCGCCGCCGAGGAGATAGAGCGCATCGAGGCCGATCATGCCGACGGGCCCTGGTTCTCCCGGCGCAGCCGCCGGTCGAGCAGCAAGAGGCGCGCGCCGTGAATAAGGAAGGCCAGCACCGCGGTGGGGATCGCCCAGAGCGAGATCTGCAGCGGCGTCGCGACGATTCCGTTGCCCTGAAGGAAGCCCTGGATCAGCAAGACCGGGCTCATCGCGATGAAGATGTCTTCTGCGAAGAAGGCGCCGACATTGTCGGTGGCCGCGGCGAAGGCGCGGATGCGGTAACGGACGCTATCGCTGAGCGCGCCCAGCCGGGATTCCGCGGCGCCTTCCGCCATCGGCGCGACCAGCGGGCGCACGACCTGCGCCGTGCCGCCGGTCGCCGTGGCCAGGCCGACCGCGGCCATCACCTGGCGATAGAGCAGATAGGCGAGCAGCAGCCGTCCCGTGGTGGCGCCGCGCAGCTTGCCGATGAGGGCGCGGGCGCGTTCCTGCAAGCCCGCGCGCTCCAGCAATCCGATCGCCGGCAGCACGATGAAGACGACGCTGACGAAGCGGTTGTCGTTGAACGCCTTGCCGAACGCGGCCAGGATCTGGAGCACGGAGAGCCCGCCGAACCAGCCCGCCGTCAGCGCCGCCACGGCGATGACGATGAGCGGGTTCAGCCGCGCGGCGAAACCCGCCGCCAGCACGGCGATGGCGAGCAGCGTCCACATCACCAGATATGCACGCGGTCCTTGGGCGCGGTGTAGAGCGCGTCGCCGGGCTTGACGTTGAAGGCGGCGTACCAGGCGTCGATGTTGCGCACGACGCCGTTGACGCGGAACTGGCGCGGGCTGTGCGGGTCGCTCACCACCTGGCGGCGCACGAAATCGTCCGTCACCTTGCCGCGCCAGGCCTGCGCCCAGCCGAGGAACACGCGCTGGTCACCGGTCAGCCCGCCGATCACCGGCGCGGGCTTGCCGTGCAGCGAGGCGTGATAGGCATCCAGCGCCAGCGTCAAGCCGCCCAGATCGGCGATGTTCTCGCCCATGGTGAGATCGCCGTTGACATGGACTTTGGGATCGCCCGCCAGCGGATGGAAGGCGGAGTACTGCGCGCCCAGCCGCGTGGCCCGCGCCTCGAACTTGGCGGCGTCGCCCTTGGTCCACCAGTCGCGCAGCCGCCCCTCGGCGTCGATCTTGCGGCCCTCGTCGTCGAAGCCGTGGGTCAGCTCGTGGCCGATGACGCCGCCGATGGCGCCGTAGTTGATCGCAGGATCGGCATTGGCGTCGAACATCGGCGCCTGCAGGATGCCGGCCGGAAACACGATGTCGCGCAGGCTGCCGTTATAGGCGTCGTTGGTCTGCGGCGTCATTCCCCAGTCGAGCTTGTCGACCGGGCTGTTGAGGCGGCCCGAAGTGAACGCCCAATCCGCCGCCGCCGCATTGCGCACGTCGCTCACCACGTCATTGTCGACGATGACGATCTTCGAATAGTCGCGCGGGTGATCTGGATAGCCGACCTTGATCGTGTAGGTCTCGAGCTTCTTGATCGCCTCGGCCTTCGTCGCCGGGCTCATCCAGTCGAGCTTCTCCAGCCGCGCGCGATAGGCGTCGAGCAGATTGTGCACCAGTGCCTCGATCTTGGCCTTCGCCTCGGGCCCGAAATATTTCGCGGTATAAAGCTGGCCGGCGCCGAAGCCCATGGTGCCGAACGAGCCGAAGCCGCTGACCGCGAGGAAGTCGCCGCCCGCCACCGCCGTCACCGCCCGTTTCCAGCGCACGCGCTGCTGCGCCTGGCCGGCCAGCGTCTTGTCGTGCATCTCGAAATAGGCATCGGTGAACGCTTTTGACAGATAGGGCGCGGCGCCGTCGGCGACGTGGGCCGCCTGCCAGGCCTTGATCGTGTCGATGGGTGTTGTCGCATAGATCGCGGCCAGCTTCGGGAACGCGGACTTCTCCGCCACGATCACCCGCGGCACGGCGCCCAGCCCCGCCGCGCCGAGGAAGCCCTTCCAGTCGAATCCGGGCGCGAGCTTGCCGAGTTCGGCGATCGTTTCGGGATTGTAGGTGGCGACGGGATCGCGGTCCTGCACCTTGGTCCAGCTCGCCTGCGCGATCCTGGTCTCGAAATCGACGACGTCTTTCGCGCGCGCATCGGCGTCCGGCCAGTTCACCTGGTGCAGCAGCGCCGTGACATAAGCGAGATAGGCGGCCTTCTGCCTGGAGAAATTGGGCTCGAGATAATAGTCGCGGTCCGGCAGCCCCAGCCCGCTCTGCGACAGATAGAGCGCATAGTGCTTGGGGTCCTTCAGGTCGACATCGACGTAGAAGCCGAACAGCGAACCGTAGAAATCCGAGCCCGCGTCGCCCATCAGCGCCGCCAGATCGTCGCGCGTTTTCGCGGCGCTGATCCTGGCGAGCTCCGGCGCGATCGGCTTGGCGCCGGCGGCCTCGATCGTCTTGTCGTCCATG
Source organism: Rhizomicrobium sp. (assembly GCA_050728855.1). Taxonomy (GTDB): domain Bacteria; phylum Pseudomonadota; class Alphaproteobacteria; order Micropepsales; family Micropepsaceae; genus Rhizomicrobium. Next base: position 17,119 of record JBOHKI010000033.1, on the reverse strand, counting down.
AACGCCTTGTAGAAAGCGCCCACCTTGCCGTCCAGATCGGCGGGCTCATGCGGCGCCTTGGCCGCTTCGGATTCCATCATGTCGTGGAGCCGGCCTTCGGTGCGGTCGGTCATCTCCAGGCGCAGCGACACGCCCGGCTTGTCGGCGGGGATCGGGTGCGAGTCCAGCCAGGCGCCGTTGGCGTAGCGGAAGAAATCGTTGCCCGGATTGACGGCGCGGTCCATGCCGGCGGTGTCGAGGCCCCATTCGCCATATTGCGGCTTGTCCGCCGCGAGACACGCGCTCGCCACCGCGACCGCCCCCAGCACTATCCACGCCTTGCGCATGATCCGTTTCCCTCGAATGCGGCGGCAGAGTGCGACGGCGGCCGCGCGCCTGTCCAGCCACTAGAGTGTGACCCTTGCGCCCGCGAAAACGGTGCGCCCGGGCGCGGGGCTGACGGTGCGCGGATCGCTGAGCGTGAAAGCGGGCGGCAGGCCGTCCAGCCCCGTGAACGCGCCATAGGTTGCATAGTGGCGATCCAGCGCATTCTCGATTTCGCCGAAGAGTTCGAGCGTGGCGCCGATGCGCCAGGCGCCATGCAGGTCCAGCGTCGCGTAGCCGCGCAAGGGCCCGGCCTGGTTGGACTCGTCCCCCGCGAGAAACTGCGCGCCCTGCCAGCGCAGGTCGGCGCCCGCGCTCCAGGCCGGCCGGGAATAGTCCGCCGACAGCGTCAGGCGATGGCGCGGCATCAGCGGCAGCCGGTCTCCGGGCGCCACGAAGATCAGCCCGTTCGCATCCGCCGCCGGACTGTTCGACGACAGTACGAGGGCATCGCGAAATGTGGCGTCGAGATAGGAATAGGCGATCCGGGTGCGCCAGTGCTCGTCATGCCAGCCGAGCGATGCATCGAGGCCCTGGTGGCGCGTCCGCCCCGCATTGGTGAAGTAGCCGAACCCGTTCACATCGGTGGCGAGCAGCAGGATGTCGTCGGCGACACCAGTGCGGTAGATGCCGAGACTCCACGCGAACGCTCCCAACGCGCCGCGATAGCCGGCCTCGAAGGTGCGCGCGACCACCTGCTTCAGCGGCGGATCGTCGACCAGGAACGTGTCGAGCAGGCAGGGCGACGCGGGATCGGCGCAGGAAATCTCGCCCGGCGTCGGCGCGCGATTGGTTTCCGAATAACCGATGTAGAGCGTGCCGCTGCCGGAGAGCTTGTAGGTCGCACCCAAGCCGGGATTGAAACGCGTGAAATCGTGGCTGCCGTTCAGGCTCGTGCCCAGCCGGTCCGACAGCCGGACCTGCGCGCTGTTGAGCCGGCCGCTCAGCGTCAGCGTCACCCGGCCGGTGAGATCGAAGGCGTCGACAGCGTAGAGGCCGGCATAGACATCGGTCGCGTCGATGCCGACCGGCTGCTCCAGCGGCGGCGCGGCGGCGGGGTTGTACGCCTGGTCGATGATCACGCCGGCGCTCACGACCTTCAGGCTCGGCTGCAGCGCACCCAGCTCGCCGCGCGCGCCATAGCGCGTGGCGCCGCGGTCGTAGGTCGCGCCGGTCGCGAAATCGTTGCCATGGCCCAGCACGTCCGCTTTGGAGGACGCCTCGAACGATCCGCCGAAACCATCCGTGCCGGTGCGCGAGAAATCGATCTCGCCGGGCGTGGCGCCCGCAGGCAGCGCGCTCACCCGCACCGCATCGCCATTGGCGTCGTAGAGCGCATCGCCGGGGAAATCGCCGTTGCCCTCCAGGCAGAACTGCGCGGGATCGTTGCCGCACACCGCGACATCGGTGGTGTTGCCGTCGATCAGGCGCTGCGCGAAGTGGCGGTAGTAGAAACTGCCGCTGAACAGGAATTCCCGCGCCGTGTAGCTGCCGCGCAGCTGCGCCATCTCCATCCGGTTGGCGATGGATTGCGGATAGGTGAAGGCCGCGCGGCGATCCCGCGCCAGCAGCTCGACGGGCGCCGGTCCCACGGCGTCGATGACGTTGTCCGCTAAGGCGGCCGAAAGGTGCAGCGCCGCCGGGCCCTGTTCGTAGCCCACATCCGCGTAACCCTGGCGCAATGCGGTGCCGGAATGCTCGCGGAAGCCGTCGTCCCGCGTGCCGCCCACGCCGGCATAGAACCCCCACGCGCCATCGCGCGCGCCGTATTCCGCGTCGCCCGTGACGTTGCCGAAGGAGCCGGCGGAGAGTTGCGCGGCCGCGCCCTGGAAGCCGAAGCCGTCCTTCATGTCGAGCGCGATGGCGCCGCCCAATGCGTTGAGTCCGAACACCGGATTGCCGCTTTGCAGCGTGAAGCGGTCCACCGCGAATTGCGGCACCAGATCCCAGTTCACCGCATCGCCGAACGCCTCGTTGATGCGCGTGCCGTTCTGGTAGACTGCAAGCCCCTCCGCCGCGCCCGAGATCGGTGACGCCTTGAAGCCACGATAGACCAGATCGGGCTGGAAGGCGCTGCCCTGCTCGTCGTTCACCGACACGCCGGGCATTTCGCCGGTGACGAGGTTGGGCAGGACATCGCTCTGCCGGTCCTGCGACAGCGCGCTCACATCCAGCGCGGTGAATGCGCCCGGCAGCTTCGCCGGATCGATGGCGCCGCCGGGCAGCCGCGAGCCGGTAACAACGACGGTCTCGGCCTGGTCGGCGAAGGCGGGCGTGGCGAGGGCAAGCGCCGCGAGCAGGACGACAACCCGCCCCTTGCGGGCCGGTTGAATGTCCTCCTCATCCCAGCGCCTGCTCGAGGTCGGCGATGAGGTCATCGGTGTTTTCGATTCCGGTGGAAAGACGCAGCAGATCCGGCGGACACGGCGAGTTGTCGCCCTCGACCGAGGCGCGGTGCTCAACCAGGCTCTCGACCCCGCCGAGCGAGGTGGCGCGCTTCCACACCTTGATCCTGGCGGCGGCGCCGATGGCGGCCTGCTCGCCACCCCTGACGCGGATCGACAGCATGCCGCCGAACCCGCCATTCATCTGCCGCGCGGCGATGGCATGGCCCGGACACTCCGGCAGACCGGGATAGAGCACATGCGACAGCGCCTTGTGGCCCGCGAAATGCTCCGCGATGCGCTGCGCCGAGGCGCAGGCCGCCTTCACGCGCGGATAGAGCGTGCGCATGCCCCGCAGGAGCAACCACGCTTCGAACCCGCCCAGGATCGCGCCCAGCTGCACGCGCCCGGCGCCGATGCGCTCCCAATACTCATCCTGCGCACGCGTGGCCAGCGCGCCCGCGACGAGATCGGAATGGCCGTTGAGGTATTTCGTCGCCGAATGCATGACGACGTCCGCGCCCAGCGCCAGCGGCTGCGTCAGCACCGGCGTCGCCACCGTGGAGTCCGCCGCCAGCCGCGCGCCGGCGGCGTGGGCGATCTCAGCCGCGGCGGCGATGTCGGTGATCTCCCATAGCGGGTTGGAGGGTGTCTCGATCCACACCAGCTTGGTCTTGCCGGGACGCATCGCGGCCTTGAGCGCATCCAGGTCGGACATATCGACGATCTCGACATCGAGGCCCCATTGCCGGGCATAGGTCATCAGCCATCTGCGCAGCGACCAGTACATCACCTTGGACGCGACGACATGATCGCCGGGCTTGAGCGCGAGGAAGCACGCCGTCGCCGCCGCCACGCCGGAGGAGAACAGCATCGCCTGCGTGCCCTGCTCCAGCGCCGCCAGCACCGCTTCCGGCTGGTCGTAGGCGGGATTGTCGGCGCGGGCATAAGCGCGGCCCGAACGGTAGCCATTGTCGACGTCGCGCACGAAGGTCGACGACATCGCGATGCCCGGCGACACCGCCTTGGTGGTTTCGTCGATCCAGCCGAGAGCCTGGGCGGCGATGGTTTCGGGATGCGCGTGCCTGTCGTCCATGATCTCCCCTTGGATTTCCGCGTGGGAACTTCCGCCGTTTCGCGCGTTTTACAATCGAGGGCAATCGAGCGCCGGCCGCATGCAGTATAAAGACGGAAAGCGGGCCGGCACCATGTGGCTGGCCGCACTGCTCGCGGTCGCCCTGTCGGCGCTGTTCGCCGAGCACGCGCTGGCCGCGGTCGCCGCGTCCAAGGCCGGCGAGGGGCTCAATTCCCTCAAGGAACCCGTCTTCGTCGCCCAGATCGTGCTGCTGCTCGTCACCGGCCGGCTGATGGGCGAAGCGATGGTGCGGCTGAAGCAGCCCTCGGTGATGGGCATGCTGCTTGCCGGAATCCTGCTCGGTCATTCCGTGCTGGGCTCGCTGTGGCCCGGCGCGGAGAAATTCCTGTTCCCCTCCACCCCCGACCAGAAGGGGATGATCGACGGACTCTCCAAGCTCGGCATCCTGATGCTGCTCCTGCTGACCGGCATGGAGACCGACCTCAAGCTGGTGCGCAAGGCGGGCGGCGCGGCCATCGCCGTCTCGCTCACCGGCATCGCGGTGCCGTTCGCCTGCGGCTTCGCGCTGGGCCAGTTCCTGCCGGACTCGATCCTGCCCGATGGCGCGCACCGGCTGGTGACCTCGCTCTTCCTCGGCACGGCGCTGTCGATCTCCTCCATCAAGATCGTCGCCATGGTGGTGCGCGAGATGAACTTCATGCGCCGCAATCTGGGCCAGATCATCGTCGCCTCGGCGATCCTGGAGGACTCCATCGGCTGGATCATCATCGCCGTCACGCTGGGCATCGCCCAGTCCGGCCATCCCGATCCGATATCGGTGGGCAGGATCGTTCTCGGCATCGCCCTCTTCCTGGGGCTCAGCTTCACCATCGGGCGGCGCATCGTCTTCACCCTGATCCGCTGGGCCAACGACACCTTCCAGAGCGAGTTTCCCGTCGTCACCATGATCCTGGTCATCATGGGAGCGATGGCGCTCATCACCGCCGCCATCGGGGTGCAGACCGTGCTCGGCGCCTTCATCGCGGGCGTGCTGGTGGGCGAATCCCCGATCCTGACGAAGCATATCGACGAGCAGCTGCGCGGCGTGATCACGGCGCTGTTCATGCCGGTGTTCTTCGGCCTGTCGGGCATCAGCGCCGACCTGTCGATCCTGGGCCAGCCGCGGATGCTGCTGCTGATGCTGGCGATCCTGGCCATCGCCAGCCTCGGCAAGTTCTCCGGCGCGTTCCTCGGCGGAAAGCTCGGCGGGTTGAAGACCGGCGAGTCCCTCGCGCTGGGCTGCGGCATGAACGCCCGCGGCTCGACCGAGGTGATCGTCGCCACCATCGGCCTCTCCATGGGCGCGCTCACGCAGAACCTGTTCACCATGATCGTGACCATGGCGCTGATCACGACCACCGCCATGCCGCCGATGCTGCGCAAGGCGCTGCTGCGGCTTCCCATCGGCAAGAGCGAGAAGGAGCGGCTGGAGCGCGAGGAGCTGGACGAGAAAGGCTTCATCCCCAAGCTCGAGCGCATCCTGCTGGCGGTGGACGAGAGCCCCGCCGGAAAGATCGCCGCGCGCGTGGCCGGCAGCATCGCGGGCGCGCGCGGCATGCCCATCACCATCGTCGAGGTCGCCAAGTCCGAGAAGAAGGCGGATGCGGCCGAGGAAGGCCATGAGCGCGCGATCAAGGACAGCGCCAAGGAAAGCGCCGCCGCCACCGCCGAAAGCGCCGACGAGGAGAAGCCGCGCAAGGTCGACATCACCCGTCAGGACAAGGGCCGCACGCCGCGCGACAAGGTGGCGGAAGCCGCCAAGAAGGGCTTCGGGCTGATGTTCGTGGGCATCGCCAACAGCCGGACGAAATCGGGCGAGATGACCCAGCAGCTCAGCCGCATCGTCAGCGATTTCGACGGCCCCCTCGCCGTGCTCGTCTGCCGCAACTGTCCCGATCCCGGCTTCCTGGACGACAGCGCGCGCATCCTGGTGCCCGTCAACGGCACGGACGTGTCGCGCCGCGGCGCCGAGACGGCCTTGGTGCTTGCGCGGCCCTCGGGCGCCGAGGTGACGGCGCTCTACGTTTCGTCGGCGGAGACCGCAAAGCGAACCGTGCGCAGATCGCTCGCGCGGCGCAACGAAGAGGCCGTGCTCAAGGATATCGTCCAGCTCGCCGGCCGCTACGATCTCGACATCCGCACCGCCGTGGCGTCGGATCGCGCCGCCGACAAGCCCATCGCGCGCGAGGCGCCGCGCCACGACCTCATCGTCATGGGCGTGAGCAAGCGGCCCGGCCAGGTCCTGTTCTTCGGCAATACCGCCAGCGCCCTGATGCGCGATTGGGAAGGACCGATCCTGTTCGTGGCGAGCTGACGGGCCCTGCTCACGCCGCCGCTTTTGTCACCTTAGGGGGGCGGAAGTCGGCGATTTCCGCGAGGCGCTCGGGCTGGAGCAGGCGCATGACGCCGCTCTTGAAGGCGATCAGGCCCTCGCGGCGCAGCTGCTGGAGCGTGCGGTTGAGATGCACGATGGAAAGGCCCAGCGCGTCGGCCAGCATCTCCTGGGTCAACGGCAGCGGGATCGTCTCGGCGCCCGCGAGGCCGACCATGGTCAGCCGCTCGCGCAGTTCCAGGATGAGATGGGACACGCGCTCATAGGCCGACTGGCGGCCGATGCGGATCAGCTGGTTGAGCAGGTTCACTTCGTCCAGCGCGGCGGCGCAATGCAGCGCCATGGCGAGGCCGGGATAGGTGTGCCGCTTTTCGCACAAGACTTCGCGCAGTGGCGCGGCATCGCAGATCGTGGCCGGCGTCAGCGTGACGATCGTGGACAGCGACATCGCCTGCGGCCTGAGGCAGAGGCCATACATCTCGCCCGGCAGCAGGAACTCGAAAATCTGGCGGCGGCCGTCCGGGAACGTCCGCATCCGGCATCCCCACCCTGCCAGCAGCAGGCGGGCCGAATCGAGCCGGTCGCCTTCGGCCACCAGGCATTGCCCCGCCGGCACGTCGCGCGTCGTCTCGCTGAGCGAACGCAGCAGCGCGCGCTCGGCCTCGCTCAGCGCCGCGAAACGCGACAGGCGCCTGGCGACGAGATCGGGCGAGGGACCCGGCGTGAGACTGCGGAGACGCGGCATGGGATAACGCTGCAAAGCTGACTGCGAATTGTTAACTGGCGGCGTTGCAATTCGATCCCATAGCGATCGCGGAACCCGCGGGAACCGGCGCTAGATGGCGAGCGCATTAACAAAACCCGCAACCGCCGCGTTGAACGCATCCGGCTGGTCGATATTCGCGGCATGGCCGGCATCGGCGATGACGGCTTTCTTCGCGCCGGGGATCCTGGCCTCCATGTAGTCCGCGGCTTTGAGGAACCCGGTATCGTTCGCGCCGACGACGACCAGCGACGGCACCGCAATATCGGGTAGCGACGCGATCACGCGCGCGTCGCGCTGGGTGAGCATGCCGCGGCCGGCCAGCGCCAGCCCCTTGGCCGAGCGGTGACGCGCGGTTGCGCGCTCCGCGCTCTGCGACTTGAGCTGGTCGATGCCGTCGCGCTCGAAGCGGTCGGCGGATTTGCGGGCATAGACGTTCCAGTCCTCCCGCGCCGCGTCGTTCTTGAAGCCGGGGCCGGTGTCGATGATGAGCAGCGCCTTCGTCCGCGCCGGATGGGCGAGATGAAACGCGAGCGACATGTAGCCGCCCAATGACAGCCCGCCGATGATCGCCGACTTCGCGCCCGCATAATCGAGCAGCGCCACCATGTCGGCGACCGTCGCCTCTTCGGAATAGAGCGCGGGATCTTCGGGCGAGGCCGTCTGCCCGTGGCCGCGCATGTCCCACAGGATCAGCGTGTGCGATTTCGACAGCGGCGCGATCTGGCCCGCCCACATTTGCGACGTGGCGGAGTAGCCATGCGTCAGCAGGATCGCGGGGCCCGATCCGTGGATCTCGAAATAGATGTTCACGCCGCCGCGGTTGAGCAGTGCCATGGTCGCCTCAATTGTATTTGCGGCCGAGCGCGGCCAGCGTCTCGTGGAATTCCGCAATCGTCTCGTCGACGATCTGTTTGACGGGCTTGATCGCGTCGATGCGGCCCGCGACCTGGCCGGAGAGCGCGATGGAGGCCTCCATGTCGCCGCCGAAATAAAGATCGAGCGCGGTGCCGAACTCACCCATGATGTTCTGGCCCGGCTCCTTCTCGAGCCGCGTGGTGCGCTCGGTGCGCAGCGCGCGCAACGCGGGCCCCGGGCCGAAGCGGTTGAGGAACACCGTGCCGGTCTCCTCGGCGGCGAGAATGGCGTCCTTCCAGTTTTGGTGCACCGGCGACTCCGCGGCCGAGACCATGCGCGTGCCCATCTGCACGCCCTCCGCGCCCAGCGCGAACGCCGCTGCCATGGTGCGGCCGTCGACGATGCCGCCTGCCGCGATCACCGGCACGCCCACCGTCTCGCAGACCAGCGGCAAGAGCACCATGCTGGCCACTTCGCGCGGATTCTTGAAGCCGCCGCCCTCCCCGCCTTCCACGACCAGCCCGTCGACGCCCGCCTCGATGGCGCGCAGCGCCGCCTTCAGCGACGGCACGACGTGGAACACGGTGAGCCCCTCAGCCTTCAGCGGCCCCACGATCTTCATCGGATCGCCGGCGGAGGTGGTGACGAACTTCACGCCCTGGTCGAGCACGAATTTCACGATGTCGGGATCGCGCACGAAGGCCAGCGCGACGTTGAGCCCAAACGGCTTGGCCGTCAGCGTGCGCATCTTCTTCACTTCCGCGCGCACTTCGTCGAGCCGCCCCGACGACGTCTAGATGATCCCGAGTCCGCCGGCGTTGGACACCGCGCTGGCCAGCTGGGCACGCGCGATCCACCCCATCGGCGCCTGCACGATGGGATACTCCACACCGAGCATTTCGGTGATGCGGTTACGGATGGGCACGCGAGGGCTCCGGGATGGCGGTTGACCGGAGTGTAAGCTCTCCCAATTCCCGTGTCATGGCCCGCGACTGCGGGCCATCCAGGTGATATTGCTCCCTTCGTTCAATTCAAACTCGACGTGACCTGGCTCGTCCGGCCTGTGAATATCCAGGGAGAGTGTGCAGAACCCAACTGGATGGCCCGCAGTCGCGGGCCATGACACGGGTTCTGGAAGACCCGTTCAGCGTTCCTTCATTCCGTTGCGAATGACGTCGCGGATGGGTTCGATGAAGTAGTCGAGCGCGGTGCGCGTGCCGGTCTGGATGGCGACCTGGGCGGGCATGCCGGGGATGAGGCGCACGTCGGGGAAATCCTTCAGCGCCGCGCGGTCGACGCTCACCGTGGCCACGAAATAGGCCTGGCCGGTGCGCTGGTCGGTCAGCCGGTCGGCCGACACGTTCGTGACGACGCCGGAGATCTGCGGCAGGCGGCGCGCCAGATACGACGTCAGGCTCACCTTCGCGTCCTGGCCGACATAGACGTATTCGGCGTCCTCGGGCCGCACATGGGTCTCGACCTCGAGCTGGTCCTTGACCGGCACGATCTCCATCACCGTCTCGCCCGGCTTGATGACGGCGCCCTTGGTGTGGACGCTGAGCTCGCTGACGATGCCGTTGGCGGGCGCGAGCAGCTCGGTGCGGTTGAGCACGTCGCGCGCCGCCTGGATGCGGTCCATCAGGTCGAAGCGCTTGGCCTGCACGTCGCGCAGGTCCTTCAGCGTTTCGTCCAGCGCCTGGCTCTTGAGGTTGACGATCTGGATGTCGGTCTCGCCATTGTTGAGATCGACCTGGGAAATCTTCTCGAGCAGCTGGCCGCGCTGGCCGGTGAGATCCGCCGCCTGGCGCTGGAGCGCGAGCAGGCGCGGCAGCGGCTCGAGCCCCTTGTTGACCATCTGCTGGACGTTGCCGGCTTCCTGGTTGATCAGCGCGATCTGGGTCTCCAGTGCCGCCTGCTCGGCGCGCAGGCCGGAGACGACCTTGCCGTTCTCGCCCTTGCGCTGGGTGAGGATGCCGACCTGTTCGTTGACGGAGTCGCGCTTGGTCACGAAGGTCTTTTCCTCGCCGCGGATATCCTCGGCGACCTTGGGCTCGTTCTGGCGGGCGAGAAGCTCGGGCGGGAAGCTCACGTGGTCGTCGCCGTCGCGCAGCGCGATGAGGCCCGCCTGCTCCGCCGACAGCCCGTCCGCTTCGTCCTGGAGCAGCGTGAGCTGCACGCGGGCCTGCGTATCGTCGAGCCGGATCAGCGTCTGGCCGGCCTTCACGCTGTCGCCATCCTTGACCAGGATCTGCTTCACGATGCCGCCTTCGAGATGCTGGATCGCCTTGCGGTGCGATTCCACCACCAGCACGCCCGGCGCCATCAGCGCGCTTTCCAGGGGCGCGAACGCGGCCCAGATCAGCGCGCCGAACACGAACACGATGACGGTCGAAAGCCCGATGCGCACCAGCCGGCCGGTGCGCAGGAATTCGAGCTGCTCGTCGCCCGGGGTGGGGCCGTCATGGCCGGCAAAGGCGAGCCGGAGCCAGTGCCAGGCGGGCGTGATGGCGCCGCCAAAGCTGTAGCGCGGCACGGGAAGGTTCGGGGTTTCGGTGGGGGGCGCGTCGCCGGCCGTGCTCATGCGGGCTTGTCCTGCCGGGTGTCGATCGCCTGCGCGCTGGCGCCGATCGGCACCACCGTCGGGCGCGGCGCGGGCGCGCGCGGGGTGTATTTCTGGATGACCTCGTTGCGCGGGCCGAAGGCTTCGACCTGGCCGTCGCGCAGCGCCAGCATCTTGTCGACGGCGGCCAGGATGCTGGGCCGGTGCGCCACGATCAGCACCGTGACCTTGCGGCGCTTGAGTTCGGCCAGCGTCACCAGCAGGGCTTCCTCGCCCGCCGCGTCGAGGTTGGAATTGGGTTCGTCGAGCACGACGTAGCGCGGGTCGCCGTACAGCGCGCGCGCGATGCCGATGCGCTGGCGCTGGCCGCCGGAAAGCTTGGCGCCGCTCTCGCCGATGTCGGTGTCGTAGCCGTTGGCCAGTCCCAGGATCATCTCATGGGCGCCGGCGAGCTTGGCCGCGGCCACCACCAGGTCGGGATCGCCTTCGGAAAGCCGGGCGATGTTCTCCCGCACCGAGCCGCCGAACAGCTCCACGTCCTGCGGCAGGTAGCCGATATAGGGGCTCAGTTCGGCGCGCGGCCAGCCATAGATGTCGGCGCCGTCGAGGCGGACATTGCCGGAGACCGGCGGCCACGCGCCCACCATCAGGCGCATCAGCGACGACTTGCCCGACGCCGACGGGCCGATGACGCCGCAGGAATCGCCCGCGTCCAGCGCGAAGCTGATGCCGGCCACGATCGCCTTCCTGGCGCCGGCCGGCGCGTAGGACACCCGCTCGACATTGATCTTGCCCAGCGGCGCGGGCAGCGGCATGCCTTCGTCGCGCTTGGGCGCGCGGCGCAGGATCTCGAGCACCCGGCCGCGGGCGAGCCTGGCCGCCGTCACGCTCTTCCACGTCGACACCATCGTCTCGATCGGCGCCAGCGCGCGGCCGCCGATGATCGAGGCCGCGATCATCACGCCGCCGGAGGCATGGAATTTCAGCACCAGCAGCGCGCCGACGCCGAGCAGCGCCACCTGGATGAACTGGCGCACGCCGCGCGAGATGCCGGTGAGCACCGAATCCTTGTCCGACGACTGGATGGAGAGCCTGAGCGACTCGATCCACTGGTCGCGCCAGCGCCCGACGAAGGTGGACGACACGCCCATGCCTTCCAAGAGGTCGGCGTTGCGAAGCCCGTCCTCGGCGAACTGGTGGGCGCGGATCGTGGCGCTGATCGAGCTCGTCAGCGTGCGGCTGGTCAGCCACTGGTCGAGCACCGCGATGCCCACGATGATCGCGCCGCCGGCGAGCACCAGGATGAAATAGGCCCAGTGCAGGTAGAACAGCACGAACAGGAACACGAGCAGGAACGGCGCGTCGATCAGCGCGGCCAGGCCCGGGCTGCCGATGAAATTGCGGATGGTGTCGATGTCGCGCAGGCCCTGCCGCGCCACCGCGCCGCCCGCCTGGGCGGACAGCGCGATCATCGAGCGCAGCACCTGGGTGGTGAGCTGGTTGGCGACCCGCATGCCGATGCGGATGAGAAGACGCAGGCGCAGGCTGTCGAGCGCCGAATAGACGAACACGCCGCCCGCCGCGATGATGGTGAGCAGGCCCAGCGTGGACAGGCTGCGGCTGTTCAGGACGCGGTCATAGACCTCGAGCATGTAGAACGAGACGGTGAGCGCGAGGATGCTCATAGCCGCGGCGAAGGCGAAGCAGACCGCGAACAGGCGCGCGTTCGCTTCCAGCGCCGCCCGGATGGGATCGGCCGGAGCCTTGTTCTGCGAGGAAATGACTCCCGGCAAACTCATGTCGGGGGTTTGGCTCCGTGGTTGGCGCGGCTATAGAAGCGGCGCAATTACATTATACCAATGCACCTTGCCAGCGTGTTGCGGTGCCAATCGGCGGCGGCAACGGCGTTAAATTGCCGACAGCCGGCCACCAGCTTTTGTGAAGCTTTGGCACAAATTCTTTTTCTTTCAAATAGTTAGGCAGAAGTCCCCGCGCCCCGGGACTTGATCAGCTCGGCCTGGTCGAAGGTGAAGGCGGACAGGATCATGTTGACCGTCTCGCCGTCTTCCGACAGCGGCAGGTAGATCGTGTCGAAATCCAGGAACGAACGTCCCAGCCAGCCGGCGCCGCCATGCGAGCGCAGCACCACGCGGTCGCGGGCGCATTTGCGGTGCACCGCCTGGACGCCGCCGATCGCCTCCGGGCCGTAATCCGCGAACGCTTCGCTCACCGTCTTGCCGGTGGAGTCGGCGAGGAAATATTGCGAGACGCGGCTGCCGACCATGCGGTAGCGGAAATCGGCGCTGTCCGGCAGCACGTCGACCAGGATGACCCAGCCCAGATGCTCCTTCATCTCCGACGGCCGGATGTCGGCGCGCGAAGGCATGGCGCGGCCGCCGCGCTTGGCCTCCCAGTAGTCCCTGAGGAATCTCAGGACAGGATTTTCGATGGATTGCGGATCGATCTCGGTGACGATGCCGGAAAGACGCCCGGTTGCATTCGATGACATGCACTTCCCTTGAAGGGGCTGATGTAAAGCCGCGCCCCAATACGCGGGTTCGCGGGACGGTCCGCTTCCTCCCCAGGACGGCGGACGAAGCGGAAGCTAACGTTCACGGAAATTTGCGCAAGCGGCAAATTCGCCCTACCAGGCGAGCACGTGCCGGCCGAGCCACGCGCCCGCCGCCGTAACGAACGTGATGCCAAGGGTGTACCAGACCGCCACGAAGAGCGGCGAATCGTCGAAGCAGTGCGCCGCGTAGAACAGCGCGCCCAACCCCCCCGCCATCAGGCCGGCCAGCGCGCCGGCGCGCACGGGTTCCGTAACGGCAGCGTGGCGCAGCGCGAACAGCAGCGCCGCCAGCGGCGCCAGCGACAGCAATGGGATATACACCAGGCAGACCATCGCGTTGTGGCCGACCAGCCGCGGGCCCCAGCTCGCCGCCGGCATCGCCAGCACTTCCACCGCGATCGCCGCCGCCAGAAGCAGCGGCGCCGCCAGCAGCACGGTGTCGACGCGGCCGCGCGCGGAATCCGGCCGCCCGGCGCGCAGCACCAGCGCCGACGCGCTCACCGCCAGCGTCAGCGCCAGCACGAATTTCGCGATGAAGCGCCAGGTGTGCATCGCGATCATGAAATCGGGACGCGGATGGATCAGGGCGAAGAACAGCAGCGCGGTGATCGCCGAGCCGCCAAGCGCCGCGGCCGCGAGCATGCGCGGCGGCGCGGGCTCCATCGTGCGGTCCGCGGCAAGCGTGGCGATGAGCTTGTCCGTGTTCATGGCGCGCCCCGGTAGAGGTCCGCGAGCTTCTTGAGGCCGCGATGCAGCGTGACGCGCACCGCGCCTTCGCTCATGCCCAGGCGCTGCGCCGTGTCGGCGATGCTGTCGCCGTTGAGCGATATGCCCCGCACCACCGCAAGCTGCCGGCCGTCCAGCCGCGACACCAGCCGCGCAAGCTCGCCCTGCGAGGTCTCCGCCGGCTGTTCCGGCTCGGGCAGCACGTCCTCCAGCCCGTCGATGGGCACCTCGCCGCGGCGGCCGCGGCGGCGCAGCACGTCGATCAGCTTGTGGCGCGCGATCGCGTTCAGCCACGGCTTGAACGGCTGGTCGGTCTTCCAGGTGTGGCGCTTCATGTGAATCGCCAAGAGAGTCTCCTGCACCACGTCCTCGATATCGCCGGTGCCCGCGCGCGACAGCCCGCGCCGCGCGATGGCGCGCAACACCGGCGCGAGACCTTCCAGAAGCCGCCGATACGATGCCTCGTCGCCAACCAGCCCGGCCCGCATGAGCCCGGCCCAGTCGTCGTCTTTGGCCTCGTTCGGAAGGTTCGCGGCTGGCATGGGGTTTGTTACAGGACCGTCATCGAGATTACACTACACGGCCCGGAGGATGCGATGTTCAGCCTGCGCACCCATGCCCTGATCTGCGGCGGCCTGTTCGCGGCCATGCTTATGATCGGCTGGGGCGGCGCGGCGCTCCAGGCCGCTGGCGTGCTGCCCGCCGACGCGCCCGCCCTGCGCCTGCCCATGATGATCCTGATGTTCAGTCTGGTCGTGGCCTTCGCCTTCTCGGCCATTCCGGTGATCGTGCTCGTGGTGCTCGCCGGACCCGGCGGCAGCGTCTTCGGCGGCATCCAGGCCCGGACCATCGTGTTCGTGCTGTGGGGCTTGATGGCTCTGGGCTGTGCCGTCGCCATCCCCGCCGCGATCGCGGGCGGGATGTTCAAGTAGCGCCGCGGCGGCGCCGTCCAATCATGTCCCGTGACGGGCGGGCCTGGCGGCCACGTCAATAGTGCCTGCGCCGCGTGCGATGCGGGGGCGGGGGCGCGGCGGTTGTGTCGGCGGCATGGGTTTGCATGGCGCCGGTGTCGAGCGCCCATTGCACGATGTCCGCGATGGTGGCGCCGGTGGCCTGGTTGAAGGCCTGGACGACCGCCGGCACGCTGTTGGCCGTCGCGCGGACGCGCTGGAAGGCATCGTGCGTGGCCAGCACGTCGCGACGGGGCAGCGCCAGGAGCTTGACCACGATGTTGACGTTGACCTGCGGCGCGCCGTCGCCCTGGTCGTAAAGCGCCTCGAAGTGGCGCAGCTCCGAGGTCAGCACATAGTCGCCGCGCACGCCGCCCGAGTCGCGCGCCACGGCCTTGATGCGGCCGCTCTTCTCGAAGGCTTCCACCATGAGGGATTGCAGCATCCGCGGCGTGGAATCCGTCCACTGGGTGTTGGCGTAATAGTCCATGGTCTCGTTGCGCTTAAGCGCGAGACGCTCGGTGTCGTAGACGTTGGGCACGTCGGTCTGGCCGATGACCAGCGCCCAGTCGACCGCCGCGCCGGGCAGCGCCGAGAAGCCGGGATCGAGCACGTAGATCTGCGCCGGCGGGTTGGACGGCGACAACAGGCTGCCGCAGCCCGCGAGCAGGACGGTCGCGGCGGTGGAGACGAGAAGCGCGCGCCGCGTGGGCGCCGGAAACAGAGTGGTTGTCATGGCGGGGTGTATCCCTTGCGGCGGTCGCCGTAGATGAGGCTCGTGGGTTCGTGCGTCAGGCGGGTGGTGAGCTTGCTGAGGCTCGACGCCAGCACGCGAAGCTGATCAGACACCTGCCCGATCTGCGCGCTGTTGACGGCATTGTCGGCGTCGTCGGCGAGATGGTCGATCTTGGTCACCGCGACATTGGCGTTGGACAGCGTCAGGTGCAGGTCCGACAGGTCGGTATCCAGCTTGCCGGTGGCGCTGGAGACGTTGGTCAGCGTCGTCTCGATGTCCTGGTCGTGGCGGGCGATGGCCGTGGTCATGCTGTCGAGATTGGCCAGCGTGTGGGAGAACGCCGCCTGGTTCTGCGGGCTCAACACGGCATTGAGCTTGTCGGCGATGCCGTTGAGCTTGGCGACGAGCTGCGGCGCGGACTGCTCGAGCTCCTGCAATGTCGACGGCTTGGACTTGATCACCGGCGGCGGCCCGAACATCGTGGGCTTGAGGATCGGATGGCCCTTGGAGCCGCCGTCGATCTCCACATAGGAGCCGCCCGTCAGCCCCTCGCTCGCGATCGAGGCCACGGAATCGTCGGGGATGCGCAGTTGCGGATTGATCTCCAGCGTCACCACCACGCGCTTGGGATCGTCGGGATCGAAAGTGAGCTTGGAGACGCGGCCGACCTGGATGCCGTTGTAGCGCACGGTGGTGCCGTTGCCGAGGCCGCTGACGCTGCCCGAGAAGAAGGTGCGGTAGTAGGCGTACTCCTCGCTGTACTGCGCGCCGGCGAGCCAGAGCAGCGCGATGACGCCGCCCAGGACCAGGATCAGCACGAAGGCGCCGACCGCAACGTAGTTGGCCTTGGTTTCCATCTGCCGGGCTCCTCTTCAGGCCTCCAGCGCCGCGCGGCCGCGCGGACCGGAGAAATATTCGTGAATCCAGGGGTCGCTGTCGTGCACCAGTGTCTCGATCGTGCCCACCTTGATCTGCTTCTTCACCAGGACCGCGATCCGGTCCGTCGTGGCGCGCAGCGTATCGAGATCGTGGGTGACCATGAAGACCGTGAGCCCCAGGCTTTCCTGCAAGCCCTTGACCAGTTCGTCGAACTGGGACGCGGAAATCGGGTCGAGGCCGGCGGTGGGCTCGTCGAGGAACAGCAGTTCCGGGTCGAGCGCGAGCGCCCGGGCCAGCCCCGCGCGCTTCTTCATGCCGCCGGAAAGCTCGGAGGGGAACTTCTTGGCGGCGTCCGGCGGCAGGCCGACCATGGTCAGCTTGAGCGCGGCCAGCTCGTCCATCAGCGATTGCGACATGGTCGTCCAGCGCCGCATCGGCACCTGGATGTTCTGCGCCACGGTCTGCGAGGAGAACAGCGCCCCTTCCTGGAACAGCACGCCCCAGCGCAATTGCAGGCCGCGCAGCTCGTCGGTCTCCATGCCCACCGTCTCCTGGCCGAACACCTCGATCGAGCCTTCGAGCGGCTTGTTGAGCCCGATGATGGAGCGCAGCAGCACTGATTTCCCGGTGCCCGACCCGCCGACCACGCCCAGTACCTCGCCGCGCATCACGTCGAGATCGATATGGTCGTGGATCACGCTGCCGCCAAAACCATTGACCAGCCCGCGAACGCGGATGACGACGTCGTCGCGCTTTGCCTCGCTCATGACGGCACTTCCCGACCTCCCCCTCGCGGGGAGGTCGAAAAATCTCGCAGCGAAGCGCAGAGATTTTTCGGGCGGGGGGCCCCCACCCGAAAAC
>JBOHKI010000032.1:0-32472 GCA_050728855.1 Rhizomicrobium sp. | reverse complement strand
GCTTTCCTCCTTCGTCTCCTTGTTCACGACCTTCATCTTGGTCGCGACCGGAATGATCTCGTCCTTGAACTTGCCGGCCTGCTGGGCGGCGGCCATGCGCTTCTGGGATTCCAGGCTGAACTGGTCCTGGTATTCGCGGGAGATGTTGTAGCGCGCCGCCACGACGTCTGCGGTGTCGATCATCGGCATCCAGAAATCGGGATAGAGATCGGTCAGCCGCGGCTCGCGCCCGCCGCCGCCGCCGCCCTGATAGGTGATCGAGTCCACGCCGGAGCCGACGACGATCTGCGCGCCGTCATCTTTGATATACCGCGCCGCGATGGCGATGGCGTTGAGGCCCGACGAGCAGGCGCGGTTGACGGTGACGCCCGAGGTTGTGACCGGCAGCCCCGCGAGCAGCGCCGCGCCACGCGCGACGTTGCCCGAGGCGGCGACGCAACCCGCGACGACGTCCTCGATCTCTGCGGGCGCGACGCCGGAGCGTTTCACGGCCTGCTCGACGGCGGCGCCGAGGATGGTCACGTTGGGCGTGTTGTTGAACCCGCCACGCGCGGCTTTCGCCAAACCGGTGCGAGCATACGAAACCACTACTGCTTCACGCATTGTGATGATCCTTCTTAGTGTTTGCGTTCGGTGTTGAGCGGCTGCGCGGGCAACTCGGCGAATTTCTTGCCCTCGGCCACGAGCTTTTCGAGCAGCGGCGACGGCTTGAACGCGTCGCCCATCTGGCTGTACCATTCCTTCATTCTGGCGAGGACCTTATCGAGGCCCACACTGTCGGCGTAGAACATCGGGCCGCCGCGGTAGACCGGCCAGCCATAGCCGTTGATCCAGACGATATCGATGTCGGAGGCGCGGATGGCCTTGCCTTCTTCGAGGATTTTCGCGCCTTCGTTGATCATCGGATAGATGCAGCGCTCGACAATCTCCTCGTCCGTGATGGTGCGCGAGTTGACGCCGCTCTTCTTGCGGAATTCCTCGATGATCCCGGCGGTGATGGGGGAGGGCTTGTTGTTGCGGTTCTCGTCGTAGTCGTAATAGCCGGCGCCGGTCTTCTGGCCGCGGCGGTCGAGTTCGCAGAGCCGGTCGCGGATGGTCTCGCCCTTGGAGTTCTCCTTCACCCAGCCGATGTCGAGGCCGGCGAGGTCGCTCATCTGGAACGGTCCCATCGGGAAACCGAAATTGTAGAGCGCGCGGTCCACGTCCCACGGCATCGCGCCTTCCATGACCAGCTTCTGCGCCTCGCGCTGGCGCTGGGACAGCATGCGGTTGCCGATGAAGCCCGGGCACACGCCGGCAAGTGCCGCGATCTTGCCGATCTTCCGGGCCGTTTGCATCGCGGTGGCGACGACGGCCTTGGACGTTTTCTCGCCGCGAACGTTCTCCAGGAGCTTCATCACGTTGGCGGGCGAGAAGAAGTGCATGCCGATCACGCTTTCGGGGCGCGTGGTGGCCATCGCGATCTCGTCGATGTTGAGATAGGAGGTGTTGGAGGCGAGCACCGCGCCCTGCTTGACGATCTTGTCGAGCTTGCCGAAGACGTCCTTCTTGATGTCCATGCGCTCGAACACCGCTTCGATCACCATGTCGCTGTCGGCGAGGTCGTCGAGCGACAGCGAGCCTTTCAAGAGGCTCATGCGCTTTTCGACATCGGCCTGGGTCATGCGGCCTTTCTTGGCGGTGTTCTCGTAGTTCTTGCGGATGACGGAGAGGCCGCGGTCCAGCGCCTCCTGCTTCATCTCCACGATGGTCACGGGAATGCCGGCGTTGAGGAAGTTCATCGAGATGCCGCCGCCCATGGTGCCGGCGCCGATCACGCCGACCTTGTTCACCGGGATCGTCGGCGTGTCGTCGGAGATGTCCGGCATCTTCCACACCTGGCGCTCGGCGAAGAACACATAGCGCTGCGCGGCGGACTGGTTGCCCGTCATCAGCTCCATGAACAGCTTGCGTTCGGTCTTCAGCCCGTCTTCGAACGACGGCGCGTTCACCGCCGCCTCGATGCAGCGGATATTGTATTCCGGCGCCAGGAAGCCGCGGAACTTGCGCGCGTTCTCCTTGCGGAAATTCGCAAAGATCTCCGGCTTGCCGCGCGCGGCTTCGACCTTGGCGTTGTTGTCGCGCACTTTCTTGAGCGGGCGATGTTCGGCGACGATCTTCTTCGCGAATGCCACCGCCGCCGCGCGCAACCCGCCTTCCGGCGCCAGCTCATCGACGAGGCCGTTCTCCAGGCACTGTCTGGCGCCGACATGCTTGCCGCTGGTCACCATGTCGAGCGCGCTCTCCACGCCCACGATGCGGGGCAGGCGCTGTGTGCCGCCGGCGCCGGGCAGCAATCCGATATTCACTTCCGGCAACCCGCATTTCGCGGAGGGCACCGCCACGCGGTAATGCGCGCACAGCGCCACTTCGAGGCCGCCGCCGAGCGCGGTGCCGTGGATCGCGGCGATGACGGGCTTGGGCGAACCCTCGATGATGTTCTCGACGTCGAACAGGCTGGCGCCTTTCATCTGTTTGCCGAACTCGGAGATGTCGGCGCCGGCGATGAAGGTCTTGCCCTCGCAGACCAGCACAATGGCTTTCACCGCCGGATCGGCGATGGCGGCCTTGAAGCCCTCGGCCAGCCCGTCTCGCACGTTCGCGGACAGCGCGTTGACCGGCGGCGAATTCAACGTGACGACGGCGATGTCGCCGTCCATGGAAAGGTCAGTCACCGCATTGATGGCGGTCATGGTCGTCCCTCACCCCAAAGATGTTTTTTGCATAGCAACATGGATAACGCGGGCAAGTCCAGTGTCCAGAAAATCCGGTATGTCGCGATGCGCTTGACCCCGCGTCAGGCTTGGCAGGCAGGCGTACCGGTCTATCGTTCCGCGCGGCAAGTAAGCGGAGACCGCGATGACCTATGAGCACATTGTCGCCGAGCACGACGGGCCAATCCTCACCGTCACGCTCAACCGGCCGGACAAGCTCAACGCCTACACCGCGATGATGGGGCGCGAGATCGAGGATGTGTTCCTGCGCGCCGATGCGGATGACGCCGTTCGCGTCGTGATCGTCACCGGCGCGGGCCGCGGCTTCTGCGCGGGTGCCGATATTTCCGGCGGCGCCGGGTCGTTCGATACGAAGTCGGGCGCCGCCACGGCGATGTTTTCCGGCGAGCGCCTGCGATCGGCGAGCGGCGCCGGGTTCATCGGCGCGATCTACCATTGCCGCAAACCTTCGATCGCGGCGATCAACGGCGCGGCGGTCGGCGTCGGCATCACACTGACGCTACCGATGGACATCCGCATCGGCTCCAGCGAGGCGAAGATCGGCTTTGTGTTTGCCCGCCGTGGGTTGGTGCCGGAGGCGGGCAGCGCCTGGTTTCTTCCGCGCCTGGTGGGGATGAGCCAGGCGCTGCGCTGGTGCCTGTCGGGACGCATCTTCGGCGCCGAGGAAGCGAAGGCGGGCGGACTGCTGAGCGAAGTCGTGCCGCCGGAGGAGCTGTTGCCGCGCGCGCGCCAGATCGCTGTGGAGATCGCCGAGAACACCGCGCCGGTCGCCATCGCGCTGGCGCGGCGCATGCTCTGGGATTACGCGGCCGAGCCGCATCCCTTTGGTCTGCTGAAAATCGATGGTCCGCTTTCAGTCGAACTCGGCGCCGGGGGTGACGTGAAAGAGGGTGTCAGCGCCTTCCTGGAAAAGCGCAAGCCCGCTTTCCCCGGCCGAGTCACGGTCGATTTCCCCAAGACCTATGTTCCGCCGCAGCGATGAGTGCGCGCTAAAGCGCGGCGCCCAGCGCAATGGCGGTCTCGCGGCTCTGGCTGACCGGCACGACCTCGAATTCCATGACGTCCTGCCATTCCGAGATCCAGCGCTGGAAGCGCGTGGCGTCGTCGGCCTCCATGAGTTGGAAGCAGCGCGACAGGTCGGCGGAGACCCAGGAGTTCACGAAGGTGAGCCCCTCCGGCATCTGGCGGCCCTTGTCGCGCAGGCGCTCATAGACGGCTTTGCCGTTCTGGTCGCGAAAGCGTTCGATCACCATGAACATCATCGTCGGGCTCTCCGGGTTCTGCTGCCCGGGCCATATCACGGGACGCGGCGCGCGGCACGCGTCCGGAATGCGGCGATTGCGGCATGGACCGCCGTCACGAAAGCGATGGCCACCAGCACATCGAGCACGACATGATTGGCGTCGGGCGGCAGGTGGCCCGGAGTCGCGGGAAGGATCTGGGTGCAGCCCGCGAACCATTTTGCATAGATGCGCTGCCATTGCGGCGACGCGCCTTCGATGTAGGGAATCCACCAGGTCGTGAGCTGAAGCCAGCTCCAGAAGGTGGCGAAGGCCAGCGCGAGGAGCGCGGGTATCCGGCCACCCCGCCACAGCCATGCCACGAGCGCGATGACGACGCCCGCGATGACATAGTCGAGCGTTTCCTGGCCGTTGCCGCCGCGGATGTTGTTCCAGGGATAGAGGTCGATCCATTCCATCGCCTCGAGATAGATGCCGAGGGCGAGCAGCGCGGCGGCTGCGCGGCGGCATTGCGTCAATCCCGGTGTATCCATCGATAGCGTCTCCCTCGAGGGGGAAATGCTACCGCCCCAACGCTAGTTCGGAGACATAGGGATTGGTCTTGCGCTCCCAGCCGAAAGTGGACATCTGCCCATGACCGGGCACGAAGCGCATATCGTCGCCCAGCGGCCAGAGCCGTTCGGTGATCGACTTCACGAGCTGCTCGTGGCTGCCACGCGGCAGGTCCGAACGCCCGACGGAGCCCGCGAACAGGACGTCCCCGACAAAAGCGATCCGGTTTTCGCTGTTGAACAGCACGACATGGCCCGGTGTGTGGCCGGGGCAATGGCGCACGCCCAGGATCACCTCGCCCACCTGCACCTCGTCCCCGTCCTTGAGCCAACGATCCGGCATGCAATTCTCGGCGTGCGCGAAAGCGGGATTGCGGGCATGGGCCGCCAGGCCTTCCAGCAGAAACCGGTCGTCCTCATGGGGCCCTTCGATGGGCACGCCGAAGTCGCGGGCCATCTGCGCCGCGCCGCTCGCATGGTCCAGGTGACCATGGGTCAGAAGAACCTTTTCCAGCGTAACACCTTGGGATAGAATGACTTCCTTGAGTTTTGCGACCTCGCCGCCGGGGTCGACAATCGCCCCGCGGTTGGTTTTTGTGCACCACAGGAGGGAACAGTTCTGGCGGTACGGCGTGACCGGAATCACCGTGGCCTTGATCGAAGGATCCTGCATACCCGTTTAATAGGGGAGCGAGGCGCGCGCCGTCCATGGCGGTGCCCGATCGGACGGGACGATACCCGGCCGTTAACCTTCAGCAATTTTATTGCGTCGGGAGGCGTCAATGGGCGAAAGTTGGGGGCCGAATGTGTCTGGCCGGCAACAGGTTAAAGCGATGATTCCGTTGATCGCCCTTGGCCATCTGCTAAGGTTTTTCCCGGAAATTCAGCGTTGGGCGGGGCAATCCGCGCCCGCGAAGATTGGGGGGTCCATGCGCGTCCGAATCCTGATGGTTGCTACGGCTGCGGTTGCGATGCTGTGCGGGGCCTCCGCACAGGCGCAAATGTCGAGCCAGGGCACGTCCAGCCTCTCGCTGGACCTCAAGTCCTTCTTCACGCCGACGCAATATGGCGAAGACGGATCGGTCTACGGCGTGCGCGCGCACGGCAACGGAACGCTCCCGATCGTCATCAATGGCGGCAACCTCGGGCCGACTTCGTCTTCCCTGACACCTGATCCCTGCAACTCCGCGGGCAACTTCCCCGGCGGCTGGTGCCAGAGCGCCCATTCCGTCGCGGCGAACGTGTTCGGCTGGGATTTCAGTTCCAGCGGCGCGGGCGCGGTCATCGGCATGATCGATACCGGCGTCGATCTCAGCAATCCGGAATTTGCCGGCCGCCTCCTCAAGGGCCATTGCGTCACCAGCTCCGTGAACCCCTGCACGAGCAATTGGGACAAGCGCGGCGGCGACGAGGCGACGTTCCCGGGCGCGGACGCGACTCACGGCACGCATACGGCAGGCATCGCCGCCGGCGCGAATGTCGGCATCGCTTACGGCGCCGACATCCTTCCGGTGAAGGTGTGCGGCTCGAACGTCGATTCCTGCGAAGGCGTCGATGAAGGCATGGTCTGGGCGTCAGAGCATGGCGCGGACATCGTCAGCGTTTCCATCGGCGGCCCCGTGCTGTCGGCCAGCGACGTCGCGGCGTTCCGCACCGTCGCCGCCAACGGCACGCTGATGGTCGTGGCCGGCGGCAATTCCGGCAACAAGGATCCGTCGGGCGGCTTCCTGGCCGGCGCGGCGCTGCAAGACGGCGTGCGCGGCTCGATGATCGTGGTCGGCGCCACGGGCTGCAACGGTCCCAATCCGAGCGTGCCCACCAATTGCGCCAATGGCGGCCTGGGTGGAATTGCATCGTTCAGCCAGGTTCCCGGCAATCGCTGCGAAATCCACGGCGGCAACCGCTACTGCCTGAAGGACTTCTTCGTGATGGCCCCCGGCGTCGACATCTGGTCGAGCGTCGGCAACAGCCACAACCCGGCGCCTGACTACGGCTACCTGTCCGGCACCTCGATGGCCACGCCTTACGTCTCCGGCGTCGCCGCGGTCATCAAGGGCGCCTCGCCCTTCCTGACGGCCGAGGAAGTCGCCGACATCATCTTCAACTCGACCGACGACATGGGCGCGGCCGGCATCGACCCGGTCTTTGGCCGCGGCGCGGTCGACATCACCAAGGCGATGTCGCCGGCCGGTGCTCCGGCCTCGATCAAGGTCGCCACGGGCGGCCGCGTCGGCGATCCGTCCTCGGTGTCGGGCGCGGGCCATGCCACGACGAGCCTGGTGAGCGGTGCGATGAGCGTCGCGCTGCGCAACTCCACCCTGCTCAAGCATGTGGAAGTGGTCGACGCCTACGGACGCGCCTTCAACGCCGACTTGACGAAGGCCGCGTGGAACCCGGGCGTGGATCTCGGCCGCTACTTCTTCGCCGACAACTTCACCGCGTTCTCGCCGTTCGTATTCGCCGGCCAGACGCCGATCGGCAATTTCGTCGCCAGCGGCTATGCCGTGGACACGACGACGCCGCGCCTGATCTCGGGTGAATTCCTGACCTCGGACCGCAGCCGCTACAGCGTCGAGGACCTCAACGTGACGGCGACGCTGGCCCCGGGCGTGGACCTCAACATGGGCTACAACACGATGATGTCGGGCCAGTTCACCGGCTACGACACCAACGCGAGCTCGGCCTATGACGGCCTGTTCACGCAGTCCGCCGCGATCAACTCGCCTTACGCCTCGCTCACCGACGGCGGCAGCTTCATCGGCACCAACATCGCGGTGTCGGATGACGTGCACCTGCGCTTCGGCGCCTCGGAACTCACCGCGCAGCACGGCATCTACGATGTGCCCGTGTTCTCGATGGAGAGCCAGGTGATGGGTCCGCAGGCCGCGTACAACCAGCGCCAGGCGCAGTCGACCGTCGCCGGCATGGATTGGGACTTCGCCTCGTGGGGCGGCCTCGGCCTCGTCGCGTCGCAGACCTCCGAGCAGGATGGTCTTCTGGGCGGCATGGCCTCGGGCTCACTGTCGATGGCGAACCAGGCCAACACCTCGGCTCTCGGCATGTCCGCGCGCTTCGGCTTCGGCGACGGTTGGGTGACGACGCTGTCCTACAGCGAAGGCCTCACCACGCTGGACCTGAAATCGTCCGGCCTGATCACGGGCTCCGATCCGCTGCACAGCCGCGCCTATGGCGTGGCGGTCGCCAAGCACGGCCTGTTCGCCGACAACGACTCGCTGGGTCTCGCGGTCAGCCGTCCGGTCCAGATCTACTCCGGCGGCATCGACCTGCAGGCGGCGAATTCGATCGACGACGCCGGCAACCTGCTTCTCGGCCAGGAGCACGTCTCGCTCGCCAGCTCGACCCCGGAAACGGATTTCGAATTGGGATATGTGACGACGTTCATGAACGGCGCGCTGTCGCTGCAGGCCAATGCGGGCTACCAGTCCAACGTGGCCGGCCAGTCGGGCCTGAACGGCGTGACGGTTCTCAGCCGCGCCAAGATCAACTTCTGATCCGATCCGCACAGCAAACGCGAAGGGCCGGAGGAAACTCCGGCCCTTCTGCATTTCAGGCTGGCGGCGATTCGTGGATTGCCGCGCTCACACCGAAGGCACGGCCGGCATGAACGGCTGCAGCATCGTCGTGATCACGCCCTGGCACACCGTGCAGAAGGGCTGGCCGATGGTGCGCATCCGGCAATCGTAGGACGGCCGGTAGCAGCCGCAGTGGAACCAGCCCGCGCCCTCATAGGCGCCCACATAGCTTGCCGGCTTCGGGTTGGCCTGTGAATCGCACTGGCCGCAATTGGCATTGGCCGTCGTCGGGAGCGCATCGCCCGGCGCCGAGAGCCGCGTCTCCCATTTGAGCGGGCGGGCGAGGCGGGACGTGATGTTGGGCTGCGCGGGTTCCGCGCCGCTGAAGCGGTCGTGGCCGGTCTCGCCCGCGCCGCAGGAATAGCAGGGATATTCGTCGGCGAGGTGGAACACGGTGTGACCCATCTCATGCAGCCCGATCTCGGCCGCGAACGCGTTGGTCGAGAACACTGCCGCATCGCCGCCGGAGCCGCCATATTCGCCGGTGTTGGCGATGACGAAGGCCATGTGTTTCTGCGGCACCTGCGCTATGGCGGTCGCCACGGCCAAAGCGGTGTCGCAGCGCAGGAGCCGCCCGAGATTGGGATCGAAATAGGAATCGAAATAGGTGTTGCGGCTGATTCCCTTGCCCTGGTCGTCCACGCCGCTGTCAGCGGACGCCACGTCGACCCGGAAAATGTTGATCGCGGGCCACAGCGCCGTGTAGGGCGCTGCCGCCTGGAAGCGCGCCACGAAGGCCTCAACCGCCGCCGCGTAGGCGGGCAGTTCCGCCGCCTGGTATCCGTCGCCCAGGATCACGATGTTGAAGCGCTGGGCGTTCTGCCCGTGATCGACGAGCTTTTGCGTAGCAACGACGCGGCCGTCCCGCTTGGCCATGGCTTATCGCGCCCTCTTCGCCTTGCGGGCGGATTTCTTTCGCACCGCCGTCCTGGCGCGCGTCTTGCCGGCGTTCTTCGGCTGCGTCTTCCCGGCTTTCTTCAACGGCTTTCGGGCGGCCTTCGCCTTGAGCTTCGTCGCCGACAGTTTGGCGCGCAGTTGCGCGAAGCCGTGGCTCGTCAGCGCCACGGCCGCCAGCCGCATGCGGTGCGATGCTCCGCCGTCCGTGCGCGGCGGGCCGTGCAGCACCAGACGCCTCGCGCCCTTCATGTCCGGCACCAGAACTTCGAAGGTCCCCGCGTGATCCGCGGCGGTGACACGGCGCGCATGTGCGCCGGGCGCCGCGGCATGGATCTCGTGATCGTAGCGAAACGGATTGTGCAGGGGCATGTGATAGAGCACGCCCCCGTCCTTGTCCTCGACCGCCAGCCAATGCCCGCTCGCCGTCTCGCCGGGCGGCGGCGTGGGAGGCGCCAGGACCCGCATGGCTACGCGTGAGACCCGCTTCAGCACGACGGCGTCTGCGTCATAGGCGAAGGTGACGCGCAGGGCGTGTGTGTAGTCGGCGGAATCGTCGCGCATGGCGGCTCGCTGGCAATTGCCTCAGGCAACACATCGCGCCACGCGCGCGGAACGGACCGATTCCGCCATCCTAGCGCGCCCCAGCCACGCGGCAATGGAAATGCGCTTGGAAAACCCGCGCCGACCCCTTATTTGCACCTCCACCCCAGCACCCCGAGGAAGCAGCCATGGCCGGTCCGCAATTCGTCTTCGTCATGAAGGGCCTGAACAAGACCTATCCCGGCGGCAAGCAGGTCCTGAAGGACATCTGGCTGTCGTTCTATCCGGGCGCCAAGATCGGCATCGTCGGCGTCAACGGCGCGGGCAAGTCGACCTTGATGAAGATTATGGCCGGCCTCGACACCGAGTTCACCGGCGAGGCCTGGGCGGCGGACGGCATCAAGAAGGGCTACCTGCCGCAGGAGCCCCAGCTCGATCCTTCGAAAAACGTCCGTGACAATGTGATGGATGCGGTGGCCGGCAGGAAAGCGCTGCTCGATCGCTACAACGAGATCGCCGCCAATTATTCCGACGATACCGCCGAGGAGATGGGCAAGCTCCAGGACGAGATCGAGGCCAAGGGGCTGTGGGACCTCGACTCCCAGATCGACCAGGCGATGGACGCGCTGCGTTGTCCGGAGGGCGACGCCGAAGTCGCCACGCTGTCCGGCGGCGAGAAGCGCCGCGTCGCGCTGTGCAAGCTGCTGCTGGAAGCACCCGATATCCTGCTGCTCGACGAGCCGACCAACCATCTCGACGCCGAGTCCGTCGAATGGCTCGAGCACACGCTACGCGAATACAAGGGCTGCATCATCCTGGTCACCCACGACCGCTACTTCCTGGACAACGTGACGGGCTGGATCCTGGAGCTCGACCGCGGCAAGGGTATCCCGCACGAGGGCAACTACTCCTCGTTCCTGGTGGTGCAGGAGAAGCGCCTCAAGCAGGAATCGAGCGAGGAAGCCGCGCAGCAGCGCACCATCGCGCGCGAACGTGAATGGATCCAGCAGAGCCCGCGCGCCCGCCAGGCCAAATCCAAGGCGCGCATCAACGCGTATGAGGAACTGCTGGCGAAGTCGCAGGAACAGCGCGGCAGCGCGGCGCAGATCGTCATCCCGGTGGCGGAGCGGCTCGGCTCACTGGTGGTGGAGGCCGACGGGCTCGAAAAAGCGTTCGGCGACCGCCTGCTGTTCGAGAACGTCAACTTCAACCTCCCGCCCGGCGGCATCGTCGGTGTCATCGGCCCCAATGGCGCGGGCAAGACGACGCTCTTCAAGATGCTCACCGGCCAGGAAAAGCCCGACGCCGGCACCATGCGCGTGGGCGACACCGTGCAGATCGGCTATGTCGACCAGTCGCGCGATGCGCTCGATCCCAACAAGACCGTGTGGCAGGAAATTTCCGGCGGGCTGGACGTGCTGGAGCTCGGCAAGCGCACGATGCAGTCGCGCGCCTATGTCGGCGCCTTCAACTTCAAAGGTGGCGACCAGCAGAAGAAGGTGGGGCTGCTGTCTGGCGGCGAGCGCAACCGCGTCCATCTCGCCAAGATGCTGAAGTCCGGCGCCAACCTGCTGCTGCTCGACGAACCGACCAACGACCTCGACGTGGAGACCTTGCGCGCGCTGGAGGCCGCGCTGGAGGATTTCGCGGGCTGCGCCATGATCATCAGCCACGACCGCTGGTTCCTCGACCGCATCGCCACCCACATGCTCGCCTTCGAAGGCGACAGCCATGTCGAGTGGTTCGAAGGCAACTACCAGGACTACGAAGCCGACAAGAAGCGCCGCCTCGGCATCGACGCCGACCAGCCCCACCGGATCAAGTACAAGCGGTTCGCGCGGGCCTGAGGCCGCCTAACGCCCGCCCGACTCGCGCGCGGTGAGCGTGTTCAGGTGCTCGATCAGGGCGTGGATGTCGCCATTGTGGTTGCCGAGGAAGGAGACGAACTGGTCGCGCTCCTCGATGGCCAGCCAGATGCCTTCGACGCTGGCGTCCATCAGCACGAACTTGCCGCCGTCCGACAGCACCCGGAAGTCGATCTGCGTGGGCGCGCCGCCATGGGGATCGGTCATCACGCAATGCACGCTGAAATCGCCGGGCTTGTTCTGCATCGAGCCCGTCACCTTGAGAACCTGGCCGTCGTAGCGCGACAGGCGGGAATTGTAGACCGCCACGGCATAGTCGTGGAACGCGGCCTCGAATGCGGATTTGTCCGCGTCGGACGCCGTTCGCGCGGCGGCGCCCAGCGTGAAAAGCGCCACGCGATTGAAGTCGGTCAGCGATTCCAGGAAGGCGCGAAACTGGTCGCGGCGGTCGGCTGGCGCCAGCGCATGGTTGTCCAATATGTCCAATCCACGCTGGATGTTTGTCTGGATGTAGGCTTCCGCGGAGGCCGATCCCTGCGCGGATGCGGCGCTCGCGCCAAAACCGGCAAGTGCCACGGCCAGCAGGACGATACGGACCATCGCTCCCAGCGCGGCGTGAAACTTACGCATGACGCACTCCCATTTCAGGTTGTCGAAGTACGCGAGCCCTGCCGGCCAGGTTGGGGCCGGCCATGCGGCGAGCGTCAGATCTGTCCTGTCGAGCGCACTTTCGCGGCGCGCTCCTTCAAGTCGGCGATCAGCGACTTGACGTCGTTGTTGTGCTCGGCGAGGTAGGACGTGAACTGGTCCTGCTCGGTGATGGCGAGGTCGAGGCCGGCCACGGTGATGTCGGCGACCTGGAAATGGCCCTCGCTGCCGAAGACGCGGAAGTCGACTTCGATCGGTTCCTGGTTCTTGGGCGCGTTGGGATCGAGGAGCACGGTGGTCACGACGTAGTCGCCATTGCTGCGCTGGATCGAGCCGGTGACCTTCAGGGTCTGGCCCGCGTATTTCTGGAATTCGGTTTCGTAGACGGCGAAGGCGAAATCGCGGAACGCGTCGGTGAACTGGTCCTGTTCGGCCGGCGAGGCGGTGCGCTTTGCCGGGCCCAGCGTGTAGAGCGCGATGCGGCGCAGGTCCGTCAGCGTCAGCAGGAAGGAGCGGAACTCGCTCGAGCGCTGCTGCGGGGAGATTGTCTTGTTGTTCAGTATCTCGAGCCCGCGCTGCACGTTGGTCTGCACGAAGGCCTCGGGAGGCGTGGCAGCGGCGTGGACGGCCGTGGCCGCGGCGGCCAGCGCCAGGAACGCGGCCAGCGTCAGGGACACAAGGCCGTCAAGCCGGGCAAAACGGGTGACGAAGCGGTTCATGGGCGTCCTCGCAAACGTGCGGGTCAGATGGTTCGTTCCGCGTGTGGCAAAGTCGTGGCGGTTCCGTCTCAGAAATTTGGCAAATTGTCGACGTCCGGCTTACCGTTGCGAATCTCGTTGTTGCGGTGCTGCCGGTAGAGGCTGCGCATCGAAGCGTAATAATCCACCGAACTGCGTTCGATGCTCTCCAGATTGTCGATGTTGCGGGAGCGAAGGTCGATCGCTTCGGCAATCTCGCGCCCGGCCGACCAGTAGATGTGGCCGTCGATGTGGATATAGGTGGTGGGATCCATGAACACGTCGGCAACCTGGCCGAAGGCATCGCGCGGCGGGTCCGGGCCGAAGAAGGGCAGCACCAGATAAGGCCCTTCGCCCACGCCCCAGGTTCCTAGCGTCTGGCCGAAATCCTCGGTGTGATAGGGGATACCCACGTTGCTGGCGATGTCGAACAGCCCGCCCACGCCCACGGTTGTGTTGACGGTGAAGCGTCCCATGGTCTCCCCGGCGCGCTGGAATTCGCCCTGGAGCAGGTCGTTGGCGAAGGTCACGGGCAGGTTGAGATTGTCCAGGAAGTTGTGGACCGAACCCCGCGCGGGATCCGGCACCACGTCGACATAGGCCTGCGCCACCGGCAGCAGCACGGCTTTGTCGAAGCCCTGGTTCATGTTGAAGATGGCGCGGTTCATGGGCTCGAACGGATCGTTCGCAGCCTCCGCCGCCTGGGCTTCCGCCGGCGGCAGATTGTCGGTGGCGCAGCCCGCGAGCGCGACGCTGCAAACCGCCAAAATCAGTGCCGTCAAACCCCTCATTTTCCCGAACGCCTCAGCAATTGTTCCGCTTATAACGCGCCAAACCGCCCCCGGATCAGCCCGTCGCGCGCTTTGTCGCGCGGGGAATCGATCTTCAGTCTCTTAACTAGGGTTAGCATATTAACGATCAAGGGACAGCCGCACCCCACCTGAACAATAGGAAATCCTCGGGAAAGCATATTCCCGCCACACCCTGGGCGGTCTATTGCATATAGATATAAAGATATGTTTATGTGTGCGGATGAGCGTGAATTCCCTCGAAAATCTGTTGGCAATGCTGCGAGCCGCGGGCGATGCGACCCGGCTGCGGCTGCTGCTGATCCTGCGGGAAGCCGAACTCACGGTCAGCGAGTTGACCCAGATCCTGGGCCAGAGCCAGCCCCGGGTTTCGCGTCACCTGAAGCTGCTCTGCGATGCCGAGCTTCTGGAGCGTTTCAAGGAAGGAAGCTGGGTGTTCTACCGCGCTTCGGATCGCGGGCATGGCGCGCAATTGTCCGGCGCGCTGGCGGCTCTGGCGGGTGACGATGCGCTGGCCGCCGATCGCCGGCGTCTCGAAGAGGTGCGCGAGGCCCGCGCCGCCGAGGCCGCCGCGTTCTTCAAGGCCAATGCGGGGGAGTGGGAGCGTATCCGTTCGCTGCACGCGCCGGACGCGGATGTGGAAGCCGGCATTTTGCGGCTGCTCGCCGGCGCGCCCATCGAGGCGCTGCTGGACGCGGGCACGGGAACCGGCCGCATGCTCGAAGTGCTCGCGCCCCATATCCGCCGTGGCGTCGGCATCGATGTGAGCCCGGAGATGCTGGCCATCGCGCGCGACCGGCTTGCCCGCGTCGGCGCAAACCACTGCCAGGTGCGGCTCGCCGATGTGTTTCGGCTGCCGTTCGCGGAGACCGCATTCGATGCGGTGCTGTTCCACCAGGTGCTGCACTATCTGGACGATCCCGGCGCGGCCGTGGCCGAAGCCGCGCGCGCGCTGAAGCCCGGTGGCCGGATGGTGATCGCGGATTTCGCGCCCCATGCGCTCGAATTCCTGCGCGACGAGCTGGCCCACCGGCGATTGGGCTTCTCGGATCGCGAAGTTCAGGGCTGGTTCCAGGCGGCGGGTCTCAAGCCGGTCGCCAGCGAGGCCATCGCGCCGGGCGCCGGGCATCACGAATCCGGCAAGCTCACGGTCAAGCTGTGGGTGAGTGCCGCCACCCAGGCCGCGCGTCCGCGTGCGAAGGAGGCGGCATGAGCCTGCGCCGCCTGACCCGCGATACGCGCCCCCTGAAGGTCTCGTTCGAATTCTCCCCGCCCAAGACGGCGGAGGCAGAGGACAATTTGTGGCGCTGCATCCGCCGCCTCGAGCCGCTGGCGCCGGATTTCGTGTCCGTAACGTATGGCGCCGGCGGCTCCACGCGCGACCGCACGCACAACACCGTCAAGCGCATGGTCGAGGAAACGAAGCTCGCGCCCGCGGCCCATCTCACCTGCGTGGCCCACACCAAGCCCGAGATCGAGGAGATCGTGCACGGCTACTGGGACGCCGGCATCCGCCACATCGTGGCGCTGCGCGGCGATATGCCGGGGATGCAGGGCCGCTATCAGCCCCATCCCGACGGCTACTTCACCACGCCCGACCTGATCGGAGGCATCCGCAACGTCGCGCCCTTCGAGGTCAGTGTCTCCGCCTATCCCGAGCGCCATCCGGATTCCGCATCCGAAACGCAGGACGTGGAACTGCTCAAGGCGAAGGTCGGCGCCGGCGCGAGCCGGGCGCTGACGCAGTTCGGTTTCGACACCGAAGTGATGGCCCGCTTCCGCGACCGCGTGGTGAAGGCGGGCGTGAACGTGCCCATCGTGCCGGGCCTGATCCCGACCACGAACATCAAGGGCATCCAGCGCATGGCCGGTCAGGCTGGCGCGAACGTGCCCGATTGGCTCAGCGGCCTCTATGACGGGCTCGACGGAGACGTCGACACCCGCCGCCTGATCGCGGCCACCGTGCTCGCCGAGCAGGTCGAGGAATTGCGCGCCGAGGGCTTCGACCAGTTCCACTTTTACACCTTGAACCAGGCAGACCTCACCTTCGCGGCGTGCTGCCTTCTCGGCATGAGGCCACAGCTTTCATGAGTTTCGACCGCAAAGCCCGCATCGCCTGGCTCAAGGAGCAGGCGAAAAAGCGCATCCTGCTGCTGGACGGATCCTGGGGCGTGATGATCCAGGGCTACGGCCTGAAGGAAGACGATTTCCGCGGCCAGCGCTTCGCCGCGCACAGCCACGAACTCAAGGGCAACATCGACATCCTCACGCTGACGCGGCCCGACATCATCCGCGAGGTCGGCCACGCCTATCTCGCCGCCGGCGCCGACATCATCGAGACCAACACGTTTACGACCGCGGCGTCTTCGCAGGCCGATTACGGGTTGTCGCATCTCGTCGAGGAGATGTGCGAAGCCGGTGCGCGGCTGGCGCGGGAGATTTGCGACCGGGATTCCACTGCCGACAGGCCGCGGCTGGTGGCGGGCGTGCTGAGCCCGACCAACCGCACCGCCACGATCTCGCCGGACGTGAACGATCCCGCCTTCCGCAACATCACCTTCGATCAGCTGGTCGCAACCTATCGCGACGCCGCGCGCGGGCTCATCGCCGGCGGCTCGGACATCCTGCTGATCGAGACCATCTTCGATACGCTCAACGCCAAGGCTGCCATCGTCGCCATCGAGGAGACCTTCGAGGAGACGGGCGAGCGGCTTCCGGTATGGATTTCCGGCACCATCACCGATCTCTCTGGCCGCACACTCACGGGGCAGACGGCGGAGGCGTTCTGGTATTCGGTCCGCCACGCCAGGCCGTTCGCCGTCGGGCTCAACTGCGCCCTGGGTGCCAAGGAATTGCGGCCCTATGTCGACGAGCTGAGCCAGGCCGCCGACACGCTGGTGAGCGCCCATCCCAATGCCGGCCTGCCCAACGCCTTTGGCGGCTACGACGACACGCCGGAATCGATGGCGGCGCAGATCGGCGAGTTCGCCCGCTCCGGCATCGTCAACATCGTGGGCGGCTGCTGCGGCACCACGCCGGCGCACATCAAGGCGTTTGCCGAGGCGATCGAAGGCGTGGCGCCGCGCGCAATCCCGGAAAAGCCGAAATATTTGCGCCTTTCCGGCCTCGAGCCGTTCACGCTCACGCCCCAAACCAATTTCGTCAATGTCGGCGAGCGCACCAACATCACCGGCTCGGCGAAATTCCGCAAACTCATCGCGGCGGACGACTACGAGGCGGCGCTCGACGTGGCGCGCGGCCAGGTCGAGAATGGCGCGCAGATCATCGACGTCAACATGGACGAGGGCCTCATCGATTCCGAGGCGGCGATGAGCAAGTTCCTCCGGCTGATCTCCGCCGAACCCGACATCGCGCGGGTGCCGGTCATGGTGGATTCCTCCAAATGGAGCGTGATCGAGGAAGGGCTGAAAGTCTGCCAGGGCAAAGGCATCGTCAATTCGATTTCGCTCAAGGAAGGCGAGGCGGCGTTCATCGCGCACGCCAGGAAGGTGCTGCGCTATGGCGCCGCCGTCGTCGTCATGGCATTCGACGAGACCGGCCAGGCCGACACCGAGGACCGCAAACTCGCCATCTGCAAGCGCGCCTATGACGTGCTGGTGAACAAGGTCGGCTTTCCGCCGGAAGACATCATCTTCGATCCCAACATCTTCGCGGTCGCCACCGGCATCGAGGAGCACAACGATTACGGCCGCGCCTTCATCTCCGCGGCCAAGCGCATCCGCGCGGAATGCCCGCACGCCCATATCTCCGGCGGCCTGTCGAACTTCTCCTTCTCGTTCCGCGGCAACGAAACGGTGCGCGGCGCGATGCATTCGGTGTTCCTGTTTCACGCCGTCAAGTCCGGAATGGACATGGGCATCGTCAACGCCGGCGCGCTGCCGGTCTATGAGGACATGCCGCGCGACCTGCGCGACGCCATCGAGGACGTGCTGTTCAACCGCCGCGCGGACGCGACAGAGCGTCTGCTGGAGATGGCGCAGCGTTTCAAGAACGATGGCGGCGGCGCGCAGGAACAGGCCACGCTCGCCTGGCGCGGCGGCAGCGTCGACGAGCGGATCAGCTACGCGCTGGTCCACGGCATCGCCGATTTCGTCGAGGCCGACACCGAAGAGGCGCGCCGGGCCGCCATCCGCCCGCTGGATGTGATCGAAGGTCCGCTGATGGCGGGGATGAACGTGGTCGGCGACCTGTTCGGCTCGGGCAAGATGTTCCTGCCGCAGGTGGTGAAGAGCGCGCGGGTGATGAAAAAGGCCGTGGCCTACCTGCTGCCCTACATGGACGCCGAGAAGGAGAAGAACCAGACCCGCGAACCCGCCGGCAAGATCGTCATGGCCACGGTCAAGGGCGACGTCCACGATATCGGCAAGAACATCGTGGGCGTGGTGCTGCAATGCAACGGCTACGAGGTGATCGACCTGGGCGTGATGACGCCGGCGCAGAAGATCCTCGACGCCGCGCGCGAAGCCAAGGCGAACATCATCGGCCTGTCCGGCCTCATCACGCCGTCTCTGGATGAGATGTGCCATGTCGCTGCCGAGATGGAGCGCCAGGGCTTCGACATTCCACTCCTCATCGGCGGCGCCACGACCAGCCGCGTGCATACCGCCGTCAAGATCAATCCGAACTACTCGCGCGGCCAGGCGGTCTATGTCACGGATGCCTCGCGCGCCGTGGGCGTGGCCTCGAGCCTGTTGAGCAAAGCGCAGAAGCCGGATTTCGTCGCCAACACGCGCAAGGAATATCTGGAGATCGCCACGCGCCATGCCGCGACCCAGGCGCCGGGGCGCAGGCTCACGCTGGAAAAGGCCCGCGCCAACAAGCTCAAATTCGACTGGTCCGCCTACACCCCGCCGGCGCCCGGCTTTTTCGGCGCGCGCGCTTACACCGGCGACCTCGCCGAACTCGTCCGTTACATCGACTGGACGCCGTTCTTCCAGACCTGGGAGCTGGTGGGCCGGTTCCCGTCGATCCTCGAGGACGACAAGGTCGGCGAGGCGGCGCGCGGCCTCTACAAGGACGCGCAGGCGATGCTGGAGAAGATCGTCGCCGGCAAATGGCTGACCGCCAAGGCCGCGGTCGGCTTCTGGCCCGCCAATGCGCAAGGTGACGACATCGTTCTCTATGGCGACAAGGCGCGGAAATTCCCCGTCCATACCCTGCACACCATCCGCCAGCAGATGATGCGCGAAAGCGACAAGCCCAATCTCGCGCTGTCCGACTTCATCGCACCCAGGGGGACGGCCGATTATATCGGCGGCTTCGTGGTGACGGCGGGGCTGGGCGAGGAGGAGCACGTCAAGCGCTTCGAAGCCGACAAGGATGATTACAGCGCCATCCTGCTGCGCGCGCTGGCCGACCGCCTGGCGGAAGCCTTCGCCGAGCGCATGCATGAGCGCGTGCGCCGCGAGCTGTGGGGCTATGCGCCGGATGAGGCGCTGTCGAACGCCGACCTCATCGCGGAGAAATATCGCGGCATCCGCCCCGCGCCCGGCTATCCCGCACAGCCCGATCACACCGAGAAGGGCACGCTGTTCAAGCTGCTCGACGCCGAGGCCCGCGCGGGCGTCGCGCTCACGGAAAGCTTCGCCATGTGGCCCGGCTCGTCGGTCAGCGGCTTCTATCTCAGCCACCCGGACGCGCGCTATTTCGGCACCGGCAAGATCGAGCGCGACCAGGTGGAGGACTATGCCCGCCGCAAGGGCTGGGACATCGCAACATGCGAACGCTGGCTCGGCCCCATCCTCAACTACAATCCCAAAGCGAAAGACGCGGCGTAGTTCGCGCCTCGCCTTGGGAGAAGCGCTACAACCCCACTACCGCGTTGTAATGCCCGATGCTCGCGCGGTCGCAGGTTTCTCCTGCATAGACGCGCTCCAATGTCCGCGTCACCGCCAACAAGGATGAGATCGGCTTGAGCACGATGCGGTAGCCCATGGCGAACAGGGCCTCGGGCGCGAGCCAGGGCGTCTTGCCGTCCTCGACAATGTTGGCGAGCGTGGGGAAACCTTCGAAAGTGCGCGCGATGCGGGCGAGTTCGTCCATGCTGCGCGCGGCTTCCACGAACAGGACGTCGGCGCCGGCCTTCGCGAAGGCATCGGCGCGGCAGAGCGCCTCGTCGAGTCCATGGACCGCGCCGGCATCGGTGCGCGCCACGATCTTGAACGTCTTGCTGCCGCGCGCAGCGACGGCCTCGCGGATCTGGCGCACTGCGTCCTCGAACGAGACGACTTCCTTGCCGTCCATATGCCCGCATCGCTTGGGAATGACCTGGTCTTCGATCTGGATGGCGGCGGCGCCCGCGGCTTCATAGGCGCGCACCAGTCCCGCCACGTCGCCATGACCGTTGTCGCCGTCGGCCACCAGCGGCAGCGGCGCGATCGCCCTGGCGATGGCCGCCACGCGCTCGGTCATCTGCGTGGGGCTCACGAGACCGATATCCGGCACGCCGAAGCTCGCGCCCGCCACGCCGAAGCCGGACATGTAGACGGCCGGCGCGCCGGCCTTCGCAGCGATCCGGGCCGAAAGCGCGTCATAGGCGCCCGGCAGGACGAAGCACGTTCCCGCCGCCAGAAGTGCGTTCAGCGTCATTCGTCCACCATCGCCATCACATCGCTTCCCGCCGCGCCGGGCGCGGGAACTTCGGTGATGCGCTCCTCGATGTCGTCATATTCCAGCCGGAGCGCGCGGGTGATTACCGCATGAAGGTCGTAGAGCGCCGTGATGTAGGTCAGCTCCAGGATTTGCTCGTCGTCGAGATGGTCCTTGAGCGCGGCGAACACGCCGTCCGCCACGCGGCCGCCGTCGAACACCAGCGCGTCGGTATAGGCGAGCACCGCGCGCTCCAGCGGCGTGTAGCAATTGGCGGCGCCCCAATGCGGGATCGCGGCGACCTTTTCCCCGGAAAGCCCCACGTCGCGAGCCGCCTTGCAGTGCTGGGAGAACACGAAACGGCTCGCCCGCGCCCAGCCGACGCGGGTTTGCGCCAGCTCGCGCAGCCTGGGATCGAGCTTGCGGGCCGGGCTGCGGTAGAGCTGGAAGCCCGAGACGGCGTGATCGAAGATGTCCGGCGAATTGGCGAACACGGTCCACCAGTTGCCGGGCGTCCCCGTCGCGGTGCCGGGCTCGGTCACCGGATCGCGCTCCCCGAACAGCATCTTGTAGATCTGCTGCGCGCGTGCATGGGCCTGGGCTTTTCCGATCTGCTTGAGGCGGGTCACCACGGCAGCTCCCTGTTCTGGAAATCGCGGAAGGTTCCGCTGTTGGTTTCGTCGAGTTCGGCGATGCGTGCGCGCAGGCCTTTCACGCTGTCCGCCGGTTTCACCGGCGCGCCGGCGCCACCCATGTCGGTCTGCACCCAGCCGGGATGGAAGATGCCGACGCTGATCCGTCCTTCTTCCAGTCGAGCGCCAGCCCGCGCATGAACGAATTCACCGCCGCCTTGGAGGCATGATAGGGATAGGCGCCGCCGGAATGGTTGGCGATGGAGCCCAGCTGGCTGGTGATCGTCACCAGCTTCTTGTCCTTGCCGGCTTTGAGGTTGTCGCGCAGCGCCACGGCGAGCATCACGGGCGCGACGGAATTGGTGGCGAACACCTTCATCCAGCCATCCATGTCGAGAATGCCGCGTGGCTTCTCGCGGAAACCGCCGATACCGGCGTTGTTGATCAGGACGTCGATGGGCATGTCGCCCAGCGCGGATTTGAGCGCCTCCACGGATCGGGGGCTTGTGACGTCCAGCGCCATCACGCGCACCTTGCCCTTGACCGCGTTGAGTTCCGCGGCCTTGTCCGGCTCGCGGCAGCAGGCGATCACGTCCGCCCCTTCCGCTGCGTACTGCTTGGCGAATTCCAGGCCGATACCGCGATTGGCGCCGGTGATGAGAACGGTTGTCATGGCTCTCCAAATCCTCCGCCGCCGGGTGTTTCGATGACGATGGCGTCGCCGGCGTTCACCGCGATCTCGTCGCAGCCTTTCAGTGTAACGCGCGTGCCGTCCCCGCGGACGATGACGCCCGTGCCTTTCGCGCCCGGCTTGCCGCCGTCCAGCCCGAACGGCGCGGTCTCGCGGCGGGTGGAGAGCAGGGCGACGGTCATGGCCTCGTTGAAGCGGATGCGGCGCACCGTGCCGTCGCCGCCGCGATGACGCCCCGCGCCGCCGGAGTCCCGCCGGATGGCGAAGGATTCCAGCAGCACCGGATAGCGATCCTCCAGCACTTCCGGATCCGTCAGCCGCGAATTGGTCATGTGGGTGTGGACCGCCGACTGTCCGTCGAAGGTGCGCCCCGCGCCGGCGCCGCCGCAGATGGTCTCGTAATATTGGTGACGTTCGTTCCCAAAGGTGAGGTTGTTCATCGTGCCCTGGCTCGCGGCGAGTACGCCGAGCGCGCCGAACAGCGCGTCCACCACCGCCTGGCTGGTCTCGACATTGCCGGCCGCCACCGCGCCCGGTGGCCGCGGATTGAGCAGCGATCCTTCCGGCACCACGATTTGCAGCGGTTTCAGGCAGCCCGCGTTCATCGGGATGTCGCTGTCGACCAGGCAGCGGAACACGTAGAGCACGGCGGCCTTGGTCACCGAGCCGGGCGCGTTGAAATTGTTGGGCTGCTGCGGCGAGGTGCCGGTGAAATCCACCCGCGCGGCGCGCGCTGCGCGGTCCACGGTGATCGCCACGCGGATCTGCATGCCGCCGTCCATCGGCATCGCGAAGTCGCCGTCGCTGAGCGCGCCGATCACCTTCCGCACGCTCTCCTCGGCGTTGTCCTGCACATGGCCCATATAGGCGGTGACCGCCTCCGCGCCATAGAGCGCACAGGCCCGCGCCAGTTCGGCCGCGCCCTTGGCGCAGGACGCTGCCTGCGCCTTCAGGTCGGCGATGTTCTGCGCCGGGTTGCGCGCCCCGCCGCCGGCCAGGACCTGGGAGACGGCGGCCTCGTCGAAATGCCCGCCGCGGATCATGGCGATGCCGTCGAACAGCGCGCCTTCCTCGAAGATCGTCTTCGAGAACGGCGGCATGGAGCCCGGCGTGATGCCGCCGATATCGGCATGATGGCCGCGGCTTGCCACATAGAAGCGCGCTTGCCCGTCCACGAACACGGGAGCGACGACGGTGATGTCCGGCAGATGCGTGCCGCCGTCATAGGGCGCGTTGGTGACGTACATGTCGCCCGCGCGCATGCGGGGATGCTTCTTCATCATGGCGGTGACGCAATCGCCCATCGAGCCCAGATGCACCGGCATGTGGGGTGCATTGGCGACGAGGCCGCCCGCCGCGTCGAAGATGGCGCAGGAGAAATCGAGCCGCTCCTTGATGTTCACGCTGGCGGCGGTGTTCTGGAGCGTGGCGCCCATCTCCTCGGCGATGGCCATGAACAGGTTGGCGAACACCTCCAGCGATACGGGATCGGCTTCGGTGGACGCCGCGGGCTTCGCGAGTTGCGCGGCCGCGCGCGTGAGCTTGACGGCGCGGACAGGTGTGACCTCGGCCCGCCAGCCGGGCTCGATCACGATGGTCTGGTGCGGTTCGATGAGCAGGGCGGGGCCCGTAACGGACGTCAAATCCTCGGTCCGATAAACTTCCGCGTCGTGCCACCGCCCCTGCGAGTAGAACGCTGTTTTCTCCCCCTGTTTACGGGGGGAGAGGCCGGCGGAGCCGGCCGAAGGGGGACTATCCGGCGAAGGCATCCCGCCTCCGGCGCGCGAAGGGCGCGCCTCCTCCCCCGTAAACGGGGGAGGAAAGACATCGTGCGCTTCGACCTCGATGGACTCTGCAATCAGGGATTTTCCCTCAAACCCAAATCCGAAAAGCTGTGCGTGCTTGGTGGCAAACTCGCTCTGCATTGCCGGAAGATCGGACAGCGCAATTGCCAGCGTCGTGTCGCTGCCCTGGTAGCGGATATGAACGCTGGCCTTGGTTTCAACCGATTGCGCCCCTTGCGCCACGATCTCCGCCCGGGCCTCCGCGCCAAGCTCTTCCGCGATCGCCCGTAGTGTGGGAGCGATCGTTTCATCCAGCGGGGCGCCCACCGCGCGCTGGCGCAGGCTGCGCAGCGCCGCGAGCTTCATCCCATAGGCCGACAGCACGCCGGAGAAGGGATGGATGAAGATCGTGGTCATCCCCAACGCGTCCGCGACCAGACAGGCATGCTGGCCGCCGGCGCCGCCGAAACAGGCGAGCGCATAGCGCCGGGTGTCGTAACCCTTGGCGACGGAGATTCGCCGGATGGCGTTGGCCATGTTCTCCACCGCGATGCGGATGAAACCATCGGCCACGGCCTCCGGCGTGCGGCCGTCTCCGGCCTCGCGCGCGAGGGCGGCGAAACCGTCGCGCACCGCCGCGTCGTCGAGCGGCTGGTCCGCGCCGGGCCCGAAGATGCGCGGAAAGAACGCGGCATCGAGCTTGCCGGTCATCACGTTCGCATCGGTGACGGTGAGCGGCCCGCCGCGGCGGTAGCAGCGCGGCCCCGGATCGGCGCCCGCGGAGTCCGGCCCCACGCGGAAGCGCGCGCCGTCGTAATGCAGGATCGAGCCGCCGCCAGCGGCCACGGTGTGGATCGCCATCATCGGCGCGCGCAGCCTGACGCCCGCAACCTCGGTCTCGTAGACCCGTTCATAACTGCCGTCGAAGCGCGACACGTCGGTGGAGGTGCCGCCCATGTCGAAACCGATGACGTGATCGAAGCCCGCCTCGCGCGCCGTCTCCGCCATGCCGACCACGCCGCCGGCGGGACCCGAGACGATGGCGTCCTTGCCGCGGAAGAACTCCGGCGCCGCCAGCCCGCCATTCGACGTCATGAAGTAGAGCCGCGTGCCGCCCAGCGCGTTCGAGATGCGGCCGGCATAGCGCGCCAGCACGGGGGAGAGATAGGCATCCGCCACCGTCGTGTCGCCGCGCGAGACAAATTTCATCAGCGGCACGCTGTCATGACTGGTCGAGACATGAGTGAAACCTGCCGCGCGCGCGATCTGGGCCGCGCGCGCCTCGTGCGCGGGATAGCGGTAGCCATGCATGAACAGGATGGCGCAGGCGGTGAGGCCGTCCGCGCGTGCGGCCTTGAGCGCCGTGGCCAGAGCGTCCTGATCCAGCGGCGCCAATACCGTGCCGTCCGCCGCCACGCGCTCGTCCGCCTCGACCACGCTGGAATACAGCATGTCCGGCAGCTCGATCCTGAGCGCGAACAGCTTTGGCCGGTGCTGGTAGCCGATGCGCAGCTGGTCCCTCAGGCCTTTGGTGGTGACCAGCAGGGTGGGCTCGCCGTTGCGTGTCAGCAGCGCATTGGTGGCCACCGTCGTGCCCATGCGCACTTCGGCGATGCGCGACGGATCCAACGCGCCGCCCAGCACACGGCGGATCGCCTCCAGCGCCGCGTCGTCATAGGCGGGATTGTCGGAGAGCAGCTTGTGCGTCGACAGCGTCCCGTCCGGCGCCTCGGCCACCACATCGGTGAACGTGCCGCCGCGATCGATGAAGAATTTCCACTTGTTCATGAGGGGATACGTCGCATTTCCGCCCACATTGTCCTATTGCTTCGGCCCATGTCCATCTGGGGAAAATTGGGCGGCGCGGCGGCGGGATTTCTCGCCGGCGGTCCGGTGGGCGCGGCCATCGGCGCGGTCGCGGGTCATGTCTATGACCGCGTGGCCGCGGCGCCTTCCGACCCCGGCGTCGCCTTCACGATCGCGGTGGTGGCACTCGGCGCCAAGATGGCCAAGGCCGACGGCGTCGTCACCGCCGAGGAGGAGCGGGCCTTCGCGCGCGTCTTCCGCGTGCCGCCGCAGGAAGAGGCCAATGTCCGGCGCATCTTCAATCTCGCCCGCGCCGACACGGCCGGCTATGAGACCTATGCCGGCCAGATCG
Organism: Rhizomicrobium sp.; assembly: GCA_050728855.1. Classification (GTDB taxonomy): domain Bacteria; phylum Pseudomonadota; class Alphaproteobacteria; order Micropepsales; family Micropepsaceae; genus Rhizomicrobium. The sequence continues at coordinate 6,943 of JBOHKI010000032.1, read as the reverse complement.
CGCGCCTGTTCCGGGGCAACCCGGCGGTGCTGGAGGACATCCTCGACGGCCTGTTCGAAATCGCCAAGGCCGACGGCGTGTTTCATCCCGGCGAGCAGGCGTTCCTGGAGCGCGTGGCCGAGATCTTCGGCTTCGCGCCCAATGTCTATCGCCGCATCCGTGCCAGCCATTTCGCCGATGCCGCGGACCCTTATGTGATCCTGGGCGTGAGCTACGAAGCCAACGAAAACGAAGTGCGCCGCTCCTACCGCCTGCTGGTGAAGGAAAACCATCCCGACAGCCTGATCGGCCGCGGCGTGCCTGCCGAATTCGTCAAGCTCGCCAACGACAAGCTCGCCGCCATCAACACGGCCTACGAGAAGATCCGCCAGGAGCGCGACTTCAAGTAGTCCACGCGAACCGTAAGGGACTGTGCGAGCGGTGAATGCATTTCTCCGCGCTACCGCGGCTCTGGGGCTCTGCGTAAATCGCCGGAGTTTCGGACGCCTGCACACCGCTCTTGGGCCGACGACGGAATTCGATCACAATGGCCCGCGACTCCACGGCTCCGCATGAACCCCTGACGGACGACGGCGATGACCCTTCCGGCACTCCAGGACTGGCGCGATTTCTATGTGATGATCGGCACCGCGTCGGGCGCCATCGTGGGCGCGACATTCGTGGTGGCGACGCTGGCGAGCGGTCTGGAGAAGCGCGCGATCGGCCTGAGGGGCTTCATCACGCCCACCACGGTGCATTTGGGCAGCGTGCTGGTCGGCTCGGCGGTCCTGGCGGCGCCGACTCTCTCCGCCCTCGTGCTCGCGATCCTGCTGGGTTCGGGCGCGCTGGCCGGCGTGGTCTATGGCGTGGTGATCTGGACGCGGATCACGCGGCTCAACATCGATCTCATCGACCGCTTCTGGTACGGCGTGCTGCCGATCGTGTCGTTCGCGCTGTTGGGCGTGGCCTGCTGGCTGGTGCTGAAGAACATCGGCCCCGGCCTCGAGCTCGTCGCGCTGGCGCTGGTGCTCCTCCTCATCGCCGGCATGCGCAATGCCTGGGACATGGCGACGTTCATGATCCTGGGCGGCCCGAACCCGCCGGACGCGGACAAGAAGGACTGACCCGTGCCGTCCGGTGACGACAAAGGCGACGAGGACGACGACGCCCACCGCCGCAACCTCGCGGCCATCCTCATCGGCGGCGCCATCGTGGCCGCGCTGGGAATCTGGCTCGCCCACGCCTTCTACAGCTACCTCTCGCTGGAGCGCTGCCAAGAGGAGCGCCACCGTTTCTGCACGGATTCCGTCGAGGTGCCGCGTTAGGGGCCTTGGTAGTGCATCAGTTTGAAATTCGGCCGGGCGGCGCACTTTGGCTGGCGGCTATTTCGGAGCCCTTTCCGGGGGGCCTGAACGCTCCACAGGTTCATTCACCGTAACGAGATTTTCATCGTATTTTCTCTTTCCGGTCTCATCGCTGCCCTAGTTCGGCGTCATATACTGTGTCGGCAGACTCGAAACGCTCGAAATGGATGCCAGTTTTTGAGTGGTTGAAACGACGTGATACGGTCACCAAATAACGTCTCGAACCCACGCAATTCCGGTCGAAGTTTCGACGGCTCGTTTTCGCCGTAGGAACGCACGGTTTCATTGCGTGTTTACGTGTTGTAATGTATGCTTCGGTTCGCACGACCTCTAACCCATTGGAATCATTGGGTTAGGCTGCGGGACGGGGCATATAAGAGGTAGAACCGGCATGCCGAAAGGCCCCCAAGGCGAGAAGCGCCCGGCCGATGTGATCGGCTGCGCTATCGCGGTCGGGCAGATCGCGACCGGAGAGGTCGAAGAGATTCCCGCCGTAAAAAGCGGGCGAGTAAGGAGCGGAAGGGCAGGTGCCTTAGCCCGCTCTGAGAAGCTGACTGCAGAGGAGCGCAGCCGGATAGCCCAAAGGGCTGCGGAGGCGAGATGGAAATGACACAGGGATATATGTACTTTCAGAGGATCAAGTCTTCGATGATGGGCCAGAGACCCCGTCTCCGGAGCAAGGGTTGCGCTGAGCTTCGCGGTGAAGGTCGCGAGGGCGGGTACATGCACATCGAAAGTCCGGACCTGCCAGGTTTTCGCTTTATGCTCAGTCCCGCCGAGGCCAGCGATATCGGTAAAATGACTGACGCCATTATCCCGGCGCTCGATGCGTATTTGCACGCCTATATGGCTGCGCAAGAACACGAAGACCGCCAGAAGGAACTCAGGGCTCAGATCATTAAAGCCGAGTTGGCTAGCCCTCACAGGCGGCTAAACATGGTTGCGCAAATAGCCTAACCATACTACAGCCGAGACATGAGTTCCTCGGCATCACAACCATCAACCATGCCAACGGAGGAGGCCAAAAGCCGCCTTCTTGCGGCGGGTTTGAGTGCTGGCCCCAATACTGGGGCTGGCGCAAGGTTTATGGTGTGGCTCTGCCCGAAGGGCTATCCACAGATGATAAACTTTAGCGACACATCCTGTGCAGCGGTGTGGACTGAGGACGTGGCGCAGGCAATCAAAGCATAACTGAAAATAATGCTTGCTATTTCAAAATGAACTTATTAGATTTTGGGCATGAACAAGCTGCCCACCCAGACCCGCGTCCAAATCCTCAACATGCTATGCGAAGGCTCCTCCATGAGGGCTATCGCAAGGGTGACGGGGGCGTCGTTCAACACGGTCGATAAGCTGCTCCAAGACGCTGGCTTGCTCTGTGAAGCCTTCCATGACCGCACGGTCCGCAACGTCAAATCCCAGCGCGTGCAAGCCGATGAAATCTGGTCGTTTTGCGGCGCGAAGCAGCGAAACGTCACGAAAGAGAACGGCGCGATTGGCGATGTGTGGACATGGACCGCGCTGGATGCCGATTCCAAGCTGATCCTGACTTGGCTTGTCGGTGGTCGGAACAATGCTGCTGGTGAGGCATTCGTGGGCGACTTGGCTGCTCGCCTAGCCAATCGCATTCAACTCACGACGGACGGCCTTCCGGCCTACAATCATGCCGTGGGCGTCGCATTTGAGGGCGTAGGTATCGACTTCGCCAACCTGATCAAGAAATACGGAAGCGCCCCTGATCGCGGACCAGAGCGGAAATATAGCCCCGGCGTATGCCTTGGTGCAGACAAGAAGCCGCTTCGCGGTAACCCCGACAATGCGCACATCTCAACGTCCTATGTTGAGCGCCAAAATCTGACGATGCGCATGTCCATGCGCCGCTTCACCCGCCTAACGAATGCCTTCTCAAAACGCATCGACAATCACTGTGCGGCTCTGGCGCTCTATTTCTACTGGTACAACTGGGTGCGCGGCCACAAGAGCCTAAAGAACGCTACGCCCGCAATGGCCGCTGGCCTTATCGACAAGTCCATGAGCATGGCGGACCTCGTTGCGATGATCGACGAAATGAACACGCCAAAGGCTCGTGGACCCTACAAGAAGCGGGATAATTCAAACTGATGCACTACCGGGGCCTTGACACTCATCAAGGAGTCATCAAATATACCTCCGAGAATGATGCTAAATCACGGATAGGCTCGCAGGAGGGCTTCCATGAGCAAACTGGGCGTAGGCGTGGGGGAGGATTTCCCCCTCGACGATGAAAATGGGAATTCGGGCGCGTCCGGCCAAGGTGCGGGCCCCGCCGGAGAGCCGCGCAGCGAGGCCGACGAGCGCGCGGAGTTCGAGGACTGGAAGCGCCGCCGCGATGCCAGGCGCGCCGAGAAGGAGGCCTGGCGGGCCGAGCGCGAGGAATGGCGCGCCCGCCGCCGCGCCTTCAAGAACAAGATTCGCGACGCGGTGCGCGACTCCTTCGGCGACGAGAGCCGGTGGCACGATGGTTACAGCCGCGGAGGCCAGCGGTACTACGCGTGGCGTCCGCGGTTCTGGCCGCTCGGCGCGATGGGGCTGGGCGTGGGCGCGCTGGCGCTCCTCGTCCCGATCCTCATCCTGGTGCTGATCCTTTCGCTGATCTCCGCCGCCTTCAAGGCGCCGCTCCTCATCCTGGCGATCTTCGCGCTGTGCTGGTTTCTCTATGCGATGAACCATGGCCATCACCATCATGGCCGCGGCCGCCGCTACTACTACGACAGCGATATCGAGACGCCGTCGCAACCGCGCGGTCCGCGTCCGCCACAGCCGCCGCAGGGCGGCTCCATCGTCACGCCGCCGCCCGCGGCGGGAACGTGAGCGATCCCATGCACGGACACAGGGGCCGCAACCGCTACGCCGCGGGCTTCGCCGCCGACGCCATGCGCGCCGCCGCCGACGCGATGGAGAATGCCGGGCGCACGACGACGCGCGTGCAGCTCGAGATGCCGCCGCAGGCGATGGAGCGGTTGACGCGCCTGAAGGAGAAGACCGAGGCCGCTTCCTATGCCGAGGTGATCCGCAACGCGCTGCGCGTGTTCGAGGCGCTGCTCGACGAGCACGAGAGGGGCGCGGAATTCCAGCTCAAGCGGGCGGACGGCGAAACCGTGGCCTACAAGATCTTCGTATGACGCTGCGCATCGTGGAATGCCGCTCGCCCAATTGCGACGCGCGGCCGGACGGCACGCCGGTCGACATGCTGGTGCTGCACTACACCGGCATGAGAACGGCGGAGGAAGCGCTGGCGCGGCTCACCGATCCCGCGGCGAAAGTGAGCGCGCACTACACCATCGACCGCGACGGCCGCGTCTACCGCCATGTGCCGGAAGAGCTGCGCGCCTGGCACGCCGGCGTGTCGTATTGGGCCAGGGAGCGCAACGTCAACGGCCGTTCCATCGGCATCGAGCTGGTCAACCCCGGGCACGAATTCGGCTATGTGCCGTTCGCGGAATCCCAGATCGCCGCGCTGATCGATCTCTGCGAAGGCATCTTCCGGCGCAACGCCATCCCGGCCGCCCGCGTCGTCGGCCATTCCGACGTGGCGCCGGCGCGCAAGGAAGATCCCGGCGAACTGTTCCCGTGGGTCCAGCTCAGCGAATACGGCATCGGCGCATGGCCGCGCCCGGACGTGCCGGACGAACCCTTCGAGACCGCGCTCGCCCGCTTCGGCTACGGCATGCCGCCCGAAACTGGCGTTCCGCTGGACGCCGTGATCCGCGCTTTCCAGCGCCATTTCCGCCCGTCATGCATCGACGGCATTGCAGACGCGGAATGCGCGCGGCTTTTGGCGGGGCTGCGGTCCGTCTAGTCTCGCGGCCATGAAAACCATCGGCATGATCGGCGGCATGAGCTGGGAAAGCTCGTCGGTCTATTACCAGCTCGTCAACCGCGCGGTGCAGACGCGCCTGGGCGGCATGCATTCCGCCCGCGCCCTGATGCATTCCTTCGATTTCCAGGAAATCGCCGATCTCCAGGACGCGGGCGATTGGGACGCGGCGACGGCGCGGATGGAAGCGGCGGGACGCGGCCTGGTGGCGAGCGGCGCGGACTTGCTAGTCATCTGCTGCAACACCATGCACCGCATGGCGGACGCGGTGGAGCGCGCCGCCGCCGTTCCGCTGCTGCACATCGCCGATCCGCTGGGTGCGGCGATCCGCGCGGCGGGAATGCGGCGCGTGGGCCTTCTGGGTTCGCGCCACACGATGGCGCAGGACGCCATCGTCATCGGCCGGCTGCGCGAACGTTACGGTCTGGACATCCTCGTGCCCGAGGGCGGCGAATTCCGCGCCGTCGACCGGGTGGTTTATGAGGAGCTCGTGCGCGGCCGCTTCGAGGAGCCGGCGCGCGCCACCTGCCGCACGGCCATCGCCGGCCTCGTCGCGCGCGGCGCCGAGGGTGTCGTCCTCGGCTGTACGGAGCTTCCGCTGCTGGTGAAGGCGGAGGACAGCCCCGTCCCCCTCTTCGACACCACCACGCTCCACGCGATGGCCATTGTGGACATGGCGCTTGCCTGAATCTCCGCGGCAGCGCGCTTTAACCTCCCCGCGAGGGAGAGGTAGAGTGGCGCCCGGAGGCACTCCATGAAAGTGAATTACGGTCCCATCGAAACCGAGGTGTCGGTGTCGGCGTCGGGCATGTTCGCCATCGACCAGTACTATCTGGGCGACTCCTCCGACCGCGCCTATTCCTCCGTCACCCTGTCGCCGGAAAACGCGGAGGCCGTGGCGCATGAGATTCTGCGGCTGATCGCCAATGCCCGCCATACCATCACCGAGCCGCCCTGACGGCGAATTGTGGACCGGCCGCCCTGCCGCTATAGTCCGCCCGCGTCAGATGGCCGGATGGCCGCGTCTCTCCGCGAGGAGAGCCGAGGAAAGTCCGGGCTCCACGGAAACACGGTGACGGATAACATCCGCCGGGGGCGACCCCAGGGACAGCGCCACAGAAATGACACCGCCTACCGGCCTAAAGCCGCGGCAAGGTTGAAATGGTGCGGTAAGAGCGCACCGCGCCCCTGGCAACAGGGGCGGCTTGGCAAGCCCCACCGGGAGCAAGACCAAATAGGGGCGGCACGTAATCCGTTTCCGGATAGCCGTCCGGGTAGGTCGCGCGAGGCGAACGGCAACGTTCGTCCCAGAGGAATGGCCATCCATCCGCTCACGCGGTGGACAGAACCCGGCTTACAGGCCATCTGACGCAAGTTTTTTTCCGCCGAGGCTGGAGCGTGACCGCATCGATGTTCGTTGAGATTGTCATTCAGCCGAAGTCCGATCGCGATCGCGCCGCGATGCAAGCGATTCTGGAGAAGCTTGCTCAGGCCGGCGCGCGGTTCGCTACCGGCGTCGACCCGGCAAGCGGACGGTTGGTGCTGAAGGCTGAGAGCGAAGACCAATTGGGCGCCATCGTGGACATCATGAAACACGATGCGGCGCTGAAGCTCGACGTCGGCGCGCCGCAGGTGGCGTATCGCGAGACGTTGTCGCGCCCGGTATCGGTCAAGTACACGCACAAAAAGCAGACCGGCGGTTCGGGCCAGTTCGCCGAAGTGTCGATCGATTTCGAACCGCTGC
>JBOHKI010000031.1:0-33510 GCA_050728855.1 Rhizomicrobium sp. | reverse complement strand
GTCGATTTCCGCCAGCACCGCAGACTCCTTCGGCTTGCGCGCCTCGAACAGCTCGGCCACGCGCGGCAGGCCGCCCGTGATGTCGCGTGTCTTGGCGCCTTCCGTCGGGATGCGGGCCAGAACGTCGCCGGCGCGGACCTCCGCGCCGTCCTCGACCGAGAGGATGGCGTCGACGGTGAGCGCGTAGCGCGCGTCGCCGCCGGCCGGGGCCTGAACCGGCTTGCCCTTCTTGTCGACGATGACGATGGTGGGACGCAGCTCGGCCGCCTTGGTGCCGGTGCCCCGGCTGTCCATGACGACGCGGTTGGTCACGCCGGTCTTTTCGTCGGCGACTTCCTTCAGCGAGATGCCCGAGATCAGCTCCTCGAACTTCACGATGCCCGAGACTTCGGTGAGCACCGGCAGCGCGTTCGGGTTCCACTCGGCGAGACGGTCGCCGCGCTTGACCTGCGCGCCCTCGTCCACCTTCAGGCGCGCGCCATAGGTGATGCGGTAGTTGGCGCGCTCGCCGCCCTTGGGATCGACGATCACGACCTGCATGTTGCGGCCCATCGCGATCAGCTCGCCGTCGGAGTTCTTGACGATATTGCGGTTGTTGAGCTTGACCTTGCCGTCATACGACGCCTCGATCTTCGACGAGCCCGCGACCTGGGCGGCGCCGCCGATGTGGAACGTGCGCATGGTGAGCTGGGTGCCCGGCTCGCCGATCGACTGCGCGGCGATGACGCCGACAGCCTCGCCGATGTTCACGTTGGTGCCGCGGGCGAGATCGCGCCCATAGCACTTGCCGCAAACCCCGTCGGTCAGCTCGCAGGTCAGGACCGAACGCACGCGCACCTTCTGCACGAGCGCCTTCTCGATCTTCTCGGCGATGTCCTCGCCCACTTCCTTGCCGCGCTTCAGCAACACCTCGCCCGTGTCCGGGTGCTTGATGTCTTCGGCCGTGGTGCGGCCGAGGATGCGCTCGGAGAGCGACGACACGACCTGGCCGCCGTCGATTTCGGCCTGGACGGTGATGCCCTTCTTGGTGCCGCAATCCTCGGTGGTGATGATGCAGTCGTTCGCCACGTCGACGAGGCGGCGCGTCAGATAGCCGGAGTTGGCGGTCTTCAGCGCGGTGTCGGCGAGACCCTTGCGGGCGCCGTGGGTCGAGTTGAAGTACTCGAGCACCGACAGGCCTTCCTTGAAGTTCGACAGGATCGGCGTCTCGATGATCGAGCCGTCCGGGCGCGCCATCAACCCGCGCATGCCGGCCAGCTGCTTCATCTGCTGCGGCGAACCGCGGGCGCCGGAATGGCTCATCATGTAGATCGAGTTCATCTCCAGGATGCGGCCCGTTTTGGGATCGACCTTGGGCTCGGAGATTTCCTTCATCATCTCGGCCGCGACCTGGTCGGTGCATTTCGACCAGACGTCGACGACGAGATTGTACTTCTCCTTGTCGGTCGTCAGGCCGTCCAGGTACTGCTGCTCGAACTCGCGCACCTTGTGGCGCGTCTCGTCGATCAGCTTCTCCTTGGTGTCGGGCACGACCATGTCGTCCTTGCCGAACGAGATGCCGGCCTTGCAGGCCTCGCGGAAGCCCAGGCTCATCATCGCGTCGGCGAAGAGCACGGTGTCCTTCTGGCCGCAGTGGCGATAGACCTCGTCGATCAGGTGCGAGATCTCCTGCTTGCGCAGCAGGCGGTTGACCAGCTCGAAGGGGACCTTCGGATTGCGCGGCAAGAGCTCGGCGATCATCATGCGGCCGGGCGTGGAATCCACCCGGAGCGTGACCGGCTTGCCGTCGGCATCGACCGTCTTGTAGCGCGCCTTGATCCTGGCATGCAGCGTCACCGCGCCGGAATAGAGCGCGTGCTCGATCTCGCCGGCGTCGTTGAACACCATGCCCTGGCCCGGCTCGTTCTCACGCTCCTGGCTCAGATAGTAGAGGCCCAACACGATATCCTGCGTCGGCACGATGATCGGCTTGCCGTTGGCGGGGCTGAGGATGTTGTTCGTCGACATCATCAGCACGCGCGCCTCCAGCTGCGCTTCGAGCGACAGCGGGACGTGCACGGCCATCTGGTCGCCGTCGAAATCGGCGTTGAACGCCGTGCAGACCAGCGGGTGAAGCTGGATCGCCTTGCCTTCGATCAGCACCGGCTCGAACGCCTGGATGCCGAGACGGTGCAGCGTGGGCGCGCGGTTGAGCAGGATCGGATGCTCGCGGATCACCTCTTCGAGGATGTCCCAGACCTCCGGCTTCTCCTTCTCCACCAGCTTCTTGGACTGCTTGACGGTCTGCGAGAAACCCTTGGCCTCGAGCCGCGAGTAAATGAACGGCTTGAACAGCTCCAGCGCCATCTTCTTGGGCAGGCCGCACTGGTGCAGCTTGAGCTCCGGACCGACGACGATCACCGAACGGCCGGAATAGTCGACGCGCTTGCCGAGCAGGTTCTGGCGGAAGCGGCCCTGCTTGCCCTTGAGCATGTCTGCCAGCGACTTCAGCGGGCGCTTGTTGGCGCCGGTGATGACGCGGCCGCGGCGGCCATTGTCGAACAGGGCGTCGACGGACTCCTGCAGCATGCGCTTTTCGTTGCGCACGATGATGTCCGGCGCCTTCAACTCGATCAGCCGCTTCAGGCGGTTGTTGCGGTTGATGACGCGGCGATAGAGATCGTTCAGATCGGACGTGGCGAAGCGGCCGCCGTCCAGTGGAACGAGCGGGCGAAGCTCCGGCGGGATCACCGGCACCTGCGTCAGGATCATCCATTCCGGGCGGTTGCCGGAATCGATGAAGGCCTCGACGACCTTCAGCCGCTTGACCATCTGCTTGGGCTTCTCGCCGCCATTGGAGGCGGCGATGTCGGCGCGCAGCTGGTCGCGCAGCTTGAGGAGGTCGATGGCCATCAGCAGGTCGCGGATCGCCTCGGCGCCGATCTTGGCGGTGAAGCTGTCCTCGCCATAATCGTCCTGCGCCTTGTAGTACTCGTCCTCGGAGAGAAGCTGCTTGTCCTTGAGCGTGGTCAGGCCGGGCTCGATGACGACGTACTTCTCGAAATAGAGGACCTGCTCCAGATCCTTCAGCTTCATGTCGAGCATCAGCCCGATGCGCGACGGCAGCGACTTGAGGAACCAGATGTGGGCGACCGGAGAGGCCAGCTCGATATGGCCCATGCGCTCGCGGCGCACCTTCTGCACCGTGACCTCGACGCCGCACTTCTCGCAGACGATGCCCTTGTACTTCATGCGCTTGTACTTGCCGCACAGGCATTCGTAGTCCTTCACCGGCCCGAAGATGCGCGCGCAGAACAGGCCGTCGCGCTCGGGCTTGAAGGTGCGGTAGTTGATGGTCTCCGGCTTCTTGATCTCGCCATGGCTCCAGCGAAGGATCTGGTCCGGGCTCGCGATCGAGATCTTGATGCGGTCGAACACCGGCTGCTCGTTGGCCGGCTTGAAGACGTTCATCAGATCCTGATGCTGGCGCGCGCCGCGGCTCGGGGTACGGGGTTCGAAATCAGCCATTGACAAGCTCCACGTTGAGACCGAGCGACCGCATTTCCTTGACGAGGACGTTGAACGATTCCGGAATGCCGGCCTCGAACGTGTCCTCGCCGCGGACGATCGCTTCGTAGACTTTGGTGCGTCCGGCCACGTCGTCGGACTTCACCGTCAGGATTTCCTGCAGCGTGTAGGCGGCGCCATAGGCTTCGAGCGCCCACACTTCCATTTCGCCGAACCGCTGTCCGCCGAACTGGGCCTTGCCGCCCAGCGGCTGCTGGGTGACGAGGCTGTACGGACCGATGGACCGGGCATGGATCTTGTCGTCCACCAGGTGGTGCAGCTTCAGCATGTAGATGTAGCCCACCGTGACGGCGCGCTTGAACGCCTCGCCCGTGCGTCCGTCGTAGAGCGTGACCTGGCCGGACTTGGACAGGCCCGCTTCCTCCAGCATCTCGACGATGTCGTGCTCCTTGGCGCCGTCGAACACCGGCGTCGCCACCGGAACGCCGGCGCGCAGGTTGTCCGCCAGCTCCACGAGGCCCTGGTCGTCGAGCTCCGACAGCCGCTCGTCATTGCGGTAGATGTGCTTGAGCGTGCGGCGCAGCCCCTCGGGCTTGCCGTCGCGGCGCACCTTGTCGAGCGCGGCCCCGATCTGCCGGCCGAGGCCGGCCGACGCCCATCCCAGATGGGTTTCGAGGATCTGGCCGACATTCATGCGGCTGGGCACGCCCAGCGGATTGAGCACGACGTCCACCGCCGTGCCGTCATCCAGATGCGGCATGTCCTCGATGGGCAGGATGCGGCTGATCACGCCCTTGTTGCCGTGACGGCCGGCCATCTTGTCGCCCGGCTGCAGCTTGCGCTTCACCGCCACGAACACCTTGACCATCTTCATCACGCCCGGCGCCAGCTCGTCGCCGCGGCGCAGCTTCTCCACCTTGTCGGCGAAGCGCTTGTCGAGGCGCGACTTGGACTCGTCGTACTGCTTGCGCAGGCCTTCGATCTCGCCCTGCGCCTTCTCGTTGCGCAGGCCGATCTGCCACCACTGGTGCCGCGGGATCGCGTCGAGCACGGCCTGCGTCACCTTGGAGTCCGGCGCCAAGCCCTTGGGGCCATGCGCCACGGTCTTGTGCAGCAGCATTTCGGCCAGGCGCGAGAAGATGTTGCGCTCCAGGATCGCGAGTTCGTCGTCGCGGTCCTCGGCGAGGCGCTCTTCCTCCGCCTTCTCGATCGCCATGGCGCGCTGGTCTTTTTCCACGCCGTGGCGGTTGAAGACGCGCACTTCCACGATGGTTCCGGTCACGCCCGGCGGAACGCGCAAGCTGGTGTCGCGCACGTCGGCCGCTTTCTCGCCGAAGATGGCGCGCAGCAGCTTCTCCTCCGGCGTCATCGGGGTTTCGCCCTTGGGCGTCACCTTGCCGACGAGGATGTCGCCGGCCTGCACTTCGGCGCCGATATAGACGATGCCGGCTTCGTCGAGGTTCTTGAGGCTTTCCTCGCCCACGTTCGGGATGTCGCTGGTAATTTCCTCAGGGCCGAGCTTGGTGTCGCGCGCCTGCGTCTCGAATTCCTCGATATGGATCGAGGTGAAGACGTCGTCGCGCACGATGCGCTCGGAGATGAGGATGGAGTCCTCGAAATTGTAGCCGTTCCACGGCATGAACGCGACGAGCGCGTTCTTGCCCAGCGCCAGCTCACCCAGCTGCGTCGACGGACCGTCGGCGATGATGTCGCCCTTGGCCAGCGCGTCGCCGACCTTCACCAGCGGGGTCTGCGTGATGCAGGTCGACTGGTTGGAGCGCTGGAACTTCTTCAGGCGGTAGATGTCGATGCCCGGCTTGGTGGGATCGGACTCTTCCGTCGCGCGGATGACGATGCGGGTGGCGTCGACCTGGTCGACCACGCCGGACCGGCGCGCGGCGATGGCCGAGCCGGAGTCGCGCGCGACCACGTCCTCCAGACCGGTGCCGACCAGCGGCGCTTCCGGCTGAAGCAGCGGCACGGCCTGACGCTGCATGTTCGAGCCCATGAGCGCGCGGTTGGCGTCGTCGTTCTCGAGGAACGGGACCAGTGCGGCTGCCACCGAAACAAGCTGTTTCGGCGAAACGTCGATGAACTCGATCTGGTCGGGCGTCGTCATCATGAAGTCGCCGTGCTTGCGGCACGAGACCAGCTCGTCGGTGATGCGGCCGCGCGCGTCGATCGTCGCGTTGGCCTGGGCGATGGTGTACTTCGCCTCTTCCATCGCCGAGAGGTAGATGACCTCGTCGGTGACGTGCTTGTTCACGACCTTGCGGTACGGGCTTTCGATGAAGCCGTACTTGTTCACCCGCGCGTAGGTGGCGAGCGAATTGATCAGGCCGATATTCGGGCCTTCCGGCGTCTCGATCGGGCAGATGCGGCCGTAATGCGTCGGGTGCACGTCGCGCACCTCGAATCCGGCGCGCTCACGGGTCAGACCGCCCGGTCCAAGCGCGGACATGCGGCGCTTGTGGGTGACTTCGGAGAGCGGATTGGTCTGGTCCATGAACTGCGACAGCTGCGAGGAGCCGAAGAATTCGCGCACCGCGGCAGCCACAGGCTTGGCGTTGATCAGGTCGTGCGGCATGACGGTGTCGATATCGACGGCCGACATGCGCTCCTTGATCGCGCGCTCCATGCGCAGGAGGCCGACGCGGAACTGGTTCTCCATCAGCTCGCCGACCGAGCGGACGCGGCGGTTGCCGAGATTGTCGATGTCGTCGACCTCGCCGCGGCCGTCGCGCAGTTCCGCGAGCGCCCTGACGATGGCGATGATGTCTTCCTTGCGCAGGGTGCGCATGGTGTCCGGCGCATCCAGCTCCATGCGCATGTTCATCTTCACGCGGCCGACGCTGGACAGGTCGTAGCGCTCGCTGTCGAAGAACAGCTGGCCGAACAGCGTCTCCGCCGTGTCGAGCGTGGGCGGCTCGCCCGGGCGCATGACGCGGTAGATGTCGATCAGCGCCTGCTCGCGGCTGTGGTTCTTGTCCGCGGCCATGGTGTTGCGGACATAGGCGCCGATGGTGATGCCGTCGACGTTGATGCAGTCGATCTCATGGAAGCCGTTCTCAAGCAGGGTCTCGAGGTTGGCGGTGGTGAGTTCGTCGCCCGCCTCGACGAAGATCTCGCCCGTCTCCGGATTGACCATGTCGAGCGCCGAGAAGCGGCCGATCAGATCGTCCACCGTCACCGCGATCTGCTTGACGCCGTCTTCCTGCCACTTGCGCAGCATGCGCGCGCCGATCTTCGCGCCCGCTTCCACGAGCACGTCGCCGGTCTTGGCGTTCTTCCACTCGCCCACGGCCTTGGCGTTCTTGATCCACGCCGGGTCGAGGGGCGTGGTCCAGCCCTTGTCCTTGGTGTGCTTGAAGGCGATGTGGCCGTAGAACTGCTTCAGGATGTCTTCCTGGGTCAGGCCCAGCGCATAGAGAAGCGTCGTCGCCGGCAGCTTGCGGCGCCGGTCGATGCGGACGTGGATGATGTCCTTGGCGTCGAACTCGAAATCGAGCCACGAGCCGCGATAGGGGATGACGCGGGCGGCGAAGAGCAGCTTGCCCGAGGAATGCGTCTTGCCCTTGTCGTGGTCGAAGAAGACGCCCGGGCTGCGGTGCATCTGGCTCACGATCACGCGTTCGGTGCCGTTGACGATGAAGGTGCCGTTCTCGGTCATGAACGGGATGTCGCCCATATAGACATCCTGTTCCTTGATGTCCTTGACCGACTTGGCGCCCGTCTCCTGGTCCGTATCGAACACGATCAGGCGCAGCGTCACTTTCAGGGGCGCGGCGAAGGTCATGGAGCGCTGCTGGCACTCCTCGACGTCGTATTTCGGCTCCTCGAAATGGTAATCCACATATTCGAGAAGGGAATTCTCGGAGAAATCCTTGATCGGGAACACCGACGCGAAGACGGCCTGGAGGCCCTCGTCCTTGCGCGTGCCGTCGGCCAGCTTATCGACCTGGAGGAACTGGTCGTAAGACGTCTTCTGCACTTCGATGAGGTTGGGCATTTCGGCGACTTCGTGCATCTTGCCGAAGAATTTCCGAAGCCGTTTGCGTCCCGTGAATGAGAGGGTCATTCGAGGTTCCCTTGCGTCGTACCGAATGTGCGAAAGCCACCGGCCCTGCGGCGGGCGACACGCCGCAGGGGGTGGATGAACGAAGTATGTACTCGGTGACGGAACTTCAACCCGTCACGTCTCCTTGTCTTACTTCAGCTCGACCTTGGCGCCGGCGCCTTCGAGCTGCTTCTTGATCTTCTCGGCCTCGTCCTTCGGAACATCGGCCTTCACTTCCTTCGGGGCAGCCTCGACGAGGTCTTTGGCTTCCTTCAGGCCCAGGCCGGTGATCGCGCGGACTTCCTTGATCACGTTGATCTTGTTGGCGCCGGCTTCCATCAGCATGACCGAGAACTCGGTCTTGGCTTCGGCGGCCGGTGCGGCGGCGGCAGCCGGACCGGCGGCCATGGCGACCGGGGCCGCGGCGGAAACGCCCCACTTGTCTTCCAGGAGCTTGGCCAGGTCGGCGGCTTCCAGGACCGTGAGGCCCGACAGGTCTTCAACAAGCTTTTCGATCTTCGACATTTCTCAGTTTCCTTGGTTTTCGAGTTTGAACGTTGGTTGGGTTGCCGCTTACGCCGCTTCCTTCTTGGAATACGCGCCGATGACGCGGGCCAGCTGGCCTGCGGGAGCCGCGATGACTCCGGCGATCTTCGTGGCGGGTGCGACCAGCAGCCCCACGATCTTGCCTCTCAGCTCGTCGAGCGACGGCAGGGATGCGAGGGCTTTCACGCCGTTCGCGTCCAGGGCCGTCGATCCGACCACGCCGCCCAGGATCACGAGCTTGTCGTTCTCCTTGGCGTAGGTCACCGCGACCTTCGAAGCCGCCACAGGATCCTTGCTCACCGCAATTCCCGTGGGACCCTTGAAGAGATGCGCGATGTCCTTGGCGGGCGTTCCTTCGAGCGCACGCAAGGCAAGACGGTTCTTCGCCACCTGGAACGAAGCCCCGGCCTTGCGCATGCGCGCCCGGAGCTCGCCCATTTCGGCGACCGTCATGCCCGTATAGTGGGCGACAACCACGGAGCCGGCGCCGGCAAACACGCCATTCAGCGTCTTGACGACATCCGCCTTCTCGGTTTTGTCCACTTGCTTCTCCTGTCAACGGTGCGCCGGGACGATCCGGAACACCCCCTGTGACACGTCCCGCTGTCCTTCGGGGCTCGCGCTTTGCGCTCGCACCTCAGGATGACGGGCAGCCTGCCCCAGGGTTCAAACCCGAAATGGCGGAGCTTGCGCTTCGCAATCCCAGTTCTTCACCCCGTCTATGCTGGACGTTTAAGTCCCTAGGGACTCCAGCAGTCTCGGACAGGTATCCGGCGACCGTCCGCCGAAACTCACTCAACTCTCGTCATGCTGAGGTGCGCCAAAGGCGCCCCGAAGCACAACCACAACTCACGCCACTCCGCCGACCGAGCCCAGCGTGACCTTCACGCCGGGGCCCATGGTCGAGGACAGCGAAATCTTCTTCATGTAGGTGCCCTTGGCACCCGGCGGCCGCGCCTTGCCGACGCTGTCGACGAACGCCTTCACGTTGGCGATGATCGCGTCCTCGGTGAAGCTCGCCTTGCCGACACCGGCCTGGATGATGCCCGCCTTCTCGACGCGGAATTCGACCGCGCCGCCCTTGGCGTCCTTCACCGCTTGCGTGACGTCCATCGTCACGGTGCCAACCTTGGGGTTCGGCATCAGGCCGCGCGGGCCCAGCACCTTACCGAGGCGGCCGACGACGCCCATCATGTCGGGCGTGGCGATGCAGCGGTCGAAATCGATCTGACCCTTGCCGACCGTTTCCGCCAGTTCCTCGGCGCCCACGATGTCGGCGCCCGCGGCCCGCGCCTCGTCCGCCTTCGCGCCCTTGGCGAACACCGCCACGCGCAAGCTGCGGCCCGTGCCGCTCGGCAGGTTGACGACGCCGCGCACCATCTGGTCGGCGTGCTTGGGATCGACGCCGAGATTGATGGCGATCTCGATGGTCTCGTCGAACTTGGCGGTGGCGCGGGACTTCACCAGCTTCACCGCTTCGGCGACGTCGTAGAGCTTCGTGGTGTCGACGCCCTCGATGGCTTTCGCAAATCTCTTGCTCATGGCGGTTACCCCTTGACCTCGATGCCCATCGAGCGCGCCGAACCCTCGATGAGGAGCATCGCATTCTCGATGTCGTTGGCGTTCAGGTCCTTCATCTTGGCTTGCGCGATCTCGCGCACCTGCGCCTTGGTCACGCTGCCGGCGAAAGCGAGGCCCGGGGTCTTGGATCCGCCCGCGATCTTCGCCGCCTTCTTGAGGAAGTACGACGCCGGCGGGGTCTTCATCTCGAAGGTGAAGGACTTGTCCGAGAACACGGTGATGTTCACCGGGATCGGCATGCCCTTTTCCATCGCTTGCGTCTTGGCGTTGAACGCCTTGCAGAACTCCATGATGTTGAGGCCGCGCTGGCCCAATGCCGGGCCGATGGGCGGCGACGGATTGGCCGCGCCCGCGGGCACCTGCAGTTTGACGTAACCCGTAATCTTCTTCGCCACTCTCGTTCCGCCTCCTTAGCGGTTTGCGGTGCAAGCGGAGCTGGCAGCTCCTCCCGCGTGAAGATCAGACCTTCTCGACCTGACCGAATTCCAGCTCGACCGGCGTCGCGCGGCCGAAGATCGACACCGCGACCTTGAGGCGCGAACGGTCCTCGTCCACTTCCTCGACGACGCCGGTAAACGACGTGAACGGCCCGTCGGTGACGCGCACGCCCTCGCCGATCTCGTAGACGATCGACGGACGGGGATGCTGCACGCCTTCCTGGACCTGGTTCAGGATGCGATCGACCTCCGCCTTGCGAAGCGCCATCGGCTTGTTGCCCTGCCCCAGGAAGCCCGTGACCTTCGCCACGTTCTTCACCAGGTGATAGACCTCGTCGGTCAGCTTGGCGTTGAGCAGCACGTAGCCCGGCAGGAACTTGCGTTCCGAACTCTTCTTCTGGCCGCGGCGGACCTCGACGACTTCCTCGGTCGGCACGACGACGTCGACGACCTCTTCGTCCAGCTCCTGGATCTTGGCCTGGCGCTTGATCTCCTCGGCCACCTTCTTCTCGAAATTCGAGTAGGTGTGCACGATGTACCAGCGTGCGTCGGGATTGGTGACGGTTCCTGCTTCGCTCATCGTCCGCGCCTCAACCGAATGCGCCGATCAACCAGCGCTCGCCAAGCGCCAGGACCCAATCGACACCGAAGAAGAACAACATCATCAAACTGACCATGATGAAGACCACCACCGTGGTCAGCCAGGTCTCTTTCCACGTCGGCCAAGTGACCTTGTCGACGCCTTCGCGCTTCACGTCGCGCAGGAACTGCACGATGCCGCCCGCCGCGCGCGCCGGCGCGGGCAGGCTGCCCGCCGCATCGTCCGCTGTTTTCTTGGTTGCGTCGGCCAATGGTTGATTCCGTTTCTTCGTTATGCGTCACTTGGCAGGAGTGGAGGGACTCGAACCCCCGGCCTACGGTTTTGGAGACCGCCGCTCTACCAACTGAGCTACACTCCTAGCGGCAAAAAAGCAGCGCGCCGGAGAGCGGACCCGCTCTTCAGCGCACTCGCGATGTTTGCCAAGGGGCGAGTGTTTACCAGCCGCTAACCCGGGTTTCAAGCGGGCTTTTGGACCCTGGGCCCACAAAATCCGGGGATTGGCAAGGCCCTGCCCGCCATAGGGTTGCGGCCCTGAAACCTTGCCCCGCGACGCCCGGGCAGGCACAGATCGGCCCATGGACGCCCTCGCCCAAGCCTTGGCCGCTTCGCCGGCACTCTTTCCACACAATCTGGATGTGGATAAGGGCACGATCTCGCTGGTGGAGATGGACGGGGCGGCCTACCGGGCAGCCAGCTTCCTGGACGCCCGCATCCTCTCGCCCAAGACCGTGAGTCGGGTTGTCCCGTGGTCCGCCGTCGAGACGGCGACAGCCGGCCTGCCCGAAGCCTGCGATTTCATCTTCCATATCGGCCATGTCGGCTCGACCCTGCTCTCCCGGCTGATGGGCGCCCATCCCGCCGTCTTCGCCTTGCGCGAGCCATTGGCGCTGCGGACGCTCGCCCAGATGCGCATCGATGGCCGCGGCGACCCCATGGCCTACCTGCCCACCCTGCTGAAGCTCTGGTCGCGAACGTTCCACCCCGGACAGCGCGCGATCGTCAAAGCGACCAGCTTCGCCTCCGAATTCGCACCGGACATCCTCGCGCAGCCCTATTGCCCTAAGGCCATCTTCATGGCGGTGACGGCGGAAACCTATCTCGCCTCCATCCTCGCCGGACCGAACTCGCGTCAGGAAGCGCGCATGCTCGGCGCCACACGCTATGCCCGCCTGTCGAAGCGCGTTGGTAAACCCGTGCCTCAGCCCGCCTCCGAAGGAGAACTCATCGCCATGAGCTGGGCGTGCGAGATGGGCGCGCTGGACGCCGCGAATGCGCAAGACCGCGTGCTGCATCTCGACTTCGACCAGTTCCTCGCCGATCCGCAAAGCGCACTTGCCGCGTGCTTCAATCACTCCGGCATCGCCGCGACTGACGGCGAAATAGGCGCCATCCTCTCCGGGCATGACATGCGCACCTATTCCAAGGCCCAGGAATACGACTACGACACCAAACTCCGCCGCGACGTCCTCGACCAGGCCCGGCGGCAGCATGGCGCACAGATTGGGCGCGGATTGGTTTGGCTGGAGAAGATGGGTTTGCCATCCGACAAAGGCGGCAGCAGTCCCCCTACGCGCTAACGCGCTTCGGGCGACACCCTACGCGAATGAAACTCCGGTGGCCAGCCACCCGAAGCGGCGCAGCCGCGCAGGGTGGAGCGGGTGAAGGGAATCGAACCCTCGTCATCAGCTTGGAAGGCTGTTGCTCTACCATTGAGCTACACCCGCGGAAGTACGCACTGTACCATTTTCGCGAAAGCTGGCTTGCCCGGGCGAAGCTTCGCGGCAGCCAGCCCGGCTTGGCTACGCCGCGGCAGGCTTCGCTCCGCTGTCGCGTAGCGAAGCCTGGTGGGGGAAGTAGGACTCGAACCTACGAAGGCGAAGCCAGCGGATTTACAGTCCGCCCCCTTTGCCGCTCGGGACATTCCCCCAAACTCAAGGCTTCCCGCAGGGCCAAAAGGCCCGGCGGGCCGGCGGATATCGGGCATAAGTCCGGGGCTGTCAACGGTTTGGCCGCGGCTGGGCTCCACGCGCAATTGCCGTGGCAATGTTCCCCCGCCTTTCAGGCAATAGTGCGGTGTCATACCGGACGCGCGCGGCGAGATCCGGGATGACAGGTCCTCCCAAGTGTGGACTGTGTCCGGACTCTGGGGTCCGTGCTCAATTGGCCTAAGCCAAAGTTACCTGTCATCCCGGCCAAGCGATGCGAAAGCATCGCGCCGAGCCGGGACCCACGGTGCAAGCGGTTTGGTGGGTCCCGGGTCTCGCGATGCTCGCCCGGGATGACAGCCATGTTTTGATCGAGAACCCCACGGAATTGGACAAAGCGAATTGAACCCCAACCCTACGCCACGAATTCCGGCAGGGCCCTGAGGGGCGTCACATTTGCCGCAGCCGGGACGATCTCGAGCCTGGGCCCGCAATGGTCGGCGAAATTTTTCAGGATGCGCGGCCAGCCGCGATCCGAGCCCATGCGCGAGCGGTAGCTGTCGCCGCCGGCGCCGTGGCGGGAGAAGCCGCGATGCTCGAGCTCCACACGCGTGCCGCCGGTCTCCTCCGCGATGAACCGGATTTCGACCTCGCTCGCGCGCTCCGGATCGGGTTCGGGCACGCGGCCGGGACCGATGTGCCAGCGCAGATGGATGCGCTCCGGCCGGAGCCAGCGCTCGACGCGCGCCATGTCGAGCCGGAATCCCTGCGGTCCGCGCTCCCAGATCAGCCCGCCCTTGCGGCCTTCGAAATAGAGATCCTCGATCGCCGCGCCCGACCAGGTCTCGTCGCGCGGCCACCAGGCGAGGATGTCGTGGCGGAATCGGGCGAACACCGTCTCGCGCGGCGCAACGATGCTCACCGAACACCGCACGCCGTCGGCGCAGGCGAAATGTTCGACCGTTCCGGAATGCACCGTCATGACAATCCTCCTGTCCGCGACGTGCTGCTGTCCCCGGTCCGGCCCGTAACCGCATGAACTCACGCACCCCCTATCCGTTCCGTTAATCCCTCCGCTAAAGTTGCGCGCGACTCCGTTTCCGCCTATCGAACCCGATGGCCGACAGGCACAAAAGACACACCCATCGCGAACACCATTCCGAACCGCGGCCGCAAGCGCCGCGGCAGTCCGGGCTGTGGCTCTACGGATTGCATGCCGCGCGCGCGGCGCTCGCCAATCCCCGGCGCCGCGTGTTGCGCGCGGTGATGACTGAGCGCGCGGCGGAAGAGATCGGCGCGCCGCTTCTGGGCCGCGTGCGCCACGAGATGGCGCAGACCGAGCAGGTCTCCAGGCTTCTGCCGCCGGGCGCCGTGCACCAGGGCGTGGCGCTGCAGGTCGAGCGGCTGCCGCAGCGCAATCTGGCCGACGTGCTGGGCGGCAAGAGCGAACGGCGCCGCGTGGTGCTGGTGCTCGACCAGATTTCCGATCCGCACAATGCCGGCGCCATCCTGCGCTCGGCCGCGGCGTTCGGCGTCACCGCCGTGATCGTGCAGGATCGCAATGCGCCCGACGAATCGGGCGTACTGGCCAAGGCCGCCTCCGGCGCGCTGGACGCCGTGCCCTACATACCCGTGGTGAACATCGCCCGCGCCCTGGACGAGCTGGGCAAGCACGAGTTCTGGCGTGTCGCGCTGGCCGGCGACGGCCAGATGCCGCTCCCCGAGGCGGCGGGCACGGGCGACATCGCGCTGGTGCTGGGCTCGGAGGGTTCCGGCATCCGCCGCCTGGTGCGCGAGCGCTGCGATGCCTCCGCCTTCATCCCGATGGACGGCGCGATGGAGAGCCTGAACGTCTCCAACGCCGCCGCCATCGCCCTCTACGAGCTGCGCCGCGCCTGACCGCGGACGGCGCACGCCCTGAACCGGACGTGATTTGGAACCCCGCGGCACCTTCCTACATTATGTCTCATCGAAGGCGCTCGGGAGGGTGATATGCGCTCGTGTCTGCTCTACCTGATCGGCGTGCCGATCCCCATCATCATCATCCTGTGGCTCATCACGGGACACGCGTAAGCGTTCATTCCGCCGCCTGCGGCAGGTCCTTCGGCTTCCAGCGCAGCACGGGCTTGCGGGCGGCGGCGGTCTCGTCGAGGCGGCGGCGTGCTTCCGTTGGCTAGTTCTTCAGTTCCCTGGACATAAAGACGTACACTTTTCCGTAGACATCGGAATTGTTGCCCTTGCCGACCTCCAAGTCGTGCGCGGTTTTGTGCTGGATATCGAAACTCTTGCCTATCTTGCTGGACCAGGTATCCGCGTCCAATTGCTTGGCAGCGTGCGTCCAAAAAACTGTCTTGAAGCCGAACGTGTTTAGTCCTTGCTTTGCGTAGATGGCGATCTTCTGGAGACCTTCGACATACGATCCGTCATTGCATTTTTTGAAACCCAAGTCCTCATAGGCGTCGATCAGATCGGTGAACTCGGGACCCTTAAAGTCGTTAGGCCACTTGCCTTCTTTTGACGAATCGAACCACTTGTCGGTGATGTCGGCTGCCCAGGCTATGCAATTGTAATTCTTGTCGGGGTAGCTCGTGATCACGAAGCCGACCTCAAAGAGGTACGAAAAATCGCGCATCAAATCCTGCAAGCTCACATAATTTTCCAGGTT
The DNA here is from genome assembly GCA_050728855.1 of Rhizomicrobium sp. Lineage (GTDB taxonomy): Bacteria > Pseudomonadota > Alphaproteobacteria > Micropepsales > Micropepsaceae > Rhizomicrobium. Next base: position 18,191 of record JBOHKI010000031.1, on the reverse strand, counting down.
GAATTTGAATTTCACTGCCCGATCTCCAGCCGGTAACCGTTCTCCCGGCCCCAGTCGAGCCAAGCCTGCGTCATCCGGCTGAGATCGCCTCTGGCCTCGGCCGGGACTGGATCGGCGTTGGTGATTTCCCTGAGCGCGGCGAACCAATAATCCGGCCGTTCGCGCATTTCGGCGAGCACCAGAGGCACGGCTTTTTCGCCCATCGCAACAATCTTGCGATAGGCCGGATGCGCGGCCATGCGCTGACTGGAGGATTCGTTCACCGTTTCGCGCTTCCACGCCGCCGCCAATTCCTCGAACCCCATCGCGGGCGCGTCGCCATCGGCCTTCTTCGAGTCCTCGCCCGCAATGCCGACGATCTGCGTCGCACGGGCGAGCAGAGCCCTGTCCGCCTCCCTCAGCGCCTTCATGATCTCGATTGATGGCCCTGGCTGCACGACGATGCCGCGCACGGCAGCCCGGTCGGCATCCTCTGCGCGCCCCAGCACGGCGGCGAGCACGTCCAGTTGCGCCGTCAGAGATCTGGTCGACTTCAAGACCGCGCTGCTGAAATCCCCCGAATGCCGGCCGCTGCGCCTGGCATCGATCGCACGGGCAATCTCGTCGAAGGGCTCGGCGAACCCGCCTACCGCACGGCCTATCGCCGCGGTTGTCTGCCGCGAGCGCAGGTTTTGGCGCACTTGACCGTGCGCCTCGAGCGCCTTGATCAGCAGGTCCCGGTAGATCGACATCGTGCCAACCTTTCCCGCATTTCAGACGCGCGCTTCGGCATTTTGTGATCCGAGCGCGCGGTGCGGGCGATGGCGCTACTCCGCCGCCTGCGGCAGGTCCTTCGGCTTCCAGCGCAGCACGGGCTTGCGGGCGGCGGCGGTCTCGTCGAGGCGGCGGCGCGGGGCGTAGCGCGGCGCGCCTTCGAAGCGTTCGGTCTTGCCGGCCCTGGCCTGCAGCGCCATCTCGCGCAGCACGTGGATGAAGCGGTCGAGCGACTCCCGGGATTCCGATTCCGTGGGCTCGATCAGCATCGCGCCGTGGACGACGAGCGGGAAATACATCGTCATCGGGTGGTAGCCCTCGTCGATCATCGCCTTGGCGAAATCGAGCGTGGTGACGCCCGTGCCTTCGAGGAAGCTGTCGTCGAACAACGCCTCGTGCATGCACGGGCCTTCCGCGAAGGGTGCGCTCATCACGTCCTTGAGCGACGCCAGGATGTAGTTCGCGGACAAGACAGCATCTTCGCTCGCCTGGCGGATGCCGTCGGCGCCGTGGCTCATCATGTAGGCGAGCGCGCGGCTGAACATGCCCATCTGGCCGTGGAACGCGCACATGCGGCCGAAGGGGCGCGCGCCCTTGGGCACTTCCTCGCGATGCTCGATCAGGCGGAAGCCGGCGCTGTCATGCACCAGCAGCGGCAGCGGCGCGAACGGCGCCAGCGCCGCCGACAGCACGACGGGACCCGCGCCCGGCCCGCCGCCGCCATGCGGCGTGGAGAAGGTCTTGTGCAGATTGATGTGCATCGCGTCGACGCCCAGATCGCCCGGGCGCACGCGGCCGGCGATGGCGTTGAAGTTGGCGCCGTCGCAATAGAAGTAGGCGCCGGCGGCGTGGACCGCGTCGGCCATCTCCTTGATGCGCGGCTCGAACAATCCGCAGGTGTTGGGATTGGTGAGCATGATCGCGGCGACGTCGGGGCCGAGCTTGGCTTCCAGCGCGTCGGCATCGACATGGCCGTCCTCGGTCGCGGGCACTTCGTCGACGGTGAAGCCGGCCACTGCCGCCGTCGCCGGGTTCGTGCCGTGCGCCGAGGAGGGCACCAGCACGCGCTTGCGCGTCTCGCCGCGCGCCTCGATGGCGGCACGGATGGTCAGCAGGCCGCACAGCTCGCCATGCGCGCCCGCCTTGGGCGACATGGCGACCGCGGGCATGCCGGTGAGCGTCGTCAGCCAGCGCGAGAGTTCCGATATCGCCTCCAGCGCGCCCTGCACGCTCGACTGCGGCGCCAGCGGATGGGCGTCGCCGAAGCCCGGCAGCCGCGCGATCTTCTCGTTGAGGCGCGGATTGTGCTTCATCGTGCAGGAGCCGAGCGGATAGAGGCCCGCGTCAATGGCGTAATTCATGCGGGAGAGCCGCACATAGTGGCGGATCACTTCCGGCTCGGAGAGACCGGGCAGTCCGACCGGCGCGCGGCGGCGCATCCCGCCGAGCCGTTCCTCGCTCAACTGCACTTCCGGAATGTCCACGCCCGTCATGCCGGGACGGCCGAGTTCGAAGATCAGCGGCTCCTCATGATCGAGGCCGCGATCACCGGAGATCGTCGCCATCTCGCTGCTCTCCGAAGTCCCCGACGCAGTGGGACGGCCCTGGCTGTTCATGGTCATCACACCACCTCCGACAGAGCTTTGACGAAGGCATTGCAGTCCTCGTCGGTGACGGTTTCGGTGGCGGCGACGATCAGAAGGTCGCGCGCCTGCGCCTCATGCGGGAGCAGGCGCGACACCGGCACGCCGGCGATGACGTTCTTCTCCGCCAGCCGGTCGACGATGCTTGCCGCGGGCTTGGGCAGCTTGATGGTGAATTCGTTGAAGAAGCTGGACGTGACGAGCGACACGCCTTTCACTTTCTCCAGCCGCGCCGCGAGCCCAGAGGCGCGCACGTGGTTGGCGCGGGCCAGGCGCGCGAAGCCCTCCTCGCCGAGCAGCGACAAATGGATGGTGAAGGCGAGACAGCACAGGCCGGAATTCGTGCAGATGTTGCTCGTCGCCTTCTCGCGGCGGATGTGCTGCTCGCGGGTCGACAGCGTCAGCACATAGCCGCGCTTGCCGGCGGCATCGCTCGTCTCGCCGGTGAGGCGGCCGGGCATCTGGCGCAGGAATTTCTCGCGCGTGGCGAAGAGCCCGACATAGGGCCCGCCGAAATTGAGGCCAACGCCGATGGACTGGCCTTCCGCGGCCACGATGTCGGCGCCCTGCGCGCCCGGCGGCTCGATGAGGCCCAGCGACACGATCTCGGTCACCACCGCGATCAGCAGCGCGCCCTTGGCATGCGCCGCTTCGGCGATGGGCCTGAGGTCGCGGATCAGGCCGAACACGTCGGGTGACTGCACGACGACGCAAGCCGTCTGGTCGTCGATCAGCGCCGCGATGTCTTCCGCCTTGCCGGGCGTCACCGGCGCGCGGACGATCTCTCCCGAAAGCCCGGCAACGGTCTCGACCGTTTCGGCGTAATGCGGATGCAGGCCGCCGGAGAGGATCGCCTTGGAGCGCCGCGTCACGCGCTGCGCCATCAGCACGGCTTCGCAGGTCGCCGTCGAGCCGTCGTAGAGCGAGGCGTTGGCGACCTCCATGCCGGTGAGCAGCGCCACCTGGGTCTGGAATTCGAACAGGTATTGCAGCGTGCCCTGCGCGATCTCCGGCTGGTACGGCGTGTAGGAGGTGAGGAATTCCGAGCGCTGGATCAGGTGATCCACGGCGGCCGGCACATGATGCTTGTAGGCGCCCGCGCCGCAGAAGAACGGCACCGACCCGGCGGCCACGGTCCTGGACGCCATGCGGGAGAGCCCGCGCTCCACCGCCATCTCGCCCTGGGTGTCCGGCAGATCGAACACCGCGCGGGCGACGACGGCCTCATTCGGCACGTCGCGAAACAACGCATCGATATCGCGCGCGCCGACCTTGCGCAGCATCGCGGCGCGGTCGTCGGGGGTCAGGGGCAGGTATCTCATCACCACTCCCGTGTCATGGCCCGCGACTGCGGGCCATCCAGGTCACGCCTGGTACAGTTTCACCAATTCGTTCCGCGCCTCATCTTCAGCGCTGTGCGAGCCTCAACTGGATGGCCCGCCCGGCGTGCTTTGCACGCCAATTGTACGACTGCGCGCAACGCGCGCGGGCGGGCCATGACACCAACGTTAGAGTCAAAGCGTCCTCACATATTCCGCGTATTGCTCCGCCGACATCAACTTGGCGAACTCGGCCTTGTCGGCGACCTTGAGCTTGAAGAACCAGGCCCCGCCTTCCGGATCGGCGTTGACCCTGGAGGGATCCTCGGCGAGAGCTGCATTGCCCTCGACCACTTCGCCGCCGATGGGCGAATAGACGTCGCTCGCGGCCTTGACGCTCTCCACCACCGCGGCCTCGCCGCCGGCGCCGAGCTTGCGCCCGGCCTCGGGCACTTCCACGAACACCACGTCGCCCAGCTGCTCGGCGGCGTGCTTGGTGATCCCCACCGTGGCGGTGTCGCCGTCGAGGCGCACCCATTCATGCTGGTCGGTGTAACGGACTTCGCTCATGTCTTACCCCTGGATCGTGCGTTTGTAGCGGTGCGGGACGAACGGCATCGGCGCCACCCGCGCCGGATTGGGCTTGCCGCGCACCATGAGATCGATTTCGGCGCCGTCGGCGGCAAAGGCGCTCTCGACATAGCCCATCGCCACCGGACCGTTGAACGACGGACCGAATCCGCCCGAGGTGATGCGGCCGATGACGCGGCCGGATTTGTCGACGATGTCGGTGCCCTCGCGCGCGGGCGCCTTGCCCACCGGAAGAATGCCGACGCGCCTTTTGGCCGTGCCGTTGAAGACACGGTCCATGATCTTGCCGGCGGCGGGAAAATCCTTGTCCATCTTGCGGCGCTTGCCGATGGACCAGACGAGATTGGCCTCGGCTGGATCGACCGTCTCGTCGATGTCGTGGCCGTAGAGGCAGAGCCCGGCTTCGAGGCGCAGGCTGTCGCGGGCGCCCAGCCCGATCGGCAGAACCTCCGCCTCGCCCAGCAGCGCGCGGGCGACGCGTTCGGCGTGGATCGCCTCGATGGAGATCTCGAAACCGTCCTCGCCGGTATAGCCGGAGCGGCTGACGATGGCGGGCGCGCCGGCGACCGTCGCGCGCACCACCTTCATGAAAGTGAGCGCATCGATGCCCGGCGAATGGCGCTCCAGCACGGCACCCGCCATCGGGCCCTGCATCGCCAGAAGCGCGCGATCGAGGCGGGGCGTGAACGTCGCGTCCTTCAGCTGCTCCGCGATATAGGCGAAGTCGCCTTCCTTGGTGCCGGCATTGACGACGACATAAAGGTCGCTCTCGCCCGCCAGGCGCGAGAACATGAAATCGTCCTTGATCGTGCCCTCGGCATTGAGCAGCAGCCCGTAGCGCTGCATGCCCTCCTTGAGGCCCTTCACGTCGGCGGGCGTGACGCGCTCCAGCGCATCGCCGTTCGACAGGAAGCCCTGGCCCATATGCGAGACGTCGAACAACCCCGCCTTCTCGCGGGTGTGCAGATGCTCCCTGAGTACGCCGGAGGCATATTGCACCGGCATCTCGTAGCCGGCGAACGGCACCATCTTGCCGCCCAGCTCCAGATGCAGCGCATGGAGCGGCGTCTTGCGCAGATTTTCGTCGGTGCCAGTCATCAGAATCCGTGTCTAAGGTTGCGGCGATGCGCTCGCACGCATCGCGCCCCTCTGTCACCGGACCTGAGAGATTTCCCCGCGGGCGGACCTGCGGATTACCCCTTCGGTGAGGACGCCCTCAACTGAAGCGCCCTGCTTTCCAGAAGTTCATCCCCTTCGCGGTCCTTTTGCCTGAGAGTTTCCGGGGCGGTTGCTCCTTCGGCCTTCGCCTTTGGCTTCGGCCGACAAATCGGCTCCGGACAAAGTCAAACGTCTCCCGCGAGGGATCGAATGTATCGCCGTCCAAGCGCGCCTCGCGGCGGGCTTCGACGTTGCGGCCAATATAGGGGGCGGGTTTGGCGAGTCAACGAGAGCCAGGCGATTCGCTCACATCCGCGCGGGAACCTCGATGCCCAGCAGATCCAGCACCTTGGCGAGCGACTTTAAGGTGAGAGCGCAGAGTCCCAGGCGCGCGGCGCGGAGCTCACCGTCGGTCTCGGACAGGATGTGGTGCTCGGCGTAGAAACGGCTGAATTCCTGGGCCAGCGTGAAGGCCCAGTCGCAAAGGATATTGGGCGCGCGCCGCGCCTCGGCAGCCGCCATCGCGTCGGGGAGCGTCAGAAGCTGGAGCGCCAGCCGCCTCTCCTCCGGCGAGCGCACGACGGGCGCGGCGGTGGCAAACCCCTCGCCTTCCGCCTTGCGCAGGATCGACTGGATTCGTACCGCCGCGTATTGCAGATAGGGCCCCGTCTTGCCTTCGAATTTCGAAAATCGCTCCAGATCGAAGATGTAGTCGGTCTGCCGGTGGTTGGAGAGATCGGCGAATTTCAGCGTGGCGATGCCCACCATCTTCGCGGTCGCCGTGCGTTCCTGTGCCGGGTAGTCCGCGACCAGACCCGCTTCGGCCAGCCGCTTGTCAGCCTCCGCCGTGACCATCGCGATCAGGTCGTAGAGCTTCATCACCCCGCCTTCGCGGGTCTTGAACGGCTTGCCGTCGGGCCCGTTCATGGTGCCGAAGCCGGCGTGCTCAAGCGTGGCGTGACCGTTGATGTGAGCCTTCTCCGCCGCGCGGAACACCTGCTCGAAATGCAGATGCTGGCGCTGGTCGACCACGTAGAGAACGAGATCGGGGTTCTGGCTCTTCACGCGATCTACGATCGTGGCGAGATCGGTGGTGCCGTAGAGCACCGCGCCGTCCGACTTCACCAGGATCAGCGGCGGCATTTCCTTCTTGTCGGTGTCGCACGCGACGGGGATGACGAGCGCGCCTTCGCTCTCCTCGGTGACATGGCGCGCCTTGAGATCGGCGATCATCGGGGCGATGAGCGGCTCGACGCTCGCCTCGCCTTTCCACAGGTCGAAATGGACGCCGAGGCTGCCCCATTCGCGCTCCAGCCCGACGCGCGAGACCGCGAAGAAATGCTCCCACAGCGCGCGATAGCCGGGACGGCCCGCCTGGAGGTCCGCCGTCGCCTTGCGGGCTTCCTCCAGCCGCGCCGGATCGGCTTTGCAGGCGGCGGAGGCGGCCGGATAGATGACCTCGAGGTCCTCCATCGTCACCGGGGACTCTTTCGGATAGGGCCCGGCGAAGGCTGCGTCGAAATAGACCGGCGCGATGCCGCGATGGCCGATCTCGGAAATGAGCTGGCCCATCTGCAGGCCCCAATCGCCCAGATGCACGTCGCTGAAGACGCGCCAGCCATTGGCGCGGAACAGGCGCTGCAGGCTGTCGCCGATGACCGACGAGCGCAGATGGCCCACATGCATGGGCTTGGCGACATTGGCGCCGCCGAAATCGATTACGGCCGTCTTGCCGGCTCCGGTCTCGGGCGCGCCGAGCCGCGCATCCCGCGCCATCGCGGCGGCGCGCAAGGCGAGCGCATCGTCCGTCACGTCGAGATTGATGAAGCCGGGGCCGGCGATCCCGACCTTGGCGAACAGCGGATTGGATTTCAGCCGCGCGGCGATCCGGCCCGCGATCTCGCGCGGATTGGCCTTGGCCTGCTTGGCGGCGGGCAGCGCGCCGTTGCACTGGAACTGCGCCAGGTCCGGCCGGTCGGAGACCTGCACGAGACCCAGTTCCGGCGACAGTCCCTCGGCCGCGAACGCGGCCTGCGCGATCGCCGTCAGGTCCGCGGCGAGCGAGGTCATTGGCCGTAACGCCCGATCGTCCGGTTGTAGTCGAGGTCGCCCTTGGTCAGAGGCAGGCCGACGAGGATCTGGTAGTCCCAGGGATGCTTGCCCTCGGCCATGTCGATGTCGGCCGGCGAGATGCTCTCCTCGAACTCGGCTTCCGACTGTCCCGGCGCGAAGGAGAATTGCGTCCGATAGGCCACCTTGCGGACGACCGCGTCGCCCTGCGACACCGCGACGAAATACGGCACGTTGTATTGCGCGGTCTCGCCCGTGGGGGCGCGCGTGGCGCGGAAATAGATATCGAGATCGGAGCCCGCCTCGCGGCTCTTCTTGGAGATGTCGCAGGTTCCCTTCACCCGCACGATCCGCACCGTGTAGAGCACGTTGGCGGGATCCGGCGCGGCGCCGGGGCGGAAGACGTGCAGCGTCGATGCATCGGCCAGCGCGGCCATGCCCGGGCATGCGCTCTGGCGGCTGGCTTGCGTGCAGCCCGCCAGCAAGACGATGGCCGCCGCCACGAAAACTCCGCGCAATACCGCTGTCATCGCCGCTCCGCTTGACTTCCCGGCGGCCAGAGGCTCACTCCTCGGCCGCGAAGCGCCGGAATGTAGCCAAGCGGACCCTGCATGGAAAGTCCGGGACAGAAGCCGAAACTGATGCTGCTGCTGGCGGCGCCGCGGGGCTTTTGCGCCGGCGTCGACCGCGCCATCCGCATCGTCGAGCTGGCGCTGGCCAAGTTCGGTCCGCCCGTCTATGTGCGCCATGAGATCGTGCACAACCGCTTCGTGGTCGAGCGGCTGGAGCGGCTGGGCGCGGTGTTCATCGACGAGCTGGACCAGGCGCCAGAAGGCGCGCGGGTCATCTTTTCCGCCCATGGCGTGCCCAAATCCGTGCCCGCGGAGGCGGAGCGGCGCAAGCTGTTCTATCTGGACGCCACCTGCCCCCTGGTGTCGAAGGTCCATGTCGAGGCGGAGCGGCATTTCCGCGCGCGACGGCAGATCGTGCTGATCGGCCATGCCGGACATCCCGAGGTCGAGGGCACGATGGGCCAGTTGCCCGACGGCGCCATTGCCCTGGTCGAGACGGTGTCAGACGCCGAAGCCTTCGCGCCGCGCGACCCCGGTTCGATCGCCTACATTACGCAGACGACATTGTCGGTGGACGACACGGCCGATATCGTGGCCGCCTTGCGCCGCCGCTTTCCCGCCATCGCCGGGCCGCACAAGGAAGACATCTGCTACGCCACGACAAACCGCCAGGAGGCGATGAAGGCCATCGCGCCGCGGGCCGAAGCGGTGTTCGTGATCGGCGCACCGAACTCGTCCAACTCCAAGCGGCTGGTGGAAGTCGCCCTGCGCGCCGGCGCCGAACGCGCGGCGCTGATCCAGCACGCGGGCGACATCGACTGGTCCATAATCGGGAACGCGAAGATCGTCGGGCTCTCGGCCGGCGCTTCGGCGCCCGAGGACCTGATGGACGCCGTGGTCGCGGCGTTCCGGCAGCGCTACGACGTGACGCTCGAGGAAGCGGCCGTCACCCGCGAGGACGTCGAGTTCAACGTGCCGCGCGCGCTTGCGTCCTGATGCCAGGCGAGACGATCGACATCTTCACCGACGGCGCCTGCTCGGGAAACCCCGGGCCCGGCGGCTGGGGCGCGATCCTGCGCAGCGCAAAGCATGAGAGGGAAATCTCCGGCGGCGAAGCGGCGACCACGAACAATCGCATGGAACTGATGGCCGCGATCAAGGCGCTGGACGCGCTGAAGCGGCGATCGGCCGTCACCATCCACACCGATTCCCGCTACGTGATGGACGGCGCCACGAAATGGCTCGCGCGGTGGAAGGCCAATGGCTGGAAGACCGCCGACAAGAAGCCGGTCAAGAACGAGGATTTGTGGCGCACGCTCGAAACGGCCGCCCAGCGCCACGATGTGACGTGGCGCTGGGTCAAAGGCCATTCCGACCACGTCGAGAACGCGCGCGCGGACGCGCTCGCCCGCGCCGCGATCCCCTAAAGCTGGCCCAGCACGTGCTCGGCGCTGGAGACGGCGAAGGCGCCGGGCTCCTCGACGTTGAGCTCCTTCACCGTGCCGTTGTCGATCACCATGGAGAAGCGCTGGCTGCGCTTGCCCATGCCGAACTTCGAAGCGTCGAGCTCGAGACCGAGGGCGCGCGTGAAATCGCCGTTGCCATCGGCCAGCATGGCGACCTTGCCGCCGGCTTTCTGCTGATCGCCCCAGGCGCCCATCACGAACGCGTCGTTGACGGACATGCACGCGATCTCGTCCACGCCCTTCGACTTGATGTCCTCGGCATGCGACACGAAGCCCGGCAGATGCTTGGCCGAACAGGTCGGCGTGAACGCGCCCGGCAGCGCGAACAGCACCACCTTGCGATTGGCGAAGAACTCATCGGTCTTCACCGGCTTGGGTCCGCCGTCCTTCATCTGCATCAGCGTGGCGGAGGGAATCTTGTCGCCCACTTTGATCGTCATCGTTCGTCTCCTCTTGGCGTTCGGCCGTCAATTTCACCGGGGCGGCTTTTAGCGCGGCGGAATTGGGAACGCAAAACGCCAAAACCATGTTATTCTAGGGGCCATGGCGAAGGCCGATCCGATCGAAGGCGACAATTTCCTGGAGGGCAAACTCCTGATCGCCCTGCCCGGCATGACGGACCCGCGTTTCGAGAAGACCGTCATCTTCATGTGCGCGCATTCCAACGACGGCGCGATGGGTCTCATCATCAACAAGCCCGTCGAAGGCCTCGGCTTCCAGGAATTGATGGCGCGGCTCGGCTTGCGCATCACGGCCAATACGCCCGACTTCCCCATCCTGTATGGCGGCCCGGTCGAAACCGGTCGCGGCTTCGTGCTTCACAGCGGCGATTATGAGAGCGCGGAATCCACCATGCCGGTGTCCGAGGACGTGTCGCTCACCGGCACGCTCGACATCCTGCGCGCCATGGCGGAGGCGCGCGGGCCGGAAAAGGCGATCTTCGCGCTGGGCTATGCCGGCTGGGGCCCCGGGCAGATCGAGAACGAGATCCGCCTCAACGGCTGGGTGCATTGCGACGCGGACTCGGCGATCCTCTTCGACTCCGAACTCGCGGACAAATGGAGCGGCGCGCTCCGCAAGCTCGGGATCGACGTCTCAAGCCTGTCGATCCACGCCGGCCGCGCCTGACACGTCTTCGCCTGGTGCATCGCCGCGCGGCGCTTCGGTGCGGTAGTGCCGCGCGATGAAGGCGAGCGCATCGTCCGCCGGCAGCGGCCCGCTGAAGAAGAAGCCCTGTGCGAATTCGCAGCCCAGATCGGCAAGGCGGTCCGCGTCCTGTTCGCGCTCCACGCCCTCGACCACCACGCTGAGGCCCAGTTCCTGCGCCATCTTGACGATGGATTGCAGCACCACGTCGCTGTCCACCTCGCCGCGGGCGAGGAAACTCTTGTCGACCTTGAGGGTATCGAACGGCGTGTCGCGAAGCTGGCTCAGCGTCGAAAGCCCGGTGCCGAAATCGTCGATGGCAAGACCGGCGCCGAGCGCGCGCAGGCGGGCGAGAGGCCCGTGCGAATCCTCGACCGTGCCGACGGCGCTTTCCGTCAGCTCCAGCTTCAGCGATCCGGGCTGCAGTGCATTGTGCGCCAGCACGCCGCGCAGGTCGTCCTCCAGCGTGGGATCGTTCAACTGGCGGCGCGACACGTTCACGCTGACGAACAGCGCGGGATCGAGCGGGAAGAAGCGCTGCCATTGCGCAAGGTCCTGGGCCGCGCGTTCCAGCGCGAAACGGCCCAGCGCCACGATCAGCCCCGTCGCTTCGGAATGGGCGATGAACTCGCTGGGCACCACCAGCCCGCGCGTGGGATGGCGCCAGCGCAGCAGGGCCTCGAAACCCGCCACCGTCGCATCCGACAGCCGCACGATCGGCTGGTAGAAGACGTCCATCTGCTTCTCGTCGAGCGCGCGGCGCAGTTCGGATTCGAGCGCGACCGCGTCTTCCGGCGCGGCGAGATCGGCGCTGTAGAGCCGCGCGCAGGCGCCGCCCTGGCGCTTGGCCTGGATCAGCGCAAGCTCGGCGTTCTTGAGCAGGTCCAGCGGATCGCGCGCCTCGCCGCCCAGCGCCACGCCGATGCTGGCCGGCGCGAAGACGTTGCGCCCCCCAAGGGCGTAGGGCGCCTTGCAGATCTCGACCAGCTCCGCCCCGATCGCGTCCGCATCGCCGTCCGTGAAGATCAGCGCGAAGGAATCGCCGCCGGTGCGGAACGTTTCGGCGCGGCCCTTGAACCGGTTGGCGAGGCGCTGGGCGGCGGCGCCGAGCACCGCATCCGCCCCGTCGTCGCCGAGGCTCGCATGGATCGATTTGAAGCGGTCGATGTCGAGGAGCGCGAAGATCAGGGGCGACAGCCCGCGCCGCTCCAACTCCTCCATCAGCGCGACGCGGTTGCCCAGGCCGGTGAGCGGATCGCGCAAGGTGCGGTCCATCGCCGCCGCTTCGGATTCCTTGCGCGTCGTGATGTCCGCCATCAGGCCCAGGCAGCGGGCGGCGTAGGCGGCGCTGCCCGTCTCCGGGCCCAGCATGGTGGCGCGCAACTCGAACCACGGATAGCGCCCGCTCTCGCTGCGCGCGCGGTATTCGACTCGGAAGGCAGCACCGGGATGATTGCGATAGTCCGTCACCGCCTGCTTGTAGGTCTCGCGGTCGTCAGGATGGATGCGCGCGATCCAGGAAATATGCGCGAGAGTCAGTTCGCCATCCTTCAGGCCGATGAGCCCCGCGGCCTCCGGCGAAAGCGTTACGGTGTCGGCGCGGAAATCCAGATCGAACACGCCCTGGTGCGAGGCGCCGATGGCGAGCGCCGCGGCGGAGCCGTCTTTCGCGGGCGGCGCGGCCGGACTTTCGACGATGGGCGGCGGCACGAAGGCCGGCGCCGCGGCGGCGACCGCGTTGGATCGAGTTGCGGGCAGGATCGCGATGCCCTCGCCCGCCGCGATGGCGAGGGCCAGCAGCACGGCGCCAGCCGCCAGGAATCCGCTCGCCATGACGGGCGCCATGGGATTGGCCTCGAAGCCGCCCAGCGCCGCCACGGCGGACGCCGTCGCCACCAGCGAGAACACCGCGGCGCTCGGCGCGGCCACGCGTGCCGCCTGGGCGCCGGCCACGCCGCGATTGACCAGATAGGCCGTGATCGCGCCGGTGCCGGCGAGGACGGTGAATTCCGTCAGCAAGGCAGCGCCGGGCACGCCGACAAAGGCGAACAGCGACAGCGCCACGATCGCGATCAGGAGCCAGCGCATCCGCCGCCGCGCATCGGCGATGAAACCGTCCAGCGGCACGACGATATCGGTGAGCCGGAAGCCCGCGGCGAGCGTGAGTCCGGCCACCATGGCGGTGACGCCGTAGGGCCCGCCCACGGCGGTCGTCCAGCCGGCATCGAACGTTCCGGTCGCGGCCAGCCGCGCGAGGAACACGCCCAGCAACGTGACCGCCGCCCAGCGCGGCGCCAGATGGCCGGTCATCAGCGCCAGGCCCGCCGTCACCAGCATCGCGGCGGCGATCAGCCCCTCGACCGCCGCCATGAACACCGACACCTGCCGGATGTGCGAGACGAAGGCCGGCTCGGTCCATGCCTGCACGCTGGGCTGACGGCTCTGCGCGTTCTCCACCAGGATCGCCAGCGCCGCGGTCGTGGCCGGCGGGATCGTGACGCGCCAGATGTGGCGCCCATAGGCGCGGGCGCTCTCCACCGATACATCGGGATCCGAACTGGCGATCTGGCGCACCAGCGGCCGTCCGCGCGCCGGGAAGATGCGCAGCGCCGCGTTCGCCGGTTCGGCGGCGACGAGGATGCGCGTGACCGGCCGGATGGACTGGTTGGCCGCGGTCATCATGAACCACTGGCCGTCCTTGTCGGGCATCTGGAAGCTGATCGCGCCCGCCAGATCGATCAGCGGATCGTGACCGGCGAAGTTCACGCCCGGATGCGCGCGCGCGGCCGGCGGCGCCGGTACAGGCGCGGGCGCGGCGGACGCGGACACCGCGATCAGGAGCAGGAAGGGCGCAAGGACTTTCGACACTGTTGACCGGGCGTCGAATCGCTTCGTCACGCTAGCTTCGCTTCGTCGTCAAGCAAAGCGAACAGAACGTGGTCCTGCCAATCGCCGTTGATCTGGAGATAGCGCTTGGCGAGGCCTTCCTCGCGGAAGCCGGCCTTGGCGAGAAGGCTCTTCGACGGCTCGTTCGACGGCAGGCAGGCCGCCTCGATGCGATGCAGGCCCAGCGTGCGGAAGATGAACGGGATCAGCGCGCGCACGGCGGCGTGCATGTAGCCCTGGCGGGCGAAGCGCTCGCCCACCCAGTAGCCCAGCGCGCAGCATTGCGTGACGCCGCGCCGGACATTGGACAGCGTGCAGCCGCCGAGCAGCGCATCGTCCTCCTCGCGGAACACGAAGAAGGCATAGGCCGTGTCGTGCCGCGTCTCCTTGGCGTAGCGCTTGATGCGGCGGCGGAAGGCCCCGCGGGTCAGCTCGTCGCTCGCCCAACTGGGCTCCCAGGGCGAGAGGAACGCGCGGCTCTCGCCGCGGATGCGCGACCAGGCGAGGAAATCGGCCATGCGCGGATAGCGCATGTAGATGCCCTCGCCCCGGATGACGGGCTGCTGCCCGCCCGGGAACGTCAGCCCGCGCATGAACGCCATGGGACCTGCGTTCATTCCGCCGCTTTCCTGACGGCGCCGAAGCGCGCGGCGAAGGTGTCGTAGCTCTCAAGCTTTCCAAGCGGGCCGACGGCGGCCATCGCCGGACGCGACGTCGCCATGACGCGTTCGCCGAAGCGGCGCACGGCGGCGGCGTCCACCGCCTCGAGCCTGGCCAGGATTTCCTCGACCGGGACCACCCGGCCATGCGCGAGCAGCGAGGACGCGATCTGCTCGGTGCGCGAGGCCGGACGCTCCAATCCCATCAGCAGGCCGGAGCGCAGCTGCGCCTTGGCGCGGGCGACTTCGGCGTCGTTGGCGTTGGCGGCAAGCGCGGCCATCTCGCCGGCGATGACGGCGGAGATCTCGCCCGCCTCGCTCTCGCCGGTGCCGGTATAGACGCCGATCAGCCCGCCGTCCTTGAAAGACTGCGAGAAGGCGGTGATCGTGTAGCAGAGGCCGCGGCGCTCGCGCGCTTCCTGGAACAGCCGCGACGACATCCCGCCACCCAGCGCCGAGGAATAGACCTGCGCCGCGTAGTAGTCCGGATCGGCGCTGCGCACGCCCTCGAAGGCATAGGCGACGTGGACCTGCTCGAGGTCGTCGTCGACGCGCATCTCGCCGCCGCCATAGCGCGCGGCTTCGGCCGAAGGCGCGGCGCCCGCCTTGAGGCCAGCGAATTTCTCGCCCGCCAGCGCGACCATCTGGCCGTGGTTCACCGCGCCCGAGGCGATGAACGTCATGCCGCCGGTGCGGTAGTTCGCGGCCATATAGGTCTTGAGATCGTCGCGGGTGAAGCCGCCCACCGTCGTCTCGTTGCCGAGGATGGGAAAGCCCATCGGCTGATCGGGATAGACCGCCTCCTGGAGGTGATCGAAGATGATGTCGTCGGGCGTGTCGCGCGCCTGGCCGAGTTCCTGGAGCACCACCTGGCGCTCGCGCTCGAGCTCCACCTGCTCGAAGGCCGGGCGGCTGAGGATGTCGGCGAGGATGTCCGTCGCCAGCGCCACGTCCGACTTCAGCACGCGGACGTGGAACGCGGTCTGCTCGCGGCTGGTGTAGGCGTTGAGGAATCCGCCCACCGCCTCGATCTCCTCCGCCAGTCCCAGCGCGGTGCGCGTCTCGGTGCCCTTGAAGGCCATGTGCTCCAGCATGTGGCTCACGCCCATCACGGCGCGGGTCTCGTGCCGCGCGCCGCAATCCACCCAGACGCCGAGAGCGGCGCTTTCCAGGCTGGGCATGTGGTCGGTCACGACCGTCAAGCCATTGGGGAGTTTCGTGATTTCGATCTTGAGGGACATGGAAATTCCGCGAAAATTCCGCTTCGTCTTAGTGGCCGGACCCGCGCCGCGCAATCGCGCCGCGGACCCGCCATATCTGGTGGACGCCAGGCCCGGACAATACCGCCATTTGAACCTTTGAAAACGGTGGGGAGGGGAGCCACCCGTCCCGCTTCCGCCCGGGCCGCCGTTGCGCGAGGCCTCACGGAATATCTCAAACGGTCCCGCGCCTGATCGGACCTACAAAATCTGGCCCCTGGCCGGGGCGAGCCTCAAGCCCTTGATCTTTGTTTGCACGCCCGCACCCTACCCCCCCGGGGGTGCCGGCCGGTCTCAGCGATGTCAAACAGCGCACGGAACATATTAGGAACATTCGGCCGGAAATCAAGGGAAAAGAAGATTCCCGTAGAGGCGCGGAGGAAGAAAGCCGAGAGGTGGCGACGCGGATGCAAGGACGAACTGAGCATCCAAAGCGTTGGGAAGTCCGCGCGCTGCCCTTTTCACCGTCATGGGCGGGCTTGACCCGCCCACCCATCGCGACCGCCTTGCGGTCGCAAAAGACGTCTACTTCGCGCACAAGCGCGCGGGATGGATGGGCGGGTCAAGCCCGCCCACGACGATGGTGAAATTGTCCGTGGTCCAGGCAATAACCTTCAACGTCGAGTTTCAACACCGTGCCGACAATGACGTATCGCGTCTCCGCTCCGCGGTCCCGCGTGAATCAATCGTCTTTCTTCTTCCGCCCGAACCCGAACGACAGCCTTGCGTTGGAGATGTGATAGGCGAGGTAGACGCCGAGCAGGCCCGCTGCCAGTCCGAACCAGGTCAGCGCGTAGGAGAGATGGTTGTTGGGCAGGCTCACCACCGTCTGTCCGCCGCGCGGCCAGCCGCCGGCATTGGGCGTGAGGTCGGCTTCCACCAGCACGGGGGCGGCAAGCGTCACGCCGTCAACCTTCGCGATCCCGGCGAGATCGCGGGTGAACCAGATGCGGTGCGCGAGATCCGGCGCGGGCGTGAACCAGTTGGCCGCGTCCGGCGTGCGCCAGATGCCGAAGACCAGTCGCTCGCCCGCGGGCGCGGTGCGGCTGCGCGGATCGATCAGCGGCAAGGGAATGATGCCGCGGTCCACCAGCAGCACGCGCCCGTCATCCAGCCGGAACGGCGTCAGCACATGATAGACCGGCGCGCCGCCGGGGCCCGTCGTGAAGACATAGGCCTCCTTCGCATTGTCGAAGCGGCCGCGCAGCATGACCATGCGGTATTGCGCGTCCGCGCCCAGCGCCAGCGCCTGGCTAAGCGACAGCGGCGCCTCCACGCCGCGCGACTGCATCTGCGCGATCAGGCCGAGCTTCCAGTGCAGCCGCTCGATCTGCCACGTCCCCAATCCCATCAGGATAAGGAACGCCGGCACGAACCAAAGGGTCGGTACGAGGAGCGGACGGAAGCGCATGTCTCGCCTTAAATCGGACTTAGATCGGCCACAACACGGATCGACGCTCGCTGGGGGGAAGCAGAGGTGCCGGGGCCATGGCAGCAACAGGCCTCCAGTATCGGCGTGGCGCGCGCAAGGCGCGGATCGCCGCAATCGCGCTGACGGCGGGGCTCGCGCTCGCCGCCTGCCGCGAGGCCGCCTGCCCTGCGCCCGATCTCGCGCTGCTCGGCGACGGCCAGAAGGCAGCACTTGCCGCCTTCCTCGAGGCGCGGCCGGAATTGCGCGTGCCGGACGAATCCGAATGCGGCTGCGCCCAGGATCTCGACGACATGCGCCGCCATGGCAGCGGCGGCTGGCCGCAGCCGGACTACCAGCCCTATCTCGCGGTGGGCGACTTCAACGGCGACGGGGAAAAGGATTTCGCGGTCGTGGTGGTGGACGCCAGCGGCGGCGCGCGGGTCGCGATCTTCAACGGCCCGTTCCCGCGCTATTCGCCGGCGACGCCCGCCGGACTGTTCCGCTTCGAATTCCGCAAATTCACCGCGCTCTTCATCGAGAAGGACAATGGCAGGCTCCTCCTCGGCCAATTCGGCACCGAAGGCTGCGTGTACGTGCCCGCCGGGCCCGCCTATGAGGAGCAGTGCACGGACGAGGATTGAGGGGGCGGCGCGCGCGCGATGCGTCGCGCCCCTATTCCATCCGCCCTTCGCGCGCCTGGTGGCGGTATTGCTGCACCATGAGGAACGCCTTGACCACGCGCAGCCCGCCGAACACGAGCACGGCGATGAGCGGCGTCCACAGCACGGCGTGCACCCAGTAGGGCGGAGAGTATTTCACTTCGACGATCAGCGCTCCGCCGGTGACGATGAAGCCCGCGATCAGCACCACGAACACCGACGCGCCGTCGCCCACGTCGAACGGCGCATAGTCGAGCCCGCAGGCATTGCAGCGCGGCGGGATGGCGAGATAGCCCGTGAACAGCGGTCCGACACCGCAGCGCGGACAGCGGGCGAGAAGCACCGTGCGAAGGAGAGAGGGCGCGGTCATGGGCGACAGCTTAACCTCCCCCTTGCGGGGAGGTCAGTACCCTTCCTCCCCCGCGAGAGCGGGGGAGGTGGATGTCACGCGCGAAGCGCGTGACAGACGGAGGGGGTGTGTCAGGTGCTAAAATAGTTCTTGGCCACTGACACACCCCCTCCACCCGCCTACGCTTCGCTTCGGCGTGGCAGGCGACACTCACTCGGCACGCCGGAGCCTTGGCGAAGGCGGCCGGCTT
>JBOHKI010000030.1:0-36218 GCA_050728855.1 Rhizomicrobium sp. | reverse complement strand
TCGAGAAAGACATATCCACCTAAGTTAAGCCGCGCGGCGATGAGGGGGGCGAGCTGGCGATACGCGTCCAGTCCGTCCGGCCCGCCATCCAGCGCCTGGCGCGGTTCGTGGCTGAGTTCCGGGGGCGCCGTGTCGACCTCCGCCGCCGTAAGGTATGGCGGATTGGAGAAGATCGCATCGAAGATTTCTTCGGGCAGTTCGCTCCAGTCAGCGCAGAGCATTTGCGCGCGGCCACCGATGCCCAGTTTCGCCGCGTTAAGCGTGGCCCATTCGGTCGCACGATCCACGCCGACCCCAGTCGCGTTGGGATATTCCGAAAGGAAGGCGAGCAGGATCGCACCCGACCCAACGCCTAGATCCAGCACGCGCAATGGCGCGGCGCGGTCCGGGAATATGGCAATCGCCTGCTCGATGAGAGTCTCGGTCTCCGGGCGCGGCACCAACGCGCCGGGACCGATGTCGAGATCGAGCGTCCAGAAGCCTTTGGTGCCGGTGATGTAGGCCACGGGTTCGCCCGCCAGCCGCCGCGATATATGACTTTCGTATAGCGCGGCGTTGCCGCCGGCGTGGTCCCGCAGAATGCGCGCGTCCAGCCAGGCGGATTCGATGCCCGTGGCGGCAAGGCGCTCCGCCGTCATACGTCCTGCTCCAGCTCCGCCAGGCGATTGGCCTGGTCCTCAGCCACGAGGGCATCGACGATATCGCCCAGATCGTCGCCGGACACGATCCGGTCGAGTTTGTAGAGCGTAAGGTTGATGCGGTGATCGGTGACGCGCCCCTGGGGGAAATTGTAGGTGCGGATGCGCTCACTGCGGTCACCCGAGCCGACCATGCTCTTGCGCTCGCCGGCGCGCGCGCTGTCGATACGTTCGCGCTCGATCTCGTAGAGCTTGGCCTTCAACAGCTTCATCGCGTGCGCCTTGTTCTTGTGCTGCGATTTCTCGGTCTGCTGCGCCACCGCGATTCCGGTGGGCAGATGCGTGATGCGCACCGCGCTCTCGGTCTTGTTGACGTGCTGACCACCCGCGCCTTGCGCGCGATAGACGTCGATGCGCAGGTCTTTGTCGTCGATCTGGACGTCGACGTCCTCGGCTTCCGGCAGCACGGCGACTGTGGCGGCGGAGGTGTGGATGCGCCCGCTCGCCTCCGTCACCGGCACGCGCTGCACGCGATGCACGCCGCTCTCGAATTTGAGCTTGGCATACGCACCCTGCCCCACGACTTCGAGCGTGGCATCCCTGATGCCGCCCAAATCGCTCTCGCTCATGTCCATCAGCTCGGTCTTCCAGCCTTGGATCTGGGCGTAGCGCTGGTACATTCCAAGCAGGTCGGCGGCGAACAGTGCCGCCTCGTCGCCGCCGGTGCCGGCGCGAATCTCGACGATGGCCGAGGATGAATCCGCCGCATCCTTCGGCAGGAGTTGAATCTGCAGGTCATGCTCGAGCCTGGCAAAGCGCTCTTTCAGTTCGGCGCGCTCCTGTTCGGCGAGGCCACGCATTTCGGAATCGCTGGCGGGATCGGAGATCAGCGCCTCGGTGCCCTCCAGCTCCTTCGCCGTCCCGCGATAGGCCTCGATAGCGGCAACCACCGGCGCCAGTTCGGCGTGCTCCTTGGACAGCCTGACGAAGGACTGCCCGACCGTCCCCGAGGCAAGCTCCGCCTCCACCGCGTGAAAGCGGTCCACCAGGCGGGCGAGCTTGTTGGGCGGGATCATGGCGACTGCTTATAGACTCGGCATCGGCGGATACAAACGCGGCTAGCGCACGCCGATCATGTTGTGCGTGTCGTAGCTGAGGACGGCCAGCGATGCTGCCAGCCCGAGATAGAGCGCGCCATAGGCGAGCTTGGTTTGTAGCGCGGTGCCGTAATAGGCGCTGTTCTCGGGCGCCTTGGGGTCGTAGCGGAACGCCCGCATCAGCTGCGGCGCCGCAATGATGGCAATGAGGATGAGCAGGGGGCTGCGCTGGTAATAAAACAGCACCAGCAGGAGTGGCGCGCCCAGAAGCCATATCCGGGGGGACAGGATCGCCGTGATCTGCCCGCCGTCAAGTGGTGAAACCGGGATGAGATTGAGCAGGTTGATGATGAACCCGGCATAGGCAAGCGCCAGGAGCAGGTCGTTGCCGAAGTAGCCACCGGCGAAGTAGCAGGCGAGCGCGCCCAGCGTGCCGGCGATGGGGCCGGCGAAGGCGACGTAGGACTCCGTCTCCACGTTCATCGGCGTTTCCTTGAGCTGGATCCAGGCGCCGACGAACGGGATGAAGGTCGGCGCGCCGACATTCAGCCCCTTCTGGCGCGCAGCGATATAGTGGCCCATCTCGTGGATCAGGATCAGGAGCACGAAGCCCCCGGCGAAGCGCCAGCCCCAGAACAGGCTGTAGACCCACATCGAGACCAGCATCGTGCCCACGGTGAGCAGCACTTTCGAGGCCTTGAAGGCCGCGAAAGCCATCGCCAGGCCGGTGCCGACGATGTCGTTCCGTTTTGCGGTCACGTCCGAAATGAGAACCTGTACCCCTCGTAGATCGCGATAGCATAGAACAGAAAGTCGAGCGCCTGGGCAAATTCCTTCATCAGCGAGACGAGGAAAGTCGGGCTCGCGTTCGACAGCACGGTCATCACCGAAACGTGGGATTGATCGGCGAAGAAGATCAGCGCGCTCGCGAGATTGCCAAGCACACAGCCCGATAGCGCGCACACCGCGCCCGCCACGCCGAATTTCGGCGAATGACCATGGCCGACCGCCTTGATGGCATAGCCGACGATGTAGCCCACGGCGATCGCCATGACGCCCAGTTCCCTCTGGGTGACGACGGTGACCGTCGCCCAGAGGCCCGCGCCGACCAGCGCGGTTGCGATGCCCGCCACGATGGCGAGCGGGAAATTCTCGGGCGCCACCGGCGCTTGCGCTTGTTGAATGTCCGTCACTGTCCCTGCCCCGCTATTGTGCCGCGTGCGGCACTTCTCCCCGTTCGGCTTCGATTTCGGCCGCCTTCTTCTCGCAGAGCTCCACGACATGATCGACGAGCTTGGCGTTGTCCAGCTTGTAGGCCGGTTTGCCGTTCAGATAGATCATGCCGGCGCCGCCGCCCGCGCCGCCGCCGGTGAAACCCATATCGGTTTCGCGCGCCTCGCCCGGCCCATTCACCACGCAACCGATTATCGAGAGCGTCATCGGTGTGGCGATGTGCTTGAGGCGGTCTTCCAGCACCTTCACCGTCTCGATCACATTGAAGCCCTGCCGGGCGCAGGAGGGGCACGAGACGATGTTCACGCCGCGGTGGCGCAGGTTGAGCGATTTGAGGATGTCAAAGCCGGCGCGGACTTCCTCGACCGGATCGGCCGAAAGCGAAACCCGGATGGTGTCGCCGATGCCGCTCCACAAGAGCATGCCCATGCCGATGGACGATTTGACGGTGCCGCTCATCAGCCCGCCCGCTTCCGTGATGCCGAGATGGAGCGGGTAGTCACACGCCTCCGCCAGCCCCTGATAGGCGGCCACCGCCAGGAACACGTCCGAGGCCTTCACGCTGATCTTGAACTCGGTGAAGTCATTGTCCTCGAGGATTTTCGCGTGGTTCAGCGCGCTCTCGACCATCGCTTCGGGGCATGGCTCGCCGTAGCGCTCCAGCAACTCCTTCTCCAGCGAGCCGGCATTGACGCCGATGCGCATGGAGACACCATGGTCCTTGGCAGCCATTACGACTTCGCGGACCCGCTGGGTATTTCCAATGTTGCCGGGATTGATGCGTAGGCAGGCCGCGCCGGCCTCGGCCGCCTCGATGGCACGCTTGTAGTGGAAATGGATGTCCGCGACGATCGGGACGCTTGCCGCCTTGACGATATGCTTGAGAGCCTTGGTCGCGTCCTCATCGGGACAGGAGACTCTGGCGATGTCGACACCGGCCTCCTCCATTGCGCGGATCTGGTCGATCGTGCCGCGGACGTCCGCCGTCACGGTGTTGGTCATGCTCTGGACGGTGATCGGCGCGTCGCCACCGACCTCGACCTTGCCCACACGAATCTTGCGGGAGCGGCGACGGGCAATATCGCGATAGGCTCGAACGCTCATGCCACGGCCGCGCTCAGTTCGCGCCCCCGTTCGAGCGATCCGCGATGGCTTGCGGGTCGAGCGAAAGCCCTTCGGTCACATGAGACGATCGGGCTGCCGTGCCCATTAGCTGGCCGTCCAGTTCCAGCGCGACCGCGCTGCCGTCCTGCGCAGTGAGCATCATACCGACGCGATCGGGCACGCGGTAGGAATCGCCGGGATGCAGCACGCGGTTAATGTAGACCGTGCCGTCGCTCGCTTCGACGACCACGCGGGTGGTCTGCCGTACGTGCAGCACCACGCGCGCATCCTTGTTCTGGGTCCCGTAGGCTTGGCCGGGAGGGAGCGCCGCGACGGAATCGGCGAGGCTTTGCGGCGGCGCTCCCGCTGCAGGCGGTGCACCTTCCGGCGTGGTCGCTGGGGCGGGGCTCTGGACTGCCTGCTGGCTCGGTACCGGGGCCACGGGAGCCGGCGTGAATTTCGGCGGCGGCGGTTTGGCGGCGACATGGGCGGGCGGCGGTGTAATCGCAGGCTTGAGCAAGCTGTCCGCTGTCATGGCCAGGTGATAGGCGCCGTAGAGAATCAAGGTCAGTACGACGGCGGCAATGACCATCCACCCGTGAGGCAGCCTGCGCTCCTCGATCTCGCTGGCGAAGGTGCCGCCGGCGGGAAGCTCTCCGCCCCGCCCGGCGATCTCACGCTTGAAGCGCTCCACGCATTGTACCGGGTCGAGCCCGAGATAGTCCGCATAGGCCCTCACGAAGCCCACGGCATAGGTCCGCCCCGGCAGAGCCTCGAATCGGTCTTCCTCGAGGGCCTCGAGGTGGTCTTTGCGGATCTTGAGGACGCGGGAGACGGTGGCGAGATCGTCGCCCCGGCGCTGGCGCGCGGCACGCAGGTCCTGGCCCACGGTCTCCAGCGGGCTGTCCGCCTCGCCGGAAATCTCGCGCAGATGGATGCGGCGGCGGTTGAGTCCGCCGCCTTCTTCGAGCGTCAGATGGGTAACTTTCGTCATCGCGTAAGCAATACCCCGTCCGGCTGGGTCTCGCCAGCCGGATCGGGGTCTTGCATCAAGAATTCACGCGAAGCGCGGCGGCATGCCGCCGCAAGCGAGCTTAGTGCCCGCCGCCCGAAATCGACGCACCGCGCTGCTGATCCAGACGGTTCTGCATGCCCTGCAAACTCTCGTTGGCATTGCGCTGGAGTTGTTCCCACTCGAGGCGGGTGTGACAGATCGGCGGCCCGGGGAACCGCGAGCCGGTCGTCATTTCGCCGCGCTTGCAGATCATCTCGTTCGGATCGGCGGCCGGCTGTGAGGCCGTGCCGGTGGTGCCGTTCGGCGTGTCGGCGAACGCAACGCCCATTCCGCCCACGAGCGCGGTGGCGAGCAGCGCCGCCATCGTGAATTTACGCATAGGTCAGTCCCCTTTTGGTCGCAGTTTCGACATTTTGACAATTGGCCGCGCCGTTAGCAAGTGGCTTGCACGCCCCTGCTGGGGACCAATTCTGTCGCCTGGGGAGCCATTTAACAGTCACGGCCCGCGAAATCCGGCCTTGCTCGGCAATTCAGAGCTCAGTGATTCATGGTGGACGAGCGGAGCTGCTGCTCGCGGAACCATTCCCGTGAAAAGTTCCTCGCGCCGGTCGGATGCTTGAGATGGCACACCACCGGCCCATTCGCAGTCAGAAGAACCTCGCCATCGTGATGGCAATCGACCTGGGCCGCGGCCTGGGCTTGGTCAGCCGGCGGGCTGGAAGCCGCAGCCGCGGCGTCCTGCGCCAACGCCGCCGGACCCGACAAAGCGACCGTAACGGCTGCAATCAGAATCAGACCTTTCACTTCATCTCCCTTCGCGGTGGCACGAGCGCCACCGCGTTAAGTCGATTGTTGGACCGGCTAATGGTCGGACGCCGCGGCGCGCGCGCCGACGCCGGCGAACCAGTCGCGCGACTTGAAGTGCACGTCGAGCAGCGGCCGCTGATGGCAGACCATGAGGCCCTTCGGGGTCTGGATCACATCGCCGTCATGATGGCAACTCGTCTGCACCGTCGAGACGGGCTGCGCCATGCCCATCGGCGATGAAGCGCCGTTCTGTGCAAGGGCGAAAGAGGACGAGGCAACCAAAGCGGCGCTCGAGAGCAGGGCAACGGTGAATTTGGACATTTTGAGTCTCCCACTGGGGTACGTCTTGAACGGGACGCTAAGTAGCCCTCGCCTTTCGGGCAAGTAACATATCCGAGACCGTGAATCGGAACGCGCGATTACGCGGCCTTCTCACGCGCATTTGACGCCAATCATTTGACGACAATGCCGCGTTCGGCCGCGAAGGCCTGAAGCCGTGTCCGCAGGGAATGGTCGGTCCGGCCGCAAAGCTGGTCGACGAACGGCGCCAGCTCGCGGGTATCGAGGCTTCGGATCATCATCTTGATGGGTCCGATATTGGCCGGCGCCATCGACAGCGTGCGCAGCCCCACGCCGATGAGCGCCATGGCCTCCACCGGGCGCCCAGCCATCTCGCCACAAAGCGAAACCTCGCCGCTCGCCTCCTTCGCGCTGCGCACGATCTGGCGGAAAATCGTGAGCGACGCCGGATTGAGCGCATCGTAGCGCTTGGAGACGCGCATGTTGGTGCGATCCACGGCGAACATGAACTGGAGCAGGTCGTTGGAGCCGATCGAAACGAAATCGGCGCTGCGCAGGATCTGCGACAGCATGAACATCAGCGCCGGCACTTCCAGCATGGCGCCGACGAGGGTCTGGGTCGGCAGCGGCAGCTGAAGCTGGCGAGCGCGCTCCAGTTCGCGATCGACCAGCGCGCGGGCGAGATTGAATTCCGCCACATTGCTGATCATCGGCAAGAGCAGGCGAAGCGTGCGGCCGGCGGACGCCGAGAGCAGCGCACGCACCTGGTAGCGCAGCAGCGCGGGGCGATCGAGCGCGATGCGGATGGCGCGCCAGCCCAGCGCCGGATTTTCCTCACGTTCCCATTGCCCATAGGGAAGGATCTTGTCGCCGCCGAGATCGAGGGTGCGGAAGACCACCGGCTTGTTGCCTGCCGCGTCGATGATCTGGCGGTAGAAGGCGATCTGGTCGGGAAGCCGCGGCATGGTCTCGCCGATCATGAACTGGAGCTCGGTGCGGAACAGGCCGATGCCGTCCGCGCCGGATTCCTTCAGGTGCGGCATGTCGATGAGCAGGCCTGCATTCATCATCAAGTCGATGTGAACGCCGTCCTTGGTCACGGCGGGAAGATCGCGAACCTGGGCCATGCGCGCTACGCGCTGCCTCTGCAACGCACGGCGCGCCTCGAAAACCGAGAGGATTTCCGCGGGCGGCCTCAGATGGGCCTCGCCGGTTTCGCCGTCCACGGCGATGTCGTCGCCGCCGCGCGCCGTGTCGACGATGCCTTCCGCGTCGCCCACCAGCGGCAGGCCCATCGCGCGCGCCACGATGGCGACATGCGAGGTCGTCGCCGCATCTTCCAGCACTAGCGCCCGGATGGCATCGCGGCCGTAGTCCAACAGTTCCGCCGGCCCCATGGAACGAGCGACCAGGATGGCGTCGTGGGGCAGTTCCTGTTTGGGCGTCCCGTCCTGCGCGCCCAGGTGCTTTTGCAGGCGGCGGGCAAGATCTTCGAAATCGTGCAGCCGCTCGCGCAGAAAGGCGTCGCCCATGCGGATGATACGGGCGCGGAGCTCGTCCTGCACGCGCTCGACCGCGGCCTCGGCCGTCAGCCCCGTTCGGACCGCATCGCGCAGTTTCTGGCGCCATCCCTGGTCCTGGGCGAACAGCCGGTAGGCCTCGATGACGTCCCGGCTCTCGCCGGTGAGATCGAGCTCGGTCGAATCGAGCATCTTGTCGACCGCCTCGCGCATCTCGCTCAGGGCGTCGTCCAGGCGCTTGAGTTCGGCTGCCGGATCGTCGGCGATGAGCCGCTCGACCTTCACTCGCGGTTCGTGGAGAACCACCCGGCCGATGGCGACGCCGTCCGCCAGGCCCTCGCCCTGGAACGCCCGCGGCCGGTCGGCACGCAGTTCCGGCTCGTCAAGTTCGGCAATATCGAACAGGGCGCCATGCGCCACGACCTCGGCGAGCACCATGGCCACCGTCTGAAGCGCCTCGACTTCCTCCTCTTCGTACTGGCGGGCGGCCTTGTTCTGGACCGTGAGCACGCCATAGACCTGCCCGCCCCGTACCACCGGCACACCCAGGAAGGAGCGGAACGGGTCCTCACCGGTCTCGGGGCGGTAGGCAAAGCGCGGATGGCCGGGCGCGTCGCTGAGGTTCACCGGCTCGGCCGCTTCCGCCACCAGGCCGACCAGGCCCTCCCCCTCGCGCAGCCGTGTGCGGTGCACGGCGTCCCGGTTCAAACCTTCGGTCGCGAACAGCTCGAATGCGTTGCCGGCGCGGCGCAGATAGATCGAGCAGACTTCGGCCACCATGTTGGCGGCGATCACCATGACCAGGCGGTCGAGGCGCATCTGCGCGCTCACCTGCTCGGCCATGATTTCGCGCAAGCGGCGCAGGAGTGCCCGGGGACTGCCTACGCCGCTGCTGGGCATCAGCCGCGCTCCCTCATGCCGCGTCGAGTTCGTAGGCGGAATGCAGCGCCCGCACCGCCAGCTCGACATACTCTTCGGCGATCAGAACGCTGACTTTGATCTCCGACGTCGAGATCACCTGGATGTTGATGCCCTTCTCCGCCAGCGTGCGGAACATGGTCTGCGCGACGCCGGGATGCGCCTTCATGCCGATGCCGATGATGGAGATCTTCGCCACGTCGGCCGCCGAGGTGATGTCGCGGTAGCCGATGGAGGTTTGCGAATCCTCGATCGCCTTGAGCGCGCGCTGCAGTTCTCCGCGGGTGACGGTGAAGGTGAGGTCCGTCTTCTTGCCGTCTGGCGAGACGTTCTGCACGATCATGTCGACGTTGACGCCCGCGTCCGACAGCGGGCCGAATATCTTGGCCGCGATGCCTGGCTGGTCGTCGATGCGATGCAGCGTGATCTTCGCCTCGTCGCGCGAATAGGCGATGCCGGTGACAGGTTTCTTTTCCACGATGTCTTCCTCGTCGCAAAGCAGCGTACCGCCGGCCTCGGGATCGAACGTCGATAGCACGCGGACGGGCACGCGATGGAGCATGGCGATCTCGACGGAGCGCGTCTGGAGCACCTTGGCGCCAAGCGACGCCATTTCGAGCATCTCTTCGAAGGCGACGCGTTCCAGCCGGCGAGCCTTGGGCACGATGCGCGGGTCTGTGGTGTAGACACCGTCCACGTCCGTATAGATATCGCAGCGGTCGGCCTTCAGGGCCGCAGCGACGGCCACCGCGCTGGTGTCGCCGCCGCCGCGGCCGATGGTGGTGATGCGGTTGTCGGGCGCGATGCCCTGAAAGCCGGCGACCACGGCCACCTGCCCCTCCGCCAGCCGCTCGTTCAACGTCTTGGGTTCGATGCCTTCGATGCGCGCCGAACCGTGCATCGCCGAAGTGCGTACGGGTATCTGCCAGCCCATCCACGACCGCGCGCTGACCCCGATTGCCTGCAGCGCGATCGCCAGAAGGCCTGCGGATACCTGCTCGCCCGAGGCCACCACCACGTCATATTCCCGCGCATCGTGCAGGGGCGACAATTCGCGCGTCCAGGCGACCAGCTTGTTGGTCTCGCCCGCCATGGCCGACACCGTGACGGCCACCTGGTTTCCGCGCCCGACCTCGCGCTTCACCAGCCCGGCGACATGGCGGATGCGATCGAGGCTGGCCACCGAGGTGCCGCCGAACTTCATCACGATCTTAGCCACCGGGTCCGGACCTGCTATGCTGCGATCCATCCTACATAGACGGCGCCGGGCCAGCGCTCAACGGCGGGTTTTGCCTCATGGTTTCAGCTTCATCGGTGGACGCGGCCGAGGTCGCGAAGTTCTCGGCCATGGCCGAGGAGTGGTGGGACCCGGCGGGCAAGTTCGCGCCGCTCCACAAGTTCAATCCTGTCCGCCTGAAATTCATCCGCGACACCGCCGCCAGCCATTTCGCGCGCGACAAACGAAGCCTGAAGCCGTTCGAGGGACTGACGCTGCTCGACATCGGCTGTGGCGGCGGGCTGTTGTCCGAGCCCATGGCGCGGCTCGGCTTCGCGGTTACCGGCGTCGATCCATCCGAGCGCAATATCGGTACGGCCCGAGCGCACGCGCAGCGGAGCGGGGTGGACGTCACCTACCACGCCCTGGAGCCCGAGGCCCTCGCCGGAGAGAGCGCACGGTTCGACCTGGTGCTGAACATGGAAGTGGTCGAGCATGTCGCCGACCTCACGGGATACCTGCGGACCTGTTCAGGCCTTGTCGCGCCCGGCGGATTGATGTTCGTCGCGACCATCAACCGGACGCTCAAGGCGCTGGCGCTGGCCAAGATCGGCGCCGAGTACATCCTGGGCTGGCTGCCCCGTGGCACGCACGACTGGAACCGCTTCGTCGAGCCCACGAAACTTCAGGCGATGCTTGAAGACAACGGCCTCAACATCCTGAAAACGCAAGGCGTCGCCTTCGATCCCCTGAGCTGGGATTGGCGGCTGTCCGGCGACACGGACGTGAACTACATGGTCGTGGCGGTACGGCCCTGAGCGGCCCCCGGCCGGGAGGCGACAAACTGAGCTGGTGCAACGTCCGGAGTGCCGGACAACCTCGGGGCGACGCCAGCCCGCGGCCAGGTCAATTCGCCTCGCCGAGGTCCGGCGGCAGCGGGGCTACATCGACGCCCTCCGCGACCAGATCCTTGGCTTCCTCGAGCGTGGCTTCGCCGTAGATGTGGCGCTCTTCGGTTTCGCCGTAGTGGATCTTGCGGGCTTCCTCGGGGAAGTCCGGGCCGACATAATCGGCATTCTCGGTGATGTGCTTGCGCAGACCGCTGACGAACTGGTGCATCTTTCGCATCTCCGCCGGCGTCGGCTCGGACTTCTGCTTTCCGACGGTGCCGGAAAGAGCCGGCGCCATCACAGCCTTTTCGACCTTGCGGGATTCGCAGACCGGGCAGACGAGCTTCTTCGCTGCGGCCTGGTCGTCGAAGGCTGTGCTGTCGCGGAACCAGCCCTCGAATTCGTGGCTGTTCTTGCAGCGAAGATTGTACACGATCATGCCGCCAAAATGGGCTTTCAACCGGCGAGCGTCAACCAAGCGCCCAAAGTCGCGAGCTTTTCGTCCATGGTCCAGGGCGGGCCGAGCGTCTTGCCGAGCGCAGCAAGCGTCTGCTTGACGACGCCTTCGCCAAAGCGCGACGCGGCCCAGAGCGGGGCGTCCTTCTCCCACAGACGATTGATCTTGAGCTTTGCCGCCGTGCAGGCACCCGCGAGCGCGTCGCGATAGAACTCGCCTTCCGCGGCATGGATCAGGGCATGGGACGCGAGGATGCTGCGCAGATCCGGCAAAGGCCGTCCCGATGCGGTGAGGATACAGGCGCCCACGATCCGTCCTTTGAAAGACGCGACGGCCTGGCGCGCAAGCCTGTCCGTCGCCGCCGCGCAGCGCGCGATATAGGCCTCGGCCTTGGCAGGCGGCATCGGCTCGGCGTGATGAAATGGCTGCTTTGCGCCGTCGATGCCCGGGTCGCAAAGCACGACATGACGGCGCGCGACGACGCGCAGATCTTCGTCCAGCAGGATGGCGGCCGCCCAACCGGAATGGGAGCGGAAGCCCAGCGCGAGTTTGGTCCTAAGGACCTTCGAAGTCCCGGTCATGCTGCAAGCTTGGCACACGCTGGCGCGTGGATGTGACAGCAGCCGGATCGATTTCGGCTGTGATGACGCCGGGCTCCGTTCCGGACTCCGCCAGGATCTCGCCCCACGGCGCCACGATCAGCGAATGGCCGTAGGTCGCCCGGCCATTGGCATGCAGCCCGCCCTGCGCAGGTGCCACGACGAAGCTGCCGTTCTCGATGGCGCGGGCGCGCAGCAGCGTGTGCCAGTGCGCCTTGCCCGTCGTTTCGGTGAAGGCGGACGGCACGGTCAGCAGGAAAGCGCCGGACTTCGCCAGACGCCGGTAGAGCCGCGGAAAGCGCAGATCGTAGCAGATCGTCATCCCGACCCTGCCCCACGGCGTGTCGGCCAGTATGGCGCGACCGCCGCCCGCGACGGTATTCGATTCGCGATAAGATTCGCCCGCGCCGGGATCGGTGTCGAAGAGATGGATCTTGTCGTAACGCGCGGCGACGCGGCCCCTGGGATCGAACAGGAAAGAACGGTTCGCCGTTTTGGTCTCGCTCACCTTGATCGCGAGCGAGCCGATAAGCAGCCAGATGCCGAGTTCTTCCGCCAATGCGGCGAACGCGGGCAACGCCGGATCGTGTTCCTCGGCAAAGCTGCGCTCCAGCTTGGCGCCCGCATCCGGCGCCATGATGGTGGTATTTTCAGGCGTGGCGACGAACTGCGCGCCGTGGCCCTTGGCCTCGCGGATCAGTTCGGACGCCGTGCGGATGTTCTCGCCGACATCGTCCGTCGAGCGCATCTGAACGCAGGCGGCACGGAAGACGCTCATGCGTCGTGCAGCAGTGGATCGAGGCGGCCGCTGCGGTCGAGTTCGTAGAGTTCGTCGCAGCCGCCGACATGGGTGTCGCCCACGAAGATCTGCGGCACGGTGCGCCGGCCGCCGGATTTCTGCTCCATCTCGGCGCGCGCCTCGCAGTTCATGAACACATCGATCTCCTCCACCGGCGCGCCCTTCTTCTTCAGGAGGTGCTTAGCCCGCACACAATAGGGGCAGATCGGCGTGGTGTAGATCGTGACCTTCGTCATACGCGGGGACTCGGCACCTTCCGTGAACTTTATATAGCGACGTTGGCGGCGCGGACAACGCGGGCGACCGTCAGCACCAGCACTTTGCGGGCGCCCGCGCGTTTCAGGGCACGGGCGCAGGCCGATACTGTCGCACCCGTGGTGAAGACGTCGTCGATGAGCAGCACCGAGCGGCCGGCCACGGCCTTACGGTCGACGACTTTGAACGCGCCGCGAACGTTGCGCCGCCGCGCCTTGGCCGACGGCATTTCGCCCTGGCTTGGAGTCGGCTTGATGCGCGTAAGGGCCAGCGGATCGGCCGGCTTGCCGGTCAGCTTGCCCAGTTTCAGGGCCAGGAGAGCGGCCTGGTTGTAGCGGCGCTGCCAGAGGCGGCGGCGGTGCAGCGGCACGGGAACCAGCAAGTCCGTTTCTGCCAACAGGTCGCGCCCCGCCCGTTCCAGCCAGCGCGCGAAGGCCGGCACGAGGTCGTGCCGGTCGGCGCGCTTCAGCGCCAGGATCGGCTTCTTGCTGGCGTCGTCATAGCGTAGCACGGAAAGCGCCCGCTCGAAGGCCGGTGGCTCGGCGTGACAGGCGGCGCAAAGGGTGTCCGGACCAGGATCAATCTCGAATGGCGCGCCGCAGCAGGCGCAGGCCGGCCCGTCGAGGAACGCGATCCCGCTCCAGCAGGCGGCGCACAGCGCGTGCGCTTCCGAGACCGGTCTGCGGCAGATGGCACAAAGCGGCGGATAGACCAGATCGAGCACGGCGCGGCCGAACTTCGCCGCCAGCGCCGGGGTATCCATGATTGCCGCCATGCGGCATAGCTTACGGCGGATGAGCTCGCCGCCCAAGATATTCGACACCGCCCTCTACGGCGCCCGCCGTGCCCGCGCATCCGGCGGCGTTCTGGCGCGCGAGGCCACGGAGGGTTTGGCCGAACGGCTTTCCGCCGTGAACCGCAAATTCGTCCACGGTCTGGATGTCGGCTCGCGCGACGAGAGCTTCACGATGCTTCAGCCGCTTGCCGCGCAGTGGGAGCGCACGGATTTCTGGCGCGCGACCGGCGAGACCCTCATGGTGGAGCCGGCAAGTTTCGATCTGGCCACCAGCATTCTGTCGCTGCATGCGGTCAACGACCTGCCCGGCGCATTGATCCAGATTCGCAGGGCCCTGAAGCCGGATGGCTTGTTCATGGCCGCGCTGTTCGGCGGCGATACCCTGCGCGAGCTGCGCGAGGCTTTCGCGGCGGGCGAGAGCGATATTGCGGGCGGCGCCAGTCCCCGCGTCGCACCCTTCGCAGACGTTCGCGACCTGGGCGGGTTGTTGCAGCGCGCGGGCTTCGCGCTTCCGGTGACGGACGTCGAGCGCACCACGATCCGCTATCGGGAATTCTCAACCTTGATCGGAGACCTCCGCGCGCTGGGCGAGACCAATGCGCTGGTCCAGCGCAGCCGGCATATCCTGCGCCGCGACGTGCTGGACGCGGCGCTGGCGCACTATGCCCGGCGCCACGCCGAGCCCGACGGGCGCATCCGCGCGACCTTCGACATCATCTATCTCACGGGATGGGCACCACATGCGAGCCAGCAGAAGCCGCTTGCGCCGGGCAGCGCGAAGGCGCGCCTCGCCGATGCGCTGGACACGACGGAGCACAAGGCGGGCGACAAAGCGCCCAAGCCTATTTGACGACGGCAGCCAGCTTGTCGAAGAAGGCAGACTTGACGTTGGCGCCCAGCAGGTCGACGGCGGTCACGATGAAGACCGACAGAAACGCGGCGATCATGGCGTATTCGATGGCCGTGGCGCCGCCCGTGTCGCGCAGGAACCGCGTCACAACAGATCGCGCAGCATCGGAATGAGTGGCAGGTCGGCCGCGGGCATCGCATATCCGCCCATGTCCTTCGGTCGCACCCACCGGATCGCCGCATGCTCCACGGCCCGCGGCGTTCCCTCCCAGCGGCGGCAGAGATAGAGCGGCATCAGCAGGCAAAACGTTTCGTACCTGTGCGAGGCGAAGGTGAAGGGCGCGAGGCAGGGCTCTTCGACCGTGATCGCGAGTTCCTCGCGAAGCTCCCGGATCAGCGTTTCCTCGGGCCGCTCGCCCGCTTCGATCTTGCCGCCAGGAAATTCCCATAGGCCCGCCATGCTCTTGCCCTCGGGACGCTGCGCCAAGAGCACACGTCCGTCAGGATCGACCAACGCACAGGCGATCACGATAACAAGCGGGGCATTAAAAGCTTCCAAATCCGGACACCGTGGTGAAGCGCGCCTTAACGGGAGGGGCGCAGGGATAGCCCAATTTGACACAACCGGCGACGATTTGAGTGTCGGTTCCGTCACCTGACGCCGTCATGGCAGGCCTGGCGCCGGCGCGGGTCGGGCCTTGACGGTTATTGAGATCAGCTCCGGTACGAGCCGTTGATGTCGATGTAGCCGTGGGTGAGGTCGCAGGTCCAGACGCGGGCGCTGCCTTGGCCAACGCCCACGTCGACGGCGATCTGCACCTCTCGGCCGGACACTGCCTTGGTGGCGGCGGCTTCGTTGTATTTTTTGGCGCGCTCGCCGTTCTCGGCGACGGTCTGGCTGCCGAAGGCGATCTTCAGCCTGTCGCGGTCGGCCTTCTCGCCCGCCTTTCCCACGGCCATGACGATGCGGCCCCAATTGGCGTCGTTGCCGGCAACGGCCGTCTTCACCAGCGGCGAATTGGCGATGGAGAGGCCGATGCGGCGGGCGGCGTCGGCATTCTCCGCGCCGGTGACATCGACCCGGATGAGTTTCTGCGCGCCCTCGCCGTCTTTCACCACCTGGAGCGCCAGATCGAGCAGCAACGCGTCGAGTCTGGCGCGGAAATTGTTGAGTCGCCTGTCCGACGCCTTGGCGATCGCGGCGTGGCTGGCGCCCTTGCCGGTCGCAAACAGGATCAGCGTGTCGCTGGTCGAGGTGTCGCTGTCCACGGTGATGGAGTTGAAGGAACCCTTCACACCGGATGACAACAGCTCCTGAAGCACTGACGCGGGGAGGTTCGCGTCGGTGAAGACGAAGCTCAGCATGGTCGCCATGTCGGGCGCGATCATGCCGGAGCCCTTGGCAATGCCGTTGATGGTCACGCGCTTGCCGTCGATCTCGGCCGTTGCTGTCGCCATCTTGGGGTAAGTATCGGTGGTCATGATCGCTTCGGCCGCGGCGCGCCAGCCCGAAGCCGAACCACTCGCGGCCAGTTGGCCAAGGATCCGGGTGATGCGCTCGGCCGGCAGCGGCTCGCCGATCACCCCCGTCGAGGCCAGCATCACCTCGCGGGCGTTGCAGTCCAGGACACCGGCCGTGGCCTCGGCGACCGCCCGGGCGCCCTCCAGGCCGGCTTTGCCGGTGAAAGCGTTGGCGTTGCCGCTGTTGACCACGAGCGCGCGAGCGGCGCCCGATTTGAGCTGGGTGCGGCACCAATCCACAGGGGCCGAGGATGTTTTGGACTTGGTGAATACGCCGGCCGCCTGGGTTCCCGGCGCCAGCGTGACCATCAGAACGTCCGTGCGGCCCGCGTAGCGCACGCCCGCGGCGCCCGACGCCAGCCTCACGCCGGCCAGCGGAGGCAGCTTGGCGAGGCTCCTGGGGGCCAGGGGAGACACTTTGAGGGCGGGTTTGGACACAGCGCCTGCCTTGGCTTTCGCGTTCGCCATCTTGCCCCCCGTTTCGGCGGCGCGGATTAGGCAGGAAAACCTTGAATTGACAAGGGGGAAGCGCGTTCTTATCTCTCCCGCGCGCCTGTCGCCGGCCGGTTCGGCCTTGTAGGGCCCAACCCGTCAGAGGAATTCATGCTCGGCCTGGAACGCTTCTTCGGCTCCTCCAACGATCGCAAGCTCAAGCCCCTTCACAAGCGGGTCCCGGCGATCAACGCGCTCGAGCCGAAATACCAGGCGATGAGCGATGCCGAGCTCAAGGCCCAGACCCAGCTTTTCAAGGACCGGCTCGCCAAGGGCGAGACGCTCGAGGACCTGCTGGACGACGCCTTCGCGGTGGTGCGCGAGGCGGCCAAGCGCACCCTCGGCCAGCGGCATTTCGACGTCCAGCTGGTCGGCGGCATGGTGCTTCACGGCGGCAACATCGCCGAGATGAAGACCGGCGAAGGCAAGACGCTGGTCGCAACCCTGCCCGTCTACCTGAACGCGCTGGCCGGCGAAGGCGTCCATGTCGTCACCGTCAACGACTATCTGGCCAAGCGCGACGCGGAGTGGATGGGCCAGATCTACCGCTTCCTCGGGCTCGCTGTGGGCTGCATCGTCCACGGCCTCTCCGATGAGCAGCGCAAGGAGGCCTACGCCGCCGACGTGACCTACGGCACCAACAACGAATTCGGCTTCGACTACCTGCGCGACAACATGAAGTACAGCCGCGCCACCATGGTGCAGCGCGCCCACTCCTACGCCATCGTCGACGAGGTGGACTCCATCCTGATCGACGAGGCGCGCACGCCGTTGATCATCTCAGGCCCCACCGAAGACCAGAGCGAGACCTACCGGTCGGTGGACGTGCTGGTGCCCAAGCTCGAGGCCGGCGATTTCGAGCTCGATGAGAAGCAGAAGACCGTGACGCTCACCGAACGCGGCAACGAGCGCATGGTCGGCTGGCTTCGTGATGCGGAGCTGCTGACGCATGGCGACCTCTACGACACCGACAACATCACGATGTTGCACCACGTCAACCAGGCGCTGAAGGCCCACAAGCTGTTCCAGAAGGACAAGGACTACATCGTCAAGGACAGCCGCGTCGTCATCATCGACGAGTTCACCGGCCGCATGATGGAGGGACGGCGCTATTCCGACGGCCTGCACCAGGCGCTCGAAGCCAAGGAGAACACGGTCATCCAGCCGGAGAACGTGACGCTGGCTTCGATTACCTTCCAGAACTACTTCCGGCTCTACGACAAGCTGGCGGGCATGACCGGCACGGCGCTAACGGAGGCAGCCGAGTTCCTGGACATCTACGAGCTCGACGTGTTCGAGGTACCCACCAATCGGCCCATGCAGCGCGTGGATGCCGACGACGAAGTCTACCGCTCGCTCGACGAGAAGAACGACGCGATCATCAAGCTGATCGTGGGTTGCCAGAAACGCGGCCAGCCCGTCCTCGTCGGCACCACCTCGATCGAGAAGTCGGAGCAGCTTTCGGACCTGCTCAAGAAACGCAAGATCCGCCACAACGTGCTGAACGCGCGCTACCACGAACAGGAAGCCGCCATCGTGGCCCAGGCCGGCGTGTCGGGCACCGTCACCATCGCCACCAACATGGCCGGGCGCGGCACCGACATCCAGCTCGGCGGCAACGCCGACATGCGCATCGCCAACGAGTTGTCCGGCGCCGCCACGGCGAGTGAGCGTGACCTGCACGCTTCGCAGATCCGTGCCGAGGTCGCCGCCGACAAGGAACGCGCGCTCAACGCGGGCGGCCTTTACATCATCGGCACCGAACGCCACGAGAGCCGGCGCATCGACAACCAACTGCGCGGCCGTTCGGGCCGCCAGGGCGACCCCGGAGCATCCAAGTTCTTCCTGAGCCTGCAGGACGACCTGATGCGCATCTTCGGCTCGGAGCGCATGGACACGATCCTGTCGCGGCTTGGCCTAGAGGAAGGCGAAGCGATTGCGCATCCCTGGGTCAACAAGGCGCTGGAGAAGGCTCAGCAGAAGGTCGAAGCGCGCAATTTCGAAATGCGCAAGAACATCCTGAAGTACGACAACGTGCTCAACGACCAGCGCAAGGTGATCTTCGAGCAGCGCAAGGAGATCATGGGCGCCGATGACGTCGCCGACCAGATCGCCGATTTCCGCGAGCAGGTGGTGGGCGAACTGGTGTCCTCGCACATCCCCGAACGCGCCTATGCCGAGCAGTGGAACGCAGCCGGCCTGCATGATGAGGTCGATCGCATCTTCGGCGTGAGCCTTCCCATCGTCGACTGGACGAAGGAAGAAGGCATCGCCGACGAAGAGGTTCGCGAACGCATCATGAAGGCGGTCGAGGCCCGCGCCGCCGGGCGTGCCGCGGATTCGGGCACCGACATCTGGCGCTTCGTCGAAAAGACGATCCTGCTCCAGACGCTGGACCACGATTGGCGCGAGCACATCGTCAACCTCGATCACCTGCGCCAGTATGTCGGCCTGCGCGGCTACGGCCAGCGCGATCCGTTGAACGAGTACAAGGGCGAGGCCTTCGAGCTGTTCCAGGGACTGCTCGCCAAGCTGCGCGTTGAGACCGTGCGCCAGCTCATGCACATCCAGGTCAATATCGGCGAAGCGCCGGGTCCCGGCGGAGGCGCCAGCGGAACGCTGCCGCCTGGGCCACGGCTTCCGCCAATGACCGCGCATCACATAAACCCGCTGACCGGCGAGGACGAGGGCGATGGCGGACAGGTCGACATGAGCGATCGTCCGGTCGATCCCAACGATCCGCGTACCTGGGGCAAGGTCCAGCGCAACGCCCCGTGCCCCTGCGGCTCCGGCCGCAAGTTCAAGCACTGTCACGGGGCGCTGGTCTGACTTTCAGTACCGCGGCACGATCTGGCCATTCTGTTTGTAGATCGTGCCGCCTTTCATGACGAACTGCATGTGCTCGAGTTGCGTCACGTCGGCGACGGGATCGCCGCTGACGGCGACGATGTCGGCATAGCGGCCGGGCTGGATGCTGCCGATGTCCGGCCTGTCGCCGATGAGGTCGGCGGCGGAAGCGGTGGCGGCGAAGATCGTGTCGATCGGCTTCATGCCGGCCTTCACCATCAGGGCGAACTCCTTGGCGTTCTCGCCATGCGGCACCAGCGCCTCATCGGTGCCGAACGCGATCTTCACGCCGGCGAGATAGGCATCGTGCAGGTTCTTCTGCATGCGCGGCACCACCGCCAGCGCCTTGGCGGCGGATGACGGGTTCAGCTGCTCGGGATGGGCCTTGGCGATATCGTAGGCGCGCTGTCCGACCAGCATGGTGGGCACGAAATAGGTTCCATGCTGCTTCATCAGCCGGTAGCTGTCCGCGTCGGCATAGGTGCCGTGCTCGATGGAATCGACTCCCAGCCGCACCGCCGCGTCGATCGCGAGCTTGCCATGCGCGTGGGCCGCAACCTTGAGCCCAAGCGAATGCGCCGTCTGCACGACGGCGGCGATC
Organism: Rhizomicrobium sp.; assembly: GCA_050728855.1. Classification (GTDB taxonomy): domain Bacteria; phylum Pseudomonadota; class Alphaproteobacteria; order Micropepsales; family Micropepsaceae; genus Rhizomicrobium. Next base: position 16,264 of record JBOHKI010000030.1, on the reverse strand, counting down.
TCGTCGTCCGCCATGAGCTGGCGGCTGGGATCGTCACCGATGGAGAGCACGCCGCCGGAGGGCATGATCTTGATGAGGTCGACGCCGTCGCGCCGCAGGGTGCGGACTTCCTTGCGTGCTTCCTCCGGGCTGTCGATATTCGAGGCCGTCCAGTCCGGATGCGACAGGGCGGGGTCCAACCCGTTGGCCGAATCGTTGTGACCACCTGTCGGGCCGAGCGGCGGGCCGGCCACCCACATCCGCGGCCCGTCGACGATGCCTTTGCGGATCGCGTTGCGCAGAGCGATGATCGGGCCCACGGGCGCGCCGACGTCACGCACGCTGGTGAAGCCTGCCAGCAAGGTGCGCCGCGCATAGGCGGTGGATTTCACCGCGGCATCGTATTCGGTTTCGGTTACCGCCTCGACGATGGGATTGCCGCCATCGAACTGGTTGGTGAGGTGGACGTGGCAATCGATCAGTCCGGGAAGCACCGTGGACTTCGACAGGTCGATCACCTGCGCCCCGGCGGGCGTGGTGAAGCCCGGCTGCACCGCCACGATACGGTCGTCGTGGATGACGATGGAAACATTGGTCCGGACGGTCTTGGTCACCCCGTCTATCAGATGCCCGGCATGGATCACGACGTCCTTCGCCTGGGCCGCACCGGCGCCCGTGAGAAGCGCCGCAACGACAATCGCTCCAACCCTATTCATCGACTATCCTTCGACTCATGCGCAGGGGAAATTAGTGCCCGGATCGGGCCACGACAATCCGTGCTAATGTCGATTGCCGCGCTGGCGAGGCGAAACACTCACATCTTACGTTAACGTCACGATTCGCCCGGAGAAACTCCCGTCCATGCTGATCACCTACCCGGAGAGCGGCGCGCTCAAGAAGGCTGTGTGGGTCGACCTGTTCAATCCCACGGAAACCGAGGTCAAGGCAGCGGCGGATGAACTGGGCATCTCCATCCCGTCGCGCGACGACCTGGAGGAGATCGAGTCTTCTAGCCGGCTGCAATCCGACGACGGGCGCGTGATGGTCAGCCTGCCCATCATGGCCCATCCTGAGGACGACGGGCCGACACCCCTCGGCTTCATCCTGACGCCCGCCTATCTCGTCACGATCCGCTTCTCCCGCATGCGCACCTTTGAATCGGCGGCCAAGCTGCTTCAGCACCAGAAGGAGACCTGTTCGAGCGCGGAGATTTTCGCGCTGCTCGCCGAGGCCATGGTGGACTTCTCAGCCGACATGCTGGAGCGGACAAGCGCCGACCTCAACGCAGTGTCGCGGCAGGTCTTCCGCCGCTACGGCAATACGCGGCAGCACAACATCGCCCGCTCCAACAAGCGCATGCGCGAGACGCTGGTCTCTGTCGGCGGCTCCGGCGAGGCGCTCTCGCAGATCCGCGACAGCATCCTGGGCCTTCAGCGCGTCGTCCCCTTCGCGGCGGACAAGGGCAAGGACTGGATCGGCGAGAAGATCCAGGCGCGGCTCAAGGTCGTCGTCCAGGACCTCCAGTCGCTCAGCGATTTCGAGGTGCATCTGTCCAACAAGGTGCAGTTCCTGCTCGACGCCGTGCTGGGCTTCATCAACATCGAGCAGAACGACATCTTCAAGGTGCTGACCATCGCCTCCGTCGTCGGCATCCCGCCCACCTTTTTCGCCAGCATGTACGGCATGAATTTCCACAACATGCCGGAATATTCCTGGGCCTGGGGCTACCAGTGGGGCCTGCTGCTTATCGTGCTGTCCACGATCATTCCTGTGGTCTGGTTCAAATGGCGCGGCTGGTGGTGATCTGGTTAGATGGCGCCTCGCCATTGCCCGGGGACAGCCATGCCGACACCATTCAGGATCGACGTACCGAAAGCCACGCTCGACGCCATCCGCGCGAAGGTTCGCGGCTATGAGTGGCACGAGATGCCGCGGGGTGACGGGCTCGAGGGAAGCTGGGCCTACGGCGCCAATCTCAGATTCATGCGGGAGTTGTGCGCCTATTGGGCGGACGGCTACGACTGGCGCAAATGGGAAGCGGCACTGAACCGTTTCCCGCAATTCACGGCCGATGCCGCCGGGCTGGAGCTCCACTTCTACCGCGAAAACGGATCGGGCCCGGCGCCAGAGCCCCTCATCCTCAGCCATGGCTGGCCGGGCTCGGTGTTCGAATTCCTGCATGTCATCGACACGCTGGCCCATCCCGAGAAACACGGCGGCGACGTGCGGGATGCCTTCACGGTGATCGTGCCGTCACTACCCGGCTATGGCTGGTCGGGCAAGCCCGCGCGGCCGATCGGCCCGCGCACCACGGCCAGGCATTTCGACGCGCTGATGACGGACGTGCTCGGTTTCAAGGATTACATCGCACAGGGCGGCGACTGGGGCAGCGCCGTGTCCGGCTGGATGGCCTATGACAGCCCCAACTGCCGCGCCTGCCATCTCAACATGTTCGGCTGGCGCTCGCCCGGTGTGCATCCGCAGAGCGATGCCGAGAAGGAATACGCCGCGCGTGCCGCGGCGCTGTTCCAGATGGAAGGCGCCTATTTCCAGGAGCACATGACCAGACCGCAGACGCTGTCCTACGCGATGATGGATTCGCCCGTCGGCGCCTGCGCGTGGATCGTGGAAAAATTCCACGGCTGGTCGGACACCCGCAAGGGTTTCGAGACGATCTATACGAAGGACCAGCTCCTCACCAACGTGATGATCTATCTCGTCACCCGCAGCTTCAACACCGCGACCTGGATGTATCGCGGCCTGATAGAGGACCACGCCGGCACGCCGGTGCCCGACAGCGCGCGCATCGAAAAGCCGACTGGGATCGCCGCGTTTCCCGTCGACCTCATACCCTTCCCACCCCGCAGCCTGGTCGAGCGCCACGTCAATGTCGCGCACTGGACCGACTTCTCCGAGGGCGGCCACTTCGCCGCCCTTGAGCGGCCGGACGATCTGGTCGGGGATATCCGTGCATTCGCGCGGACGCTGGGTTAGCCGATCTTTCCGCTGTCCTCTCCGCAATACATCATTGCCCGTCCGGGCCATGACGACATCTTTCGGGAGAATCTATCCCTGGACTTCGACTGCGGCTACGCGCCCAGATTCCGTCCCATCGCGAGGTATTTCTCGCGGCGCTGCTTGCGCAATTCTTCCGGCGTCAGCCCGCTCAGGTCATTGAGGGCACGGGAAATCTGTTCGCCGACGGCTTCGATGGTTTCGTGCGGAGCGCGATGGGCGCCGCCGGGCGGTTCGGTGACGATGCCGTCGATGACCTTCAATTCGAGCAAGTCCTGCGCGGTGATGCGCAGCGCGGCGGCGGCGTCCTGCGCCTTGTCGGCGCTGCGCCACAGGATGGAAGCGCAGCCCTCCGGCGAGATCACCGAATAGATCGAATGCTCCAGCATGTAGACGCGGTTGGCGACCGCGATGCCCAGCGCGCCGCCCGACATGCCCTCGCCGATGATCGTGGCCACGAACGGCACGCCCAGCGCCAGGCAGGCCTGGGTCGAGCGCGCGATGGCCTCCGCCTGCCCGCGCTCCTCCGCGCCCACGCCCGGATAGGCGCCTTGCGTGTCGGCGAAGGACAGTACCGGCAGCTTGAAACGGTCGGCCAGCTCGAACAGCCGCTGAGCCTTGCGGTAACCCTCCGGCATCGCCATGCCGAAATTGTGCTTGAGACGGCTCTTGGTGTCGTTGCCCTTCTCATGGCCGACGATGGCCACCGGCCGCCCCCGAAAGCGACCAAGCCCCGCGACCACCGCCCGGTCCTCGCCGAAGAGCCGGTCGCCGGCCAGCGGCGTGAACTCGTCGATCAGCACCTCGAGGTATTCGGACATGTGCGGCCGCGCCGGATGGCGGGCGACCAGCGCCTTTTGCCAGGGCGTGAGCTTGGCATAGGTGTCGGTGATCAGGGTCGAGGCCTTGGCCTGGAGACGGGCGACGTCGTCCTCGATCTCCATCGAGGGATCGGCGGCGGCCAGCTGGCGCAGCTCGACGATCTTGCCCTCGAGCTCGGCAATGGGGCGTTCGAATTCCAGGTAGGCGTGCACGGTCATTCTGTCAGGATGTCCGAAAAGAGGCGGTGATTGCCAGCCGATAAGTGGCAACTGCCCTGCCGGCTGTCAACAAAACGGGGCTTGTCCCAAACGGCCGGGCCGATACGTCTTAAGCTCGATGACGGAGGTCTCACGATGATATCCCGTTGGGTTCTGGCGCTTTTCGGCCTGTTCCATGTGGTAAACGGCCTTGCCATGCTGGCGGCTCCGGATGCCTGGTACGCAGCGGTGCCCGGCGTCAGCGCGACGGGGCCCATCAACCACCATTTCATCACCGATATCGGCCTCGCCTTCCTCGCCAGCGGCGCGGGCATGCTGTTCGCGCTCGGCACTGGACGCGCGGCGGCGAGCTTCGCGCTGGCCGGATCGGCCTGGCCTGCGCTCCATGCCCTGTTCCACATCTGGGAATGGTTCGCGGAGCATTTGCCGAATACCCCCACCCTATGGGCGTCGGAAGCCCTCGGCGTCGTGACTGCCGGGCTTTTGGGTTTCGCGCTGGCGCTGATGCGCTTCCGGCAAGGAGGCGGATGATGCTCAAACCTTTCATCCACTGGTATCTCCGTCGCTATGAGCGGCGCTACGGCTATGACGCGCGCTATCTGCACGAGCTGGCCAACATCTCGCCGGCCGCATTCTGGCGCTTTGCGCGCGTGCAACTGACATTGCGCTGGCCGGGACGGGCGCCGCGCGACGCATTCCTGGCCGCCGGGATCGCGGGCGCGCTGGTCGAGGATTGCGGGCCGTGCGTGCAGATCGCCACCGACCAGGCCGTCGAGCAGGGCATGGCCGGCGACACGATCAGGGCGCTCTTGTCCGGCGCGCCCGCGGATGCGACGGCCCAGCTGGGCTTCGACTATGCCCGCGCCCTGCTGCAAGCTTCCGACGCGCTGGACGGCCTTCGTGAACAGATCGTCGCCCGCTGGGGGGCGTCCGCGCTCGTGTCGCTGACCTACGTCGCCATGGCTGCGCGCAACTTCCCGGTGCTGAAGCGCGCCATGGGCCATGCGAAATCCTGCCAGCGCGTACGCATCGGCGACGACGACGTCGCAGTGGCGCCGCAGCGCAAGGCCGCATGAGCGACACAGCGATCTTCGAGCACCACCGCGCGCATCTGCGCAACATCGCCTACCGCATGCTGGGCGAGATGGCGGCGGCGGAAGACGTCGTGCAAGAAGCCTGGCTGCGCTGGCGCACAGTCGAGGCCGGTGGCATCCGCGACCCGCGCGCCTGGCTGTCGGCGGCAACGGTGCGGCTGTCGCTCGATGCGCTGCGCAAGCTTCGCGCCCGGCGCGAGACCTATGTCGGGCCCTGGCTGCCGGAGCCCATCCTGCCCGACGATGTGCGCGCCTTCGCCGCCGACACGCCCGCCGCCCGCGCGGAACTCGCCTCCGACCTGTCGCTGGCGCTGATGCACCTGCTGGAGCGACTGTCGCCCGAGGAGCGCGCCGCGCTGATCCTGCACGATGCTTTCGATTGCGACTATGACGAAATTGCCGCGACGCTGGAGAAGACAGAAGGCGCTTGCCGCAAGCTGGTCAGCCGCGCGCGCGAACACGTGAAAGCCGGCCGCCCCAGGCAGCGCGCGACGGTGGAGCAGCACCGCCAACTTCTCGCCACCTTCGCCGCCGCGGTAGCGGCGAACGATCCCAAGCCGCCGGAGGCGCTCTTCGCCGCCGACATCGTCGCCTATACCGATGGCGGCGGGCGTGTTGCCGCCGCGCTCAATCCCATATACGGCGCGAACAAGGTCACGCGGTTCATCGTGAGCCTGGCGCGCAAATACGCCGGGCAAGGCATCCCCGGCGCCCGGCCCGTCGAGATCAATGGCGAGCCCGGGCTCCTCCTCCTGCTCAACGGCGACATCTTCGCCGCCGTCGCCATCGAATGCGAAGGCGGCCATATCAGCGCGATGTATGCGGTTCGCAATCCGGAGAAGCTCGTGCGCATTGCAACCGCGGTATCGCGCTAATCCATCGAAAGTATCGTCCTGGAGCGAGGTGCTTGACCATCAACCCGTCTTCGCACGGATCATCGCCATCTGTTTGACGATCACGTCGGCCTGGCGGATCGAAGCCGCGTCGATGAGAACGCCGTTGAGCGCGACGGCGCCCAGGCCTTTCTCCTGCGCGTCCTTCATCGCGACGAGGATGGATTCAGCGCGTTCAACTTCCTTGGCGGGCGGGGTGTAGATCTCGTTGGCGAGCGCGACCTGGCTTGGATGGATTGCCCATTTTCCCTCGCAGCCGAGGATAGCGGTACGGTTGGCCTGGACGCGGAAGCCATCGGCATCGGAGTAATCGCCGAACGGACCGTCGATCGGGACGAGACCATGGGCGCGCGCGGCTTGCGCGAGGCGGAACAAGGGATAGTGCCACAGATCGTTCCAGTGGCGGTCGCGGGCCTGTCCCGGATGCTGGTCTGTGAGCATCACGTAATCCGCGTTGCCGCCACCGATGTTGGTGGTGCGCATGCCCTGGCTGGCGGCATAGTCCGCGGCGCCAAAATGCAGGGTCTCCAGACGCGGCGAGGCCGAAGCGATGGCATCGATGTTGGTGAGGCCGGAAACCGTCTCGATGATAACTTCCAGGCCGATCTTCTTCTTGCGCCGGACGAAGCTCGACGCCTGGGTAATCAGCATGTCGATGGCATAGACGTCCGCGCCGTTGCCGACCTTGGGGATCATGATGGCGTCGAGGCGCTCGCCACCCTTCTCGACCAGCGCCAGCGTGTCGCGGTAGCAGAAATCGGTGTCGAGGCCGTTGATGCGCACGGTGACGATCTTGTCGCCCCAGCTCACCTCATTGAGGGCGGCGACGATGTTGTCGCGCGCCCTGTCCTTGTCGGAAGGCGCCACTGCGTCCTCGAGATCGAGGCAGACGACGTCGGCCACGCTTGCCGCCGCCTTCTCGAACAGCGCGGGACGCGACCCCGGCACGAACAGCTTCGACCGGTAAAGCCTCGGCGGCACGCGCCGGACGACAGGTGTGAAACTCACGGAAGGTCCTCGTTAGCGGGATATCTGTTTACCTCCCCCTTGCGGGGAGGTCGAAGAATTTCGTGCGCAGCGCGAAATTCTTCGGGTGGGGGTCATTTGCGCGACCGCCCCCCACCCGAAAAATGCTTTGCATTTTTCGACCTCCCCACAGGGGGGAGATTATTTTTTTGCGCCAGTGGATGCGCTGCTTCGACGGTCGCTTTCAGGCGGTCGCGGGCGACGTGGGTGTAGATCTGGGTGGTGGCGATGTCGGCGTGCCCGAGGAGCGTCTGCACGCTGCGCAGATCGGCGCCACCTTCCACGAGGTGCGTGGCGAAGGCGTGGCGAAGGACGTGCGGCGACAGTTTGGCGGGGTCGATCCCGGCGATGGCCGCCAATTCCTTGAGCAACTGGTGGCAGCGCCGGCGGGAGAGATGGCCGTCCGCGCCGCGCGAGGGGAACAGGAACGGGCTGTCCTTCCCCGAGACGAACTCCGCCCGCACGTCGAGATAGTCGCCGATCGCCGATTGCGCCGAGACGTTGAGCGGCGCGAGGCGCTCCTTGTTGCCCTTCCCCCGGACGTAGAGAAAATTGCTCCGGCCCCTCACCGCGGCGAGCTTCAGCGTCACCAGCTCGGACACCCGCAGGCCCGAGGCGTAGAGCAGTTCGACGAGGCAGACCAGGCGCAGATCCCCCGGCGACGGCTCGGCCTTGCGCGCGGCGGCGATCAACGTCTCCACATCCTCACGCGTGAGGACCTTGGGCAGCGGGCGGCCGCGCTTGGGCGCGTCGATGGCGCCGGTCGGGTCGTCCTTGCGCCAGCCTTCGTTGTAGGCGAAGCCGTAGAACTGCCTGAGCGCCGACAGCCGCCGCGCCTGCGACGACGGTTTGGCGGCGGGGAAACCCTTCAAATGGCGGCGGATGTCGTCCCGCGTCGCGGATTTGAGCGGCCTGCCCCATTTGGCGAGGTCGGAAGACAACGCCATCAGGTCGCGGCGATAGGCATCCAGCGTGTTGCGGCCGGCACCCCGCTCCGCGCTCATCATGTCGAGAAAGGCTTCGATGGAGTCGCTGCTGGCGCTCATGGCCCCCGCTTCGGACCGCCGGTCACGGGCCACCCTGCGGCACGGGCACGCTTTGCTCGTAGAGGCGCTGCGGCGGCGGCTTGTTGCTTTCGTACCAGCCGAGCGCGACCGCGCCCACCAACAGTATCACGATGATCGCGATGACGATGCGCGCCGTCCAACCCATGCCGAAGACCCTTACAACAAGCGCCATCCCCCTCGCCCTTTGTGGCGGATATGACGGGCCGCGCGCAAGCCCGCTGGCGGCGCGGCGAATTGGCGTGGTATCGAAAGGCCATGGATCGCCTCAAAAAGACGGTGGTGCTGGTGGGGATGATGGGCGCGGGAAAGAGTTCCGTCGGCCGCCGCCTCGCCACGCGCCTGGGCGTGCCGTTCCGCGATGCGGACAGCGAGATCGAGTCGGCGGCGGGCTGCACCGTCTCCGAAATCTTCGCGCGCTTCGGCGAGGACGAATTCCGCCAGGGCGAGCGTCGCGTGATCGCGCGTCTGCTGGCCGAGGCGCCGCACGTCATGGCCACCGGCGGGGGCGCGTTCTGCGACTCGCAGACGCGGGCGCGAATCAGGGACGGCGCCACCTCGATCTGGATCAAGGCGCCGCTCGACGTGCTGGTGGCGCGGGTAGGCCGCCGCGACACCCGGCCGCTTCTGCGCAACGGCGATCCACGCGAGATCCTGGAAGGGCTGCTCAAGCAGCGCGAGCCGATCTATGCCGAGGCCGACCTGACGGTGGACAGCGAGGACGGCCCCCACCAGAAATCCGTCGACCGCATCGTCGCCGCGCTGAAGGACCGCGGCGTGGTGGAGGCGGCATGAGCGAGCGCATAACCGTCGGTCTCGGCGACCGTGCCTACGACATCCATGTGGGCGCGGGCCTTCTGGCGAAGGCGGGCGCATTGCTGGCGCCGCTCGGGCGCGGTGTGACACCGGTCGTCGCGGACGAGAATGTCGCCAAGCTCCATCTCGATCGGTTGGTTGACGCGTTGCGCGCCAGCGGCATCGACGCGAGACCTGTCGTGATGCCGGCCGGCGAAGCCACCAAGAGCTTCGCCTCGCTGGAGAAGCTGGTGAACGCCCTGCTCATCATGGGCGCGGAGCGGAGCGGACTCATCGTGGCGCTGGGCGGCGGCGTGATCGGCGACCTCACGGGATTTGCGGCGGGCATCGTCAAGCGCGGCGTCGGTTTCGTGCAGGTTCCTACAACCCTGCTTGCGCAGGTCGACTCCTCCGTCGGTGGCAAGACGGCCATCAATACGGCGGAGGGCAAGAACCTCGTGGGCCTGTTCCACCAGCCGCGCATGGTGATCGCCGACGTCGCGTTGCTGTCGACCCTGCCGGAGCGCGAATTCCTCGCGGGCTATGCGGAGGTCGCGAAGTACGGCGCGCTGGGAGACGCGGAATTCTTCGCCTGGCTCGAGACGAACGCCGAGGCCGCGATCAGGGGCGACATTGCCGCTCGCACCAGGATCGTGGCGCATTCCTGCAAGATGAAGGCGGACATCGTGGCGCGTGACGAGCGCGAGACGGGCGAGCGCGCGCTGCTCAATCTCGGGCACACCTTCGGCCACGCGCTGGAAGCCGCCACCGGCTATTCCGACCGGTTGCTGCACGGCGAAGCGGTCGCGATCGGCATGGCGCTCGCCTTCCGCCTGTCCGCGCGGATGGGTCTCGCGCCCGTTGCCGATGCCGAGCGCATCGAGGCGCATCTGCGCAAGGTGGGGCTGCCGGCGGCGCTGGCCGATCTCTCCGGACCCAGGCTCAGCGCCGGCACGCTCATCCGCCATATGATGCACGACAAGAAAGCGAAGGACGGCAAGCTCACCTTCATTCTCGCCCGCGGAATCGGCCGTGCCTTCGTCACCGCGGACGTGCCGATCGAAGAGGTCCAGGCGCTGCTGGCGCCGTAGATTGGGCGTCGCGGCCGTCGTTTTCGGTTCTGGAGATTTGACAGTCCCGATCCTCTTTCATTCCCAATCCGTTTTGGCGCCAATAGCAGCGTCCGCGCCGCCTGGATGGCCCGCAGTCGTCGGCCATGACACAATCGGGATTCACAAGGACCAATCCATGGATACCACCATCCTCCTGTCCGCCGCGGCAATTGTCGTGCTCATCCTGATTTCCGGATTCTTCTCGGGTTCGGAGACGGCGCTCACGGCCGTGTCGCGCGGACGGATGCATCAGCTCGAGAAAGACGGATCGCGCGCCGCGGCCCGCATCAACCGGCTGGTGGAGAACCGCGAACGGCTGATCGGCGCGGTGCTGCTCGGCAACACCTTCGTCAACATCCTGGCCTCGTCGCTGGCGACCGACGTGCTGGCGGCGCGCTTCGGCCAGACCGCCGTGGTCATTACCACCATCGCGATGACGCTATTGGTGCTCGTGTTCGCCGAGGTCCTGCCCAAGACCCTGGCCATCGCCCGCACCGACCGCTTCGCGCTCACCGTGGCGCGGCCGGTCGGCTTCTTCGTGCGGCTGCTGGCGCCGATCGTGGGCGCCGTGCAGTCGGTGGTGTGGTGGGTACTGCGGCTGTTCGGGCTCCGGCAGGAACTGAGCGGCGACATCGTCGAGCCGCATGAGGACATCCGCGGCACGGTCGAAGTCCATCACCAGGAAGGCAATGTGGAGCGCGCCCACCGCGACATGCTTACCGGCGTGCTCGACCTGCATGAGCTTCAGATCGCCGACGTGATGGTCCACCGCAAGGCCGTCGTCGCCATCGATGCCGACGAGCCGCCGGCGAAGCTGTTCGAAGACCTGATCGCCGCCGGCCACAGCCGCGTGCCGGTGTGGCGCGGCTCGCCGGACAACGTCATCGGCGTACTGCGCGCGGGCGACGTGGTGGGCGAATATGTCCGCCGCCACGGCTCATTCCAGGGCTTCGACATCCTGTCGCTGATGATCGAGCCCTGGTTCGTGCCCGACACCACGACGCTGGAGGAGCAGCTGCGCGCCTTCCGCTACCGGCGCTCCCATTTCGCGCTTGTGGTGGACGAATACGGTGCGCTCCAGGGCGTGATCACGCGCGAGGACATCCTTGACGAAGTGCTGGGCGACATTCCCGACGACCGGGAAGCGGGCGCGCGCGGCAGCGTGCGGCGCCAGGCCGACGGCTCCTATGTCGTCGACGGCGCCACGCCGATCCGCGAACTCAACCGCGAACTGGACTGGAACCTGCCCGACGATGAAGCCACCACCATCGCCGGCCTCGTCATCCACGAAGCCCGCGCCATCCCGGAAGCACGTCAGCGTTTCGCCTTCCACGGCTTCCAGTTCGAGATCCTGCGGCGGCAGAGAAACCAGATCACCGCGCTGCGGATTACCCCACCGCCGGACAGACCAGCCTAGCCTTGAAGGGGCGCGGTTATTCGTCCGGAGCCAGCGTCGTCAGCGCCAATGCGTGGACGCGGTCTTTCATCTCGTCGGCGACGACGGCGTAGACGCGGCGCTGGCGCTCGACGCGGTTCATGCTGGCGAAATCCGCCGAGACGATGCGCACGCGGAAATGGGTCTCGCCGCCAGGGCGCGCACCGGCGTGACCGGCATGGCGCGCGCTCTCGTCCTCGATCACGAGTTCCGACGGCGCGAACGCCTCGGTGAGCTTGTCGCGAATGCGGTCGGCCACGGACATGGCAAATTCATCGGTCCGTCGAAAGCCACCTGTCAAGCACTTCGTTTTCTTGAATTTTCACACATCGGCCCCATAATCGCCCGATGGCAAAAGCCCAGTACACGCCGCGGTTCGGCAAGGACATGCGCATCAAGCCCGACGTCCAGCCGGTGCCCGTCAAGGCGACGCGCGCCTGCGACCACGCGGGCTGTGCCGGCGAAGGCAGTTTCCGCGTCCCCCGGAGCCGCACCAATCTTAGCGAACATCTATGGTTCTGCCTGGAACATGCCCGGGCGCACAACGAGCGCTGGGACTATTTCAACGGCATGAGCGAAGCCGAGATCGAGGCCTTCCGCGTCGACGCCGTCACCGGCCATCGCCCGACCTGGCCGCTCGGCAAGCGCGCGGCACGCATGCGCGACGGACATGACGCCCGTCCCTATGACGACCGTTATGGCGTGTTCGGTGACGTAGCGGAAAAGCCCCGCACGCCGGAACGCCGGCTGCTGCGCCCGCAGGTCGTGGCGCTGGAGACTCTCGGCCTGGAGCCGACCGCCACCTTGCAGGAGATCAAGGCGCGGTATAAGGAACTTGTGAAGCGGTACCATCCCGACGCAAACGGCGGCGATCGGGGCGCGGAAGAGCGTCTGAAGCAGGTTATCAAGGCCTATGGCGTGTTGCGCGCCTCCGGGCTGACCTAACGGGCGCCGGCGCCCGAAGACCAGGCGGCGGACACGCTGCGCAAGAGTCTGGAGCCGGATCCACCTTCGATGAACATGCAGCCTCTCGACCCCTCGGGCCTGCCCGACACGCCGATCGACATCAAAGCCGCGTTCGGTTTCGACGCGAAGATGAAAGTGATGGGCTTCAAGGAGCCGGCCGAGCGCGTGCCCGACCGCGACGAAGCCTATCGCTTCGACCGCGACACCACGCTCGCCATCCTGGCGGGCTTCGCCTTCAACCGCCGCGTCATGATCCAGGGCTATCATGGCACCGGAAAGTCCACGCATATCGAGCAGGTCGCCAACCGGCTCAACTGGCCGTGCGTGCGCATCAACCTGGACAGCCACATCTCCCGCATCGACCTGATCGGCAAGGACGCCATCGTCGTGAAGGACGGCAAGCAGGTGACCGAATTCCGCGAGGGCCTGCTGCCGTGGTGCCTCCAGCATCCGGTGGCGCTCACCTTCGACGAGTACGACGCGGGGCGGCCGGACGTGATGTTCGTCATCCAGCGCGTGCTGGAATCGCACGGCAAGCTGACGCTGCTCGACCAGAACAAGGTGATCACGCCGCACAAGGCCTTCCGCCTGTTCGCCACCACGAACACGATCGGCCTGGGCGATACCACCGGCCTCTATCACGGCACCCAGCAGATCAACCAGGGCCAGATGGACCGCTGGAGCATCGTCACCACGCTCAACTACCTCCCGCATGACGAGGAGGTCGATATCGTGCTCGCCAAGGTGCCCGACTACGACAAGAAGAAAGTCTCCGCCATGGTCCGCGTCGCGGACATGACGCGCAACGCCTTCATCAACGGCGATCTCTCCACCGTGATGAGCCCGCGCACCGTCATCACCTGGGCGGAAAACGCGCAGATCTTCAACGACAACGGCTTCGCCTTCCGCGTCACCTTCCTCAACAAATGCGACGAACTGGAACGCGCCTCGGTCGCCGAGTTCTACCAGCGCGCGTTCGGCGAGGAGTTGCCGGAGAGCGCGGCGAAGGTGCTGGTGGCGTGAAGTGTTGCATTTCCCATTTGGTGTCACGGCCCGCGACTGCGGGCCGCCCAGTTGGGTTCTGCACCTTACTGCGAATGTCACCTGGATGGCCCGCAGTCGCGGGCCATGACACGCTTGGTCCAAGAGCCTTGACGTGAAACCCGAAAACCCCGCCGAACCGTTCAAGCGCGCCGTCGGCACCGCGGTGCGGGCGCTGGCGGGCGAGCCGGAGCTCGAGGTCAATTTCTCCGCCGAGCCGCCGTCGCTCAAGGGCATGAAGGCGCGGCTACCGCTGCCGTCGCGCAACCTGCCGCCGAACGAGATCGCCATCGTGCGCGGGCAGGGCGACGCTTATGCCCTGCGCAAGGCCTATCACGAGGACAACATCCACGATCAATTCCGGCCGCAATCCGCCGACGCGGCCGCGGTGTTCGAATCCGCCGAACAGGCACGCGTCGAGGCCATCGGCGCCAACGCGATGGCGGGCGTGGCGGCGAACCTTACGGCCAACCTCGAAGCCAAGCTGACGGCCAAGGGCCTCGCCAAGGCGCGCGATAAGGCCGAGGCCCCGCTGGCGGATGCGCTGGGCCTGATCGTGCGCGAGAAGCTGACCGGGGCGCCGCCGCCCGAAAGCGTGAAGGCCGCGGTCGATCTGTGGCGGCCCTGGATCGAGGAGAAAGCCGGCAAGGATCTTATCCGCCTCGAAACCGCGATGCGCGACCAGAAAGCGTTCGCCAAGCTCACACGCACCATCCTGCGCGACCTGGACATGGGCGAGGACGCGGGCGACGAGGCGGAGGCCGACGGCGAGAACGAGGACGGCGAGCCCGAGCCGCAGAATGAAGACGGCGGCGAGAGCGACAGCGAGAGCCAATCCGAGACCGCGGAAACCGAACTCTCCGAAAGCGAAGGCGAGGAAGGCGAGGATGTCGCCGCCGAGATGCAGTCCGACCAGATGGCCGAAGCCGCCGAGCAGCAGGAAAGCGACGAGGGCGCCAAGCCGTGGCGGCCCGAGCAGCCGTTCTCCCACCAGGACGAGTGGGGCTACAAGATCCACACCACGCAGTTCGACGAGACGATCTCCGCCACCGAGCTGTGCGACCCCGACGAGCTGGGCCGCCTGCGCAACTTCCTCGACCAGCAGCTCCAGGCGATGCAGGGCGTCGTGGCGCGGCTCGCCAACAAGCTCCAGCGCCTGTTGATGGCGCAGCAGAACCGCTCCTGGGAATTCGACCTCGAGGAAGGCCTGCTCGATTCGTCGCGCCTGACCCGGATCATCATGGATCCGATGTATCCCCTCTCCTACAAGCGCGAGAAGGACATGACCTTCCGCGATACGATCGTGACGCTGCTGCTCGACAATTCCGGCTCGATGCGCGGGCGGCCGATCATGGTGGCGGCGATGTGCGCCGACATCCTGGCCCGCACGCTGGAGCGCTGCGCGGTGAAGACCGAGGTGCTGGGCTTCACCACGCGCGCGTGGAAGGGCGGTCAGTCGCGCGAGAAGTGGATCGCCGACGGCAAGCCGCCCCATCCCGGCCGCCTCAACGACCTGCGCCACATCGTCTACAAATCCGCCGACGAGCCGTGGCGCCGCGCGCGCAAGAACCTCGGCCTGATGATGCGCGAGGGCCTGCTCAAGGAAAACATCGACGGCGAGGCGCTGATGTGGGCGCACAACCGCCTCGTCCCGCGGCCCGAGCAGCGCAAGATCCTGATGGTGATCTCCGACGGCGCGCCGGTCGACGACTCCACCCTGTCGGTGAACGCCGGCAACTATCTCGAGCGTCACCTGCGCCATGTCATCGAGGACATCGAGGGCAAGTCCTCCGTCGAGCTCGTCGCCATCGGCATCGGCCATGACGTGACGCGCTACTACCGCAAGGCGGTGACCATCGTCGACGCCGAGCAGCTCGGCGGCGCGATGACCGACCAGCTCATCTCCCTCTTCGTCGAGGAGAAAGCGCACCTCGACCACCCCGGGCGCCACCGCGCCGGGCCAAGGCGGCGGGCGCGGGCGGCCTAGCCGCATTCTCCAGCACTGTCATCCCGGGTGCGCGCAGCGTGACCCGGGACCCATCGGCTCGCGCTACGCTTGGCCGGGAGGACAACCACGTCTAGGCTTGTCTATCTCTGTATTTCGATTCGGCTTGCGAATACTTCGCGGGCCGCGATCCTCGGGGGGCATCATGGCATACGCCGCTTCTCTCAGCCGCCGCAATTTCCTCGCCACGTCGTCCGCCGCCGCGCTGGCACTGCCGGCTGCGGCCGGCACGATGGTGCATCGCGCGCCGGCGCTGCGCGCGCCCAGCAACGCCGCGTGGGAGGCACTGGCGCGCAAGATGCGCGGGCCGGTCGTGCGGCCGTGGGATCCGGATTACTACAAGCTCGCCGTCCCCGATAACCTTCGTTACGCGACCACCCTGCCCGCCGGCATCGCGCGCTGCCTGGCGGACGAGGACGTCGCCACCGCCATCCTGTGGAGCCGGGAAAACGACATCCCGCTCATCACCCGTTCCGGCGGGCACTCCTATGCCGGCTACTCGACGACGACCGGCCTGATGATCGACATGAAGCTGATGCGCCGGATCGAGTTCGACGCGGCAAGCGGGATCGTCACCATGGCGGGCGGCGCCATCAACGAGCACATCTACGAGAAGCTGGCCGACGCCAACGTCACCATCACCCATGGCCGCTGCCCCAGCGTGGGCGCGGCCGCGTTCCTGCTGGGCGGCGGCATCGGTTTCAACATGCGCGAATTCGGGCTGGCCTGCGACCAGGTCACCGCCACGCGCCTGGTCAAGGCCGACGGCACGATGGTCGACGCCGCGGCGAACGACAGC
>JBOHKI010000029.1:0-36749 GCA_050728855.1 Rhizomicrobium sp. | reverse complement strand
CGGCGGAAGACCGCACTCAGCACGATCAATACGATCAGAAGCGTGAGAAGGCCGTGAAACGGGCCCCAGAACAGAAACGGCAGAATCAGCCAGCCGTGGAACATGCTCCCCTCCCGGAAGATGTCCCCTACATATAGGCGGTCAGACGGCGAATTCTATCCCCTGCGCCAGCGGCAGGGCGTCGGAATAGTTGATGGTGGCGGTCTGGCGCCGCATATAGGCCTTCCAGGCGTCGGAGCCGGATTCGCGCCCGCCGCCCGTCTCCTTCTCGCCCCCGAAGGCGCCCCCGATTTCCGCGCCCGAAGGCCCGATATTCACGTTGGCGATGCCGCAATCGGAGCCCGAGGCGGCGATGAAGCGCTCGGCCTCCTGCATGTCGGTGGTGAAGATGCAGGACGACAGGCCCTGCGGAACCGCATTGTGCAACGCCAGCGCATCCGCGAATTTCTCGTAACGCATCACGTAGAGGATCGGCGCGAAGGTCTCGTGGCAGACGGTCCCGGACTGGCCCGGCATCTCGACGATGGCGGGATGCACGTAGAAAGCGTCCACGAACTTGTCCGCCAGTGCGCGGCCGCCGCCGGTGACCGTGCCGCCCTCGTCGCGCGCCGAGGCGAGCGCGCGCTCCATGTTCTCGAACGCCGCCTTGTCGATCAGCGGACCGATGAGCATGCCCTTCTCCAGCGGATTGCCGATGGGCAGGCCGGCATAGATCTTCTTCAGCGCGGGAACGAGTTGATCGTAGACGCTCTCATGCACGAACAGGCGGCGCAGGCTGGTGCAGCGCTGGCCGGCGGTGCCGACGGCGGAAAAGGTGATGGCGCGGCTCGCCAGATCGAGCTTCGCGCTCGGCGCCACGATCATGGCGTTGTTGCCGCCGAGTTCGAGAATGCTTCGGCCGAAACGCGCGGCGACGACCGGCGCCAGCTCGCGGCCCATGCGCGTGGAGCCGGTGGCGCTGACGACGGGAATGCGCGCGTCCTTCGACAGCATCTCGCCCACGTCGCGCAGCCCGAGCACGACCTGCGAAAGGTTGGCGGGCGCAGCGCCGAACGTCCTCACCGCGCGCGCGAACAGCGCCTGGGTTGCCAGCGCGGTGAGCGGCGTCTTCTCGGAGGGCTTCCAGATCACGCTGTCGCCGCAGACCAGCGCCAGCGCCGCATTCCAGGCCCACACGGCGACCGGGAAGTTGAAGGCGGAGATCACCGCGACGGGACCGGCCGGGTGCCACGTCTCCATCATGCGATGGCCGGGGCGCTCGGACGCGATGGTCAGGCCGTAAAGCTGGCGCGAGAGACCGGTCGCGAAATCGCAGATGTCGATCATCTCCTGCACTTCGCCGAGGCCTTCCTGGAGAATCTTGCCGGCCTCCAGCGTGACGAGTCGGCCCAGCGCATCCTTGTTCGCCCGCAATTCCTCGCCGAACAGCCGCACCAGTTCGCCGCGCCGCGGCGACGGCACCTCGCGCCACGCGCGGAAGGCCTCGACGCTCTTGGCAATCCTGGCGTCGACGGATTTCGCATCGTCATAAGCGACGCGGCCGATCTCGGCGCCGTCGATGGGCGAACGGGCGATGATGGAGCCAGCGTAACTGATGCCGAAAGCGGAGAGTGCGTCGTGCATATGGCCGATCCTTTAACTTCCTCACCCGTTGGTGCGGGGGGAGGAAGAAAACTTAGTGCCCCTTACCGTAATAGCGGCCGAAGCGGTTGGCGAGGAAGTCGGAGAGTTTGCACTCTTCCTGGCGCACGAAGCCGGATTGCGGGAGCTTGCCTTCGACGAGCAGGTCCGCCATAGCGCAGATGCCGGCGGCGGTCGTCACCTGGATGGCGCTCATGAAGCGCCCGCTTCCATTATTGGCGCCGACCTGCTGGGCGTAGATCTTCTTGGCGTAGCTTTCCTGCGTCAGGTGGCCGTCGCGCATGCCCGACACCGTGACAAAGATCAGCACCACGTCCTGGCAGGTGATCGGGATCGCGGTCTCCAGCACGTCCTTGAAGATCTCGCGGCGCGTGCCGAGATGCAGATCGCGCACCAGCAATTTCACGATGTCGCAATGGCCGGGATAGCGCGCGGTCTTGTAGTTGAGGTTCTCGACCTTGCCTTCGAGCGTCTCGCACAGCGTGCCGAGGCCGCCCGAGGTGTTGAAGGCCTCGTATTCCACGCCGTCGAGCTGGAACAGCTCGCGCTCCTCCAGCGAGGGCACTTCGACCTTGCGGCCGTCGCGCACGGCTTCGCAGGGGTTGCAGTATTCGTTGATCAGCCCGTCGGTCGACCAGGTGAGATTGTATTTGAGCGCATTGTGCGGAAACACCGGCAGGGCGCCGACGCGCATCTTCACGTCCTGGAGGGTGTCGAACTTTTTCGCAAGGTCATAGGCGACGATGGAAATGAAGCCCGGGGCCAGACCGCATTGCGGGACGAACGCGGTCTTGGCACCCTCCGCCAGCTTCTTGATCGCGCGCGTGGACTCCACGTCCTCGGTGAGGTCGAGGTAGTGGGCGCCGGCCTTCTTGGCGGCCTCGGCGACGGTCGCGGTCAGATGATAGGGCGTGGCGGAGAGCACGACGTCGTGGCCGTCGACCTCGTGGGCGAATTCGGCGCCGGCGATGTCGACCTGGCGCAGGCGCACGTTCTTGCGCGGCATGCGCTCCAGGCTGGCCGCGTCGCGGTCGGCCACGGTGACGCGGTAGTCGCCGGAGGCGGAGAGGAATTCGGTGATGGCGACGCCGATCTTGCCGCCGCCCACGAGCATCACGTTTTTCATGGCCGTTATGTCCCTGATCCTGCAAGGCGAAGTGTGCGCGCCCGGGCGTTCGAAAAGGAGGCGGCAATGCGCCGGAAAACGCGCTAAGGTCCGGCGAATCGACGGAGAAACCGGCGATCCGCCGGTGCCGCTTCGACCTCCCCCTTGCGGGGAGGTCGAAAAAGCGCCGAGCAAAGCGAGAAGCTTTTTCGGGTGGGGGCGAGGCGCGCGAGGCCCCCACCCGAAAAATGCATTGCATTTTTCGACCTCCCCGCAAGGGGGAGGTGGAGACGGGGCTCACATGCGTGACACGGATTCCAAGCTGATAGCGTTGTTGAAGCACAACGCGCGGGAGCCCACCGCCTCGCTCGCCCGCAAGCTGGGACTTGCGCGGTCGACCGTGCAGGAGCGCATCGCGCGGCTGGAACGGGAGAAGACCATCCGCGGCTACACCGTCCGGCTGGCGGACGAAGCCCACGCGCGCAAGCTCTCCGCCATTGTCATGATCAGCGCCGATGCGCGCCAGGCCGACCGCGTAGCAGCCGAACTCAAGCGCATGATGGAAGTGCGCTCGCTCTCCGCCGTCTCCGGCGCCTTCGACATGGTGGCAACGGTGGAGGCCGACACCCCCACCCGCATGGACGCCGTGCTCGACCGCATTGGCCGCGCCCACGGCGTGGCTCGGACGGTGTCCTCCATCGTGCTGAGCGAGAAATTTTCCCGCTGAAGCTTCCTCTCCCGCTCTCGCGGGGGAGGAAGCGGGATGCTAGTTTTCGGGCGGGGGAAGCCGATGTCCAACGACGAAACGCCCGAACCACCGCCACCGCCACGCAAGCCTGGCCCGGTGCGCAAGATCGTCACCCGCGTGCGCCGGCCGGATCGCGTGCACATGGCGGTGCTCTCCCAGCGCGTGCCCTACTGGTTCGTGGCGGGGTTCCTGTTCCTGTTCGCGGTGTTCCAGATCGAGATGAATCCGTTCGGATTCTCAGACCTCACCCAGCGCTACACCCAGGACATCGCCGACCTGCTGATCACCGGACCGTATTTCTACGGCACCGAGGGACGCGACCAGGTCGCCATCGCGCTGATCGACGAAGACACGCTGCAACAGCTGCAGACGCCGTGGCCGTGGAGCTATGCCGATCACGCCCGCATGCTGGATGCGTTGCGCGCCGACAAGCCCAAGGCGGTGGTGGTCGACTTCCTGTTCGTGGATTCGCGGCCCGATCCGACGCTGCCGCTCCTCGTGGACGAGATCCAGAAATACAAGAAGGACGGCATCCCGCTCTATTTCGAGGGCGGCCTCGACACGCCCTATGGCGAATCCGCGCTCAGGCCAGAATTCGCCAAGACCGGCGTGCGCATCCTCGATCCCTCCATCCCCGTCTATAACGGCGTGTCGCGGCAATACTACATCACCGGCAACTGCTTCGGCGCGAAGCCGCGGTTCGAGGGCACCTGCTACTCCAACGCTTTCACGGTGTTCGCCGACAATTTCCCCAAGACGCCGCTCAAGCACCTGAACGGCAGGATGGAGCTGGTGTGGGGCACCGCGATCAATCCGAACAACGCGAAATGGCTGGGGCCCGCCTGCAACGCGCATATTTCGGGATTTCAGCGCGTCTATCTCGCCTTCTTCGATCCGGCGGCGGTCCAGAACCCCTGCCCCTATGACACGGTCATCCCCGTCGTCCACCTCATGAACGGAGACGATCCGCAATCCGACGCCCTGGTCACGGGCAAGATCGTCTATTACGGCGGAAACCTGGAGGGCGCGCAGGACCAGAGCTATTCGCCGGTCAACGGCAAGATCGCCAGCGTCTTCGTTCACGCCATGGCGCTGGACAATCTTCTCACCTACCGGGGCAGGCCCCAGCAGAACGTGATGACGATCCAGGGCGAGGTCCTCTCCAACGATCCGGCGCAGACCCTGGCCATCGTGCCGGTCATCCTGGTCCTGACCTGGCTCCATATGGGACGGATCCGGCGCAAGCGGCGGGCGGCGGCGCGGGAGGGCCACGAACGCAGCGCGACCTTCGAATATTTCCTCGACAAGGCGCTCGAGACGGTGTGGCATTGGCTGGCCTTCGGCCTGGCGCTGGCGGTGGGCTTGGCGCTGACGCTGGCGTCGGGCCTGTCGGTCGCCAACTGGGTGGAAGTGATTTTCGTGTCGGTGGAACTGGCCGCAATGCTGCTGGTGGGCCTGCCGGATTCGGTGTGGGGCTATCTGCATCACGTGGTGGCGGGAGACCCGCCGGACGCATCGGAAGGGGAGCAAGCCGCATGAAAACCGTGTTGCTGGCCGGACTGTTCGCCATGGCCGCGCTTCCCGCGCAGGCCGGGCTGTTCTCGTCTTCGTCGTCCTCCAGCGACGCCTGCACGTCGACGGCCGGCGATGTGGTGATCGCGGCGCGCACCGACCAGGTCGATCTGTATTCCGACCCGCAAGGCACCAAGAAAGTCCAGACCGTGGCGCGCGACGCGTTTCCGTCCTGCGCGCCGATCAGCGGGCGCTGGCCCAACGCCATGCTCCAGGTGAGCGTCGGCGGCACGAAATACTGGGTCGAGCCGCACATGGTGAAGTACCGCCTCGCCCGCGGCAGCCAGCCGGTGTGCCGCAACCTCGCCATGGGCACCACCCAGGTGAAGGCCGGCGCCACGCGCGGGCTGGGCGAAGGCTGCCCCAAGACCGGAGGATCGCATTGATGCGCACGCTCGTCCTTCTCGCTTCCGCCGCGGCACTCGTTGTTTCGGGCAACGCCATCGCCAGCCAGGGCGATGGCTATCCGCGCCACGGCAGGGCCGTCGACCAGCTCGTTTTCGCCGCCGACTACAGCGACGTTCTGGCCGGGCGGCCGCGCGCGGTGGGGATCATGCGCAGCCGCGGCCAGGGCTTCGTGCCGTCGCCGGAGCTGAACGCCTACGTCCAGGGCGTGCTCGACAGGCTGGTGCGCGGGCTGCCGATGCCGGCCTCGTTCCATCCGCAGGTGCGCGTGCTGGCGACGCCGGAATTCGCCGGCGAGTGCACGCCGGACGGCACGCTGGTCATCACCGTGGGGCTGCTCGAACTGCTGGAGAACGAGGATGAGCTCGCCTTCGTGCTGGGCCACGAGGTGAGCCACGCGATCTACCGCCACCAGGTCTCCAACTGGGAGAAGAAGGCGCAATACTACGCGGTGGTGAACGGCGCGGCCGTGGATGTGGTGGCGCAATCCGCCGCGATCTCGATCGGTGGCCATGCCGGCGCCAACATCGTGCGCGGGCTGGACGTGGCGCGGCACCTGGCCAAGCTCTCCGCCAACGTGCTGATGCCGCAGATGGCCAAGGACCAGGAAGACGCGGCCGACGCGCTGGGCTTCGACCTGATGGTGCGCGCCGGCTACGACCCGGACGCCGCCTATTCGGTGATGGACAAGCTGGCCGAGCAGGAGCGCGAGGCCGAGGAAGCCGCCGCCGCCGCCAAGCAGGCCGAGAAGAACGCCGACCAGGACCAGGACACCGGCCATCTGATCGGCTCGGGGCTCAGCGTCCTCAGCACCGTGCTGGCCGGCGGGCGCCCCTCCAACGACCAGATCGCGGACGTGGCGATCTTCGCCTTCGACGCCGCGGTCGACAACATGGCCGAGGACGCGACCTCGCATCATCCCTCGGGCGAGCGCGCCGACCTGCTGTCGGAATACGAATACGCCAACTATCGCGACATCGCGCCCAAGCCGACCACGCCGCTGGCCTGGGATCCCGAAAGCAAGTCGCCCTACAAGCCGCATATCACCGCGATGCTGGCGCACTACACGCTGGCGGAGAACGCGTCCGCCTACGTCGCCGATCATTCCCAGGGCAACCCGGCAAGCGCCGGCCGCGACGTCGCCGCGTCCACCGGCGCGCCCACCGCCGATCACGCCTACACCGAGTTCGTGGCGTCGGAATATTACGCCGGCGCCGGCGAGAAGCCGCAATCCGAGGCCGCGCTGGTCAAGGCGGTGCAGAGCCCCGAGCCGTCGTGGGAAATCTATTCGCGGCTGATCGACATCTACATCCAGCAGCAGGCCTGGCCCAAGGCCGACACGCTGATGGCCCAGGCCGTGACGCGCTTCGAGGATTCCCCGGTGCTGCTGCCCAAGCGCATCGAACTGTTGCGCGCCGAAGGCAACCAGCAGGGCGCCGAAGCCCTCATCCCCGAATGCCGCGGCGTCGGCATCGACGAACTCACCGACGAATGCAAGAAGGCGGCGGGGAAGGGATAGGCGCGGCCGGCGCAAGCCGCACGCGACGAACGACGCGCGCGCTTCGCGTTCCTACCCGAAGATGGGCGCAGGAGGATCGAGCACACGCGGTGAACAGAATGCCGTATCCTGTTCACACCCCCTTTCCCCCGTCAACGGGTCTCGCTGGCAGAATTTTTCCGCGGTGCGTCTGGTGCCGTTCATGAGCGGTTCATTATTCGACCAGATCGGCAATCGAAAATATCTTGTCGCGCGCGAGCGCTTGGCGTTTGCGCGCGCGGCCTCTGCGCAAGGCGGAAAGGTCGGAGCCTTCTGCTTAACGCTCGTATTTACGGGAGCCCGGATTTCGGAGGTGTTGGCTCTTACAACCGAGCGCATCGACAAAGGCAACGATACTGTGATTTTCGAGACGCTGAAGCAGCGAAAGAAGTGTGTGTTTCGCGCTGTGCCGGCACCACAAGAGTTACTCAAGCTACTTGAACAGACTGGAACCTTGCCCGGACACCGCATCTGGCCATGGGGCCGCACAACCGCCTGGGGTGTTGTGAAAGCAATAATGAGAAATGCGCAGATAGTAGAACCGCTTCGCAAGCCGAAGGCGCTTCGTCACGCGTTCGCCATCGAGGCCGTGCAAAGAGGCGTTCCGCTAAATATTGTTCAACGTTGGCTAGGTCACGCTCGTATAGAAACCACCGCAATCTATACCGCAGCTTTAGGCGAGGAGGAACGTCTTCTGGCACGTCGGTCTTGGGAGGGATTGGGCGAGGTCTTTTGCCCGGACGTAGCTCGGTCGAGCAGGCAGTCGATAAACGCGCGAAGCGCCGGGTGAGAGTGGCGTCGATTTGGGTAATAGAGGAAAAGACCGGGAAAAGTCGGCGACCAGTCGGCGAGGACTCGTTTCAACCGGCCCGCCGCAATCGACTCGTGCACGCGTTCGTGGTCGTAGCTGTAAAGGATGCCCAAGCCCTGTAGTGCACCTTCCAGAACGACTTCTTGCAGATTTGAAATCAGCGGACCCTCCACCTCCAACTCGATCTCCTTTCCTTTCTTCGCCAGTTTCCAGCGATAAATGCTCCCGCTTCCCGGAAACCGCCAGTTGATGCAGGCGTGATTGTGCAGCTCGGTCGGGGCTTTCGGTGCTCCATGACGTGCCAGATAGTCTGGCGAGGCGACCGCCAGCATTTCCACGTCCGGTGTCAGCCGAACGGCGATCATATCCTTTTCCAGACGTTCGCCGATCCGAATGCCCGCATCGAAGCGCCCGGCAACGATGTCGCTGATACCGTCGTCGATGACGATATCGAGCACCACGTCCGGATGATCGCGGTGAAAGCGGCCGAGTCTCGGTGCGATGAGTTTCTTGGCAGCCATACCC
Organism: Rhizomicrobium sp.; assembly: GCA_050728855.1. Taxonomy (GTDB): domain Bacteria; phylum Pseudomonadota; class Alphaproteobacteria; order Micropepsales; family Micropepsaceae; genus Rhizomicrobium. Next base: position 28,405 of record JBOHKI010000029.1, on the reverse strand, counting down.
GGCGTATTGATGCGCAAGACGCCTGCGGCCCGTCCCGTAGCCGCTACCGCCTCGGCGACGGCGGCATCCATGTCCTGCATTATCGGCGCAATACGCTCGTAGAGCCGTGTGCCGCTCTCTGTCGGTGCGACGCTTCGCGTCGTGCGATTGAGCAACCGAATGCCGAGCCGTGTTTCGAGTTGGCGTATCGTCTGGCTCAAGGCCGATGCCGACAGACCGAGATGGTCGGCAGCGCGGGAAAAACTCGCGCGCTCAACGACTGCAGCAAAAGCTTTCAACTCCGCAAATTCGGCCCCGCGCATTATACCTCGTTTCCTTAATAGCCTAGTTCGATTGTAGGCTATTATCTTATCTGCTGGTAGTCCTCATTCTGACTCCATCGATATGATGGAGTTTCCGATGACAGGGCGCCTCAATCTCCCGGAACCGATTTCCGCCTACTTCGCTGCCGACAAACTCGATAGCGAGGCCGTTGCGCGGTGCTTTACGAACAACGCCGTCGTCAAAGACGAAGGCCATACTTACGGCGGCGTTGCTGCCATTAAGCAATGGAAGACCCAAACGTCCGCCAAATACACCTACACCTGCGAACCCCTCCGGTCGGCGCAGGAGAATGGAACGACTGTCGTAGCGTGCCATCTGGAAGGCAATTTTCCGGGTGGCGAGATTGACCTGCGTTTCTTCTTCCGGCAGGAGCGCGGCAAGATCGCGAACTTGGAGATCATTCCATGAGCTTCGATCTCGAACTTAGCGACCGTCGCGCATTGGTCACAGGCGGAACGAAGGGGGTCGGCGCTGCGGTCGTCGAAGTATTGCAAGACGCTGGCGCGAGGGTCGTCGCATGCGCGCGTTCGGTGCCTGGCGAACCTCTCAAGGGCGTGCGCTATATCGCTGCCGATCTTTCGACTTCCGCGGGATGCGCCGCCGTCGCCAAGTCTGTTCTTGAAGAGTTGGGCGGAATCGACATTGTCGTCGATGTGCTGGGCGGTTCAAGCGCCCCCGGCGGTGGCTTTGCGGCGCTCGACGATGCCGAATGGTGGAAGGAAATAAACCAAAACCTGATGCCCGCCGTTCGGCTCGACCGCGCGCTGCTCCCGTCGATGATCGATCAGGGCTCCGGCGTGATTGTGCATGTCACGTCCATTCAGCACGAGTTGCCGCTTCCCGAGTCGACGACGGCCTATGCCGCCGCCAAAGCCGCGCTCTCGACTTACAGCAAGAGCTTATCCAAGGAGGTAACGCCCAAGGGCGTGCGTGTCGTGCGCGTTTCTCCTGGCTGGGTGGAGACCGAAGCGTCGGTTCGGCTGGCAGAGCGGCTCGCGGCCCAAGCAGGCACCGACTACGAAGGCGGCAAGCAAATCATCATGAAGGGTCTTGGGGGCATTCCGCTTGGGCGGCCGGCCAAGCCGAAGGAAGTCGCCGATCTCATCGCGTTTGTGGTTTCTCCGCGCGCCGCGTCCATCACCGGAACGGAATACGTGATCGACGGTGGCACAGTACCGACTGCGTAAATTTAGGCGTTGACTGCTCTCTGGGCCTCCCCGCCCGCTGAACAGAATACAGCAAATCGTTCACACGGCTGCCGTGATGATACCGGCGCGCCAGCCTCCTACATGCGGTTGTGGCACACGTCGGGATGCTGGCGCCGACTTCGCCGACGGGCGTGGTGATATGGGCGGGCCGGCCGGGGGTCATCTTCGGCATCAGTGAGTCCGGGTGGTACGACCAGTGCATCGCCCGGAACGACGCGAACCGCCGCGGGCGTCAATTGCCGGCAGGGGGGTGGGCCAGGCGCTTGGGGTCGAGCGGGACGTAGTCGAAGGTTGCAAGCGTCTGGGTCATCTTGTGCGCGCCTTTGATTTGGAGATTCTTGAACCCGATGAAGGTCCCATCCACGAGGCGATAGTCCCAGATCCCGCCGCTGGCCGTGTCCTGTCCATCCGTGACGGTGAAGCGCGCTATGCGATGGGTTTTCTTGTCCAGCCAAAGTTCGGCCGGCGTCGCGCCTTCGGGTGTGATCTCCACCACGTCGTAAGACTTCGACTGGTAGCTCAGGCTGCCGACATACCGGAACGTCGCCGGAAATCGCTCCGGCCAGTTGTAGGCGGCGATCGTGAAATAGGCGTCCGACCTGGCGTTGGCGATCTCCTTGGCATCGGTGGACGTCGTCACCTTGCCGTCCGGGCCGAGATGCCAGGCGGTGGTCCCATCGAAGCCGCCGCCGGCCACCTGACCCCCGAGCGTGTGGATGCCGGCAGTCCGCAGCGCGTGAAGATCGGCATACATCTCGTAGGTGCCGGCCTTGCCGTCGCGAATGATCGTTCCGGTTTCGTGGAACGCCATGTGCTTGTCCAGCGCCTGGCCTCCGCTCGCGGCCCTGCACGCGGCCATCAGCGCCTGCGCCTTCGCATCGGAAGCGTCACGCGGAGCCTGGGCGTAAGCCGAAACCCCGAGCAAGCCCGCCATGGAGATTGTCGCGAGCATGCGCCACATGAGCATCTCCCCGGGCCGCGCCTGACGAACGGTGCCGTCCGCGCGGGCTCAATCAAGTTCGGTGGTGGTGGCGCCAGCCTAATCCATGCCGCTCAAATTGGCGAGAGCGGACAGCCGCCTTGCCTGCGCCTCAGCCCCGCGAATACGGCGCCCGCAGCATGAACCCGCCTTTTTTCAGCGCGTCCTTGATCTCTTCGCCGTGCGCGGCGTCGCGGGCCTCGATGGTCATGCCGAGGTCGGCGGATTTCACCGGCATGTCGGGGGACATGCGGTTGTGGGAGACGTCCAGGATGTTGCCGCCGGCCTCGCCGACCAGCGTGGTGATGCGGGCGAGCCAGCCGGGGCGATCCTCGATCTCCACCACCAGCGACAGGATGCGGCCCTCGCGCATCAGCTCGCGCAGGATCACGTTGGACAGCAGCCGCATGTCGATGTTGCCGCCGGAGAGCACGATGCCGACCCTCTTGCCGTGGAAGATGTCCTTGTTCGCGGCGACGGCGGCGTAAGCTGCGGCACCCGCACCCTCGACCACGGTCTTCTCGATCTCGAGCAGGGTGTAGATCGCGCGCTCGATTTCGTGCTCGTGGACCAGCAGCACGTCCTTCACCAGCTCGGCCACGATCTTGCGCGTGATGCCGCCGGGCTCCTTCACCGCAATGCCCTCGGCGATGGTCTGGCCAGAGCATGGCAGGCTCGCCTGCTTCACCGCGTCGTACATCGAGGGATAGCGATGGGCCTGCACGCCGTAGATCTCGATGCCGGGCTTGAGCGCCTTGGCGGCGGTGGCGATGCCCGAGATCAGCCCGCCGCCGCCGATGGGAACGACGAGCGTGTCGAGCGCCGGCGCGTCTTCCAGCAGCTCGAGCGCGACGGTGCCCTGGCCGGCGATGATGCGGGCGTCGTCATAGGGATGGACGAAGACGAGGTTCTCGTCCGCGGCGATCTGTTTTGCGCGGCTGAAGGATTCGCTGAGCGTGGCGCCTTCCACGATCACGCGCGCGCCGAACGCCTTGGTGTGCTTGACCTTCACGAAGGGCGTGCCTTCGGGCATCACGATGGTGGCGGGAATGCCGAGCCTGCCGGCGTGATAGGCCACGCCCTGGGCGTGGTTGCCGGCGCTCATCGCGGCGACGCCGCGCTTGCGCTCTTCGGCCGTCAGCGAGGTCAGCTTGTTGAGCGCGCCGCGCTCCTTGAAGGAGGCGGTGAACTGGAGGTTCTCGAATTTGAGCCAGATCTCGCAGCCCGCGATCTTGGAGAGCGTAGAGGAATGCAGGGTCGGCGTGCGCGACACCGCGCCCTTGATGAGCGTGGCGGCGGCCTGGATATCCGCGAGCGTGATGGGTGAAGCCGCCAAGACCGCCATTCCTCCTAGCGCGGGGACTGGTAGCAGCGGAGGGATTTGAACCCCCGACCAAGGGATTATGATTCCCCTGCTCTACCACTGAGCTACGCTGCCAACCGAGGCGGGGGATGTAAGGAAGGGGGCCGGGGGTGTCAAGCAAAGGGGCGGTTCAGGCCGCCGCTCTCGCCGGTTCGGCTCTGGCGATCGTGCCGCCGCCCAGGACACGGGTGCCGTCGTAGAAGACGCAAGCCTGCCCCGGCGCGACGGCCTCCTCGAAGCCCGCGAGTTCGACCACCGCACCGCCGTCGAGCGGCGTGACGGTGGCGGCGACGGGCGGGCGCATCGAGCGGACCTTCACGGCGCAGTCGACGCTGCGCGGCGGCACGAGCCAGTTCATGTCGCGCAGGTGGATCGTGTGCGTGCGCAGCGCCTCGCGCGGGCCGACGACGACACGCGCATTGGCCGCATCGAGCTTGAGCACGAATAGCGGCGCGTCGTTGCCCGACAGGCCGAGGCCCTTCCTCTGGCCGACGGTGAAATGGATCACGCCGTCGTGGCGGCCGACGACGCGGCCGTCGGGATCGACGATGTCGCCGGGCCGCGCCGCATCGGGGCGGAGCCTTGCCACGGCGCCGGCGTAATCGCCATCGGGCACGAAGCAGATGTCCTGGCTGTCGGGCTTGTCCGCCACCGCGAGGCCGAGTTGCGTGGCAAGCGCGCGAACGTCCTTCTTCTCCATGGCGCCCAGCGGGAAGCGCACGAAGGCGAGCTGCTCGGCGGTGGTGCGATAGAGGAAGTAGCTCTGGTCGCGGGCGGGATCGGCGGCGCGATGCAGCTCCGCGCCGGCCGCGCTCGCGACGCGGCGCACATAATGCCCGGTGGCGAGCGCGTCCGCGCCTAGTTCCTTCGCGGTGTCGAGCAGGTCGGCGAACTTGATCTTGTCGTTGCAGGCGACGCAGGGGATCGGCGTCTCGCCCCGCGCATAGGCGCCGGCGAAATCGTCCATCACCGCGCGCTTGAAGCGCGCCTCGTAGTCCAGAACGTAATGCGGGATGGCGAGAGCTTCGGCCACGCGCCTGGCATCGTGGATGTCGGCGCCGGCGCAGCACGCGCCCTTCTTCTTCGCCGCGCGGCCCGCGTCGTACAGCTGCAGCGTCACGCCGACGACGTCGTAGCCCTCGCGGCTGAGCAGCGCCGCCACGACCGAGGAATCCACGCCGCCCGACATGGCCGCGACCACGCGTGTGTCGCGCGGCGGCTTGGCAAACCCGAGGGAGTTCAGGGCGGTCATCGCGGCGATATAGGGGCATGCGCGATGGCGCGCAAGGAAACCAGCTTACCCCCTAGGGAAAGTCTTCGAAATTAGCCGTTGCTCGAGCTAACGGGCAGGTAGTTCAGCAGCGAAATCTGGTTCAGCTGGGAGGTCACCTGGAGGGCGGCCTGGAGGGCGACCTGGTTCTGGTTGAGGTTGGCGACCGCGGTCGACATGTCGACGTCCTGGATGTCGGAGACGAAGCCCTTGTAGAGCGTCGACATGGATTGCTGGGTCGCGCTCGCGTCCTGGAGCTGCTGGTAGACCGCGCCGTTGGCGGCGGCGACGGTGTTGACGGATTGCGCCGCGGCCTGCGCGCCCTGAATGGCGCCGGACAGGAATGTCGATTGCGCGGCATCGATCGTCGAGCCCAGCGGGCCGTTCGCGCCGGCGTTGAAATCGGCCACGTCCTTCAGGCTCTGCAACAGCTGCTGGCCGGCGTCGGACGCCAGCACGCCGACCTGCACGGTCTGGCCATCGGACACCCGCACCGCGCTCTTCACCGTGCCGTTAGCGAAGGCGGCGGAGGCGGAGGGCAGCGCCACCAGGTCCGCCAGAGTCGAGGCCGCCAGCGGGGCGTTGGAATTGTGGTCGCCGCCGTAGAGATAATTGCCGTTGGCGTCCTTGGAATTCAGGATGGTGTTGAGCTGGTCGAGGATGCTCTGCGCATCCGTCGTCAGAGTCGAGGCATCGCCATTGCCCAGCGCCTGGGTGATGTCCTGCCGCCAGGTGTTGGCGAGATCGGACAGGGACGTGAGCTGCGTGTCCTGCATGTTCGCCTGGTTGAGGGCGAGGTTGGTCGCCGTCTGGTAGGCATCGGTGCGCGCGCCGGCGGAGCGCGCGGCTTCCAGCGCCGCGGTCTTGTCGCCGATGCCGGCATAGTCGGTGGCGGCCTTGCCGCTGGCCACCTGGGCCTGCGAATTGTTCATCGCCTGGGAGGCCTGCATCACCTGCGAGAGCAGGTATTGGGCCTGGGTGTTGGTGGCTACGCGGTCTATGCTCATCGTCTTATCCTTCACACCGCCTGGAGCAGCGAATCGTACAGCTGCTGCGCCACGCTCAGCATGCGCGCGCCGGCGCTGTAGGCCTGCTGGTACATCATCATGTTGGAAAGCTCTTCGTCGAGATTGACGCCCGAGGTGCTGGACTGGCGCGATTGCGCCTCGCTCAGCCGGTCGCCCTGGGTCGTGGCGTTGGTGGACGCCGTCTGGCTCTTCGTCGCCACGTCCTGGTAGAGCGAGCCCGCATAGGCGCCGAGCGTGGAGGTCTGCGCGCCGATGGCGCCGGCGCGGGCGAAGCTCTGCTGGCTGTTGCCGACATCTTCCAGCGCGAGCAGTCCGCGATTGTCGCCGCTGCCGAGGATGGCGCTGCCCGCGACGCTGGCCGGGTCGAGCGAGGATTGCGCGAAGGCAAGCAGCGAGGGCTGTGCTGCGATCGCCGGATTGACGCTGAAGCCGGAAGCCTGCGCGCCGGCCTGCTGGATGCCGACGCCGAACAGCGCGGTGAAGCTCAAGCCCGTGCCGCCGCGCGCCGTGGTGTCGCTGGTGACGTTGAGCGTGTTGCCGGCATTGGCGGGCGTGGCGGAGAGCGAACCGTCGGCGCCGAGCGAGAAGCTGACGGTGCCCGCGAACGCGGCGTTGAGGTTGGAAACGATGGTGCCAATGGAATCGCCCGGGGCGACCGTGACGCTAGCCTGCTTGGCGACCTGACCGTCCGGTCCCTTGAGCACGAAATTCATCGTGCCGGCGGAGAACCCGCCGGCGTCCGATGCCGACAGTCCGGTGGCGAGAATGGAAGGCGCGCCGCCCTCAAACAGGTCGTTGAGGCCGAAGAACTGGGAGAGGCCCGCGCCGCCGCGGCTGGATGGCGTCGCGGCGTCGTCCTGCACCACCACGCCGTCGGAACCGTTGGCGGAAATCGCGAGCTGGCCATTGGCGAAGCTCGCCGAGCCGTTGGCGCCGAGCGCGGAATTGAGCGCGGTGGCGAAGCTGCCGACCGTCGTGCCAATGCCGACAGCCGCGCCGCCATCGACGCTGAGCGTGCCGGCGCCGAAATCGATGTCGACGCGGGAGACGAGATTGCCGCTGGAATCCGCGATGGCGACGGTCGTCTTGCCGGAGAAGTTGAGCGCGTCGCCCGCCAGCAGCCCGGTGTCGCGGCCGTCCAGGGAGGACGGCGCGGGCACGGCGGTGTTGGCGTTGTGCTGTGCGTTGAAGGCGAGCGCGGTCTGGCGCGCGAAGGCGCCCAACTCCTGCTGGAGATCGCCCAGCGTGCCGTCGCGCGTATCGATCAGGCCCTTGAGCGAACCGGAATCCAGATGCGGATCGAGCGCCGTCGCGGTGCCGATGACGGCGCCCGTGCGCGGGTTGATGTTGGAAAGCTGGATGGCGCCATAGCTGCCGCTGGTGCCGCCGCCGGGATAGGAGAGCTGGGCGTAGGTGTCGCCCACCAGGTTGACGCCGTCATCCGTCATCACGGTCATCTGGCCGTTGGCGCTGGTCGAGGTGCGCACGCCCATATATTGCGACAGCGACTGCACCGCCTGGTCGCGCTGATCGAGCAGTCCGCTCGACTGGTCGCCCGAGGCGGTGGCCGTCGTGATCTGCTGGTTCAGCGTGTAGATCTGCTGGATCAGGCTGTTGACCGTAGGCACCGCGGCGGTGATCTGCTGATCGACCTGGGTCTGGAGCCCGGAGATCGACGTCGACAGGCTCGAGACCGTCGAGGCGAGATTCTGAAAGGCGATGAGCGCGCCCTGCTGGCTGGCACTCGACGATGGCGACAGCGACGCCGCGGACAACGCGGAAAAGACGTCGCCCAGCTGCGAGGTCAGCGCGGTGCCGTCGCCCGGCTGGCCGAGAAGCCCGTTCAACTGGTCGAGGATTCCGCTGGCGGTGGAATATTGCGAGGAGCCGGCATTGGCGGAGAGTGCTTCCTGATTCAGGAACTGGTCGGCGACGCGCTGGATGCTTTCAATGCCGACGCCCTGGAGCTGGCCGCCCACGACCTGGGCCTGCTCGTTGACGACGCGGCGGTCGTAACCCTGCGTATTGATGTTGGCGACGTTGCCGGACACGACGCGCAAGGCGGCGCTGTTGGTCTGCAACGCGGACAATGCGTTCGACAGAATGCCGTTGAGCGCCAAGACGCAATACTCCTTCCGATCCGCAGCGGTGGTCGCAAGCGCCATGCCAGCACAAGTCGCGGAATTGCGGGGAAAACCGGCGCGCGCATCGCCGCCACACCCGGCATGTTTTGCCGGAGCGGCAAGCGCTGCCTTGCCGCATCCGCCATGAGACCGCCGCAATTTCCAGCGCAAATCCAGCAAATGCGAGGGGCGCTCGCACTGGTCCGGGGCTTGCTACAGCGGCACCGGGTCAATCCGGATTACGCCTCTTGGCATTGCAAGCCGCAAAGATCGCCTTGCCGAACGCCGTCACGTCCGTGACCGGCGCGCAGCCGGCGCCGCGTGCCGGCGCAGGCGCGGTGTTCGCCGCACTGCTAGCGAAACTCAATCCCGCGGCGGGCGCGCAATCCTCAACGCCAACCGATGCGCTCGCCAAGACGAGCGCGGCTACAGGCGGACAAGCGACCGCAGAGCCCGCGAAGACCGACAGCAATGCGAACGACGCGGCCGCGGCCGCGCTCGCGGGCCAGCAGGTGGCGACGCCGCTTGCGATTCAGCAGACTGTGCTCCCGAAGGGCGCCGACGCCGTCGCGGGCGCGATCGAAGACAAATTCCAACCTTTCGCCAATCTCAAATCCGTCAACCCGGCGCAATTGCGCGCGATGCTCACGCCGCAGGCGCAGGCGCCCATTGTCAAGCCGGGCACGCCGACGCTTCCCGTGATGCCGGCTCACGCCGGTGACGATCTGGACGAGACGGGCACGCCGGGCGATGCCGCGGCCAAGGACGCGATCGCCAAGGACCTCGCCGCGAATGACACGCCGGCACAGGCCGATGCGGGCAAGCTGGCGCAGCATCTGTTGCGTCCGGCGACGCCGCAGCAGACCACGGAGGCGCAAACGCTGCCCGTGAAGTTTGACGCCCGGCCCGACAGCCAGGATGGCGGCGGCAACGGGCAGGGCGCGCCGCAGGACAATTCGCAGAACCACCAGCCCGCGCCCGCGAACGCGCCGCAACCGGCGGCGCCCTCCTATTCCGCGCCGCCGTCCGCGCAACAGGCCGCGGCATCCGCGGCGCAGCACACGGATGTCAAGACCGCGCAGCCGTCGGCCCCGCCAAATTCCGCGATCGGCGCGGCCACACCCATCCAACAGGCCCTGGCGCCGCAAGCCGCTGCGGCACTTCATATCGCGCAAGCCTCGCACAGCGCGCCGCAGCCGGATCTTTCGGCGCTGGCGGTGAACATCGCGGCGAAATCGCTGGCCGGCTCCAAGCAGTTCGACATCCGGCTGGACCCGGCCGAGCTCGGGCGCATCGAAGTGCGCCTCTCCGTCGACGACAGCGGCAAGGCGCAGGCGCATCTGTCGGCCGACAAGCCGCAGACGCTCGCCCTGCTCCAGCGCGATTCCAGCACGCTCAGCCAGGCGCTGAAGGATTCCGGCGTCGATGTCGGCGGCGGCGGGCTCTCCTTCTCGCTGCGCGGCCAGGACCGCGACACCGGCGGCGCGCCGCAATCCTTCGCCAGGGGCCGCGCGCTCAGCATCACGGCCGTGACCGAGGCCACTCCCGCAATTCCCGTTCACAACATCGCGAGCGACCGGCTCGACATCCGGGTCTAGAGGACACCATGACAACCGTTGCACCCACCACCAGCGTTCCGGCCACGACGACGGGCTCCTCAACGGACTCCGCCATGTCGCAGCTTTCTGGCAATTTCGACACCTTTCTCCAGCTGCTGACCACGCAGCTGCAGAACCAGGATCCGATGAACCCGATGGACTCCGACCAGTTCACCCAGGAACTGGTGGAGTTCTCCGGCGTCGAGCAGCAGATCAACACCAACGACAATTTGAAGTCACTGATCGGCTTAACCCAGAGCAATGCGGGCGGCACCGCCGTAAGCTACCTTGGCAAGACGGTCACCGTGACAAACGGCGACGCGGCGTTGCAGGACGGAGAGGCCGACTGGAGCTACGCGCTGGGCGCGAATTCCACCTCGACGGTTCTGACGGTGACGGATTCGAGCGGCAACGTCGTCTATTCGGCGGCCGGCGACACCGCGTCCGGTCAGCACGATTTCTCCTGGGACGGCACCGACAACAACGGCAACCAGGAGCCGGACGGCGTCTACCAGCTCGGCGTGACGGCGCTCGCCTCCGACGGATCGGCGGTTCAGAGCGCGGTGGCCAGCAAAGGCGTCGTCGACGAGGTCAATCTCACGGGCTCCGAGCCCATGCTGATGGTCGGATCGATGGCCGTGCCGCTGTCGCAGGCTTCCGCGGTCGACAACTGAATTCCAGAACAACCGGGGCCGAGAAACGGTCCCATGAAACCACTCGGACAGGCGGGCGAAGTTCCGCGGGGCCGAAAAGGGAAACGAAAATGAGTCTCTACGGCGCCTTGATGACAGGCGTTGCCGGGCTTTCCGCGAACAGCGAAGCCCTCAGCGTCGCGTCGTCCAATATCGCGAACGTCAACACCGTCGGCTACAAGACCGGCGAAGCCAACTTCTCCACCCTGCTCGCCTCGGCCATGGGCTCGGGCGACGTATCGAGCGCGGGCGTGGTTGCATCCGTCGGCCAGAACGTCAGCCAGCAGGGATTGCTGTCCTCGACCGGCATCGCCACCGATCTGGCCATCTCCGGCAACGGCTTCTTCGTCGTCAGCCAGACGCCGGCCGCCGCCGGAACCAGCCAGTCGCAGCTCTACACCCGCGCCGGCGATTTCACGCCTGACGCCGATGGCGACCTGCGCAACTCGGCCGGCCTCTACCTGATGGGCTGGCCGCTGGACGCCAACGGCGCGGTGCCGACCAACCGCAACGACATGACGGCCGTTAACGTGAACAACCTCTCCGGCAAGGCCGAGTCGACCACGACGATGAACCTGCAGGCCAATCTGCAGGCTTCGACCGCCGTGACCAGCGGCTATACCGCCGGCGACATGACGGCGGGCACGGCGACGCCGGACTTCCAGCGCACCATCAACGTCTATGACAGCCAGGGCGGCACGCAGCCACTTCAGGTCTCCTACCTGAAGACGGGCGCCAACACCTGGTCCTACGAAGTCAGCTACCAGGGCGACGTCAACAATCTCAATCCGTCGACGTCTTCGATGATCGCCAGCGGCACGATGACCTTCAACACCGATGGCTCGCTCGCCAGTGTCGTGCCCACCGGCACGACGCCGGCCTCGCCCACCGGCACCGCCGACGTGACGATCCCGTGGGACTCCAGCGCCTCGGGGCTGGCGCCGCAGACCATCTCGCTCGACATGGGCACGGTCGGCGGCACCGACGGCGTGACGCAATTCGACAGCGCCTCGGCGCTGGTCTCGTCCACCGTCAACGGTGCGCTGTTCGGCAGCGTCTCGGGCGTCTCCATCGATTCCAACGGCTTCGTCACCGCGCAGTTCACCAACGGGCTGTCGCAGAAAATCTACAAGCTGCCGATCGCCACCTTCACCAATCCGGACGGATTGTCGGCGGTGTCGGGCAACGCCTACCAGGTCTCCCAGCAGTCCGGCACGCCGACCATCGGCGAGGCCAACACCGGCGGCGCGGGCACCATCCAGTCCGAGGCGCTGGAGGGTTCGACCGTCGACCTGGCGACGGAGTTCACCAACCTGATCACGACGCAGCGCGCGTATGAGGCGTCGACACGCATCATCACCACCGCGTCGGACATGCTCGATCAGCTGCTGCAGATGGGTCATTAACGAAAGGTACCGGCGTCTTCTCCCCGGGAAGACGCCGGCAATCCCGAAATCGGACAGAAAAGCCGCATGAATAGGGCCTTTTTTACCATCATCGTTTTCGTTTCCGAAACGGGCACAGGGTTACCGTGGGCGCGGGTGATGGAGTTTGGAGTTTCATGATGGGCGAAGACCGCAGAGGTCGCGTCAGCTACGTGATCGGGCCCGATGGGAGCCCGCTGACGCTCGCTGATCTGCCGCCGCCGAATACCAAGCGCTGGGTCATCCGGCGCAAAGCCGAGGTCGTCGCCGCCGTGCGCGGTGGCCTGCTCAGCCTGGACGAAGCCTGCAAGCGCTACACGCTGACGGTGGAGGAATTCCTCGCCTGGCAGCGCGCCATCGACCGCTTCGGCTTGCCCGGCCTGCGCGCGACACGGGTGCAGCAGTACAGGCACTAGCGCGGCGCACTTACCGCTTCAACAGAACACATCGTCTTGGCCGGACTTGACCCGGCCATGACGATTGAGGGTGTTCGTTCACTCGGCCACACTCGCGCCCGCGATTAAGATTTCGGTAACGGTTTCACCCGATCCGGTAAGGTGAAAAACTCCTCACCGCATTAATTCGAATTTTACTCCACCCCGGCAAAGTTTGCCCACCCATCGCGGAGGCATGCATGCTGGAGTTCATCAGAAATGTCGGCGCCGCGCGGTTCGGCGTCATGGCAGGCGTCGCGGCCGCGCTCACCGCGTTCTTTCTCTATGTCGCGGGCGTGATCAGCGAGCCGGCGAAGACCATCCTCTATGCGGGGCTGGAGCCGCGCGACGCCGCCGCCGTCACCGCCAAGCTCGACGCCATGAACGTGCCCTACGACGCCAAGGGTGACGGCGGCACCATCCTTGTGCCCTCCGACCAGGTCACCAAGCTGCGCATGGAGCTGGCCAGCGAGAACCTGCCGCAGGCCGGTGTGGGTTACGAGATCTTCGACAAGTCCGATGCATTCGGCACCACCGCCTTCGTCCAGAACATCAATTCGCTGCGCGCGCTGGAAGGCGAACTCGCCCGCTCGATCCAGACCATCGAGGGCATCGATTCCGCGCGCGTGCATCTCGTCGTGCCCGAGCGCCAGATCTTCTCGCGCGAGGAGCAGTCGCCATCGGCCTCGGTGGTGCTGCGTACGCGCACCCAGCTCGACAAGGGGCAGGTCGCCGCCATCCAGCATCTCGTCGCCGCCGCCGTCGCGGGCCTCAGCCCGATGCGCGTCGCCATCGTCGACGACAAGGGCACATTGCTCGCCGGCGGCGAGGAGAAACAGGGCGCTTCCGCCACCGCCAGCGACGAGGAACAGCAGACCGACGCCTATGAGGACCGGCTGCGTCAGCGCGTCGAATCCATCGTGTCGAGCGTGGTGGGGCCGGGCGCCGTGCGCGTCCAGGTCGCCGCCGACGTCAAGTACAATCACAGCCAGGAAACCTCGGAGACCTTCGATCCGGATTCCAAGGTCGTGCGCTCCACCCAGACCACCGAGCAGAACGCCACCGACCAGAACGGCGGCAACTCGAGTTCGGTGTCCGTGTCCAACGCGCTGCCCAACGCGACCCAGAGCAGCGGCGGCGCGGGCGACGCCAGCAAGTCGGACTCCACGCGCACCGAGGAGACCACCAATTACGAGATCAACAAGGTCACCAAAACCAGCAGCAATGACGGCGGCGACGTGAAGCGGCTCTCCGTTGCGGTGGTCGTGGACGGCAAGACCTCCGACGCCGGCGCTTACAAGCCGCGCAGCGCCCGGGAGATGGCGCAGATCGAAAGCCTGGTGAAATCCGCCATCGGCTTCGACAAGAGCCGCGGCGACCAGGTGCAGGTCACCAACATGGAATTCGCGCGCATCGACGCGGGCCCCGTCACGCCCGTGGCCGCGCCGCTGCTGGGGCTCGACTCGGGCCAGTGGTTCAAGATCATCGAGGTGGCGATCCTGTCGCTGACGGCGCTGCTCATCGGCTTCTTCGTGGCGCGCCCGCTGATCAGCCGCGTCTTCACCCCGGGCGGGCACTATGTCTCCGTGCCGGTCCAGCATGGCGGGCCCGGCCAGTTGCCGGCACCCGCCGCGGCCCAGGGCTCGCTCGATGGCGGCGCGATGCAGGCCGCGCTGCCCGCGCCCAAGGAAAGCATGATCGATATCCAGCGCATCGAAGGACAGGTGCGCGAATCCTCCATCCGCAAGGTCGGCGAGGTGGTGAGCGCGCATCCCGAGGAAGCGCTCGCCATCGTGCGGACCTGGCTGCACCAGCCGGTCTGATCCATGTCGCGACCCAAATCCCTCGCCAAGGACGATGTCCGCCAGCTCTCGGGCCCCGAGCGCTCGGCCATCCTGATGCTCGCGCTCGGCGAAGAGCACGGCCAGCATGTCTGGAAGATGATGGACGACGAGGAGATCAAGGAAATCTCCCAGATCATGTCCACGCTCGGCACGGTGAGCGCCTCGCTGGTCGAGAAGCTGCTGGTCGAGTTCGTGTCGCAGATGTCGGCCACCGGCTCGCTGATGGGCTCCTACGAATCCACCGAACGGCTGATCTCGCGCTTCATGCCGACCGACCGCGTCTCCCAGATCATGGAAGAAATCCGCGGCCCCGCCGGCCGCACCATGTGGGACAAGCTCGGCAACGTAAACGAGACGGTTCTCGCCAACTACCTGAAGAACGAATATCCCCAGACCGTCGCTGTCGTGCTCTCCAAGATCAAGCCGGAACATGCCGCCCGCGTGCTGGGCGCGCTGCCGGAGGAATTCGCGCTGGAAGTGGTGCAGCGGATGCTGCGCATGGAAAGCGTGCAGAAGGACATCCTGGACAAGGTCGAGAAGACCCTGCGTGTCGAGTTCATGTCCAACCTCGCCCGCACGGCCAAACGCGACAGCCATGAGCACATGGCCGAAATCTTCAACAATTTCGACCGCCAGACCGAAGGCCGCTTCATCACCGCGCTGGAAGAGAGAAGCCGCGATTCCGCCGAGCGCATCAAGGCGCTGATGTTCACCTTCGAGGACCTCGGCAAGCTCGACCCGGGCTCGATCCAGACGCTGCTCCGCCACGTCGAGAAGGACAAGCTGGCTCTGGCGCTCAAGGGCGCGACGGACACGCTGCGCGACGTCTTCTTCTCCAACATGAGCGAACGCGCCGGCAAGATCCTGCGCGAGGACATGGAGGCCATGGGCCCCGTGCGCCTGAAGGACGTCGACGAGGCGCAGATGCGCATGGTCAACGTCGCCAAGGACCTCGCCAACAAGGGCGAAATCATGATCGCCAACAAACAGGGCGAAGACGAGCTGGTGTATTGATGGGCGCGACCAAATTCACGTTCGACACGGTGTTCGAGGCGGCCGACGACCGCATCAGCGACGCCGCGCGCGCCCGCAAGCGGCTGACCATCACGCAAGGCGAGTTGGACTCCATGCTGTCGCTGGCGCGCAACGAGGGCCTCGCCGCCGGCCAGGTCCGCGCGATGGAAGAGGTCGCCCGCGGCGCCAAAGAGGCGGTCGCCGCCATTGATGCCGCGCTCGCGCACCTGGCATCGCAAATCGAATCAGTGCGCGAACAGGCAGCACTAGTGGCGCTGGCCGCCGCGCGCAAGCTCGCCCATGGCGCGCTGTCGCGCTTCTCGGCCGAGGAGGTCGAGGAGACCTTGCGCCACGCCATGCATCAGGCGATCGGCGAGCCGCGGCTTGTGCTGCGCGCCGCGCCCGCCGTGACCGAGGCGCTCCAGTCCCGCATCGCCGAGATCGCCCATGAAGAGGGCTTCGACGGGCGCGTGCAGGTTTCCGCGGACGCATCGCTCCGCCACGCCGATTGCCGCATCGAGTGGCGCGGCGGCGGCGTGGAGCGCAGCGAGGCCGCCATCGACGAGGCCGTATCGGCCCTGATTTCCCGGCGTTTTCCCACCACGGCTCAGGAGAGCTAGACCATGGCTTCCAACGACGAAGTCGAACTTCCCGACCTGGCGCATGACGGCGCCACGCCCAACGCGCCTGCCCTGCTCCAGGGCGAGGACGCGCAGGCCGAAGCCGATGCCAAGCGCAGCGCCTCAGACCTCGAGGCGGTGTTCGACGTGCCGGTCACCGTGTCCGCGGTCCTGGGCAAGTCCGGCATGGAGGTGAGCCAGCTCCTCAAGCTCGGCAAGGGCACGATCGTGGAGCTGGACCGCAAGGTCGGCGAAGCCATCGACATCTATGTCAACGACCGGCTGGTCGCGCGCGGCGAAGTCGTCCTCGTGGAGGACCGCCTGGGCGTGACGATGACGGAAATCATCAAGACCGGCCAATCCTGAAGCGATCAAGATAAGGAATCAGAACCATGCGTCTTCTCATCGTCGGATCGCTCCAGGGACAGATCGGCGCCGCCACCAAGATCGCGATGGACCGCGGCGCGAAAGTCACGCACGCCTCCTCCATCGAGCAGGGCCTGGCCGAATTGCGCGGCGGCCGCGGCGCGGACCTGGTGTTCTGCGACGTGGGCTTCGATATCGGGGCGCTGGTCCGCGGGCTGGCCATGGAGCGCATCTGCACGCCGGTGGTGGCCTGCGGCGTGGGCACCGACGCGCGCAAGGCGGTCGACGCGATCCGCGCCGGCGCCAAGGAATACCTGCCGCTGCCGCCCGATCCCGAACTGATCGCCGCGGTGCTGGCCGCGGTCGCCGACGAATCCCATCAGCTGATCTACGAAGACGAGGCGATGGGCGCGGTGATCGCGTTGGCCGACCAGGTGGCCGGCTCCGATGCCTCGATCCTCATCACCGGCGAGAGCGGCACCGGCAAGGAAGTCCTCGCCCGCTACGTCCACCGCAAATCCACGCGCGCCGACAAGCCGTTCATCTCCGTCAATTGCGCCGCGATCCCGGAGAACCTGCTGGAAAGCGAATTGTTCGGCCACGAGAAGGGCGCGTTCACCGGCGCCATCGCCCGGCGCGTCGGCAAATTCGAGGAAGCCAATGGCGGCACGCTGCTGCTCGACGAAATCTCCGAGATGGATGCCCGCCTCCAGGCCAAGCTCCTGCGCGCCGTCCAGGAGCGCGAGATCGATCGCGTCGGCGGCACCAAGCCGGTCAAGGTGGACATCCGCATCATCGCCACCTCCAACCGCGATCTCGCCGACGCGGTGAAGCGCGGTACGTTCCGTGAGGATCTGCTCTACCGGCTGAACGTCGTGAATTTGCGCCTGCCGGCGCTGCGCGAGCGGCCGCGGGACATCCTGGCGCTGGCGCGGTTCTTCGCCCAGAAATACGCGCAAGTGAACGGCGCGCCGCTGCGCGCCATCGCCTCGGCGACGGAGCGCCTGCTCATTGCCCATCCCTGGCGCGGCAATGTCCGCGAGCTCGAGAACACGATCCATCGCTCCGTGCTTTTGGCGCAGGGCGCGGAGATCGGGCCGGAGGCCATCCGCCTGCCGGACGGCACGCAGGTCAACTCCACGCGCTCCGACATGCCCGGCGCGGTCAAGGCGGCGGTGGAGAACGCCGCCGTCGTCACCCGCAATCTCGTCGGCCGCACGGTCGCCGAAGTGGAGCGCGACCTGATCCTGGACACGCTGGACCATTGCCTGGGCAACCGCACGCACGCGGCCAACATCCTGGGCATCTCGATCCGCACGCTCAGGAACAAGCTGCGCGAATACAGCCAGTCCGGCCTCGCGATCCCCCAGCACGGCGAAGCCCGGATGGCGGGGTGAAGGCGGTGAGCGCACAACTTTCAACCTCCCCCTCGCGGGAAGGTCGAAATAGCAAAGCGTTTTCGGGTGTTGGGACGACACGGCACCACCGTGCCCCCCACCCGGAAAATGCTTCGCTGCGCTTGCATTTTTCGACCTCCCCGCAAGGGGGAGGTTGGTAGGCGCCCATGGCCGACACCACCACAGCGCCGGCACCGTCCGGCTTGCAGTTCAACCTCGCGACGCTCGCGCAGTATCTGAAGCGCAGCGATCTGGCGCTGGCAATCGGGATCATGGCGATCCTGATCGTGTTGATCCTGCCCTTGCCGCGCTGGCTTCTGGACGTCAGCCTCGCCTTCTCGCTGTCGCTGTCGATCCTTATCCTGATGACGGCGGTATTCATCCGCAAGCCGCTCGAGTTCAGTTCGTTCCCGGCGATCCTGCTCATCACCACCATGATGCGGCTGGCGCTCAACCTCGCCTCCACCCGCCTGATCCTCGCCCATGGCAACGAAGGCACCGCCGCGTCCGGCTATGTCATCCAGGCCTTCGGCAAGCTCATCATGCAGGGCAATTTCGTGATCGGCCTGATCGTGTTCGCGATCCTGGTGATCGTGAACTTCATCGTCATCACCAAGGGTTCAGGCCGCATCGCCGAAGTGGCGGCGCGCTTCACCCTGGATGCGATGCCCGGCAAGCAGATGGCGGTGGACGCCGACCTCTCCTCCGGCCTGATCGACGAGAAGGAAGCCCGCAGCCGCCGCAAGAACCTGGAATCGGAAAGCAATTTCTTCGGCGCCATGGACGGCGCCAGCAAGTTCGTCCGCGGCGACGCCATCGCCGGATTGATGATCGTGGCCATCAACGTGGTCGGCGGCATCATCATCGCGGTCGCCCAGAAGGGCATGAGCTTCGCCGATGCCTCGCAGACCTTCACCGTGCTCTCCGTGGGCGACGGGCTGGTGTCGCAGATGCCGGCGCTGATCGTGTCGACCGCGGCGGGCCTGATGGTCTCCAAGGCCGGCGTCGAGGGCTCGACCGACAAGGCCCTGATCGGCCAGCTCTCCTTCTATCCCCAGGCACTCGGCATGGCCGCCGCGGTGATGGGTATCGTGGGCGTGCTGCCCGGCATGCCGACAATCGTGTTCACGCTGCTCTCCGCCCTCATCGGCGGCGCCGCCTGGGTCGCCTACAAGCGCAAGGACGCGGCCGCCGTCGAGCAGGCGCAGCAGGAAGAGAAGGAGCGCGCCGCGGCCGCGCCGTCCGAGGAGCCGATTTCCACCGCGCTGGCGCTGGACCTGCTGCGCGTCGAGCTGGGCTACGGCCTCTTGCCGCTGATCAACGATGTGAAGGGCCACCGCATCACCGATCAGATCAAGGCGCTCAGGCGGCAGCTCGCGAGCGAGATGGGTTTCGTGATGCCGAGCGTGCGCATCCTGGACAACATGCAGCTGGGCGCCAACGAGTACCGCATCTGCGTCAAGGAAGTGGATTCCGGACGCGGCGAACTGTTCCCCGGATCGCTGCTCGTCATGGATCCGCGCGGCGCGCCCATCGACCTTCCGGGCACGCACACCAGCGAGCCCGCCTTCGGCCTGCCCGCGACCTGGATCGCCTCCAGCCTGCGCGAGGAGGCGAGCTTCCGCGGGCTCACCGTGGTCGATCCCGGCACGGTGCTGACCACGCATCTGACCGAAGTGCTCAAGACCCATATGAGCGAGCTGCTCTCCTTCGCGGAGACCAAGAAGCTGCTCGACGACCTGCCGCCGGAGCACAAGAAGCTGGTGGAGGAACTCATCCCCTCGCAGATCTCCATCAACGGCGTGCAGCGCGTGCTGCAGACGCTGCTGGCCGAGCGCGTCTCCATCCGCGACCTGCCCGCGATCCTGGAAGGCATCGCCGAGGCCGTCGGCCACACCAAGAATGCGCTTTATATCACCGAGCATGTCCGCGCGCGGCTGTCGCGCCAGTTGTGCAACCAGCATCTTTCGCCGGGCGGATATCTGCCGCTCATCGCGCTGTCGCCAGCCTGGGAGCAGGCTTTCGCCGAGAGCATCGTGGGCCAGGGCGAGGACCGCCAGCTCGCCATGGCGCCCAGCCAGCTCCAGCAATTCATCACCACCGTGCGCGAGCGTTTCGACGAGGCCGGCGCCAAGGGCGACGTGCCCGTGCTGCTGACCAGCCCGCATGTGCGCCCCTTCGTGCGCTCCATCGTCGAGCGCTTCCGGCCGCAGACGGTGGTCATGAGCCAGAATGAAATCCACGCAAGCGTGCGATTGAGAACGTTGGGGCAAGTCTGATGCAACTGCGCACTTTCTTGGCCGACGACATGCATCAGGCGCTGAGCCAGATGCGCCGGGAGATGGGGCCGAACGCCATCATCGTGTCGAGCCAGCGCGCCCGCGAAGGCGGGGTGCTGGTGCGCGCGGCGCTGGACGAGCCGGAGACCGATTTGGAAACCGCGGTCGCGGCCCAGCAGCCGGAAGCGGTTATCGCCGATTTCGAGACCGGCTATCGCGACAATCTCATGCGCCGGCTGCGCGACAGCGCGCCCAACGCCGCCCACCACGTCCGCACCTTCAGCCGCGCCGAACTGATCGCCATGCTGCGCGAGCAGCGCGCGCCGGATTCGCTGGGCCATGCGCTGGCCGAAGCCGCGGAAAAAACCAATCTCACCGACATGACACTGGCGCTCGCCTCTGCGCTCGACAAGCGCATGGTGGCCGAGGCCATCGAACTCACCACGACATCGGCGCTCCTGCTCGTCGGCCCGCACGGCGCGGGCAAGACGGCGACGGCGGCGAAACTGGCCGCGCATGCCATACTTTCCGGCCGCGGCGCGACGCTGATCGCGACCGATCCGGCCGGCGCTGGCGCCATCGCGCGGCTCGAGACCTTCGCCAACCATGTCGGCGCGCAGTTCATCGTCGCCGAGACGGCGGAAGCCACCGCCGAAGCCGTCGCCAAATGCAACGCCGCCGATGCGCTCGCCATCGTCGACACGGCCGGCTTCGATCCGCGCAACGCCAAGGCGCGCGCGGCGTTCGCAGCCCTGGCGCAGATTCCGGATGTCGAGGCGATCGGGGTCGTGTCCGCCTGCGGCGATTCCGAGGAGACATCGGAGATCGTGTCGGCGCTGGGCCTGTTGGGCGCGCGGCGCATCGTGATCACCTGCCTCGACACCGCGCGGCGCAACGGCGCGCTGCTGGCGGCGGCGGCGGAAGACCTCAGCCTCGCCTTCGTCACCCGCTCGCCCTATGTGGCCGGCGGGCTCGACACACTCACGCCGCTTTCGCTGGCGAGGCTCATCGTCGAGACCGGCGGCATGGCATCGCGCGGGAGCACACAATGACGGCCTTTCTCGCCATCGGCTCCGGCAAGGGCGGCACGGGCAAGACCCTTGTCGCGGTGAGCCTCGCCCACGCGCTCGCCCATGAGGGCGAGAAGGTGCTGCTTTGCGACGCCGATCTGGGGCTCTCCAACACGACGGTGCATCTGGGCCTCGAATGCGGCGGCGACCTGGCCGGCGTGCTTGCAGGGCGCACGCCGCTCGACGACGCCGTGGTCCACGCCTTCGGCGGCATCCACGCGCGCGGGGGCTTCGACGTGCTGGCGGCGCCCGCCGGTTCCGGCGCGCTCGCCGACATCGACGAGGACCAGGCCCACCGCCTGGTGCTGACCCTGCGCGCGGCCAGCACCTATGACCGTGTCCTGCTCGACCTCGGCGCCGGCGTGGATGCCACCACGATGCACTTCGCGGCGTCGTGCGATCACGCCTTGCTGGTTCTTACGCCCGACCCCGCTTCGCTCGCTGACGCTTATGCCTTCGCCAAGCTGCTCAAGCGCCGCGGCGCGAAACTGCCGCTGGTCGTGGTCAACATGGCGGCGAACGACGCGGAGGCACGGCGCACGTCCGGCGCGCTCGGCAACACCTGCCAGGCGTTCCTGGGCGCGGTGCCGGAATATCTGGGCGGCATTCCGCGCGATCCGCATGTGTCGGAATCGGTGCGCCGCCAGAGCCATCTCCTGACCCAGCATCCCCAGGCCGCGGCCTCCATCGCGATCCACACCGTGGCGCGGCGGCTTCACAACAAGATCGCGCCCGCGCCCTTCCCGCGCCACGCATCCGGATTGCGTTAACCAAAGCTTTCGAGGGTTTCTGCCGACGCGGCCCGCGACGGTGTGGAAGCCGTCAACTCCCTCCCCCGCGGGCGGGTATTCATGTATCATTCCGATACGGAAAACGCTGGAGTAGTGCGGCGTTCGCGGGGTTGTTAGGGGGTATCATGACTGCGCTTACCGACATCTGGAACACAATTCACGGCATTCTCACGTCGAATGACTGGATGCTGATCGGCACCATCGTGGTGTCCGCCATCATCATCGCCTGGTTCACCGAGGGGCTGAGCGCGCTGCTCTCCTCCACGGTCATGGCGCTGATTCTGATCGTCATCGCGACGTTTGCGGAAGCGGCGATCAAGGCCGGCGGCAAGGACATCGGCACGCTCGCCCAGACCGACTGGACGGCGCTGATGAAAATGCCGATGGGGACGGTCCTCGCCTACGCCATCATCGCCGCGGTGCTCATCGCGGTGATCTCGGCGATCAAGTCCGCGATCGGCCGCTAAGGCCCGTCCAATCCCGCACGCAGGCGCCGGCGCCGATTCGCGCCGGTGCTTTCGCGCGCCTGGAATGGCGGACGCCACGATGGACGAAGCATGGCGGAACGGTTAGCGTTCCGACTCATGAGCTGGATCGTCCTCGGTGTCGTGACCGTCGCCCTGTTGTGGGCCGTGGCGGTCTATAACGGGCTGGTCCGCCGCAAGAACATGGTGGCCGAGGCGTGGAGCGGGATCGACACCCAGCTCAAGCGCCGCGCCGACCTCATCCCCAACCTGGTCGAGACCGTGAAGGGTTACGCGGGCCATGAGCGCACGACCTTCGACGAGTTGGCGCGGCTGAGAAGCCAGGGCGAAGGCCAGGCCGATCCCGCCCAGCGCGCCCAGACCGAAGCCGCCATCACCGCGGCCATCGGCAAGGTCATGGCGGTGGCCGAGGCCTATCCCGAGCTCAAGGCCAGCGAGAATTTCAAGATGCTGCAATCGGACCTGTCCGGCATCGAGGACCAGATCCAGATGGCGCGGCGCTACTACAACGCCACCGTGCGCGACTACAACGTGACCATCGGCCAGTTCCCGTCCAACCTCATCGCCGGCATGGGCGGATTCACGCCCTCGCCGTTCTTCCAGGCCGACGAGCCGGACCGCGCCGTGCCGAAAGTGTCGTTTAGTTGAGGGCGCGGCTCGCCCTCCTCCTCACTGCGCTCGTCCTGTTTGCGCGCCCTGCGCTGGCCTACGACACCAACGAACGCATCACCGACTACAAGAGCGACGTGACGGTGGCGCCCAGCGGCACGCTGACCGTCACCGAGACCATCGCGGTCGTGGTAGCGGATGAAGAGATCCATCACGGCATCTATCGCGACTTCCCCACCACCTATACCGACAAGCTCGGCCGCAGGGTGCGCGTCGGCTTCCAGGTGCTGAGCGTCAAGCGCGACGGCCAAAGC
The DNA here is from genome assembly GCA_050728855.1 of Rhizomicrobium sp. Classification (GTDB taxonomy): domain Bacteria; phylum Pseudomonadota; class Alphaproteobacteria; order Micropepsales; family Micropepsaceae; genus Rhizomicrobium. Next base: position 5,173 of record JBOHKI010000029.1, on the reverse strand, counting down.
GAGCCCTATGACGTCGCCGGAATAGACGCCGGCGAGCGCATCCGCATCGGCGATCCCGATCGCGAGCTCGATCCCGGCACCTACACCTACACCATCACCTATCTCACCACGCGCCAGATCGGGTTCTTCGACAAGTATGACGAGCTCTACTGGAACGTGACGGGCAATTTCTGGAAATTCGCCATCGAGCATGCCGAAGCCGTCATCCATCTGCCGCCCGGCGCGCATATCACCCAGACCTCATTCTACACCGGCGGCGAAGGCTCCACCGCGCACGACGCCAGGAGCGAACTCGTCTCCGACGACACGGTGCGCTTCGAGACCACCGGGCAGCTCGCCGCCAATGAAGGGCTGACCGTCGCGGTCGGCTTCAACAAGGGCGCGGTCTATCCGCCGACGCCGGCCCAGCTGCGCACCGATTTCCTGCGCGACAACGCCAGCCTCATCACCGTCGCCATGGGCATCTTCGTGCTGCTGACCTATTTCGTGGCGGCGTGGTGGGAGTTCGGCCGCGATCCCGCGCGCGGGCCCATCGTGCCGCTGTTCGCGCCGCCGGACGGTTTGTCGCCCGCCGCGGTGCGCGACATCCACCGCATGGCCTATGACCGCAAGGCCTATGCCGCTTCGCTGATCGACATGGCGGTCAAGGGCTATCTCACCATCGGCCAGGAAGACGGCGCCTATGTGCTGACCCGCACCGGCAAGAGCGAAGGCGAAAGCGGGCTGGCGCAGGCTGAAACGCAACTCGCCAGCAAGTTGTTCGACGGCGACATGTCGGTGACGATGAAGCAGACCAACCACACCCAGATCGCCGCGTCGATCGGCGCGCTGAAGACCGCCTTGAAGCACGAATGCGAGGCCAAGTATTTCGTCACCAACCTGCACTGGTTCGTCGGCGGCGTGGCGATCCTGGTGCTGACCTCGATCGTGGCGGCGCTGCAATCTGAGGACATCGGCGTCTCCGCCGGCGTGATGTTCTGGCTGGGCGGCTGGTCCGTCGGCACGGCGTTCATCGTGCACCAGGCTTATGACCAGTGGCTCAGCGTCGGCGGCCCGGGCTCGCGCATCCTCAACACGCTGAGCGCGCTCTTCTACACCGCCTTCGCGCTGCCCTTCGTGGGCGGATGGTTCTTCGGGCTCTACATGCTCAATTTGGGGCTGTCGCCGATCGCCGGATTGCTGCTCATGGCGGGCGGGGTCGCGACCTATGTCTTCTATCATCTGCTCAAGGCGCCGACGGCGCTGGGCGCCAAGACCCGGGACGCGATCGACGGCTTCGCGCTGTTCCTCAACATGACGGAGAAGGACCGGCTGGAGGTGCTCAATCCGCCGAACCTCACGCCCGCCTTGTTCGAAAAATTCCTGCCCTATGCCATCGCACTGGATTGCGAGAACCGCTGGAGCAAGCGATTCGAGGCGGAAGCCGCGCGTGCCGGCCAGGCCTCCGGCTCCAGTGGCACTGGCGGTTACGCGCCGCTGTGGTGGTCGGGCGGCTCGTACGGAAATTTCGGAGCGGCTGGTTTCGTCTCCGGCCTCGGCGCGTCGCTGGCCGCCTCGGCCGCGTCCGCGTCAACCGCGCCCGGCTCCAGCTCCGGCAGCGGCGGTGGCGGTTTCTCCGGCGGCGGCGGCGGTGGTGGCGGCGGCGGCGGTTGGTAGGACGGGACCGGATTCACGCGAAGTTATGCCTGGCGATCGCATGACGCGCTTCTTCCGGCGCCCCGCGTGAAGTGTCTTGCCTACCGCCGCTTCTGCTGGCCGCGGTTGTCGAGCGCGAATTTTCCCGGGCCCATGCCGACGAGGAGCAAGAGACCGCCGGCAATGGCGATGTTGCGGGTGAAGATCTCGTATTGCGAGGCGCGCTGGATGGGGTCGGAGAAGGTCCAGTAGGCATCCATCGCAACCGTGGTGATGGCGGTGAAGGCGAAGAGCAGCATGGCGCCATGGCGGGTCTGGAAGCCGATCAGCAGCGACAGCCCGCCCATCACCATGACCAGCAGCGCCGCGGCCAGGAGGGGTGGCGCGTAGGGAATGTGGCTCATGCTCATCAGGGTGAGGGTCGAATCCCAGTCCGTGGCGCGCGACCAGGCCGCATCGAGGAAGAACCAGGCCAGCAGCCAGCGGCCCAGCAGCGGCGAAATCAGTTCCGAAAACGACATCGCTTCCCCCTACGCGAAGCACCCCCGCGATGGTAGCGGAGAGGACGGGCGGCTGGCAAAATCGTCCAATCGGACGAGCCTCCCGCCCGCTAGGCTGGCCGCAAACCCTGGAGATGCCATTGATCTCGCTCAATCAGCTCGACCTCGTCTGCCGCGATGTGGACAAGTCCATCGCCTTCTATCGCCTGCTGGGCGTGAAAATCCCCGCAAGCGCCGCTTGGCGCACGAAAACCGGCGCCCACCATGTGCGGATCGGGTTCGACGATACCGTGGAACTGGCATTGGACAGCCAGAAGCTCGCGCGCGCCTACAATGCGTCCTATCGTGGCGGATCGCGCGGCAATGTCGTGATCGGATTTGAAGTGGGTACGCGCCGTGCCGTCGATGCCCTCTATCGCAAGATGACCGCGGCCGGCCATCGCGGACTGCAGCCGCCCTGGGACGCATTCTGGGGCTCGCGCTACGCCATCGTCGAAGACCCCGACGGCAACGCGGTAGGCCTGATGAGCCCGGTCGACCCGAAGAATCGCTCAGCGGGGCCGGAGCTTTAGGCCTGCCTGAGCGCGTGCTTCCTCAGATGGCGGACGATGGCCATTTCGTCGAGGCGGGACTGGGCCCTGCGGGATTCGACTTCGGCGGCGCGCTTGGCCTGCTGCTCGGTGGCGAGTTCGAGGCTCTTGAGATCCTGGAAGGCGACGGAGAGATCGCCCTGCACCATGGCGCGCTCGCGCTCCACGTCGCGCAAGGTGGCCCGGAGATTCTCGCGGCGGGCATCGATGGAGCGCAGGAAGCTGGGGAAGGCCAGCCGGCCGATATCGGTGTCGTTGGCGCGCTGGCGCTCGCGGGCGACGCTGTCCTCCAGGTCGGCGAGTTTCTTCTCGGCGTCGGCCTTCATGGCGTCGAGCGTGGCCATCCGGCGCTTGAGGTCGTCGACCTTGAAGCGCTTCAGTCGCATCAGCGTATCGCGGCGTTTCATTGTCACCCTTTCCCCGGAGCGACGATCTTCTCGAGACCGGCGTAACCATCACCCAAACTCGTATGCTCGTCCTTCTTCTGCGCGAGGAAGGCTTCGAGCCGCGGATACAGCGCGATCGCGGCGTCGACCTCGGGGCTCGTCCCCATCTTGTAGGCGCCGAGACGGATCAATTCTGCCATATCTTCGTAAACGGAAAGCGGTGCGCGCGCGGCCGCTACGATGGCACTCTCGCGCGCGTCGTTGCAGCCCGGCATGGCGCGGGAAACCGACTTGAGCACGTTGATCGCGGGGAAGCGTCCGCGCTCAGCGATGTTCCGTTCCAGGACAATATGGCCGTCCAGGATGCCGCGCACCGCGTCGGCGACGGGCTCGTTCATGTCGTCGCCCTCGACCAGTACGGTGAACAGGCCCGTGATCGAGCCGCTGGTTCCGGCCTCGCCGGGCCCGGCGCGCTCCAGCAATCGCGGCAATTCCGCGAAAACCGTGGGCGTGTAGCCCTTGCTGGCCGGCGGCTCTCCGGCGGAGAGGCCGACTTCTCTCTGTGCCATGGCGAAACGGGTCACCGAATCCATCAGGAGGAGGACATGCAAGCCCTGGTCCCGAAGCTGTTCGGCCACCGTCATGGCGACATACGCCGCCTGCCGGCGCACCAGCGCCGGCTCGTCCGACGTGGCAGCGACGACAACGCTGCGCGCCAGGCCTTCCGTGCCCAGATCGTCCTCGATGAATTCCTTGAGCTCACGGCCGCGTTCGCCCACCAATCCGATCACGATGGCGTCGGCATTGGTATTGCGCGCCAGCATGGCCAGCAGCGTGGACTTGCCGACGCCGGAGCCGGAGAAGATGCCCATGCGCTGGCCCTTGCAGCAGGTGGCGAAGGCATTGAGCGCCCGGACGCCCAGATCGAGCTTGCCGCCGATGCGGGCGCGGGTGTGGGCGGAGGGCGCGGCGGTCTTCAGCGGATAGGCTTTCAGGCCATGGGGCAGATTGCCCTTGCCGTCGGCCGCATTGCCGAAGCCGTCCACCACGCGGCCGAGCCAGCCCTGGCAGGGGCGGATGATCGCGGGCCGGTCCTCGAAATCCGCCCGTGCGCCGAGGCTCACGCCGTCCAGCGTGCCCAGCGGCATGGCCAGCGCCCGCCCGTCGCGGAAGCCCACAACCTCACACGGAATTGTCTTGCCATTCGAGGCGGTTAGCCGTAGCTGTCCGCCCAGGCTAATGGCGCCTGCCGCGCCCGTGACTTCGACGGAAAGCCCCTCGATGCGGGCGACGCGGCCGAAGCGCCGGAGCGTCGGGATGGCTTCGATATCCGTATGGAGTGCGAGCATGAGCCGGGCGTGCCAGAGGTTTTCCTGGCTGCCATCTTGCCCGCAAGGCTTTAAGTGGCGGTAAACTTAACAAATCGAATCAAGGGGATGCGTAATTCCCCGTTCGGGTTCTGTTAAGCCGGGGTTCGCGAACCCCTGCCCCGTCGCCGGGGCGAAACAAGATGTTAACCAGTTAAGGATACCGTCCGTTCATCGAAATGGCTCCTGTGGGCCGCAAGGGGTTTGAAGACTATGCGAGTGCTCCTGATCGAAGACGACAGCGCCATGGCGCGCAGCATCGAGCTGATGCTCCGCTCCGAGGGCTTCAACGTCTACACGACGGATCTGGGCGAAGAGGGCATCGACCTCGGCAAGCTCTACGATTACGACATCATCGTGCTGGACCTGCAGCTCCCCGACATGAGCGGCTTCGAAGTGCTGAAGAGCCTGCGCCTGGCCAAGGTGCAGACCCCGGTCCTGATCCTCTCCGGCAACGCCATCGTCGAAGCCAAGGTCAAGGCGCTGGGCTTCGGCGCCGACGACTACATGACCAAGCCGTTCCACAAGGACGAGCTGGTCGCCAGAATTCAGGCCGTCGTGCGCCGCTCCAAGGGCCACAGCCAGTCGGTCATCACCACCGGCAAGCTCACCGTCAATCTCGACGCCAAGACGGTCGAAGTCGACGGCAGCCGCGTGCATCTCACCGGCAAGGAATATCAGATGCTGGAGCTGCT
>JBOHKI010000028.1:0-37301 GCA_050728855.1 Rhizomicrobium sp. | reverse complement strand
GTTGCCGTCTCCGCCGCTGACCGTATCGTTGCCGCCCTGGCTCATGTCGAAGACGTCGTCGCTCGTGGTGCCCACGATGGTGTCGTTGAAGATGGTGCCGGTGAAGTTCATGGCGGTGCTCCTGCGTGAAGGGGTACGCAGGATCGCCCGCCCGGCAGGGCTGCGCTTGGCCCGGAACGACGCCATGGGCCCAAACCGACGCGGCGCGAGCGGCTTTGTTGGTTTTGCGCGCGCAGCCCGCTATAGGGAGGGATGGTCGCGAAAGAAGACATTCTCCAGGCGCTGGGCGCGGTTATCGATCCCGCGAGCGGGCGCGACATCGTCGCCGCGGGCCTCGTCCAGGGCCTCGTCGTCCGCGACGGCCATGTCGGTTTTTCGCTCGAGGTGCCGGCCGCGCGCGGACGCACCGCCGAGCCGCTACGCAAGGCGGCGGAGGACGCGGCCAACCGGCTGCCCGGCGTGCTCTCCGTGACGGCGGTGCTCACGGCGCACAGCGAGCCCGCGCCGGCCCGCCATGCGCACGCGCACGCGCCCCAGACCTCCGGCATCGAAGGCGTGGGCGCGGTGATCGCGGTGGCCAGCGGCAAGGGCGGCGTCGGCAAATCGACGGTGGCGGTGAACCTGGCGCTGGGACTGTCCGCGCTCGGCATGAAGGTCGGGCTGATGGACGCCGACATCTACGGCCCCTCGGTGCCGCGGCTGCTCGACATCAGGGAAAAGCCGGACGGCGACGGCAACAAGCTCAAGCCGGTCGAGAAATACGGGCTCAAGGCGATGTCGATGGGTTTCCTCGTCAAGGAGGACGAGCCGATGGTGTGGCGCGGACCGATGGTGCAGTCCGCCCTCACCCAGATGATGAACGACGTGGCGTGGGCGCCGCTCGACGTGCTGGTCATCGACATGCCGCCGGGCACGGGCGACGCGCAGCTCACCATCGCGCAACGGGTGCCGCTCAAGGGCGCGGTGATCGTGTCGACGCCGCAGGACATCGCGCTGATCGACGCGCGCAAGGGGCTCGCCATGTTCCGCAAGACCCAGGTGCCGATCCTCGGCATCGTCGAGAACATGAGCGTGTTCGTCTGTCCCGAATGCGGACATGAGAGCCACATCTTCGGGCATGGCGGCGCGCGCGCGACCGCGGCGGAACTGGACGCGCCGTTCCTGGGCGAGATCGCGCTGGTGCCGTCGATCCGCGAAACATCAGACGCCGGAACGCCCATCGTCGTGAACCGGCCGGAGAGCCGCGAGGCGAAATCCTTTCTTGCAATTGCGCAACAGGTCGCGGAAAAGATTGCCGCGCCGCAGCGTCCGGCGCCGAAAATCGTGATTGAATAGTCATATGGCTACGCCGAAGCCCCAGATTCGCTCCACCTTCGCGACACCGGTCTGCGTGCACTATGTGCCCGTGGCGTCCGACATGAACCCCGAGCTGCGCGCGCAGATCCTCCAGCACATGCAGGCGAACGGCCATGACGGCGGCGGGCCCGGCTGGCGCTCGAAACCCGATCTCGAAAGCTGGGGCGGCCAGCACGCGCAGACATTGTTCCGCGTGCTGCGCGAACTGGCCGACGGCCTCACCGCCACGCGCAGCGGCGGGCGCGTGACGCTGGACTGGAAGATCGCGGCCTGCGCCGCGGTGCGCCAGAAGGACGACCGCGTGGAGACCGGCGCGCGGCCGGGCAATTTCTGGTCCGGCGTCTATATCGTCGACGACGGCTACGCCAAGTCCGACGATCCGGCGCTGGGCGGCGAGATCGAGCTGGGCGATCCGCGCGGCGCGCTGCCCGCGATGGTGGCGCCGCACCTGGCGTTCCGCATTCCGGGCGGCGGCAATGCCGGGCAGACCGAGATCATCCGCCCGCAAGCCGGCATGATCCTGCTGCACCCCTCCTGGCAGCCGCGCGGCGAACGCCGCTACGCCGGCGAAGGCCAAAGGGTGACGATCGAGTTCGACCTGGCGGTGCCTTAACGACGCTTCGCCCGCGATCGCCACGAGGCTATATTGCGACCTACTCTGCGTCTTGGAGTTGGGCCGAAATCAACTCGGCCAAATAGGCTTCCAGCTCCGAAAAGTCCAAGTTGCCTTGATCCCAACCCTGATCCGCTGCCCTAAGGGCCGCATAATAGGGTTGGCGATCCTCTCGAATTCGCTCCGGCACGGTCTTGCGGCCCGGCAATAGAGTCCCGGATCGAGCGCACAACAAGTAGTAGCTCGCTGCCCTTGCCGTGCGTCCATTGCGTTCGATAAACGGATGAATCCATAGCAAGCGCCACAGACCATAGGCAGCCAATTCCGTCGGTTGCCAATTAAACCAATTCTCATGAAGCGTGGAAATAAAGCGATCCATCAGGTCGGGCACTTCCTTGAAGTGCGGCGGCTTGTGATTTCCAACATAAATGGGCTCTTCACGGAAGCGGCCGCCGAATTGCGAAATGTTTGCTACCGCAACATGGTTTAACGCCCAGAGAACGTACTTGTCGAATGAGGTATGTCCCTGAAGCAATCCAATTTGAATGCAATTTGTCAGAAGATCATATTGCCGAACCAGGTTTCGCTCTTGAACCTGAGCATAGAGTTCAGGCGTTTGTTCCTCAATTACGATCACTGGCAATGAATATTCCGTTAGAAATTTAACGAGAACTAGGCGTGAGCAAGACGGTTGCGCCTCGACGCATCTCGAGCCGATTCTTTCGTGATTCGATCAGCACCGGCCGGTGCATTGCCATAGGCAAAGCTTGCCCGCTGCTCCTGCATCTGTTCGTCGGTCACGCCTTTTTCACGAGCCTCCTTCAAGAGCGCGTCAAGCGCCGGGCGCTCCGGCGCTCCGGCGCTCTTTTCAGGACCGATTTGCGTGCAGCCATTCGCACTCTCCCTCCGAACAAACCAAGTGTAGCTTCTGATTCGCGCTAGATATAGCGCTTTTCGGTGGATTTTTAAGTATCGGTTTCCGAATATGGCAGCCTTCCTTCTTCACATTTTTAAGTATTTGGGCGCTCCGCTCGCCTTCGGGCGGTAAGTAGCGGAAACGCCCCGCCCTGCTGCAATTTAGCTGCAGCCGATGACGAGAAGTCGAACAATCGTGGAGCTACGCGTGGCACCGGCGCGTGCGAACGATTTTTCGGGTGGGGAGATCGGCCTCGCCACCGCGACCCCCACCCGAAATCGCTTCGCGATTTCGACCTCCCCGCAAGGGGGAGGTTGGATGCGCGTTACCGCCCCGCGGTGATCGACATGGTGATGTTGCCCTGGTTGTTGCCCATGGCTTCGGTCCAGGTGTCGCCGACCTTGTGGTCGCCCTTGATCTCGTTGCAGCCGGTGGCGTGCGCGGGATCTTTCGGCGCGGGATCGGTCTGGGTGAAGCAGGCATGCGTCGCGTCCTTCCAGGCGAAGGTGCCCTTCACGACGGTGCCGTCTGCCATGTGCTGTTCCCAGGTGCCGTCCTGGTTGACGTAGATGACCATCTTCTTGCCGTCCGGCAGCGTCTGGGTGACGGTGTTGCCGTAGGCGGCGGCGAAGGGATCGGCGGACGCGGAGGTTGCGAAGGCGGCCAGGCACACCGATGCGGCCGCGGCTGCGAAGCGGTTCATGAGAAACTCCCCTGTGGAACACACGGGAGGAACGCCCCGCGATCTGCGATATGGGCGCGCGCCGCGCCTGTTACCTCGTTTGGTACCCCGCGCGGGGCGCATGGCAAGGTTGCGGCGTCCGCCTACTGGATGCCCTGCACCAGCGAAACCGTGCGGCCTTCCGACGTCCAGGTGTCGCCGACCTTGTGGTCCTCCACCGCGTTGCAGGACGGATTCTTCTGGCCGGGCGGCAGGGGATTGTAGGTGTTGCAGATCTGGTCGCCTTCCATCTTCCAGGTGCCGCGCAGCACGAAGTCCGCCATGCCCTGCTGGCCGGTCTTCACCTTGCCGGAGAAGGTGTGGTCGGCGCTGTAGTACATGTGCACGACGGGCCCGTTGTTGGGCAGGTGCACGATGATGGTGTTGCCGTAGCGCGAGGCCATCGGATCGCCGTCGGCCCGCGCCAGGCCGGCGGAGGCGGCGAACGCCAGCGCCGCCACGAACGCAAAACGCATGCACGCCTCCTTCATTGGATGCCCTTGACCAGCGTCACGGTGTAGGGGCCGGTGCCCCAGCTGTCGCCGACATTGTGCGCGGAGACCGGCACGCAGGTCGGATTGGTGACGCCGGCCGGCACCGGATCGAAGGTCAGACACACGTTGCCGCCGTCGAGTTTCCAGGTGCCCTTGAAGGATTGGCCGTTCTGCCTGCCGGTGAGCGTGCCGTCCGCGGCGTAGTAGATATGCGTCTCGTTGCCCTGGGCATCCTTGGTGATGGTGGTGTTGCCGAACCGCGAATCCAAGGGTCCGGCCAGGGCGGCCGTGCAGACCACCGCGAAGGCCGACGCAAGAAGCATAGCGCGCATGAAAATCTCCCCGAGTGTCAGGCGTTGTAGTTGAGGCGCAGGCCCGGCTTGGGCCAATCCACGGCGAGCAGCTTACCCGTTCCCGACGCGGTGATGTAGGCCGTTTTCATGTCCTTGCCGCCCCAGCAGATGTTCGTCACCAGCGGATCGCCATAGGCCCAGTGGCTGGTCTTGCCGTTGACAGGATCGAAGGTGGTGATGCCGCCGGCCAGGATCGTGGCCACGCAGACCTGGCCATCGGCCTGCACGCCCAGGCTGTCGAAATAGGCGATGCCGGGATAGGCGCCCACGAACGTGCCCGGTGTGAAGCCCGTCACGGGTTCGGGATTGCCGGGCTTGTGCAGATGCAGCGCCCACAGCCGGCCGGTGAAGGTCTCCGCGTAATAGACTGTCTTGCCGTCGGGCGAGAGGCCGACGCCGTTGGGCGTGATCAATTCGTGCCGGATGCGCCGGATGCGCGAGCCGTTCGCCATGGCGTAGTAGAGCGCGCCGTGGGTGCGGAATTTGTCCGTCGTGGTGCCGTGATCGGTGAACCAGAAGCCGCCGGCCTTGTCGAACACGATGTCGTTGGGCGCCATCAATCGCTGGCCCTCGAAGCGGTCGTACACCACCTCGACCTTGCCGGTGGAGAGGTTCACGCGCTCGATGCGCCCGCCGCGGTGATGCTTGGGCGCGTGGCCCGGAACGGTGAGCCCCGAGCGCCTGGTGTAGGTGAAATTGTCGCCGTTGTTGCAGACGTAGAGCGCGCCGTCGGGCCCGATGGCCAGCCCGTTGGGGCCGCCGCCGGTTTCGGCCACGACCTTCTTCTTGCCGTCCGGCTTGATGCGGGTGATGCGGCCGGCGGCGATCTCCACCACGATCACCGAACCGTCGTCCATCGCCACCGGGCCTTCGGGAAACCGCAGGCCGGTCGCGAATTCGCGGATGTTCACCGATGTCTCTCCCCAATTTCCGTTCGGTGGCGAGGCTAGCTTCGGCTACGTTGGGCGCAAGAGGGCCGCGATGCGAAATCTCCTGTCCGTGCCGATTCTTTTGCTGCTCGCCGTGGCGGCGGCCTCCGCCGGCACGCTGCCCGCGCCACAGGGACTGCCCTGCCGCCGGGGCGCGGGCACCGCGCTCGACTTCTGGATCGGCGACTGGGTGGTGACCAATCCCGACGGCACAAAGGCGGGTGAGAACCGCGTCGAACGCCTGCTCGACGGCTGCGCGGTGATCGAGCACTGGCATGGCGTCGAGCCCGGCGACGACGGCATGAGCCTGTTCACCTACGACGCGCGCCTGCGCCGCTGGGCGCAGACCTGGGTGACGCAGGACACTGCGCGTCCGGGCGGGCTCAAGCACAAGACCATGACCGGCCGGCGCGCCGGCGGCAGCGTCGTCTTCCTCGGCACGATCGTGACTCCCAAAGGCCCGCTCCTCGACCGCACTACGCTCACGCCGCTTCCCGCCGCCCATATCCGCCAGCTGATCGAGTGGTCGCGGGACGGCGGGCGGACATGGAAGACGGTGTTCGACGGACGGTATGGGAGGAAGTGAAGGTTTCTCACTTCCCCAAAAGCTTCCTCCCCCGCGAGAGCGGGGGTTCGTGCCTCATGTAACCTCCCCCTTGCGGGGAGGTCGAAAAACATTCGAGCACAGCGAGAATGTTTTTCGGGTGGGGGCGCGGTGCCGATGGTGAGCGCGTTCCCCCACCCGAAAAATGCTTTGCATTTTTCGACCTCCCCGCAAGGGGGAGGTAAATCCTCACCCACAGCCGGACGTGACATTTTCTCAGCCGGCCGCTACTTCACTCCGATGCGCGCTTTGTACGAGGGGACCACGACGCCGGCCGAGCGGGAGGCGGCGTATGAGGCGTTCGTCGCCAAAAACCTGAAGCGCAATTTCGCCGGCCATTTCGTGCACGGCATGCTGGGCATGACCGGCTTCCGGCTTATCAACGCGCCCACCTTCGTGCCGGCCTGGCTGCACCTGCTGTCGGGCTCCGACGTGATCGCGGGCCTGGGCGTGGGCCTGCAGCAGCTCGGCGGCACGGTGTCGCCGATCCTCGGCGCGGCCCATATCGAGCATCGCAAGCATGTGCTCGGCGTCTCGATGGTGCTGGGCACGCTGATGCGGGTGTGGATCCTGGGGCTGGGGCTGGTCGGCTGGTTCCTGCACGGCACCGCGCTGATCGCCACCGCGATGCTGTTCCTGTTCCTCTACGGCATCTTCTCCGGCCCGCAGGGCGTGGCGTTCCAGTTCCTGCTCGGCAAGATGATCCCGATCTCGCGGCGCGGACGGCTGCAGGGCTGGCGCAACCTGTTCGGCGGGCTGGTGGCGGCGGCGCTGTCCTACTACGCGGGCAAATATCTCATCGGCGGGAATTTCGGGGGCAACGGCTACGGCGCGATGTATCTCGCCGCCTTCGTGCTGACGAGTTTGGGGCTCACCGCGTTCCGCATCCTGGTGAAGGAGCCCGAGCCACCGACGCTCAGGCCCCGGGTCGAATTCCGCGAGCGGCTGCGCGACGTGGCGCCGATGCTGCGCGACAACCCGCCGTTCAAATGGTTCATGGTGGCGCGCACCTTCGCCATCGCCAACCGGGTCGCCTCGCCGTTCTACATCATCTATGCCGGCAAGGCGGTCGGCTTCAGCGGCACGACCATCGCGCTGCTGTCCTTCGCCTATATCGTGGCCGATCCCATCGCCAATCTCGTCTGGGGCCCGATGGCGGACCGGCTGGGCTTCCGCTCCTGCTTCATCGCCGCGCTGCTGCTGTGGATCGCGGCCACGGCGCTGCTCATCGGCGTGCACACCATGCCGTTCTTCATCGCGGCCTTCGCAGGGCTCGGCGCCGCCAATTCCGGCTACCAGATGAGCGCGCAGAACATCGTCTTCGAGTTCGGCCACCGCGACGACATGGCGATGCGCCTGGCGCTGTCCAACACCGCCGAAAGCATCATGAGTGCGGCAGGCCCGCTCGCCGGCGGGCTGATCGCCACGGCGTTCGGCTATCACGCGGTGTTCGCGACCTCGATCGGCTTCGAGGCGATCGCGCTGGTGCTGCTGCTGACGCTGGTAGAAGAGCCGCGCAAGCGGCGTCTGGCGCTGGAAGCGGAGAAGCAGCTGGCGCTGGCGGAAACGAGCACGACAAGCCTGGCACAGAGAGAAGCGGAAGAGGGGTAGCGATCGACGCTAGTGGATGCTGGAATCCTGCGCAACCTCTTCACTTAGGAATTCGTCGATACCAGAGCCGTCAAAATATTTCTGCGCTTTTCCCTTCGACCGCTCCAACTCGACTTCATGTAGCACGTCGAACAACGGTGCCACACGCTCCCACATCGTCGCATCGCCAGCCTGTGTCTGCTCAATATAGGAGCGGGCTACCGAATAGTACCCTCGGAGCCAGAAGTAGAAACCGTGGTGGGCAACTTCAGGGGTCACTTGATCACCAATGAGGTAGAAGCCCAAATCCTCGAAAAAATCGAGCACCATATCGAGTGAGTGCAATCTCACAGTGCTGTCTCGAAGCCTGCCCTGACTACTGACCAGCTCCCTTGCGGCTTTTGCCCTCACCACACGCATCTCACGACAGTTAAACCGATCATCGAGCTCGATTGCCCATGTGGGATCATAGGTTCTGCGCCGATACTCGGCATACCATTGGAAGATCAGAAGCACGAAGCCCAAGACGGCACTCGAGATCAAAAGCCAAAACACAATCGAGCCGGTCACGCTGGCGCCCTCATATTGATCGGAGTTTTCCTTGCTGATGCCAGCGGCAATCATTGTTGCAAATGCAACTATCAAAGCCGTTCCGCCCGCCAGTAGAACGGGTGACCCTGATGCCCACAAACGGCGCATCCGATGAGCGCGAAGCAATGGCATAATTTGAGATCCCCCAAATCCGTTTCAATCATCAGTGAAGATTCTGGCGCCAAATACAAAACAGGTTCAGAAAACGAAGTGGGGAGATTCTGTTGCCCAGCTCTCCCCGGGCTGCGCTTACCTATTAGGCAGCGAGGGCCATTTCGTTATCGTTGGCACCTGTACGATCGACCCGATAACGGCGGATATCATACCGAGCAAAAGGACAGCCTTTACACGTCCGTCGATCCTGTTTCGCCCCCACAGATGCCCACCCGCCTGGCCTTGGACGAGGCAGATGGGCATTTGGTGGAGGCGCCGGGTACCGCCCCCGGGTCCGGGCCGCTTATTACGAAGCCGTTTATCGCCATAGTCCGGGCAAGCCCGAACAGGCTGAATATAGGGCCTAGGGGTAAATAAAAAAAGTCTGCAGCCATGGGTAGTTTGCCATCGCATGGCGGGGTCGGACCGCCTAAATTGCTATCCGGATCAAGAATTTGGGGGAGATGTTTCGATGGCCAACTGGCCCGACATTGAAGAGCTCGTTCCGGTCGCCGGGCCGCTCATCAAGCAGTTCGAAGGATTCAGAGCCAAACCATACTTGGACTCAGTGGGCGTGGCGACCATCGGCTACGGCACCATTTCTTATCCGGACGGCCGGGGTGTTACGATGCACGACTCTGCCATCAGTGAAACGCAGGCCAGCGAATATCTCGGGAACGACGTCGCCGGTCGCGCCGCAAGAATGGCTCCCCTGCTCACCCGGGCAGCGTCGCTGCACCAGGCCGCGGCCATGCTGTCGCTCGCCTACAATATCGGCGTCGCGGGCTTCAGGACATCCACGGTGCTGCGCAAGTTCAACGAGGGCGACCTCCAGGCCTCCGCCGACGCCTTCATGATGTGGAACAAGGGCACGGTGAACGGTCAGAAAGTCGCCATCGCCGGCCTCACCAACCGCCGCACCCAGGAACGCGCCTTCTTCCTGACGGCGGATTGATCTCGCGATCCCGGCCGGCGCTGCGATAGGATGGCGCCGGAATCGAACCCGGCCGCCCATGCGCCAGTATCACGACCTGATGGAACGCGTGCTGACGCACGGCGTGGAGAAGCGCGACCGGACGGGAACCGGCACGCTGTCGGTGTTCGGCCATCAGATGCGCTTCGATCTGGCCTGCGGGTTTCCGCTGCTGACGACCAAGAAACTGTTCACCAAGGCGATCGTGCACGAACTGCTGTGGTTCCTCGCGGGCGACACCAATGTGCGGTACCTGCAGGAGCACGGCGTCGGCATCTGGGACGAGTGGGCGGACGCGAACGGCGATCTGGGGCCGGTCTATGGACACCAGTGGCGCTCCTGGCCCGTCTGCAACAAAGATGGCGGCCATGGCGGCACCATCGACCAGATCGCAAACCTGGTGGCCGACATCCGGCGCAACCCGGATTCGCGGCGGCTGATCGTGACGGCGTGGAATCCGGCGGACGTGCCCAGGATGGCGCTGCCGCCGTGCCACTGCCTGTTCCAGTTCTATATCGCGGACGCCAAGCTCTCCTGCCAGCTCTACCAGCGCTCCGCCGATATCTTCCTCGGCGTGCCGTTCAACATCGCGTCCTACGCGCTCTTGACGATGATGGTGGCGCAGGTGACGGGGCTTGCGCCCGGCGAGTTCATCCATTCCTTCGGCGACGCGCATCTGTATCTGAACCATCTCGACCAGGCGCGCGAGCAGCTGTCGCGCCGGCCCTATCCGCTTCCCACGATGCGGATCGATCCGGCGGTGACCGACATTTTCGGTTTCCGCTACGCGGACTTCAAACTCGAAAACTACCAGGCCCACCCCCACATCAAGGCGGAAGTGGCGGTGTAGCGCTCAACCTCCCCGTTGCGGGGAGGTCGACAAAATTCGCGCGAAGCGAGAATTTTTCGGGTGGGGGCGCCGTGCATTCCGCCCGGCCCCCACCCGAAACCGCTGGCGCGATTTCGACCTCCCCGCAAAGGGGAGGTCGACGGATCAGATGAACACCCCGTACACGACCTGGATCACCTCGCCGGTGTCCTCGTCGATGAGGAGCGCGTCGGGCCCGAAGCGGACCCAGACATAGCCGTCCGGCGGCGCGACGAGGTCGTAGGCGGCGAAATCGGTCAGCCAGTAGTCGCGCACGAAATATTCCGGTGGCAGGCGCGCGCCCAGCGTCCAGCGGCGATACGCATAGCCGCGCGGGGCGTGATAGACGCCGATGCGGAAGTGATGCGACGCGCTGACCGTGCGGCGGTAGTTGCCCAGATCGATATGGATGTTGGCGTGCACGCCGCCGCGGTCCTTGTTGCGATCGCGGTCGCTGTTGTGGTCGCGGTCGTTGGTTCCGGTCGCGTTGTGCATGGTGCTGGTGCGGTTCAGCTCCCGGGTGCGGTCGCGCTCGTCCTCATGCTTGCGGGTGTTCTTCTCGGCGCCGCTCATGGCGTTGGGGCCACTCATCGTGTTGCCGCCGCCCGTGGCGTTGTGGTCGCCCGTGCCGCCCTGATCGCCGCCGTGATTCGTGCCCTGGCTGCCGCCCTGGTCGCCGGGCTTGGTCTTGGTCTTGTCGTCGTGGCGGTTCTTGTCGGGCTTGGACTCGTCGCCCTGCCCGGGCATGGCCTGGTGCGTATCGGTGTCGTGATGCTCATCGTTCTGCGCCCAGGCAATCGCGGGCGCGCCGGCCGCCAGCGCGAGCACGAAGGCGGGTATGACCAGTTTCTTCATGGTCCGATCGTTCATGGGTCGAATCTCCGTTTCCCCGCGGTGGAAACCGGCAGGGGGAGGATTCGTTCCATTTGATGTTTACCAATGTGTAAGCCTCGCGCTCCGACACAAGGCGCGGGCGCGGTCCGGTGGCCCCAAACGCACGAAGGCCCAGACGCACGAAGGCCCCGGCGCGTACCGGGGCCTTCGCGTCGCGGTGGCGCTGACACGCCTCAGTAGAACACGCCGTATTCCACCTGGAGCACCTCGCCGGTGTCGACGTCGACGAGCAGGGCGTCGTCACCCACGCGGACCCACTCATAGCCGTCCGGCGGCGCGATCAGGCCAAAGCTGACATAGTCGCCGATCCAGTAGTCGCGCCCGAACCAGACGCGCGGCAGGCGCTCACCATAGACCCAGCGATGGGCGTACCAGCCTTGCGGACGGCGATAGGTCCCCCAATGGTAGCGGCGCGGCGCGCGGAAATTGCGGCGATAGGCGCGCACGTTCACCGCGGTGCGATGCGTCGTGACGCTCCGTCCGTGCGCCGTGCGCGTGGTGGTGACGCGGCGCACCGTGCGGCTGCGCTCATGGCCGCCGCGGATGACGTTGACATGGGTGGTTTTCACCGTGCGCTGGACATGGCCGTGGCCGTTGTTCCAGCCGCCGCGATGGACGGTGACAGTGTGCGAGGTGTGCTGCTGTCCGCCTCCGCTGCCGTTGTGATGGTGTTCGGCCAGGGCCGGCGATGCGGTGAGCAGGCAGGCCGCGGCTGCGGCGGCGAAGAATCGGTTCATCATGGTCTCCTGTACGGAAGTTAACATTTGAAACGCGGCACGGTTCCCTGTCAAAAGTTCTGTGTTTGAGCCCCCTTGCGAGGATTTCGCCGATGACGCGCACAGCTTTCGAGATCCGCCCCGCCCGCGCCGGCGACGAGGCCACGATCCTGGCGCTGCTGCGCGAGCTCGCGGTCTATGAAAAGCTCACCGACCGCTTCCACATCACCGAGGCCGTGATCCGGCGCGACTATCTCTGCGCGCAGCCGCTGCTCAACTGCGATCTCGCCTTCGAGGGCAGCGCGCCGGTGGGCGTCGCCACCTGGTACTGGATCTATGGCAGCTTCTCCGCCCGGCGCGGACTCTACCTGGAAGACCTGTTCGTGAAGCCCGAATGCCGCGGACGCGGCCATGGCAAGGCGCTGCTCGCGCATCTTGCCAAACGCGCGGTGACGGCCGGCGGCACGTTCATGCACTGGTCGGTGCTGCCGTGGAACAAGCCCTCCATCGATTTCTACGAAAGCCTGGGAGCGGCGGCGGAGAAGGAATGGCTCATCTTCCGCCTCGCCGGCGAGGCGCTGGAAGACGTGGCGGATTCATGAGCCGCATCGTCCTCGTCCTCGCCATGGCCGCGAACGGCGTGATCGGCGCGCATGGCGGCCTGCCGTGGCGCATCGCCGACGACCTGAAGCACTTCAAGGCGGTGACGCTGGGCAAGCCCGTGATCATGGGCCGCAAGACCTGGGACAGCCTGCCGCGAAAGCCCCTGCCCGGCCGCGCCAATATCGTGGTGACGCGAGACCGGGCGTGGCGCGCGGAGGGTACCGTGGCCGCGCAGTCCCTCGATGCGGCGCTGGCGGCGGGGGGCGGCGCGCCCGAGATCGCCGTCATTGGCGGCGCGGAAATCTTCGCCATCGCCCTGCCCCATGCCGGCGCGATAGAGCTGACCGAAGTGCACGCAGACTTCGAGGGCGACGCGCGCCTGCCGCCCTTCGACCCGCGCGTATGGCGCGAAACCTCCCGCGAAGACCGCGCGACGGCGGACGGCTTGCGATACAGCTTCGTGAGGCTGGAGCGAGCGTAAGGCCGCGACGCTAACCCGCCGCGCCGCGCGACCTCTGCATCCACGCCACCGCGGCGGCGGACATCACGATGGCCCCGCCCAGCGTGACGGCGTCGGCGACGCCCAGACGTTCGGCCACCGCGCCCAGCATCAGCGCCCCCCACGGCATCATGCCGAGAAAGCTCTGGGTGTAGTGCGAGATCACGCGGCCGCGGAAGTGCTCGCCCGCCGCGATCTGGATGATGGTGTTGGTGGTGCCGCCGAGCAGCATCAGGCTGAGCGCGGTGGGCATCAGCAGCGCCATGCTCAGCCACAGCACATGGGAGCGCGAGAACAGGATCAGGCACAGCCCGAAGGACAGCGACGCCAGGATCGGCGCCAGGTGCAGCCAGCGCTCCTGGATGCGCGACAGCGAATAGGCGCCGATCAGCGCGCCCGCGCCGACGCTGGTCATCAGCGTGCCGAAGACGCGCGAATTGCCGTGCAGCACGTCGCGCGCGAAGGCCGGCAGCATGGAGAGATAGGAGGCGCCGAACGCGGCCGACACCGCCACGAGCATCAGGGCATTGCGGATCCGCGGATTCGTCCAGGAATAGCGATAGCCCGCGGCCACCTCCCTGAGCGGATGCTGCTGCGGCCGGGCCGCGCGCGGGGCGAAACGCATCAGCACGAGGCTGGTCAGCACCGCGCCGAAGGAGAGCGCGTTGAGGCCGAAGCAGATGCCCTCGCCCACGATCGCGATCAGCCCACCCGCCACGCTGGGGCCGATGACGCGGGCGAGGTTGAACATCATCGAGTTGAGCGCGATGGCGTGACGCAGGTCGCCGCGCCCCACCATGTCGAGCGTCATGGATTGGCGCGTGGGTACGTCCACCGAATTGATCAGCCCGAGGCCGAAGGCGAGCGCGATGATCTCCCACACCCGCACCGCGCCGGTGAGCGTGAGGATCGCCAGGATCGCCGCCTGCGTCATGGCGAGCGCCTGGGTGGCGATGAGCATTTTGCGGCGGTCGACGCGGTCGGCGATCATGCCGCCCAGCGAGGCCATGAAGAACACCGTCACCTGCGCGCAGAACGAGGTGAAGCCGAGCAGGAAAGCGGAGTGGGTGAGCCGGTAGACCAGCCAGGCCTGCGCCACGGTCTGCATCCAGGTGCCCATCAGCGAGACAAGCTGGCCGGCGAAGAACAGGCGGTAGTTGCGGTGGCGGAAGACCTTGAGCAGCGCCAGCGTCGAGGATGCGCTGGCGAGATCCGCCATCTCCTGTTCGGACGGCGGCTCTTCGGACGGGGTGCTTGTCAGCAGCGCGTCGGGCGTGCTTGCGTCCGCGGAACCGCTATTCGAGGACTGATCCATGGTTTCCACCGACCTACTCTTCGCGCCGTTCCGGCTCAAGGGGCTTTCGCTGCCCAACCGCATCGCCATGGCGCCGATGACGCGCTCCAAATCGCCCGGCCAGATTCCGGGACCGGACGTGGCGGCCTATTACCGCGCCCGCGCTGCGGGCGGTGTCGGCCTCATCCTCACCGAAGGCACCTCGCCCGAGCACAAATCCGCCTCCAACGATTCCAACGTGCCGGCCTTCTTCGGCGAGGCGTCGCTGGCGGGCTGGGCCAACGTGCTCGCGGCGGTGAAGAGCGCGGGCGGGCACATCATGCCGCAGCTCTGGCACCAGGGCGTGGTGCGCCATCCCGGGACGGGGCCTTATCCGGAGCAGCCCTCGATGTCGCCGTCCGGCCTGGCCAAGCCGGGCAAGAAGGTCGCCGAGCCGATGACGGAGCGCGACGTGGCAGGCGTGATCGCAGGCTTCGCCAGGAGCGCGGGCTATGCCAGGGCGATGGGTTTCGACGGCGTGGAGATCCACGGCGCACATGGCTATGTCATCGACCAGTTCTTCTGGGACGGCACGAACGCGCGCGACGACCATCTCGGCGGCAGCCTGGAGAAGCGCACCCGCTTCGCCGCCGAGGTGGTGAAGGCGGTGCGCGCGGCGGTGGGACCGGACTTCCCCGTGCTGCTGCGCTTCTCGCAATGGAAGCAGCAGGACTTTTCCGCGAAACTCGCCCACACGCCCGATGAGCTGTCGCGTTTCCTGGGCCCTCTCGCCGACGCCGGCGTCGACATGTTCCACTGCTCGACGCGGCGCTTCTGGGAACCGGAGTTCGACGGCTCTGACATGAACCTCGCGGGCTGGACGAAGAAACTGTCCGGCAAGCCAACCATGACCGTGGGCTCCGTCGGCCTCGATGACGATTTCATAAACGCCTATCGCGGCAAGGGCGCGCGGACCGACCGCAACCGGCTCGACATCCTCTTGACCATGCTGGCGCGCGGCGATTTCGACCTGGTCGCGGTGGGCCGCGCCCTCATCGTCAACCCCGACTGGCCCAACAAGATCCGCGACGGCCAGTTCGACGCGCTGAAGCCCTACGCACCCGAGGCGCTTGGGACGCTGGCGTAATACGCGCTCGACCTCCCCCTTGCAGGGAGGTGGAAGTGATTGACTCACCATCCGCCCGGACTAGTCTCGCCCCATGGCGAAGGACTATATCGGCTATCAGGCTCTCACCGATGCCGCGTTGCGCGGCGTGGTGCGCGACGCGTTGCGCCGCGTGGAGAAGAGCGGGCTGATCGCCAGCCACCATTTCCGCATCACCTTCAAGACGGTTTTTCCCGGCGTGGAGATTCCGGATTTCCTGCGAGAGCAATATCCCGAGGAGATGACCGTCATCCTCCAGCACCAGTTCTGGGGATTGAAGGTGAAGGAGGAGATTTTCGAAGTGACGCTGTCGTTCCGCAAGGTGCCCGCGACGCTGACCATCCCCTTCGCCGCGCTGACGCAGTTCGTCGATCCCGGCGTGGATTTCGGCCTGCAGTTCCGCGAGATCGACGAGAACGGCAAGCTCAAGCCGCAAACGGCGCTGCCCGCGCTGGGCGACAAGCCCCTCGAAGCCGACGCGCCCGGCCACGACCCCACCAGGCCCCCCGCGCCCGGCGAAGTCGTGAACCTGGACGCGTTCCGGAAGAAGTGAATTGCCATCATTGCAATCAATGATTACGTTGATGGCATGGCGAGCATCACGATCCGCAATCTGGACGACGGCGTCAAAAAAAGCCTGCGCAAGCAAGCCGCGGAAAACGGCCGTTCCGTCGAAGCCGAGGCGAGGGCGATTCTGGGCGCCGGCGTGAAGACGAAGCCGCGCGCTCAGGAAGAGACAGGCGCGGATATTTTTGACAGCATTCATCGCAGGTTTGCGCCTTTCGGCGGTCTCGATCTTCAGGAGCCCGTTCGCCGCGGCCGCCGGGTGCCGACGTTCAAGTGATCGTCCTCGATACCAACGTCGTTTCGGAAGCCACCCATGCCCGGCCGTCGGCGGCGGTCCGGTCGTGGCTGGGACTCCATGTCAAGCGCGATCTGTTCATCACAACCGTTACTGAAGCCGAAATGCTCTCCGGACTGCACATCATGGCGCATGGCCGGCGCAGGGAAGCCTTGACCGAACAAATCCACGCGATCTTCGAGCAGGAATTCGCCGGCCGCATTCTGCCCTTCGACAGCGCGGCGGCTCGGGAATTCGCCCCCATCGCCAGGATTGCGGGGGGCAAGCCCGTCATGGAGCCTGACCGGCAGATCGCCGCCATCGCGCGGGCCTGCGGTGCGGCGGTCGCCACGCGAAACCTCAAGCATTTCACGGGTTGTGGCCTCAGGCTCATCGACCCTTGGACCAGTGAAGAACGGACATGACCAAGCCCACCCGCACCGAGACCGACACGTTCGGGCCCATCGAGGTTCCGGCGGACAGATATTGGGGCGCGCAGGCGGAACGATCGCTCCACAATTTCAGGATCGGCTGGGAGAAGCAGCCGCTCGCCATCGTCCGCGCGCTGGGAATCGTCAAGCGCGCCGCGGCGGAGACCAACATGGCGCTGGGCCTGCTCGATCCGAGGATCGGCAAGGCCATCGTGGACGCGGCGCAGGAGGTGATGGAGGGCAAGCTCGACGCGCACTTCCCGCTGTCGGTGTGGCAGACGGGTTCGGGCACGCAGTCCAACATGAACGCCAACGAGGTGATATCGAACCGCGCGATCCAGATGCTGGGCGGCGAGATGGGCTCCAAGACGCCGGTCCATCCCAACGACCACGTCAACATGAGCCAGTCGTCCAACGACACCTATCCCACGGCCATGCACATCGCCGCCGCCGAGGAGATCGAGCACGCCCTGATCCCCGCGCTGTCGATGCTGCGCAACGCGCTCAACGACAAGGCGCAGGCATGGAAGCACATCATCAA
Organism: Rhizomicrobium sp.; assembly: GCA_050728855.1. Lineage (GTDB taxonomy): Bacteria > Pseudomonadota > Alphaproteobacteria > Micropepsales > Micropepsaceae > Rhizomicrobium. The sequence goes on along the minus strand of JBOHKI010000028.1, from coordinate 20,177 downwards.
GATCGGCCGCACCCACACCCAGGACGCCACGCCCATCACGCTGGGCCAGGAATTCTCCGGCTATGCCCAGCAGGTGGAGAACGGCATCGCGCGCATCCAGTCCACCATGCCGATGCTGATGCAGCTGGCGCAGGGCGGCACGGCGGTGGGCACCGGGCTCAACGCGCCCAGGGGCTTCGACCGGATGGTGGCCGAGCGCATCGCGGCGATCACGAAAATGCCCTTCACCACCGCGCCCAACAAGTTCGAGGCGCTGGCGGCGCATGACGCCATGGTGTTCAGCCACGGCGCGATCAACACCGTCGCCGCCTCGCTGTTCAAGATCGCCAACGACATCCGCTTCCTGGGCTCCGGCCCGCGCTCGGGGCTGGGCGAACTGGCGCTGCCGGAGAACGAGCCCGGCTCTTCCATCATGCCCGGCAAGGTGAACCCGACGCAGTGCGAGGCGGTGACCCAGGTCTGCGTCCGCGTCTTCGGCAACAACGCCACCATCACCTTCGCCGGCTCGCAGGGCCATTTCGAGCTCAACGTCTACAATCCGGTGATGGCCTATTCCTTCCAGCAGAGCGTGCGCCTGATGGCCGATGCCGCGCGCAGCTTCACCGGGCATTGCGTGGTGGGCATCGAGCCCCGGCTGGACAACATCAAGGCCGGGCTCGAACGCTCCCTCATGCTGGTGACCGCGCTCGCGCCCAAAATCGGCTACGACGCCGCAGCCTCGATCGCCAAGACTGCCAACAAGAACGGCACCACGCTGAAGGACGAAGCGGTGAAGAGCGGACTGGTGACGGCAGAAGAGTTCGACAGGATCGTCCGCCCGGAAGACATGATCGGGCCGAAGTGACGCGCGGGCGGCGGCGCGCCGTCCCGCTCGTCATCGAGCAGGACAATGCCACCGGCGGCGTGTCGTTCTGGGAGCGGGCGGACAACCAGAGCGCCGCGGACCGCAACGGCGTCAGCACCGCCTACTATATCCATGCGCTGTTCGGGCTGTTGCGGCAGGCGGGCTCGCGGCGCGTGCTGATGATCGGTTGCGGCGGCGGCACGCTGGCGACCATGCTCGAGCGCACCGGCGCGGACGTGACGCTGGTGGATGTCAGCGCCGCCTCCTTCGCCATCGCGCGGCGCTATTTCCATCTTCCGGACTCCGTCGCGTGCCACGTCGCCGACGGGCGGGACTTCCTGCGCCGCGACAGCGGGCGCTATGACGGGATCGTCGTGGACGCCTTCGCCGACCGGGCGATCCCGGCGCAATTCCTGAAGTCCGCGTTCTTCGATCTGGCGAAGGCGCGCCTCGCCGCGGGCGGCGGCGTGTTCCTGATGAACGTGCTGGTCGCCTCCGACGCGGACAAGGCGCCGGAGCGCATCGCGCGCCGCATGGCCGGCGTCTGGCGTCACGTCCGTTTCCTGGACGCCGTGGGCTGGCCCGACCGCAACGCCATCGCGCTGGCCGGCGCGGTGCAGAGGCTCGCGCCGCCCACGCTGTCGATGCCGCCGCTGGGCGACACGCGCGAGATCGCGGCGGGCCTGGCCGCACTGGATTTCCGGCGGCTGCGTGGCTAGATCGGGCATGGCGCTGCGCAAACGCTCCTTCACGCTGTCCGGCCACCGCACCTCGGTGGCGCTGGAGCCGGAGTTCTGGGCGGTGCTGGACGCCGAGGCGTCGCGCACGCAGGCGAGCCTGGCGGGGTACGTCGCCGAGGTGGATCGCGGGCGCCGGGACCGGCCACTGGCGTCGGCGCTGCGGCTCAAGGCGCTCGCGCTTGCCGCAGGCAAGGGGCACGAATAGGGTTCCCCGAGGTAATTGGTGTCATGGCCCGGGAATCCGGGCCATCCAGGTGACGCTCGCACCATTGTGCAGAACCAAACTGGATGGCCCGCAGTCGCGGGCCATGACACGAAATCTTTGAAGAGGGTACAGGACCGGCTCCCGCCAGACTGCTGACACAGTACTGTCAGCATCCTGGCAGTAGAACGGCGCCGGCATCCCCCAACGAGGTTCGCATGATCACGCTTTATCACCGTCCCAAGACCCGCTCGACCCGCTTCCTCTGGCTGCTGGAGGAGCTGGGCGCGCCCTACACGATCCAGGAAGTCGCCACCCGCACCCGCGACGGCGGCGCGCCGGATCCGGCGAACCCGCATCCGCACGGCAAGGTGCCCGCGATCTCCGACGACGGCGAGGTGGTGTTCGAATCCCCCGCCATCGCGCTCTATCTCACCGACAAATATCCCACCGCGGGCACAGGCCCCACCGTCGGCGATCCCAAACGCGGCGCCTATGTCTCCTGGCTGGTCTATTACGGCAGCGTGCTGGAGCCGGCGCTGATGTCGAAATTCATGAACATGGCGGTGCCGGTGGGCACGGCGGGCTGGGTGGAGCTCGAAGGCGTGGTCGCGGCGCTGGTCAAGCAGCTTTCGGCGGGGCCGTATCTGCTGGGCGCGAAATTCTCCGCCGCCGACATCCTCTATTCCAGCACCTTCGCCATGTTCGGCGCCATGCCGATGTTCCCGAAATCGCCGGTGATCGACGCCTATGTGAAGCGCTGCATGGAGCGCCCCGCCTTCGCGCGCGCCCAGGCCAGGGACGCGGCATGACGATCACGCTCTATCATTCGCCGATGACGCGCTCGGGCAGCATCCTGTGGCTGCTCGAGGAGCTGGGCGTGCCCTACGAGACCAGGCAGGTCACGTTCAAGCGCGTCGACGGCACCGGCGCGAAGGATCCGGCCAACCCGCACCCCCACGGCAAGGTGCCGGCGCTGACGGATGGCGGCGACACGCTGTTCGAATCCAGCGCCATCGCGGTCTATCTCACCGACAAGTACCGCGCGGTGAAGATGGGCCCGGCGGCGGGCGAGCCGGGGCGCGACGCCTATCTGTCATGGATGGCCTGGCGTCCCGGCGTGATGGAGCCCGCGCTTCTGTGCCGGCGCTTCGGCATCCAACATGAGCAGGGCGCCATGGGCTGGGCCCCGGCGGACGAAGTGGAGGCGGTGCTGAACGCGCATCTCGAGGGCCGCGACTATTTCCTGGGCAAGGAATTCTCGGCGCTGGACGTGCTGGTGGGCGGCGGCATCTATTTCATGATGATGGCGAAGATGATGAGCGAAACGCCCGTGCTGAAAACCTACACCGACCGCATCATCGCGCGCCCGGCCTTCGCCAGGATGGCGGCGGCGTGATGGCCGAGATCGTCAACCTGCGTCGCGTGAAAAAGGCCAAAGCCCGCGCGGGAAAATCCGCCGCCGCGGACGCCAACCGCGTCAAGCACGGCGTGGCGAAGAGCGTGCGCGATCTGGCCGAGGCGCGGAATGAACGAGACAATCGCAAAGCCGACGCGCACAAGCTGGATGACAAGTAAGCTTCCTCCCCTGCGATAGCGGGGGAGGTGGATCGCGCGACGACAGTCGCGCGAGACGGAGGGGGATCGGAGAGTGTCGAGCATGAACGACGGCGGCGCAGCCTCCCCTTCCACCGCTGCGCGGTCCGTCGGTCGCCGCGCGCCACGGGTCCGAGCGCGGCGAGATCGACCCCCCGCAAAGCGGGAGAGGAAGAGCACCGGCCCCCTCTCCGGCATTCTCGTCGTCGATCTCACGCGCGTGCTGGCGGGGCCGTTCGCGGCGTTGATGCTGGCGGAGATGGGCGCGCGGGTGATCAAGGTCGAGCCGCCGCGGGTGGGCGACGACAGCCGCCATATCGGCCCGTTCGTGAAGACGAAGGCGGGCGGCACCAAGTCCGGCTATTTCATGAGCGTCAACCGCGGCAAGGAATCCATTGCGCTCGATTTGAAGGCCGATGGCGATCGCGCGATCTTCGAGGCGCTCGTCGCCCGCGCCGACGTGCTGATCGAGAACTATCGCGGCGGTACGATGGAGAAGCTGGGCTACGGCTACGAGACGCTCGCGAAAAAGCATCCGCGCCTGATCTATGCCGGGGTCTCCGGCTTCGGCCACACCGGGCCTTATGCCGCGCGCCCCGCCTACGACATGGTTGTGCAGGCGATGGGCGGGGTGATGAGCCTGACCGGCCATCCCGGCGGTCCGCCCACGCGCGTCGGCACCTCCACCGGCGACCTCACCGCCGGACTGTTCGCCACCATCGGCATCGTCACCGCGCTCTACGACCGCGAGCGCACCGGCAAGGGCCAGAAGGTCGACGTGTCGATGCTCGACAGCCAGGTCGCGGTGCTCGAGAACGCGATCTCCCGTTACGTGGCGACGGGAGACGTGCCCGGCCCGCTGGGCTCGCGCCATCCCTCCATCGCGCCGTTCGCCGCCTTCAAGGTGAAGGATGGACACATCGCCATCGCCGCGGGCAACGACGTGCTCTTCGCGCGCATGGCCGAGGTGATGGGCCGCCCCGAATGGGCGCGTGACGAGCGTTACAAGACGAACCCGTCGCGCATGCGGCACTGGGAGGCGCTGCATGCCGAGATGGAGGGCGCGCTGGACGCGAAGACCAAATCCGAATGGCTGGTGCTGCTGGAGCAAGCGGGCATCCCATCGGGCCCGCTCAACACCGTCGCCGACGTCATGGCCGATCCCCAGGTGCTGGCCCGCAACATGATCGTCACCGTCACCGACCCCGACATCGGCGACATCCGCATGCAGGGCAACCCGATCAAGCTGTCGGCGCACGAAGACCCCACCACGCGCGAACCGGCGCATGATCTGGACGCTGACAGGGCGGCGATATTGAAGGAGTTGGGACTTTGATCGACCTCCCCCTTGCGGGGAGGTCGAAAAATCCGAGCGCAGCGAAGGATTTTTCGGGCGGGGGGACTCCGACCGCCAGCGTGACCCCCACCCGAAAACGCTCCGCGTTTTCGACCTCCCCGCAGGGGGGAGGTGAAATGAAGCCGCGTACTGCCTACAATAACGTCATGCTCGAATCCCGTTGGTTCCGATGAGCGGATATCGCGATCCGCTGGATGAGGCGTTCGGCGACGGTCCCGAACCGTCGCAGACGCCCGCCGTTCCGCGCGAGCCCCCCTATCTGGCCGGGCTCAATCCCGAACAGCGCGAGGCGGTGCTGACGGTGGATGGCCCGGTGCTCGTGCTGGCCGGCGCGGGCACCGGAAAGACGCGCGTGCTCACCACCCGCCTCGCCCACATCCTCGCCACGCGGCGCGCATGGCCGGGGCAGATCCTCTCCGTCACCTTAACCAACAAGGCGGCGCGGGAGATGAAGGAGCGCATCGGCGCGCTGATCGGCGGCGTGGTGGAGGGCATGCAGTGGCTGGGCACTTTCCATTCCATCGGCGCGCGCATGCTGAGGCGCAACGCCGAGCTCGCCGGGCTCAAATCCAACTTCACCATCCTGGACGCCGACGACCAGCTGCGCCTGATGAAGCAGATTCTGGAAGCCGAGGGCATCGACGAGAAGCGCTGGCCGGCGCGCACGCTCGCCGCCTTAATCGACGAGTGGAAGAACAAGGGACTGCGGCCGGAGGACGTGCCGGACGGCGAGGCGCATGGCTTCGCCAACGGCCGCGGCCGCGCGCTCTACCGGATGTACCAGGAGCGGCTGAAGGCGCTGAACGCCGCGGATTTCGGCGACCTGCTGCTCGACACGCTCACCATCCTGCGCGGCCATGCCGAAATCCTGGGCGAGTATCGCGAGCGCTTCAAATTCATGCTGGTGGACGAGTACCAGGACACCAATACGGTGCAGTATCTCTGGCTCAAGCTGCTGGCCGGTCCCGCCAGGGACGGCGTCGGCGGCAATGTCTGCGTCGTGGGCGACGACGACCAGTCGATCTATGGCTGGCGCGGCGCGGAGATCGAGAACATCCTGCGCTTCGAGCGCGACTTCCCCGGCGCCAAGGTGATCCGGCTGGAGCGTAACTATCGTTCCACGCCCGCCATCCTGGGCGCCGCGTCCGGCCTGATCGCGGCCAACAAGGGCCGCCTCGGCAAGACGCTGTGGACCGAAGGCGATCAGGGCGAGAAGACCAAGGTCCAGGGTGTGTGGGACGCGGAGGAGGAAGCGCGCGCGGTGGCGGGCGATGCGGAGAACCTGCATCAGAAGGGTGAGAAGTTCGCGCAGATGGCGGTGCTGGTGCGCGCCTCGTTCCAGATGCGCGAGTTCGAGGATCGCTTCCTCTCCCTTGGCCTGCCCTATCGCGTCATCGGCGGACCTCGATTTTATGAGCGCGCCGAGATCCGCGACGCCATGGCCTATCTGCGCCTGATCGCGCAGGGCGACGACGACTTGGCCTTCGAGCGCATCGTCAACAAGCCCAAGCGCGGCATCGGCGACGCCAGCGTGCAGAGCTTGCACAAATATGCGCGGTCGCGTTCGCTGCCGCTGCTGGCGGCGGCGCGCGAGATCGCGGACACCGACGAGCTTCCACCCAAGGCGCGCAAATCGCTGGGCGCGCTGTCCGCCGATTTCACCCGCTGGAGCGAGGCCGCGCGCCACCTGCCGCACACCGAGCTGGCCGAGATGGTGCTGGACGAAAGCGGCTACACCGACATGCTGAAGGCCGACAAATCGGCGGAGGCGCCGGGGCGTCTGGACAACCTCAAGGAGCTCGTCCGCTCCATGGAGCAATACGAGACGCTGGCCGCGTTCCTCGAGCATGTGAGCCTCGTGATGGAGCTGGAGCAGAACGACAGCGGCGACCGCATCAACCTGATGACGCTGCACGCGGCGAAGGGGCTGGAGTTCGACACGGTGTTCCTGCCCGGCTGGGAGGAAGGCCTGTTCCCCAGCCAGCGCACCATGGACGAGAACGGTCTCGCCGGCCTCGAGGAGGAGCGCCGCCTCGCCTATGTGGGATTGACGCGCGCGCGCAAGCGCATCCGCATCTTCTTCGCCGCCAACCGCCGCGTCCACGGCAACTGGCAGAGCGCCCTGCCCTCGCGCTTCATTTCGGAATTGCCCGAGGAGCACACCGAAACCGTCGTCGATGAAGGCTTCTATGGCGGCTATGTCGGTTTCCGCGACAACGCCCAGGCGGCCACTTTCGGCTCGACCTACGACAGCCCCGGCTGGAAACGCGCGCAAGCCAACCGCGCCGCCGCCGGCACTTTCCGCACCAAACCGCCGCTGATCGAAGCCCAGGCCTACACCGTGCAGACCAGCGACCCCGAAAGCTCGCACTACGCCCGCGGCGACCGCGTCTTCCACCAGAAATTCGGCTACGGCCGCGTGACGGCGGTCGAAGGCAACAAACTCGTCGTCGATTTCGACAAAGCCGGCGAGAAGCGCGTGATCGATCAGTATGTGAGTAGGGGGTAGTTGGTTTCCCCCAAACCAAATTGTCATGGCCCGCGAATGCGGGCCACCCAGGTGAAACAGGCTCATGATGCAAATTAGGGGTTTCAAGGATCAGATCCGTGACGCTTTACAAAGCGTTCCGAAACCGCTTGGCAAAGCAAAGTGCGGCAAGCAGCTTCATGAAGATATCGCCGCAGAGCTCCGAAAAGTGACGAGTTTTCGGATTGTAAAAGAAGATCCCGCGCAATTCCTGCAAGCTAGAATGCCAGTATGGCGCGACAAGCACAGCGACGAAATAGTGCCAACGATCAATCGGCGCAAAATCGATATCGTCGTTTACGACGGCAATACACCCATCGCACTGGTCGAGGTCGAATCTGATTTAGATGACTTGCAGCCAACAGGCGTTTCGAGGCGTAAGGGGCATTATGATGTTTTCAGCATCGCCAAATCGGCGGATGGGTTCCACTTTCATTCGTACAAATCGCTCGAACGGATGGCGGCGGCATCAATCTATCGACATTTACACGAACGAGATGGAATCTATCCAAGCACCAAACAAGCCATTGAGCATCTGAACGCTCTCAATTCCGACAATCCTGACGATCACAATCCGTCCCAATTGCCGATGTTTTTGGTATGCGGTTCTTGTCGTAACAGCGAAATTCTCGGTGCGAGGCTTGGATCGTTAGGCGCAGAACTAATTTGCGCAAGATAGCTGTATCACCCTGGGTGGCCCGCATTCGCGGGCCATGACAGCGAGGTGGTGGACGGTCTACTGCCATCCCGCCGACAGGTCGCGCCATTCGACGTTGCTTTGCTGGATGAGATTGATCTTCCATTCGCGCTTGTACTTCTTGAGGCGCGTTTCGCGATGGATCGCTGCGTAGATGTCGCCAAAGGTCTCGAAGTAGACCAGCAGCTTGACGCCATGCTTCGTGGTGAACCCTGGCGCCAGCCCCTCGCGATGCTCCCAGCAGCGGCGCACGATGTCGTTGGTGACGCCGATGTAGAGCGTGCCGTTGCGCTTGCTTGCGAGAATGTAAACGTAATAGGTCTTCGACATCGCGCGAACGTCACCTGGGTGGCCCGCATCCGCGGGCCATGACACCTGGGATGTTGCGATGGCAAAGATCGGCTGGCAACCGAAGGATGCCAAATGCGAGTCCCGGTCACGAACCGCCTGTTGCTTGCGCCGGATCGGCGATAGGCTCGCTTTGCAAAACCCTGGGGAGCCACCCATGTCCGATCGTACGCAACTGCTCAGGATCGCGCTCGTCGTGTTCGGCGCGATCTTCTGCCTGATCTATCCGCTGTCGATCGTCTGGCCGGCGGGGTGGTCGTGGCACATGGGGACGCCCTATTCCAACGACTACTTCATGATGATCGTGGGCGTGTACGCGACGCTGGGCGTGTTCCTGATCCTGGCGGCGCGCGATCCGGCGGCGAACCGCAGCCTGATCCTGTTCACCGCGGTGTCGAGCCTGGTGCATGCCGCGATCATGGCGGTACAGGCGATCCAGATGCCGGAGCACATGGGTCATATGTATGGCGACATTCCGGGTCTGGTCGCGGTGGCGGTGGTGCTGTATTGGCTCCTGCCGCCCGCCCGCCCCGCCGCCGGATGAACCCACCGCTCTGGAAAGCCTCCGTCACGCTCGCCAAATCGCAGGCGGGCGACACCGCCGCCGCGTTCGAGCTGACCGGGCCGCAGGCGGTGCTGATCAGCGAGGAGCCGTTCGCGGCCGACGCGCTGGTCGAGGCGCTGTACGCCGCCATGCCCGACGGCGATCTGCTGTCGCGGCTGGCCGGGCGCGCGGTGCATGTGGCGCTGCTGCCGGACATCGACTGGATCAGGCTCAGCCAGGAGGGCCTGCCGCCGGTGCGCGCGGGCCGCTTCTTCGTCTTTGGCGCGCACGATTCGGGCCAGGTGCCCGCGGGCGTCATCCCCATCCGCATCGAGGCCGGCATGGCGTTCGGCACCGGGCATCACGAAACCACCGCGCTGTGCCTGGCCGCGATGAGCGATCTGGCGCGGCGGCGGCGCTGCACCAACGTGCTCGACCTGGGCTGCGGCACGGGGCTGCTCGCGATCGGCGCCGCGAAGCTGTGGCGGCAGCGCGTCGTGGCGTCCGACATCGATCCCGCCGCCATCGCGGTGACGCGCGAGAACGCGCACGCCAATGGCGCGGCGCCGCTGGTGCAGGCGCTGGTCGCGGACGGTCTCGGCCATCCCGCGCTCTCCGGCCGCGCGCCCTACGATCTCATTCTCGCCAACATCCTGGCCGAGCCGTTGACCCGGCTCGCGCCCGGCCTCTGCGCATCGCTGGCGCGCGGCGGCACGCTCGTGCTGTCCGGCCTGCTGCGCTGGCAGGAGCAGCTGGTGCTCTCCTTCTACCGCCCCCAGGGCCTCGCCCTGCGCGCCATCCGCCGCCAACACATGTGGAGCGCGCTGGTGCTTGAGAGGCCCCGGGCGCGCCATCCCTAAGTGTCATGGCCCGCGAATGCGGGCCACCCAGGTGACTCTTTACGATGCCGGAGTTTCGGACCATTCTTCAATACGATAGACATTCTGCAGAACCGAACTGGGTGGCCCGCATTCGCGGGCCATGACACATGGGTTGAAAATGGACAAAACCTTCCAGACTTTCGACGACCGTTCCGATGCCGCGACCGTGGCGCCGCGGCTGGCCGCGTTGCGCGCCGAGCTGGCCAGGCGCGGGCTCGACGGCTTCGTCGTGCCCCATTCCGACGAATACCAGAGCGAATATCTGCCGGAGTGCAACGAGCGGCTGGCCTGGCTCACCTCGTTCACCGGCTCGGCCGGCGGCGCCGTGGTGCTGAAGGACAAGGCCGCGGTGTTCGTCGACGGGCGATACACGCTCCAGGTCAGGCAGCAGACCGACACCAGGCTGTTCGAGCCCCGCGATCTCGTCGCCGAGGGCATGGGCGGCTGGCTGGAGACCAACGCGCCCACGGGCGCGAAGATCGGCTTCGATCCGTGGGTGCATTCCGCCGCCAGCGCCGAGGCGCTGCGCGCGGCGGTCGAGAAGGCCGGCGCCACGCTGGTGCCGACCTCCGGCAATCCCATCGACGCGGTGTGGAGCGACCGCCCGGCCGCGCCGTCCGACAAGGCGGTGACGCAGGCCATGAACCTCGCCGGCGAAAGCGCGGAGTCCAAGCGCACGCGCATCGCGGAGGACGTGAAGAAGCTCGGCGCCGACGCCGCGATCATTTCGGTGGCGGATTCCATCTGCTGGCTGCTCAATGTGCGCGGCGCCGACACGCCGCACACCCCGTTCGTGCTGTCCTACGCGATCCTGAATGCCGACGGCTCGGTGGACTGGTTCGTGGACGGGCGCAAGAGTTCGCCGGAGCTGGTCAAGCATCTGGGCAATGCCGTGCGCGTGCGCGATCCGAAGGAATTCGTGACCGCGCTGGACGCGCTCGCGGGCAAGACCGTCGTCGCCGACGCCAACTGGACGGCGGCGGCCGCGTTCGACCGGCTGGACAAGGCCGGCGCCACCATCAAGCGCGGCGTCGATCCCTGCCAGCTGCCCAAGGCCTGCAAGAACCCGGTCGAGATCGAAGGCTCGCGCAAGGCCCATATCCGCGACGGCGCGGCGCTGACGAACTTCCTCGCCTGGATGGCGCGCGAGGCGCCCAACGGCCAGCTCACCGAAATCGAGGCGGCCGAAACGCTCGAAGGCTATCGCCGCCAGGGCGGATCGCTGACCGACCTGTCGTTCGATTCCATCTCAGGCGCGGCGCCGCATGCGGCGCTGCCGCATTACCGCGTCACGCGCTCGTCCAACCGGCGCATCAACAAGGACGAGATCTACCTGATCGATTCCGGCGGCCAGTATCCCGACGGCACCACGGACGTGACGCGCACGATGATCGTGGGCAAGCCGACGGCCGAGATGAAGGACCGCTTCACCCGCGTGCTCAAGGGCCACATCGCGCTGGCGACGATGAAATTCCCCGAGGGCACCACGGGCGCGGCGCTGGACGCCTTCGCGCGCAAATCGTTGTGGGACGCCGGCCTCGACTACGATCACGGCACCGGCCATGGCGTGGGCTCCTACCTCTCGGTGCATGAAGGCCCGCAGAACATCTCCAAGCGCAACGTCACGCAGGCGCTGAAGCCCGGCATGATCTGCTCCAACGAGCCCGGCTATTACAAGGAAGGCGAATACGGCATCCGCATCGAGAACCTCGTGGTCGTGAGCGAGCCGAAAGCGATTGCCGGCGGCGACCGCAAGATGATGGAATTCGAAACCATCACCTGGGCGCCCATCGACCTCGATCTCGTCGAGCCATCGCTTCTCACCGGTCGCGAGCGGGAGTGGCTCAACGCCTACCACGCCATGACGCACGAGAAACTGTCCCCGCTGGTCGACGCCGAGACCCGCCCCTGGCTGGAAAAGGCGACGCGGGCGATTTGACCGCCACACGATGTGTCATGGCCCGCGAATGCGGGCCATCCAGGTGACGTTTGTTCGGCGGGAGCCGTTCGGTTCGATTGCGTGCTACCTTCGCCGCCGGGGCGGGCTTCAACTGGATGGCCTGCATTCGCGGGCCATGACACCGAGGATTGGAAATGAAGCGCGACCACACCGCCCCGCCCGGCCAGGTTCACCGCCACATGCTCGACAGCGCGGTGCTGAAGGACAATCTCCTCGGCGATCCGCACCAGCGGCTGATCGATGTGTATGTACCGCATGGCCATGACGGCCACGGGCTGCCGCTGCTGGTCGACCTGGTCGGCTTCACCGCCGGCGGACCGGCGCACAGCAACTGGAAGAATTTCGGCGAGAACCTGCCCGAGCGGCTGGACCGGCTGATCGCATCCGGCGCGATGCCGCCCGTCGTCGCGGCGCTGCCGGACTGCTTCACCAGGCTGGGTGGCAACCAGTACATCAACTCCGCCGCGATGGGCCGCTGGGACGATTTCCTGCTCCAGGAAGCGGTGCCGTTCGTCGAGGCGAAATACCGCTGCGGCGGCGCGGGCCGGCGCGGCTGCTTCGGCAAAAGCTCCGGCGGCTACGGCTCCATCGCGCACGCCCTGCTGCATCCCGATTTCTGGGCGGCCGCAGCCTCGCACTCCGGCGACATGGCGTTCGAGCTCTGCTACCTGCCGGAATTCCCGCGCCTGTTGCGCAAGCTCGCCAAGATGGACAACGACATCGGCAAGTGGGTCGATGCGTTCCATGCCGCCCCCAAGGTGAAGGACGGCGACCTGCACGACCTGATGACGCTGGCGATGTGCGCGACCTACGATCCAGATTCGTCGGCGCCGTACGGGCTGAGGCTCCCTGTCACGTTCGATACGTGCGAGATCATCGCCGGGCGCTGGGCCAATTTCCTGAAATGGGACCCGTGCGTGATGGCGGAAACGCGTGGGCCCGGCCTGAAGACGATGAAGGCCGTCTATATCGATTGCGGCAATGTCGACCAGTACAACCTCGTCTATGGCGCGCGGCGGCTGCACCGCACCCTGGAGCGGCAAGGCGTCAGCCACGTTTACGAGGAGTTCCCGGACGACCACTCCTCGGTCGATTACCGGATGGACACGAGCCTGCCGGTGCTGGCGAAGGCGCTGGCGGGCTGAAGGAGTTCGCGATGCGCCGTCTTGTGCTGCCGCTTGCCGCCGCGCTCATGCTGTCCGCCTGCACGGTGTGGCCGGTGGGCCAGGACCCCTACGGCATGGATCTGCGCCGCGGCGCCAACGAGATCCTGATGGCGATCCAGTCCTATCACCGCGACACCGGCGCCTATCCGGCTTCGCTGGCTTCGCTAGCGCCGAAATATCTGCCGGCCGCGCCCGAAATCCCCCGCCTCGCCTACGATTCCGGCGACGGCTCGCTGGCCTACAAATACACGCCCTCCTGGCCGCAACTGCGCCCGGTGTGGTGCCACTCCATCGGCGACCAGACCGACTGGAACTGCGAGGAGCACATTCTTTGACAGGCGCGATCAACGCAAATCCAAAGCGCCTGTCATCCCGGCCGGAGCGGCGCATTTCGCGCCGCGTAGAGCCGGGACCCATTTCGCGCGCGTCTCGATCGGTCCCGGCTCTCGCTTCGCTCGGCCGGGATGACAGATATTTTCCTCCAAGCGATCCTCGACCTACAGCCCCTCGATCCGCCTGAGCCACTCGTCCTCGTCGATCACTTCGATGCCGAACTTCTGAGCCTCGGCGAGTTTCGATCCCGCGCCCGGTCCCGCCACCACGAGGTCGGTCTTCTTCGACACCGAGCCCGCCGTCTTGGCGCCCAGCGCTTCGGCGCGGGCCTTGGCCTCCTGGCGCGTCATCTTCTCCAGCGTCCCGGTGAAGACGACGGTCCTGCCGGCTACCGGCGAGCCCGCGATCCTGGGCGCGGCGATGTCGGTGACGGTCACTTCCTTGAGCAGGTGCTCCACGGCGCGGCGGTTGTGCTTCTCGTCGAAGAAATCCTTGATCGCTTCGGCCAGCACATCGCCGATGCCGGCGATGGCCTTCAGCTCCTCCAGCGCGCCCTCGCCTTCCATCGCCGCGGCGAAGGCTTTCCAGGAATGGAAATTGCGCGCCAGCAGCCGCGCATTGGTCTCGCCGACATGGCGGATGCCCAGCGCGTTGATGAATCGGTCCAGCGGAATCTTCCGCCGCGCATCGATCGCCGAAACCAGGTTCTCGACCAACTTGCTTTCTTCATCTTGAAGTTTTTTCTTTTGCGTTGCTTGAGCGAATGCACCTCGTCTTTTCTCGCTCAGCTCCTGACGCCGTTCCGACAATGCACGATCCAGTGCGTCCGGCTTCTTGGCCAGGCGGAAAATGTCGGCAGGCTCTTTCAGCAGCCCCTTCTCATGCAGCGTCTCGATATAGACGCCGCCGAAGCCCTCGATGTCGAAGGCGTCGCGGCCGACGAAATGCTTCAGGCTTTCCACCACCTGCGCCGCGCAGATCAGCCCGCCGGTGCAGCGCCGGTCGACATCTTCCTTGCCGGTCTTCTCGTCCACCTCGCGCACGGCATGGCTGCCGCAGACGGGGCATTTGTGCGGGAACTGATAGGGCTTGGCCCCGCGCGGGCGCTTGTCCACGATGACGCGCACGATCTGGGGGATGACGTCGCCGGCGCGCTGGATCACCACCGTGTCGCCGACGCGCACGTCCTTGCGCGCGATCTCGTCCTCGTTGTGCAGCGTCGCGTTTTCGACAACCACGCCGCCGACCGTCACCGGCTTCAGCCGCGCCACCGGCGCGAGCTTGCCGGTGCGGCCGACCTGGATGTCGATGGCTTGCAGCACGGTCTCCGCCTGCTCGGCGGGGAATTTGTGGGCGATCGCCCAGCGCGGGCTGCGCGAGACGAACCCCAGGCGCTCCTGGAGCTTCAGATCGTCCACCTTGTAGACCACGCCGTCGATGTCGTAGCCGAGCCTGGCGCGCCTGGCTTCGATGTCTCTGTAGAATTCCAGCAACTCGTCCGTCGTCTCGCAGCGGCGGATCAGCGGATTGACCTTGAAGCCGCAGGCCTTGAACGCGTCCAGCATGCCGTGCTGCGAATCCGCCGGCAGCTTGCTCACCTCGCCCCAGGTGTAGGCGAAGAAATTGAGATCGCGCGACGCAGTGATCGCGGGATCGAGCTGGCGCACGGACCCCGCCGCGGAGTTGCGCGGATTGGCGTATTCCGGCTTGCCCTCTTTCGCCTGGCGCCTGTTCAGCGCGGCGAAATTGGCGTGGGTCATGTAGACCTCGCCGCGCACTTCCAGAACGTCCGGCGCCTTGCCGTGCAGGCGCAGCGGGATGTCCTTGATGGTGCGCAGATTGGCGGTGATGTCCTCGCCTTCCGCGCCGTCGCCGCGCGTCGCGCCCTGCACGAACACGCCCTTCTCGTAGCGCAGCGACGCCGACAATCCATCGATCTTCGGCTCGGCCACGAAGGCGAGTTCCTGATCGTCCTTCATGCCGAGGAAGCGGCGCACACGGGCGGCGAACTCGGCGACGTCCTCGTCGGCGAAGGCGTTGTCGAGCGACAGCATCGGCACGGCATGCTTGACCTTGGCGAATTTCTCGCTTGCCACCGCGCCGACGCGATGCGACGGGCTGTCGGCCCGCACCAGCTTCGGAAACCGCGCCTCGATTTCGGCGTTGCGGCGGCGCAGCGCGTCATAGGCCGCGTCCGAGATACTTGGCGAATCCTCGCCATGGTAGCGGCGGTCGTGTTCAGCGATCTCGGCGGCAAGGCGCTCCAGTTCTTTCTTGGCTTCCGTTGCTGTGAGCTTGTCGATCGGATTTGCGGTCATGGAATCCATCTAGCACATGCCAGTCGAGACCATCCAACACCTGTCCTGCACCAATGTGTCATGGCCCGCGAATGCGGGCCACCCAGTTGGGTTCTGCACGTTGCTTCATTCAATGAACGGAGATTCATTCGCCACCGGCATCCGGGATGTCACCTGGATGGCCCGCATTCGCGGGCCATGACACAAAGCAATTGTTCATGCCCGCTTCCGGATCTTCTTCGGCGCCTCCGCTTCGGCCAGCAGGCGGCGGGCGGCGGCGCGGGCTTCGTCGGTGACCGCGGCGCCGGAGAGCATGCGGGCGATCTCCTCGGCGCGGGCGTCCGCATCGAGCAGGGCGACGCGTGTGCGGTCTGCTGTCCGCGAGATGCGGAAGTGGCGCAGCGCGCGCGCCGCCACCTGCGGGGAATGGGTGACCAGCAGCACTTGCGTGGTGCGCGACAGGCGCTGGAGGCGTTCGCCCACCGCGTCCGCCACCGCGCCGCCGACGCCGCGATCCACTTCGTCGAACACCAGTGCCGCGGGCGGGCTGGTCTCCGCCAGCGCCACCTTGATCGCCAGCGAGACGCGCGCCAGCTCGCCGCCGGACGCGATCTTGGCGAGCGGGCCGAACGGCGCGCCCTCGATGGTCGCGATCTCGAAGGCGATGCGCTCAAGCCCGGTGGCGCTCTCCTCGCCCGTCTCCAGCGCGACGCGGAATTTCGCGTGGCCGAGCTTGAGTGGCGACAGCTCGCCGGCCACCGCGCCCTCGAGCTTCCGCGCCGCGGTCTTGCGCACGGCGGAAAGCTTGCGCGCGGATGCGAGATAGGCGTCGCGGGCCTTGGCCACCGCCGCTTCGGCATCGCGCAGCTTGCCGCCGCCGCCCGCGATCGCGTCCTGCCTGGCCTGGAAGTCCGCCAGCACGCGCGGCAGCGCGTCCGGCGGTACGGCATATTTCCGCGCCAGCGCCCGCAGGCCGAACAAGCGCTCCTCTTTGCGCTCCAGCTCGCCGGGATCGGCGTCGAGGCGCGACAGCAACGACTCCAGCTCGCGCCGCGCCTCCTCCGCCGCGGCGAAGGCCTGTTCCAGCGCCGCTTCGGCCGACGATGCGGCGGCGCGGGCTTCCACCTTCATGCGGCTCAACCGTTTGAGCGCCGAGGCCAGCATCGCCTCCGCCCCGCGCTCGCCCCCCAGGGCCTCGACGCAGGCCGAGACATCCTCGGCGATGCGGCCGGCGTTCATCAGCAGCGTGCGTTCGGCCGCGAGCAGCGCTTCCTCGCCGGCCTCGGGCGCCAGCGCGGACAATTCCTCGACGGCATGGCGGATGAACTCCGCGTCCGCCGCGGCACTCGCCGCCGCGCGCTTCAGCGTATCGAGCGCCACGCGCAAGGCCGCCAGCGCCGCGTGACGCTCCGCCACCTCCGCCGCCAGCGCCTCGTTCCCGCCGAACGCGTCGAGCAGACGTCGATGGGTGGCGGCGTCGAACAGGCCGCGATCGTCCTGCTGGCCATGGATCTCCACCAGCGCCGCGCCCACGTCGCGCAGCAGGCCCACGCCCACCGCCTCGTCGTTGACGAAGGCGCGGGTGCGGCCGTCGGCGGTGAGCGCGCGGCGCAGGATGGTCTCGCCCTCGCCGGGAATTCCGTTTTCCGCGAGCAGCGCGCGTGCGGCATGTTTCGCCGGCAGGTCGAAGATCGCCACGGCCGAGCCCTGCGCCGCGCCGCCGCGCACGCTGGAGCGCCCGCCCGCTCGCGCGCCGGCCGCGAGCCCCAGCGCATCGAGCAGGATGGACTTGCCCGCGCCCGTCTCGCCGGTGAGCACGTTGAGCCCGCCCGCGAAATCGAGGCTCACATCCTCGATCAGGACGAGATCGCGAATCTTCAGCGTGGCCAGCATGGCTGCGCTTTATAGCTGGAACTGCCTCTCAAGCCACGAGCCCTTGTCGACCTCGGGCTTCATGTTG
The DNA here is from genome assembly GCA_050728855.1 of Rhizomicrobium sp. Lineage (GTDB taxonomy): Bacteria > Pseudomonadota > Alphaproteobacteria > Micropepsales > Micropepsaceae > Rhizomicrobium. Next base: position 2,725 of record JBOHKI010000028.1, on the reverse strand, counting down.
TGGGCCATCAACAGCCCGTAGGCGTCCTTGTACCAGGGGCTGCCGGGATAGTTGGCGCCCAGGACGGCGGCGGCCGTCTTGGCCTCGTTGTAGATGCCCAGCGCGTAATAGGCCTCGGTCAGCCGCTCCAGCGCCTCGGCGATCTGCGCGGTGCGCTGGTACTTCTCCACCACGCCGCGGAAGCGGTTGATGGCGCCGATATAGTCGCCGCGCGTGAGATAGTAGCGGCCGATCTCCATCTCCTTGCCGGCGAGATGGTCGTAGGCGAGATCGATCTTCAGGCTGGCGTCGCGGGCATAGGGGCTGTCGGGGAAGCGCTGCACCACGTCCTGCAGCGCGGTGAGCGCGGCCTCGGTCTGCGACTGGTCGCGGCCGATGTCCACGATCTGCTCATAGAGCGACATCGCCTTCAGGTAGAAGGCGTAGGCGACTTCCTTGCTGCCGGGATGGAGCTGGATGTAGCTGTCGGAGGTCGAGATGGCGTCGGTGTAGTCGTTGCCTTCGTAGTAGCAATAGGCGCTCATCAGCATCGCGCGTCGCGCCCAGATCGAATAGGGATGCTGGCGCTCGACCTCGTCGAACTGCTTGGCGGCCTTCACCCAGTTCTCGTCGTCGATCTGCTTCCAGGCGTCGGTGTAGATCTGGTCGACGGGACGCTCGACATATTGCGGGTCCTTCTCGTCGGTCGTGTCGGTGTCCGAGCAGGCCGAACCCAGCAGCGCGAACGCCACAAGGACGCCCGCGCCCGCCGCGCGCAGCGCCGCCCGATGAGCCAAGTGCTTGAAAGACATTAACTCTCCTGGAGGCAGGGGACGGGGGACCTTATGCCAGAGGGGAGCGAGCAAGGTCCAGTGGACTCATCTTCCTCCCCCGCGACAGCCCAAACGGGGCTCGGACAACCTCCCCCTTGTGGGGAGGTCGAAATCGCGGCACGCGATTTCGGGTGGCGGGCGTGCCGCGCTTTCACCACCGCGCCCCCACCCGAAAACCGCGCGCTCCGCGCGACGGTTTTCGACCTCCCCACAAGGGGGAGGTTAAGAGCTCACGCCATCTCGTAATTCGCGGCGTCCTCGAAGAGGGCCCGGAGGAGCGCGTTGTTCAGCGCGTGGCCGGATTTTCGGCCTTCGAAGCGGGCGATGAGCGGCGCGCCGGCGGTGGCCATGTCGCCGATGGCGTCCAGGATCTTGTGCCTTACAAATTCGTCAGGAAACCGCATCAGCTCCGCGTTCACCACCTTGTCGCCGTCGATGGCCAGCGTGTTGGCGAGCGACGCGCCGCGCCCCAGCCCCGCCTTGTTGAGCGCGTCGAGGTCGCTCAAAAACCCGAAGGTGCGCGCCGGCGCGATGTCGCGGGCGAAGGCCTCGCGCGAGAACGTCCAGTCCATGGTCTGGGTGCCGATGGCGGGCGTGGCGAACACGATCTCGAAATCCAGGCTGAAACCGGTTTCGGCCGGAAGCAGCGCCGCGCGCCCCTCGCCCTGGCCCACTTCGATGGGCTTGAGCACCCGGATCGCCGGCCGCGCGCCATCCTGCTCGCGCACGCCCGCGCCCTGGATCAGCGCCAGATAGGACAGCGCATCGCCATCCAGAATCGGCGGCTCGGGCCCGTCGAGCGTGACGAGCAGGTCGTCGATCTCCGCCCCCGCCACCGCCGCCATCAGATGCTCGATCACGCCCACAGACGCGCCATCGCGCGCGATCACCGTCCCCAGCCGCGTCTCGCCGACACGGTCGTAAAGCGCCGGAATCTCCTTGCCGCCCAGATCGGCCCGCCGGAACACGATGCCGGTGCTCGCGGGCGCAGGCGACAGCGTCATGGTCACCGTCCCGCCCGCATGCAGCGCGGTGCCGGAGGCGGAGATGGCTGTGGCGAGGGTGCGGCGGGTCATGCGGCGTTATACCTCCCTCTCCCCCTCCGGGGGAGAGGGCCGGGGTGAGGGGGTCTCTCCGCGAATCCGACGCCGACGGGTGCTACCCTTCCGCCGCATACAACTGTTTCCAGACCGTCTGGATGTATTCAAGTTCCGACAGTAGGCGGTCGTCCCACACAATGGGAGAGATTGATGCGCATCTGTTTGTTGGGCTGGGGCTCCCTCCTCTGGGACGATAGCCATCCTGAATTCGACGAGCAGCATGAAGAATGGAAGTTTGACGGACCACCGCTCAAACTCGAATTTTCCCGAATTTCGAAAACTCGCAAAGGCGCGCTTACGCTGGTGATTGATCCAGTTTACGGCAGCTTGTGCAACGCCGCATACGCGATGAGCAAACGCGTCCACCCCGATGATGCCATCTGCGATTTGCGGTGCCGCGAAGGAACGGTACTGAAGAAGATAGGATACATGTTTCTTGACAGTTCTCGCGAACCCAATGGTCGCGACAAGGATACAAAAGAAAGTATCCGTTCCTGGGCATTGCTTAAAAAGATTGATGTTGTTGTATGGACTGACCTTTCCGGAAATTTTGCTGAGATTGGAAAGTCCTTCTCGCTAGAATCGGCACGCGCTCATCTTCAGAACTTGACGCCAGAGGGTAAAGCGAAAGCCGCCGAGTACGTGTGGCGCGCACCGAAATTCATAGACACTCCGCTAAGGCAGCTTCTTCAGAAAGAGCCATGGTTTCAGCCTTAGTATCGGCCACGCGTTGCTTCTGATTTTCTCAAAATCGGAACCGTCCTCGCGTCGAGCCCCCCTCACCCCGGCCCTCTCCCCCGGAGGGGGAGAGGG
>JBOHKI010000027.1:0-37597 GCA_050728855.1 Rhizomicrobium sp. | reverse complement strand
GGGGTAGGGTGAAATTACTTCATGCCACCTTCCGTAGCGCCGCCAGGCGTTCGGGCGGCAACCACAGCGTCACGGTGGTGCCTTGGCCCGGCGCGCTCTCGATTTCCAGCGTGCCGCCATGCAGCTCGGCAAGCTCCTTGGCGATGGGCAGGCCGAGGCCGGTGCCCTCGTATTTGCGGGTCAGCTCGCTGTCGACCTGGCCGAAACGCGCCAGCGCCGTGGCCAGGTCGTCAGGCGCGATGCCGATGCCGGTGTCCGCGACCGCCACCGCCACCCCCGCGCGCAGCCGCCGCATCCTGATGTCGACCAGGCCGCCTTGCGGCGTGAACTTGATGGCGTTGGAAAGCAGGTTGACGATGATCTGGCGCACCCGCCGCGCATCGGCGACCAGCAGCGGCATGCCGGGCTCGGCGTGGATCGTCACCGTGACGCGGGCTTCCGCCGCTTCCACATGCAGCACGCGCACGCACACCGCGGCCTTGTCGTTCAAATCGATGAGGTTGTCGGCCAGCTGCAGCAGATGCGCGTCCAGCTTGGTGAGGTCGAGGATGTCGTTGAGCAGGTGGAGCAGGTGAATGCCGCCGCGATGGATGTCGGTGGCGTAGGCCATGTAGGACGGATTGCCGACGGGACCGAGCGCCTGGTCCTTGATCATTTCGGAAAACCCGATGATGGCGTTGAGCGGCGTGCGCAATTCATGGCTCATGGTGGCGAGGAATTGCGATTTGGCATGTTCGGCCGCGGAAGCCGCGTCCAGCGCGCGCCGCAGATTGGCGGCGATCGCTTCCTGTTCCTTGTGCGCGGCGTCGATCTCGGAGACGTACTTGCCGACGATGGCGCCGGCCAGCCCCAGGCCCGCGATGAGCAGCGTCACGGACGTTACGGCCGCGACCAGCCACAGATGCAGCACGATCTCTGCGCCGGCCGCGGCCGCGGAATCGGCGGGCACGCGCAGCGCCGCGATGCCCAGATAGTGCATCGTCAGCATGGCCAGCGCCATGAACGGTCCGCCCCACAGCATCGCGGCGGGGCTCGGCAATCTTTCGGCGAGCCACAATGCGAGGCCGGCCAGCGTGATACCGCCCGCCAGCGACGCGCACACCAGGATCGGATCCAGATGGCCGTGTCCGGGCATGTGCATCGCCGCCATGCCGAGATAGTGCATCACCGCGACGCCCGCGCCGACGACGCAACCGCCGGCAAATCCGCGGAACCCCGGTCTCGAGATACCGAAACCGAAACCCGCCATGATGATGGCGACTGCGGCCGAGAACGCCGTCATGCCGACGTTGAAATGGATCGGGATATCGGTGCGGAAGCCCAGCATGGAAACGAAATGCGTCGCCCACACCCCGCAGCCGGTGACCACGGCCGCCGCCATGTTCCAGCGCATCGGCCACGACCCGGTCGAATGCCGCGCACGGGAGACCAGGCTGAAAGCCGTGTAGGAGGAAAAGACGCAGATCGCGACGGCGAGCGCGACCAGCCTGAGATCGTGTTCCCGGACAACGGTATCGGCGACCTCGAACATCCTGGCCCGGTTGCGTGTGCGCCCGGATCAACCTAGAGCGCCGGTGTTGACCGGCCGTAAAGCTGTCCAGAGACACCCATACGTATTTTCACTTAGGCCGCCCGCGTCAGCCGAACCGGCGCTGCGCCTCGCGCGTGAGGCCCAGCGCCACCGAGAGGAAATCCGATCCCGCCGTGGCGCGCGCGTTCGGCGCCGCCCGCGCGATTGCGCGCTGGACCGCGGGCACGCGGCTCGATCCGCCCGTGAAGAAGATCGTGTCGATGCGGTCCGGCGTCACCCCGGCGCGCGCGATGCACGATGCCGCGATGGCGTGGAGCCGGTCGAGCTTGTCGCGCACCGCCGCCTCGAAGCGCGCCTGCGCCGCCCGCGCGGCCAGGCCGCCCTCGAGGAAATCCAGCGCCAGCGCGACATCGTCCGCCTCGCTCAGCGCGATCTTGGCATCCTCCACCGCGAAGGCGATGCGGTGGCCCAGGTGCCGGCGGACGGTCTTGAGCAGGCGCGCGACCTTGTCCGGCTCGCAGGCCTGCTTGAGCAGTCCCGCGATCTCGCGCTCGTTGCGCCAGGTATAGGCGAAGTTGATGGTCGCCCAAGTGGCGAGCTCGAAATAGATCCCCCGCGGCATCGGCAAGTCCTTCTCCTGAAGCTGGGTGCCGAGGCCGAGCAGCGGCATCACCGCCGCGATGCTGAGCCGCGTGTCGAAGTCCGTGCCGCCGATGCGCGCGCCGTCGTTTGCGAGAATGTCCCGGCGCCGGTCGGGCAGGGACCGGCGTTCCGGGCCGATGCGGATCACGGTGAAGTCCGACGTGCCGCCGCCGATATCGGCGACCAGCACCAGTTCCTCGCGCGCCGCCGTCTCCTCGTAGTGATAGGCCGCCGCGATGGGCTCATACTCGAACAGCACCTCGCGGAATCCGGCGCGCCGGGCGATATCGGCCAGCACGCTCTCGGCGCGCGCGTCCGCCGCGTCGTCGCCGTCGACGAAGCGCACCGGCCGTCCATGCACCACGCAGGCGATCTCCTCGCCGGCAAAGGCTTCGGCGCGGGCCTTGAGGTGGCGGATGAACATCTCGATCACCTCGGTGAGCTTGATGCGCCGCCGCCCGACCGCCGTCGCCTCGTCGATCAGCGGCGAGGCGAGGATGGTCTTGAGCGCCCGCATCAGCCGTCCCTCGCGCCGCCCGATATAGGTGTCGATGGCCTCGCGGCCGAAAAGCACGCGGCCGTGGTCCTCGAAGTCGAAGAAGATGGCGGATGGAATGAGCGTGGCCCCGCCCTCGACCGGGGCGAGGGTGGGCGCGGACATCGCGCGGGCCACGCCGATGGCCGAGTTGGACGTGCCGAAATCGAGACCGCAGGCGGGCGTCATGGGTATCCCCTTCGCATGAGGGGGCCCCATCTATTACGCATTTCGCGGGCTTGCCAGTCTGTTTCTTCGCATCTACACTGCGCCCGCTAATGGGATGTCCGGAAACGGGCGTCCCATTTTGTTTGTGTACGGATCATTCGCGTGGCGGTCGAAATCAAACTTCTTCTAACTGGCGACGAGGATGTCTTCGCGCATGTCGCGAACGACGTCTTCGACAACCCGGTCGATCCCGCGCTGGCCCGCGAATTCCTCGCCGATCCGCATCATCACATCGCCGTCGCCGTCGACGACGGCATCGTCGTGGCCTTCGCGAGCGGCGTCGACTACATCCACCCCGACAAGCCGCGCGAATTGTTCGTCAACGAGGTCGCCACGGCGCCCAGCCGTCGCGGGCAGGGCATCGGCAAGAAAGTCGTGACCGCGCTCCTCGATCACGGTCGCGCCATCGGCTGCGTCGTCGCCTGGGTGCTGACCGACCGGGATAACAAAGCCGCACGGGCGTTGTATGAAAGTTGCGGCGCGGAGCTGCAGCCGGGGAATACGCTACATTACGAATTCCTTATCCTCCCCCGCGAATAGCGGGGGAGGTGGCGCGCGCCGCATCAGCGGCGTCGCGACGGAGGGGGTAAGCCTTTCAAAATCGAGTCCACGATGCGATACAAATCGCTGTAGATTTCTTCGTTGCGAAATCTCAAGACGCGGTATCCCTTGGTTTCAAGGTACTGCGTTCGCTTTTCATCGTAGTCGGCCACGCCGGGAAGCGAGTGCGAAGCGCCGTCAAGTTCAATGATGAGTCTTCCGTCCAGACTTGCGAAATCGGCGATGAATGGTCCGATGGGATGTTGGTGCCGGAAATTGTATCCGATCCGATTTGCTTCGCGTAGTTTCTTCCACAGTACTACTTCGGCTTTCGGCATTTCGCGCCGAAGCCTTTTCGCCTGACCGCGGGATTTCGATTCAAATTCGCGCAGACTGACCCCCTCCGTCCCGCGGCCGCTTCGCGGCGCGGTCCACCTCCCCCGCTTGCGCGGGGGAGGATAAGAAGTTCAGAACACCAGATACCCTCCGTCGATCACGAAGGTGTCGCCGGTATGGTATTTGCTGGCGTCGCTGGCGAGATAGACCGCGATGCCGCCGAAATCGGCGGGGTCGCCCCAGCGGCGCATGGGGACGCGGGGCAGGACCTTCTCGGCGAAGGCGGTGTTGGTCTGCATGCCCTGGGTCATGTCGGTGGCGATCCAGCCGGGCGCGATGGAATTGGCGCGGATGCCGAAGCGGGCGTGTTCCACCGCGACGCTCCGCATCATCGCCATCACTGCGCCTTTGGTCGCCGAGTACGCTTCGTTACGCGCGGCGCCTTCCAGCCCCGCCAGGCTCGCCACGCCCACCAGCGATCCGCCGGCGTCGCCCTTGCCGGCGCGTTCCACCATGTGCTTGCACGCCTCGCGCAGGGTGAAGAACACGCCTTCCTCGTTGACGGCATGAACGCGCCGCCACACCTCCAGGCTCATCTCGGAGAACGAGCGCGCCCCGCCGCCGATGCCGGCATTGGCGATGACGCAATCGATCCGGCCCATCTCCGCGACCGCCGCCTGCATGCCCTCCACGACGTCGGCCTCGACGCCGACATTCACCGCCCGCGCCCCGGCGCGCCGCCCGTGCGCGGCGAGCTTCGCCTTCGCGCTCGCGTTCTTTTCCGCGTTGGTGCCCCAGATCATCACGTCGGCGCCGGACGCCGCCAGCGCCTCGGCCATGCCGAAGCCGATGCCGCGATTGCCGCCCGTCACCAGCGCGACCTTGCCGGTCAGGTCGAAGGGCCTGTACATGCGTGCCTCCCGATAGCGTTGCGGTCACGCTAGTGCATCCGCACCGAAGCTGTCATCCCGGCCGGGCGCGGTGAGAGCCGGAACCCACGTCAAAGCCCGCCGGATGGGTTCCGGACCGGCGCCGCCGCGCCGTCCGGCATGACAGCCAGATTGCGGTCGTAACCATGCCGGAAATCCCCGCCTTCCCTTTGCCGCAATCCCTGTGACATGCTCCGGACGGGCCCCGGGATAGGCGGCCGGGTAGGGGTTTGATCGCATGACATCCGAGATCGCGGTGATGAACCAGCGGGCGGTGGCGCTCGCGGCGGATTCGGCGGTGACTCTGATCGACGGCGGAACGGTCGTCGTGCGCAACGACCAGCGCAAGCTCTACAATCTCGTCGAGGGCCAGGCGATCGGGCTGATGTTCTTCGGCGTGGCCGACAAGATGGGCCATCCCTGGGAGCAGCTCATCGAGCACTACCAGAAGAAGATCCGGCCGCGCGGCTTCCCCCATGTCGGGGACTACGCCAAGTCCTTCACCGACATGCTCGACAACCTGCCGGAATTCTTCCCGCGCGACCGCCAGGCCGACGAATACCGCCGCCTGCTCGCCTCTGTGTTCCGCTACGTCCTCCAGCTCGCGCAGTTCCTGCGTGACAGCGCCGACGAGGAAGAAGAGCAGATCGACGACATCACGATCCTCGACCAGGCCATCGAGCGCGTCTGGCGCGACTACCAGTTCAACGACGACGGCAGCCCGCGCGGCGATCTCGCCTGCTTTCCCGCCGGCTTCGGCGCCAAGGTGGCGCAGGATTACGCCGCCCAGATCAACGAACTCGTCGCCTACGGCTTCTCCACCTTCGGGCTCTCCAGCAAGACCATGCAGCGGCTGCGCGAGATCGCCGTGTTCTGCGTGGTCAAGGACCTGTTCCTCGAGGACATCTCGGGCCTGGTCTTCGCCGGCTTCGGCAACGACGACCGCTATCCCGTGGTGACGACGTGGTACGTCTCGGCCATCGTCGGCGGCATCGTCAAGCGTAGCGTCACCAGCCAGGACGCCATCGACGGCGAGGTGCGCTCCAAGATCCGCGTCTTCGCCGACAGCGAGGTGACCAATGCCTTCATCCGCGGCATCGATTTCAATCTCGAGCGCCGGCTTTATGGCGGCTTCCGCATGATGATGCACGGACTGGTCGACCAGGTGGTGGGCGCGTTTCCCGGCGCCGAGCCCGCCGCGCGCGAAACCGTGCGCGCCCGCTTCCAGCAGGATTTCGTGCCGCGCTATTTCGACGCCTTCCGCCGGATGATGCTGGAGTACCAGCAGCAGGCCTTCATCAATCCGGTCTTGCGCGTGATGGAGATCGCGAGCAAGAAGGAGCTGGCCGACACCGCCCGCGAGCTGGTCGGCCTGAACATCTTCAAGAAGCGCATCTCGGCGCAGAAGGAGACGGTGGGCGGCGCGATCGACGTGGCGATCATCAGCCGCGACGGCGGCTTCCAATGGGCCTCGCGCCAGAACGCGTGACGACAGGTGACACGATGACCAGGAAACCCTTCGATGCACCCTTGATGGCCAGGTCCGGGCGCAGCGCCTTCCTGGAGGGCGCGGCGCGGCTGAACGCCATCGCCCGGCCCGGCGAGCAGAACGGCGACATGCCCTTCACCGCGGCGCAGGACCGCCTCACCGCCGTGAGCCCGGACGAGACCTGGAACCGCCGCTTCATGAGCATGGCCATCGGCCCCGCCACGAACACCCTCAGCCATGCCCCCGCCGAGGCTCCCCTCGCGCGGCCCGACCTCGTGCTCAAGGAGGATCTGGCGCCAGCCAGGAAGAGCCTCGCCCGCCCGGACAAGCCCGGCCCCATCGGCGCCGCCATCGGCAAACCGCCCCGCCGCTCACTCCTGTCGCGGATGCTTGGCGGACGCTGACCGTGCTACGATGGCAGCATGGGCACCAAAGCCGCCAAGCCGAAAGCCAGCCAGCGCCGCCCGCGCTACGCCTCGGAAGATCTCGCGCCGCGAAATGCGGTCGCGGATGAGGCGAAGCTCGACACATACCTCAAGCGCAACAAGGACGGTTTGAACGCCAGCATCGAAAAGGCGCATACCGAATTCGAGCGCGGCGAGTACTTCACCATGGATCAGGTGATGGCCGACATGCGCGCGCAACAGCAACGCCGATCGAGAAAGGCCTGACGGTCGGTGGCCGAGTTGCGGATCGTCTTTTCCGCCGAAGCGCGCGTCGACCTGTTGGAACTTGAACGCTTCGTCGCCGCGCAGGACGGCCAACTCCGCGCCGAGCTCATCGTTGGCCGCATCGAGGGCGCCATCCGCACGCTCGCGTTCATGCCGGGCCTTGGGCGTCCCCGGTGATAGCTGTCCCGGGGGACACGGGCGTTCCCCGTGCCGCCCTGGCTCGTGGTGTATGTGCCGCTGCCGGAGCTCGACGGGATTCGGGTCGTCGACGGCCGGCGGGACCTTCCGGCGGTTCTGGGGCCGGGAAAGCGTTAGGGTGAAATCCTGCTGGCGTTAAGCCATTTCCCCTTGAATCCAACGGATTAGGGAGTATTCCTGTCATCCGGCATAAACGGGTGGGCACGAGGAGTTTTCCATGCGCTTTGGAGTAGCTGTCGCCGTCGTCGCGGCGCTTGTGGCTGTCGGTACCGCGGCGTGGGGTTCGGGCGCGATGCCAGGCGGGCCCGAGAACACCGATCCGTCGCTGAGCGCGCAGGCCAATGCCAAATTCCTGGCCGACAACGCCCACAAGCGCGGCGTCATCGTCCGCCCGGACGGGCTGCAGTACCGCATCATCCAGAACGGTTTCGGCAAGCGGCCGGGCAGCTTCGACCAGGTGACGGTCTATTACAGCGGCAAGCTCATCAACGGCCACGTCTTCGATTCCACCGAGCCCGGGCTTCCGGCGCGCTTCGTGGCCAACAAGCTGATCCCCGGCTGGACGGAGGCGCTGCAGATGATGCGCGAGGGCGACCATTGGGAGATTGTGCTGCCGCCGCGGCTGGCCTATGGCGAGCGCGGCGCGGGCGACGCGATCCCGCCGGGCCAGGCGCTGATCTTCGACCTTCAGCTGCTGAAGGTCGAACCGCCGCCGCGCGATCCCAACCAGCAGGATGACGACAGCGGCCAGTAGCAATTGCGACCGGTGCCGCCGGCGGCGCGCGCCCCCGCATGGAGTGACGATGTTCGCCGATTGGCGCGGCAGGATTTCGAGCGGGAGCGTCCGCATTGCGTTGGCGCTCTGCCTCGTGGTGGCGGCCAGCGCGCTCTATTGGGCCAGCCGCGACTATGCCGTCATCGCGCCGGACTGGGACGGGCAGGTGCGCGGCCTCGCCTACAGCCCGAGCCACACCTGGACCCAGAAGGATCATGAGTTCACCTCGCCCGAGGTGATCGACGCCGACATGGCGCAGCTCTCCAAGATCACGGGCCACATCCGCACCTACACCGTGTCGAACGGCCAGGACCGCGTGCCGGAGATCGCCTGGCGCTACGGCATCGTCGTTTCGCTGGGCGCCTGGATCGGCCCCGACCTCGATCTCAACGAAAAGGAAATCACGACGCTGATCCGCGTCGCCAACGCGAACCGCAACGTCGACCGCGTCTTCGTCGGCAACGAGACCATGCTGCGCGGCGACGTCTCCGCCGATCAGCTCAACGACTACATCAAGCGCGTGCGCGCCGCGCTGCCCAACCGCATCAAGGTCTCCACGGCGGAGACCTGGTCGACCTGGCTGCTCAATCCCGAGATCGCCCAGAACGTCGACTTCATCACCATCCACCTGCTGCCTTACTGGGAAGGCGTGCCGATCCGGGATTCGATCAACTTCATCCCGCGGGCCTACGGCCATATCGAGGACGAATTCCCCGACAAGCCCATCGTCATCGGCGAGACCGGCTGGCCGTCGGAGGGGCGCACGCGCCGCGGCGCCGAAGCGAGCCGCGCCAACGAGGCCTATTTCGTGCGCAACTTCGTGCAGCTCGCGCTGGACAAGGGCTACGACTACTACCTGATGGAAGCCTACGACCAGCCGTGGAAGAGCGACAACGAAGGCGCGGTCGGTTCCTACTGGGGCCAGTTCGACGCCGCCGGTACGCCGAAATTCGGCTTCACCGGCATGCTGCGCGCCTTCCCGGAATGGCGCGGCTATGCGCTGCTCGCCGCCATCATCAGCTTCCTGCTGGGCCTGTTGATCCTCGGCCGAATGCCCAAGGTGCACGCGCCGGGCTATCTCGTGATGGGCGGACTGGTGGGCCTCGTCGCCACCGGCCTGCTCGTGCTGCTCGACACCTCGACAGTGCAATACATCCAGCCCAGCGATCTCGCGATGACGGTGGCGATGATCCCGCTGGTGATCCTGGCCTCCATCATCATCCTCACGGAAGGCGTGGAGCTGGCGTCCAGCCTGTGGCGGGTGGACCGGCGCGCCGTGGTGGCGCGGATCCCGGAGACCAGCCCGCGCGTCAGCGTCCACGTGCCCTGCTACAATGAGCCGCCGGATATGGTGATCGCCACGCTCGATGCGCTCGCCCGCCTGGACTACGACGCCTTCGACGTGCTGGTGCTGGACAACAACACGCCCGATCCCGAAACCTGGCGGCCGGTGGAAGCCCATTGCCGCGCGCTCGGCCCGCGCTTCCGCTTCGTGCACATGGACCATGTGAAGGGCTTCAAGGCCGGCGCGCTCAACCAGTGCCTGAAGCTGACCGATGCGGCCGTGCAGTACATCGCCGTGATCGACAGCGACTACCAGGTCGAGCCCGGCTGGCTGAGGCGCGCGCTGCCCTATTTCGCGGCGGACAGCGTGGCGCTCGTGCAGGGGCCGCAGGATTACCGCGACGGCCAGGCCAATCTCTTCAAGGCGATGTGCTTCGAGGAATATCGCGGCTTCTTCCAGATCGGCATGGTCGAGCGCAACGAGCACGACGCCATCATCCAGCACGGCACCATGATGGTGGTGCGCAAGGATGCGCTGGAGAAGGTGTTCGGCTGGTCGGAATGGTGCATCACCGAGGATACCGAGCTTGGCCTCAAGCTCTTCGAGGCGGGCCATTCCGCCGCCTACATCCCGCAAAGCATGGGCAAGGGGCTGACGCCCGACACGCTGGCCGCCTTCATGAGCCAGCGCTACCGCTGGGTCTATGGCGCCATGCAGATCATGAAGCGCCATTTCGGCGCCATCTTCCTGGGCCGCGACCGGCTCACCTGGGCGCAGCGTTACCAGTTCCTCTCCGGCTGGCTGCCGTGGATCTCCGACGGGCTCGGGCTGATGGTCACGTTCTTCGCGCTCATCTGGACGTTCCTGATGACCGTGGCGCCGATGTATTTCGACGTGCCGATGGAGGCGCTGTCCGCCGCCGCGCTGACCCTGTTCTTCGCCAAGACCGCCAAGACGCTGCTGCTCTATCCCAACAAGGTCGGCTCGGGCGTGGCGGGCGCGGTGCTGGCCTCCGCCGCCGGCCTCGCGCTCACCCACACGGTGGGCAAGGCGGTGTGGGCGGGACTGTTCACGTCCTCCAAGCCGTTCCTGCGCACGCCCAAATGCGAGGACCCCGCCGCGTTCGACACCGCGGTCCGGCTCGCCTGGCAGGAAGGCACGCTGTTCGGCCTGCTGCTGCTGGCGGTGGTCGCGATGTTCTTCAACCGCGGCTTCGACGATCCGGCGGCGACCTTGTGGATGGTCATGCTCACCATCCAGGCGCTGCCCTATCTCTCCACCCTGCTCATGGCCGGGATCAGCGCGATGTCCCACCGCGCCATCAAATCCGTCGCCCTGCCGCTTCCTCCCGCCAAGCCGGAAATGCCCAAGGCGGCGTGACCGGCGCCGGCTCAGGCCGGGCGCTTGTGCAGCGATTCCGCGACGATCCAGGCCGATCCCGTCAGCCCGAGATTGATGGCGTTCATCGTCCAGTACAGATGGCTCGAGGGATCGCCCAGCAACAGCGGGATGTGCACCAGCAGCGAGAAGCCGGCGAACATGATGGTGAGCAGGATCGCCGCCAGCCGGGCCTGGATTCCCGACAGGATCGCGAGTCCGGCCGCGATATGCGCCACGCCGGTCGTGTAAGCCCAGAACAGCTGCGACGGCGGCAGGTAGTGGGGCACCGCCGCCGCGGTTTGCCTCGTGTAGTAGAAGTGCACGAATCCGAACATCAGAAGGCACACACCGAACGCCGCGCGCGCGACTGCCTCCAGCCGCGCGGCGCCCGCGATATTCGAAGGCGACGCGAAGGCGATCGCCGCGCCCACGAGCAGCGCCACATGCTCCGCCGTGCCCGACCACGAGACCACGATCTGCGGCCGCGAGACGATCTGCGGGAGATGGAGCAGGAGCACGCCCAGGCCATAGAGCACGATCAGGCCCACAGCGCCCCACATGGCCGTCCGCCGCCAGTTGATCGCGGCGCCCGCCGCCACGAACAGCGCCGCCACGACATAGGCGAGCACCGCGCGCCCCGGCAGGTCGGCCGGCACCGGCTGCCACACCAGCGCGAAATCGTCGAACCACAGCCCGACCGCGCCGAGCAGCAGGGCCGCCAGCCCGTAAACGCGAATTCCGATCCGCGGCATGTCCAATCCCCCCGGAAAGAACGCATCTCGGCCCATGCGAGGCCGCAGGGGCAAGTCACATTGCCGTGGCCGTCACGGGGCCGCGCCCCTACAGGACCTTGCCCGGGTTGAGGATGTTCCTCGGATCGAAGGTGCGCTTGAGGGTGCGCATGAGTTCGATTTCGGCGGCGGATTTGTAGCGCGGGAGTTCGTCGCGCTTCAGCACGCCGATGCCGTGCTCGGCGCTGATCGAGCCGCCCAGCGACGCGACGAGATCGTGCACGGCGCGGCTGACGGTTTCCCATTGCGCGAGGAACGCGGCGCTGTCGCCGCCTTTGGGCACGGAAATGTTGAAATGGATGTTGCCGTCTCCCAGATGACCGAACGGGACGGGCCGCGCGCCGGGCACCAGCGTTTCGACCAGTGCCGCGCCGCGCGCGAGGAAATCCGGGATCGTCTTCACCGGCAGCGACACGTCATGCTTGATCGAGCCGCCTTCGGGTTTCTGCGCTTCCGACATGGCTTCGCGCAGCCGCCAGAGCGCCGCCTGCTGCGCCGCGTTGGCCGCGACGGTGGCGTCCGTCACGACGCCGGTCTCAAGCCCGCGCGCCAGCGCCGCCTCCAGCGCACCGCGCAATGGCATCGCCGCGCCGCCGCTGACTTCCGCGAGCACATACCAGGGTGACGGCTTCGCCAGCGGATCGGTGGTCTGCGGGATATGCGCCAGCACCATCTCCAATCCGATGCGCGGCATCAGTTCGAAGGCGGAGACGGCGCCGCCCGTCGCGTCCTGGAGCGCGCCCAGCAGCGCGATGGCGGCGCGAGGATCGGGCAGGGCGATGAACGCGGTCTCCCGCGTCGCGAGGCGGGCGAACAGCTTCAGCGCCGCCGCGGTGATCACGCCCAGCGTGCCTTCCGCCCCGATGAAAAGCTGCTTGAGATCGTAGCCGGTGTTGTCCTTGCGCAGGGTGCGCAGCATGTCGAGCACGCGCCCATCCGCCAGCACCACCTCCAGCCCCAGCACCAACTCGCGCGCATTGCCGTAGCGCAGCACGTTGACGCCGCCGGCATTGGTGGAAAGGTTGCCGCCGATGGTGCACGAGCCCTCCGGCGCCAGGCTGAGCGGGAAGTAACGGTCGTGACGAAGCGCCGCCGCCTGCGCATCGGCCAGGATCACGCCCGCCTCGCAGATCATGGCGTTGGCGTCGGCATCCGCCTCGCGGATCGTGTTCATGCGCGCCAGACTGAGCAGCACCTCGCCATCCAGCGGTATCTGTCCGCCCACCAGCCCGGTGTTGCCGCCCTGCGGCACGATGGCCGTGCCGGTTTCGTTGCAGATGGCGAGGATGGCGGAGATCTCGGCCGTGCTTTTGGGCTTCAGCATCAGCGGCGTGCGGCCCTGATACTTGCCGCGCCATTCCACGAGATGCGGCGCGATCTCGCGCGGATCCTCGCTGAAGCCCTTGGGTCCGGCGGCATGCTTCAACCGGGCGAGCGCGTCGGTCATGGCCGCACCGCCGCGCGCGCCAGCCGGTCGTTGATCGCTTCGCCGAGGCCGTGCGTCGGCACGGCCATCGCGGCGATGCGCGCGGCATCGCTCGCGTCCAGCGCCCGCAGCATCGAAAACAGGTTCGCCGCCGCCTCGACGAGATCGCCGGAGGGGCTGAGATTGCGCGTCAGGATCGCGCCCGGCGGCACGTTCGTTCCAAAGGCGAGGAGCGCTTCGTCGCCGCCCACTGTGGCCGCGTCCAGGCGCAGCGGTTTGGACGGTGCGTAATGGCTCGCGAGCCGCCCCGGCGAGCCTTGGGTTACCGCCCCCGGATCGCGCAGCGGTCCGGCCATTGCCTCGATGTCGTCTCGCGCCACTGCGCCCGGCCGCAGCAGCGTCACGCCATCCGCGAAGCCCAGCACCGTCGACTCGATGCCTTGCGCCGTGGGCCCGTCATCGAGGATGAGATCGACGCGCCCGGCGAGGCTCTCCGCCACGTGCGCCGCCGTCGTCGCGCTGATCGCGCCCGACGCATTGGCGCTGGGCGCCGCGATGGGTCGGCCCGTCTCGCGCAACAGGCTCTGCGCCACGGCATTGGCCGGCACGCGCACGGCCACGGTGTCGAGCCCCGCGCTCACCAGCAGCGACACGGAAGCATTCCCCCGCCGCGGCAGCACCAGCGTCAGCGCGCCGGGCCAGAACCGCTCGGCCAGCGCGCGCGCCCGCGTATCGAACGTGACGATGCGCTCCGCCGCCGCGAAGTCCGCGACATGCACGATCAGCGGGTTGAAGGCCGGCCGCCCCTTGGCCGCGAAGATGCGCGCCACCGCGCGGTCGTCCGTCGCGTCCGCGCCCAGCCCGTAAACCGTCTCCGTCGGAAACGCGACGAGGCCGCCGGCGCGGAGCACCGCCGCCGCCTTGGCGATGGCGGCGGGCGAGGAGGCGGGGGAAAGATCGGCGATCATCGTTCGAACCTGACCGCCCACAAGGGTCGCGCGCGTGTTCACTGCCGCGTCGCCCACAGATCCACGTTCACCGTCACCGGCAGAGCCACCGGGTCCTGGCTCTTGTCGCCGATGCCGAAATCGGTGCGCATGACGGTGGCGACGCCGGTCATGTGGGCGGTGTTGCCGGCGATGACAAGGTTGAACGGCAGCTTCACCGGCCGCGTCAGCCCGTGCAGCGCCAGCGTGCCGGTCGCGACATAGGTGTTGCCGCCCTTGAAGCGGATTGCGGTGGTGACGAACCGGGCTTGCGGAAACTTGTCCGCCGCCATGCCTTGCGCGCTCTTGATGGCGTCGTCGTTCTCCGGCTCGCCCGACGCTTCGCTGCCGATGTCGATGGTCACGCCGGCTTTCGAATGGGCGAGATCGTCCGGATCGAATTCGATGTCCGCCTTCCACGATTTGAACGTCGCGGTGAGCGGCTGCTTCGACCAGTCGACCGAGAATTCCAGCCGGCTCCTGGCCGTGTCCACGTTCCAATGCGCGGCAAGCGCCGGCGCTGCGAACACGCAGGCCGAGAGGCATATCGCTGCGGCGGTCCTACCTGCCATGTGTTTCCTTGCTCCGGCGAAGGACGATCGCGCGCTGCACCATGATCGCCACGGAATACCCCGTCGTCAGCATCATCATCGCGAAGATCATCTTGCGTATGGCGCCGCCGTTCCCGCCGGCGCCGGCATGTTCCTGCCAGGCGCGGGCCGCCGCTTCCAGCCTGGGATCGAGCGTGCCCTTGGCGCGTTCGAGCGCGATGTAGCGCTGCACGGCGATGAACCGCTCCCACACCGCCATCCCCGAGATCACGGCCAGGATCGCGAGCGCGATGGAGGAAAAACCCGGATTTCGCCGTCCGAATGGCATGTCACGCCGGGTCCGTCACGTCGGTTCCGGGCAACATGCGCTTGAACACGTCGTCGCCGCGGAGGAACTGGTGATAGATCGCGCCCGCCACATGGATCGGGATGAGCACGATGGCGCTCCACGCCAGCACGACATGGACGGCTCCGAAATTGTGCTGTATCGCGTGCTTCTGTTCGCGCGCCATGTCGGCGAAGAAGGGCAGCGCCGGCCAGTTGAACATTCCGAAATAATGCGTCGGCAGGCCCAGCGGCGAGGCCGAGACCATCAGCCAGCCCGACAGCGGAATGGCGATGATGAGCACATAGAGCAGCACATGGCTGGTGCGCGCGGCGATCCGCAGCGCCGGGTTCATGCCGCGCGGCAATGGCGGCACCGGGTTCATCAGCCGCCAGCCCAGCCTGGCCAGCGACAGCACCAGCACCGTCAGGCCGATGGATTTGTGGGTCTGCACCAGCATGAACAGGTTCGGATCGCTGTGCGGCAGGTCGGCGAAATAGAGGCCCAGGCAGATATTGGTGACCAGCAGCGCCGCAATGGTCCAGTGCAGCGTCATCGCCACGGCGCCGTATCTCAGGGTGGTGTTCTTGGCGGTCATGTGTCCTCGCAGGAAGCGCGAATTCGAACCTATAGCCAAGTTCCATAACGGAAAAATGCCCGCCCCGCGACCCCGCTTGACGGCATTGTGTTGCGGTTGCGAAGGTCGGGGGCGGCAGGCAATGCACAGGGGATAGACCGTTGAACGCGCCGGATACGCGGCCGGGCCGCAATCTCGACTATCCCTTCGACACGCGGCCCGAGCCGGGGCAAGCGATCGAGATCGCGCGCGGCGTGCAATGGGTGCGCATGCGCCTGCCCATGCAGCTCAACCACATCAATCTGTGGCTGCTCGAGGATGGCGACGGCTGGACGGTGGTCGACACCGGCATCCGCGACGAGCCCACGGCGGAAGCATGGAAGATGCTGTTCGCCGGACCGATGGCGGGCCGCCCCGTCAAGCGCGTCATCGTCACCCATCTCCATCCCGATCATGTCGGCATGGCGGGCTGGCTGGTGCGCCGCTTCGACGTCCAGCTGTGGATGACGCGCACCGATTATCTGCTCTGCCGCAACCTCGCCGCCGACACCGGGCAGGAGGCGCCGGAGGAAGGCATCCGCTTCTACCGCGCGGCCGGATTCCCCGACGACCAGCTGGAGATCTACCGCACCCGCTTCGGCGGCTTCGGCAAGGGCGTCTACAAGCTGCCGGGCGGTTTCCGCCGCATCCAGGAGGGTGAGGTCATCGATATCGGCGGCCGCCGCTGGGAGATCGTCGTCGGCCGCGGCCACGCGCCGGAGCACGCCTGCCTGTGGTCGCGCGCCGACAACCTCTTCATCTCCGGCGATCAGATCCTGCCCCGTATCTCCTCCAATGTGAGCCTGTTCCCCACCGAGCCGGAAGCCGACCCGCTGAAGGACTGGCTCGACTCCTGCGCCAAGCTGAAGGCGCTGTTGCCCGGGGATGTGCTGGTGCTTCCCTCGCATAACGAACCGTTCCGCGGCGCCAAAGAGCGCCTGCAGGAGCTGATCGACGGGCATGAGGACGGGCTGTCGAAGCTGCTCGACCTGTGCCGCGAGCCCAGGAAGGCGGTGGATGTGTTCCCCGCGCTGTTCCGCGCCAAGATCACCGCGGGCAATTTCGGCATGGCCACCGGCGAGAGCCTGGCGCACCTCAATTGCCTGATCGCGCGCGGCAAACTCGCCCGCACGACGGATGCGGGCGGGGTGGATTGGTACGAAACCACTTGAAGCGAAAGCAGAATTTGCCGCGTCCGGCTTAACGATTCGGCTCGACGCGTTCACGCTTTTGTTTTTCATGCTGGCCTATTTCTGACAAAATGTCCTTAGATATGTGTCCGACGAGAATTTTTGTTTCTGTTTGAAGCCGACCGGCTTGGGGGCAGGAAAATGACAAACTTCTTTGAAAACCCGTTCGTACTCGGCCTCGGATTCGTCGCGAGTTTGATTACGATCCTCACTTGGCTCAAAGATCACAGCTACGCTATTAAAACCATGGCTCTGGCCGCACACGCGGCTTCGGTTGCGTTGATTTCGATAGCGTTGGGCTGGTTTTCGTTCGGAGTGACCTGGGTCATGTACGCCGCATATTTACTCGGCGCGATGGCCACCGAATATTGGGTAAATATCGCGGTCGCCGCGAGCGCTATCATCGGCGCATTGATCGGCTCGCGGCTGTTTGCACGATTACGCCGCCAGAAAGGAGCATAAACACATGGGTTGGAACGACGAAGAGGACGGTACGATCTACAAGGTCGTGGTCAATCACGAGGAACAATATTCGATCTGGCCCGCCAATCGGGAAAACCCGCTCGGCTGGAACGACGTGGGCAAGCAAGGCACCAAGAAGGATTGCATGGCCTATATCGAGGAAGTCTGGACCGACATGCGCCCGCTCTCTTGGCGCAAGCAAATGCAGGACAGGGGTTAGACTAAGCCGGCTGCGCCCTGGCCGCGCGCTGATAGGCGGGCCGCGTGCCGAGTCGCGCGCGATATGCGAGCCCCATCTCCTCGCACAGCCAGAACATGCGGATGCCGCGCGCGCCGCGCGGGAAATTGCTGATCGTGATCATCGCCGCCCACGCCCGTTCGACTTCACAATCACCATAAGCTAGTTTTTCGAGCCTCGGAATCCACGCCCGCATTCAAGGTGCACCATGTCCCTCGCCAGCAAGACCCTCTTCATCACCGGCGCGTCGCGCGGCATTGGGCTTGCCATCGCGCTGCGTGCGGCGCGGGACGGCGCCAACATAGCGATCGCGGCGAAGACCACGGAGCCCAATCCCAAGCTGCCCGGCACGATCTACACGGCGGCGAAGGAGATCGAGGACGCCGGCGGCAAGGCGCTGCCTATCGTCTGCGACATCCGCTTCGAGGAGCAGGTGGCCGCGGCGGTCGCGCAGACCGTGGCGAAATTCGGCGGCATCGACATCTGCGTCAACAACGCCAGCGCCATCCAGCTCACCGGCACGCTCGCCACCGACATGAAGCGCTACGACCTGATGAACGCCATCAACGCGCGCGGCACCTATCTCACCAGCCGCACCTGCATCCCGCATCTGAAGAACGCGGCCAACCCGCATGTGCTGATGCTGTCGCCGCCGCTCGACATGAGCCCGAAATGGTTTCGCGGCCACACCGCCTATTCGATGGCGAAATACGGCATGAGCATGTGCGTGTTGGGCATGGCGGCGGAATTCGCCGACGACGGCGTCGCCTTCAACGCGCTGTGGCCGCGCACCGGCATCGCCACGGCCGCTATCCGCAACGCGCTGGCGGGCGACGAGGGCATGGCCCATTGCCGCACGGTCGACATCCTGTCGGACGCGGCACATGCGATCTTCGAGAAGCCTTCGCGGGACTTCAGCGGCAATTTCCTCATCGACGACACGTTCCTGGCGGGCGAGGGCGTCACCGATTTCGACAAATACCGCGTCGATCCAACCAAGGACCTCATGCCCGACTTCTTCGTGCCGGACTCGATCCCGCCGCCCGGGGGCGTGAGCCTGAAGGCCATCGCGTGACCAACCTCCCCCTTGCGGGGAGGCCGAAAAATGCACTTCGCGGGCGGGGGTTTTGCTCGTTCAGTGTGCCCCCACCCGAAACGCTTCGCGTTTCGACCTCCCCGCAAGGGGGAGGTGGTTTGTCACCCGTGGAAAAACTCCACCACCCGCAGGACCGCGTGGCCGACGGCGGAGCCCATCCGGGCGGCGGTGACTTGGACGGTGGTGGCGGCGGAATAATGTGAGTGCGTGTAGGTGCGGCTGACGCCGGCCGAGCCGAAGGCATAGCCGAAGGCGGCAAAGCCCAGGGCCATCACGATCACGATTGCCTTCAACGCGTAGTAGCGCCGCTCCATCGTCGCCTCCCACCCCGGAGCTTACCCAAGACGCCGATTGCGGCCAATCTTGGGCGGCGGCGCTATTGAAAATCCGCACTAGCGGCGGTTTTTTTGCTTGCGGGCTCGGCGCGCTCTGCGACCGCCTGCCGCGTCACGGGCATGAGAATCCCGCCGCGCGCCAGCGCCTGCGCGATCAGCTTGCGAATCGCATACGGCGCGCGGAACCGGTCGGCGCTCGCCACCCAGCATTTCGCAACCAGGACAAGGGAATACTCCTCGATCGCATTGACGCCGACGAAGGGCTCGGGATGGTCGAGCACGCGGGCGTCGCGCCGCAGCGCCTCACAGATGATTCGCTCGGCCGCATCGGCGTCGTTGATCCGGTCGATGGGGACGAGGATGTCGAGCCGCCGCGTCGTCTCGCGCGAATAGTTGGAGATGGTGGCGCTGAAGATCGTGGAGTTGGGGATCGACAGGTGCAGATTGTCCCGCGTCAGCACCCGGGTGCGGAACAGCCCGATCTCGCGCACCATCGCGCGCGGACTGTCCGTGCCCAGCGAAATGTACTCGCCGACATGGAACGGGCGCAGCACCAGCAGCATCACGCCGGAGGCGACGTTGGACAGCGTGCCCTGCAGCGCCAGCCCGATGGCGAGACCGGCCGCGCCGAAGATCGCGATCAGGCTGGTGGTGGCGACGCCGAAGCGCTGGAGCACCGCGCCCAGCGTGGCCAGCAGGATCGCATAGCGCACGAACGACGCCAGCATCGGCTTGATCAGCGGGTCGACATATCCGATGCGGTTGAGCCCCGCCCGCGTCCAGCGCGACAGCCAGTCCGCCGTCATCCAGCCCGCGATCAGGATCAGGATCGCTGCGATGAAATTGATCGCCTCGCTGACGACGAGGGTCTCGAGATTGGCCGGGAGGACGGGCATGGGCGCTCGGTGCGGTGACGTACCGGCTTTAAGGCCGTATAAGGCCATTCCGTTCCCAATTTTTCACCTATGATAATGCCGAATGCGGTCAGGCCGGGCATTTTGGGACAGGGGAGTCCTGCGTGAGGGGCACGCAAGAGGGCATTCCATGAGACGGGTTTGTGCATGGCCGGGGCTCGCCGCCCTGGCGGTGATCTGCGGCGCGTCCGCGCCGGAGGCAGCGCCGCTGCCCGCCTGCACCGGCGCCATCGAGGCCGCCGGCGTGCAGGTGATGCGGGTCGAGCAGAACGGCGCGCTGATCCTGGCCGACGGCCGCGCCATCCACGCCGAGGGCATCGTGCTGCCGGGCGGCGCGCGCGACCGCGCTCCGGATTATTTCGCCGGACAGGCGCTCAACGCGCTGAGCACGCTCACCCACGGCCGCGGCGTCACCCTCACCGCGACGCCGCCCAAGGAAGACCGCTTCGGCCGCCTGCGCGCGCAGATCTTCGTGCTCGACGATTCCGACGATGCCTGGGTCCAGATCGCCATGCTGAAGCGCGGCCTCGCGCGCACGGCCCTTGCGCCCGACCGCGTGGAGTGCGCGCGGGAATTCTACGACGCCGAGGCCGGCGCGCGCGCGGCGCATTACGGGATCTGGTCCAATCCCGCCTACGCGATCCGCACGCCGCAAACCGTCGGCCGCGATCTCGGCACGTTCCAGATCGTCGAGGGCAAGGTGTTGCGCGCCGGGCTGAAGGACGGCCGCGCTTTTCTCGATTTCGGCGCCGACTGGAAGACGGACTTCACCGTCGTCATTTCGCCTTCCGACCTGGCCGCCTTCCGCGCCCGCGGCGTCGACCCCCGCGACTACGCCGGCAAGACCGTCCGCGTCCGCGGCTACGTCGAATGGCACAATGGCCCCCAGATCGAAGCGGCCGTGCCGGAGGATATCGAGGTGGTCGAGCCCTAGCGTCCTCCCCTGAGAGCGGAGCGGGCAGGTTGTCACGAACGTTACCGCGAAAGCTCTTTCAGCAGCTTCGGGTTCTTGTCCAGCAGGCGGAACAGGTTCACCACGGCGGCCATCGGCGCAACTTCGCCACGTTCGTAGCGCGAAAAGGCGTTGTGACCGCCCCCCGTCAGCTTGGCCGCTTCCGCCTGGCTCAAACCGAGTTTCCTGCGGATGCGGCGGATTTCCGCGCTCTGCTGCCTTCGCGCGCACAACACAAGCGCATCCCCCGCCGCTGCATAGCGGCGCGCGCTTTCGGCGTCGAATTCGATCTCGCCGCACCCGCCGCAGCGCCAGCCCGAAAGTCCTTCGACCTTTTCCCGCCGATCGCCGTGCGAAACCGTGAATGTCTCATCCGCGAAACGGCGCATGACCTTTCCGCACTCCGCGCACTTCCTGGCCATCTACTTCTCCTTGAACTGGATCACCACCGCGCCTTCGCGAAGGGTGACCTTGATGTACGCCACTTTCTCGACCGGCGTCAGCGCGTGATAGACGTCCTGCCAAATGCGATGATCGCCCAGCGCGGTCATCGATTTGTAGAAGTCGCGGCGCGACAGCGCCGCCATGACGGCGAGCATGTCCGCCAAAGTCAGACCGAGGATCCGGCCGCCATCCAGCGCGGTCTTGGTGAAAGCCGCCGCGCCGTCCTCCACGATCCTTGCCTTGATCGCAGCCAGATCGTAGTGCGGCGTCCGCTTCTCCATGCCGGAGCGGTCATTACCCTATTAGGGTAATTACCGCAAGCGGCAGCGCGAAAAGAAAAAGCCCGGTGTCGCCACCGGGCTTTTCCGTTTCACATGCGAAAGGTCTTACGCCGCCTTCTTCAGCAGCATGGTCTCGACGCGCTTGACCGCGGTGGGCTCGTCCGTCTTCTCGACGGCGGCGACTTCGCGGGCCATGCGGGCGAGGGCGGCTTCATAGAGCTGGCGCTCGGAGTAGGACTGCTCGGGCTGGCCCGACGCGCGGTGGAGGTCGCGCACGACCTCCGCGATCGAGACCAGGTCGCCCGAATTGATCTTCGCCTCGTACTCCTGCGCCCGGCGCGACCACATGGTGCGCTTGACGCGGGCTCGGCCCTTCAGCGTGTTGAGCGCGTTGGCCACGATGTCGGGCGAGGAGAGCTTGCGCATGCCCACGGCCTTGGCCTTCGCGGTGGGGACGCGCAGGGTCATCTTGTCCTTGTCGAAGGTGATGACGAAGAGCTCCAGCTTCATGCCGGCGACTTCCTGCTCCTCGACGCGCGTGATCTTGCCGACGCCATGGGTGGGGTACACGACGTGGTCGTTGGCCTTGAATTCGAGCTTCCGGTTCGAATTGGCGGGGATCTTCTTCTTGGGGGCTGCTACGGGTGCGGTGGTCGCCATGGTCATTCTGTTTTCCGTTCTCCGCCGGGCGCGCAAGTCCAGCCTTGCGCTGCGGCGCATGTCACAAATACCCCGATCAGAACTCTCGGCATCCGTCCGGATATGCTGGCCGCACCGTCGGGGGCGCACGGCTTGGCCATTTGTCCGGATCACGCGGAGGCAGTGGTAAACGTGGTTGGGGGCTACCTTTCTGCCTTTGCCGAGTGTGGAGTGTATATCACAGCTTCGCGCAAAAGGGAAGGTCTAATATGTCAAGACTTTGAAATACAATGACTTATCTAAAATTCGATGAGAAATTGTCATGCTTTTGGCGTTCACAAAACGACATTTCCGGTGAATCAGGGCAGCCAGACCCGGCACGCATCCCTATTCTACGAGCCTGAACCGGGTTTTTCGCTGAAGTACTTCTCGAATTTGTTGTCTTCGCCCTCATGCTCCTTGGCGTCGGCGGGGGCGATGCCCTTCTGGACGATGTTGGGCCACTTCTTGGCGTAGTCGGCGTTGACCGTCAGCCAGCGCTCCAGCCCGGCCTCGGTATCCGGCTTGATGGCCTCGGGCGGGCATTCTGGCTCGCAGACCCCGCAATCGATGCAGACGTCCGGGTCGATCACCAGCATGTTCTCGCCTTCGTAGAAGCAGTCCACCGGACAGACCTCCACGCAGTCCATGTACTTGCATTTGATGCAGGCATCGGTGACGAGGTAGGTCATGGGCGCTTCCTTTCGGAAGGCGTCACTTAAGGCTGGGGAGCCGCGGGATCAAGCGGCGCGGGCGCCTGCGTCCAAGCGGCGCGCCGCCGCCAGGCCGCGATGCCGCTCTGGATGTCGGCCAGCGCGACCGTCGCCGGCTGGCGGGCCACCGCGCGCAGGCAGGCGTGGCGCACCACGTCCACGATGTCGCCGCCGCTGAGTTCACAGGCTTGCGCCAGCGCCGGCAAATCCACATCCGGCGCCACGGGATTTCTCCCGATCGTGCCGCGCCAGATCGCCAGCCGCCGCTCGGCATCGGGCATGCGGAACAGCACGATGGACTGGAAGCGCCGTGCGAACGCCTCATCCATCTGTGTACGGATGTTGGCGGCGACGATGACGATGGCGGGATGATCCTCGAGGCGCTGGAGCAGGTAGGCGGTCTGCTGGTTGGCGGCGCGGTCGTTGGCGTCGCGATCGCCCGTCCGGGCGCCGAACAGGGCGTCGGCTTCGTCGAAGAACAGGATCCAGTGGTGCGCCTCGGCGCGGTCCAGCAACCCGTCGATGTCCGCCGCGGACATGCCGCCGTCGGGCAATTGCAAGCGGGCGGGATCGACGCGATAGACCTCGCACCCCGTCGCCTTGCCGATGAGGGCGGCGGCCAGCGTCTTGCCGGTGCCGCCGCGGCCGCAGAACAGGCTGGCATAGCCGCGGCCGACCCGCCCTTGCAGGTTCCAGTCCTTCAGCAGGCCGTCCCGGCGGCGGACCCATTGGACGATATCGTCCACATCCTGCCGGGTGGCGGCGTCCAGGATGAGGTCGCTCCAGTCCAGCGGCGTGGTCAGGCGCGGACCCGGTGTGTCGGGATGCGAGGCGTGGCTGGGGGGCTGGGTCATGGGATCCTCTTTCTGGCCTTCTACCATCGCTCGCAGATGGCGGGCGAGGCGTTCTGTCCGGCACATTGCCGAAGTTTCATCGCGGTTCGCCCGCCGGGCGGTCGCGGACACCGTGCCGGAATCCTAACATTTGATCACCGGCGGCGACGGGGCCGCCTCGATGGGAGACGACATCATGCAAACGAAGTTGAAGATGGCCGTGCTGGCGGCCGGGCTTGCCGCAGCCATGACGGCCGGCGTGTTCATCGGCCAGGCGCTGGCCAACCAGCCGCACATGGAAGCCGCGCTCGCCAACCTGCAAAGCGCGAGGAGCGAACTGATCCAGTCCTCGCACAACAAGGGCGGCCACCGCGTCGAAGCCCTGCGCCTCACCAACGCCGCCATCGCTGAAGTCCAGGCGGGCATGGCCGACGCGGACCGCTGAAGCCCCGCACGGCACCGGCCGGACTCGCGCAAGGCGGATCCGGCCGGCGCATTCTGCACAGGCACGAGGGAACCCATGGCCCAAATCGAATTGCTCGCCACATCGTTTCCAAACGAGTTCATGCACAAGGAACTCGTCGCGATGGCGCACGCCAAAAATCACGAGCTTCGGAATGGTCGCGGTTAACGCGCGAGCGCCAGAACGGCACGGCGGGCTACCAGTCCGGCAGCGACATCGCGATCCGGCTGGACGGCGCCTCAGATGTTGCCGCGCTCTCCACCGCGAACTTCATCACGCACAGCTGAGCGGGCGCGCCCGGATCAGGCTGTGACCTCTTCATAGAGCGTCCGCGCCTCGCTGGCCGGCCCGCGCCGCGTTCCGCAGGCGAGGATGCGCACCACGATCGCGCCGGGCCCGCGGGGCAGGGTGATGAAGTCGCCCGGCCTTATGTCGACGCCCGCTTTCTCCACGCGCTGGCCGTTCAACCGTATCAACCCCGACCGTGCGGCGGCCTGCGCCAGCGGCCGCGTCCGGTAGAACCGCGCCTGCCACAGCCATTTGTCGATGCGCACAGAAGATGTGCCGTCTTCTTGCGGAGAGGCCGATATTTGCGCGGCGATTTTCGGGCGGCGGGGCACGTCGAATGTTCCACATTCTGTTGGGATGATACGGTGCAGGATCAAACCAAAAATCGTCATTGCCGCCACCCGTGGCGGCCATCCATATTCCAGAGGCCTGACCAGTTGGCACTCTGGAATATGGGTGGCCGGGACGAGCCCGGCCATGACGGGCTTGATTGTAGGTCGGAAATTTCGAAGTCCGCTACTTCCGCGCCGCGAACAGGTCCTTCAATTGCGCAAACGGCGAGTCCGGGCGCACGGTGATCTTCGGCTCGGGCGGTTTCTCGCGACGGTGTCCCGCTTTGCCCTTGTGACGTTCGTGATGGCGGCGGGGTTGCGGGGCGTGGCGCCAGACCTTGGCGGGCGGGTCGGCGTTGGCGACCTCGACGCGTTCCCAGCCCAGCGCGGCCAGCACCGTATCAAGCGTCGCGCGGTCGCTGCCGATCAGCGACACCAGTTTCGGGATCGCGGCGTCGGCCGTGGTGCCGGCCGCGGCGGCGGCTTCGAGCTCCTGCTCCAGCCTGTCGAGCATATCCAGCCGGATGGCGCGCGCGCCCACGCGGCGAAAGCCGGCGGCGGCGAGGAAACCCTCCGGCGTCTCCGCATCGGCCTCGAACGAAGTGATCCCGGCGTTGGGCGGCGGCGGAATCTTCGTCACGCGATGCTTCACCGCCCACAAGAGCGCCAGCAGCGAGGCGGCATCGGGCCGGATCAGCTTGGGCAGGTAGATCGAGCGCCGCGCGAAACGCACGCCGTACTGGCGCAAGCTCCGGATCGCGGCGCGCTCGTCCGGCGGCAGCGTGGCGCTCGTGCGGTCGAGGCTGCCCAGGTTCTCGCACAGCTGGTGGGCGATGCCGCGCGCCTCGGCGGGCAGGGCCTCCGCCGTGCCGGGCCGCGCATCCGCCGCGTTGCGCAGTTCGATGAGATGGGAGAGACGCTGTGCGATGCGCGCGGTGAGCCAGGCATCGAGCTTCGCCTGGATCTGGGCGCGCAGATCGGGACGCAGCTGCTCGTCGGCCGCGAGCGCCATGCCCGGCGCCAGCGCGCTCGCCCCCGCCACGAGATGGCCGACGATGGCGCCGTCCCACCACAGCTTGCCATGCTCGCTCAATGTCACGTCCGTGACGGCGGCGTTGGCGAGGCGCTGGGTGCGCGCATAAAACTCGCCCTCCAGCCCCTTCATCGCGGCGGCGCGCAGGGTGCGGCCGTGGATTCCTCCCGGTTCGTCATTGGCCGCGCGCGGATCGGCGAGGAAGCGGAAGCCCTGCAACGCGCCGATGGTCTCCCCGCCGATGGAGACGGCGCCGGAATCCTCCAGCACTAGGTCGAAGGCGTCCTCATCGCGCAGCGTGCGCATCAGCACCGAGGTGCGCCGGTCGATGAAGCGCTGCGTCAGCCGCTCGTGCAGCGCGTCTGAGAGCCGGTCCTCGATGGCGCGGGCCTGCTCCTGCCAGTGACCGGCGTCCCTGAGCCAGCCGGGGCGGTGCGTCGCGTAGGTCCAGGTGCGGATCTGCGCCAGGCGGCCGGAGAGCGTGGCCACGTCGCCTTCGACTTCATCGAGGCGCGATATCTGCCGCGCGAACCAGTCCTGCGGGATCGCGCCCTCGTCGCTCATCAGGTAGCGCGTGATCTGCGCCACCAGCTTCACATGCTCGTCGATGTTGAGCTTGCGGAAATCGGGCAGCTGGCAGGCGTCCCACAAGCGCCTCACGGCCGCCGGCGCCACCGCCATCGCGGCGAACTCTTCGCTGGCGGCGAGGATGCGCAAACCGGCCAGGTCGGTCGCCGGCCGCGCCTTCGCCAGCCCGCGCACCGGCGGCGGTTCCTCGAGACTCGCGATCAGGGCGTCGAGCGAATGGAAGTCGAGCGCGGAATTTCGGTATTGCAGCACGCGCACCGGCTCGTAGCGGTGGGATTCCACGCGGGCGACCACCTCATCGTCGACCGCCTCGGCTTCGGCGGTCACGCCGAAGGTGCCGTCATTCATGTGGCGCCCGGCGCGACCCGCGATCTGGCCGATCTCCTCCGGGCGCAGCGGGCGTATGCCGACGCCGTCGAATTTCTCCAGCGCGGAGAAGGCGACGTGATCGACGTCCATGTTGAGGCCCATGCCGATGGCATCCGTCGCCACCAGGAAATCGACGTCGCCGTTCTGGTAGAGCGCGACCTGGGCGTTGCGCGTGCGCGGGCTGAGCGCGCCCAGCACCACGGCGGCGCCGCCGCGCTGGCGGCGCACGAGTTCGGCGATGCCGTACACATCCTCCGCGGAGAACGCGACGATGGCCGAGCGGCGGGGCAGGCGGGTGAGTTTCTTGTGGCCGGTATAGGCGAGATCGGAAAACCGCGGCCTTGTGATGAAATGCGCGCCCGGCACGAAGCGCTGGATCGCGCCGCGCATCGTTTCCGCGCCCATGAACAGCGTCTCGTCCTCGCCGCGGGCGTTGAGCAGCCGGTTGGTGAAGATGTGGCCGCGCTCGGGATCGGCGCAGAGCTGGATCTCGTCGATGGCGAGGAACGAGGTGCGCAGATCGAGCGGCATCGCCTCCGTCGTGCACACGAACCAGCGCGCCTCCGCCGGCACGATCTTCTCCTCGCCGGTGATGAGGGCCACGGTCTGCGGCCCGCGCATCCGGGCGATGCGGTCATAGACCTCGCGCGCCAGAAGCCTGAGCGGAAAGCCGATCATGCCCGTGCGGTGCGCCAGCATCCGCTCGATGGCGTAATGGGTCTTTCCCGTGTTGGTGGGGCCGAGAATGGCGGCGACGCGGCCGGACTCGTGCCGGTTCGCGCTGGCGTGCCTGGCGTTCATGGCTGCAACATCAGGGCTCGCCCGGCCGCTTGCAAGGCGCGCGGGGCTGCGGCTTGATGGTTACACGACGCAGCGTTGTGGATAGCCGGTTAATAGGCATGAACGGACCCTGACCGAATCAGGGCCGAATCGCCAACCGACTCCATAACATCCTTTGTTCTCACACTATGGGATGAAAGTCAAGAGTGCATCGGCACAATATCTGGGGGTATCGCCGACAGATCGAGTCCGCGATTCGGCCCGACTCACGATGCGGGTGCGGCGACGGGGGCGGGGGAGGATATTCATTTTTTAGTTGCATATCGTACCACAATCTGCGATAGTGTTCCTGCCACCCGGAATCCGTCCGGGCGACGGATTTTGGATGGAACAAATGACGAATACCCTGGGAGAGCGAAGCGCCCGCATCGCCGATGCGCTGGAAGGCGTCTTCGATGAATGCACCGGCCTGCTCAAGGACTGGATGGCCGACGCCTTCAAGGACCGCACGCTGTTGCGGCCCGTGACCGATTTGATGCGCACCAGTTCACAGCTCGCCGGCATGATCAACCGCTTCGAAGGGCCGGCGCCTCGCGCAAATCGCAGTTCAATTCCGCAATAATCTTGCCCTATCTCCGCGGCGCACCCACCGGCAATACGAACCGCCTGAAGCACGGCCGCCACTCGGCCAAAGCCGTCGCGCAGCGCCGCCAGGTCCGCGAAATCCGCCACCACGCCCGCGCGCTCATCGCTGAAGCCAGGCTCATCCTGGCGGAGCGGAGGTTGGATGCTGCGTTGAAACGTGTCCCAAAAAAGTGTAGTGATATTCACTACTATGGAGCTCGTCGTGGACAAGACCATATCCGCCGCCGAAGCCAACCGCGGATTTTCGCGCCTTCTAAAAGAGGTGCGAAAGGGCGAGAGTTTCACAGTCACCAGCCACGGCGAACCGGTCGCGCGCATCGTGCCGGCGGATACGCCCGCGTCGGACGAACGCGCGCGCGCGAAAGAGCGCCTCCTCCAGCGCCTGCGCAGCCAGCCTGCCATGAATTCTGGCCCCTGGTCGCGCGACGAAGCGCATGACGACGACCTATGAAGGTCGCGCTCGACACCAATATCCTGGTCTATGCGGAGGGGATCGACGACAAGTCGCGAGAAGCGATCGCGACGGAGGTCACGAGCATCCTGCCTGAGGATATGACGTTCCTGTCGGCCGGGGTCCTCGCCGAATTGTTCAACGTTCTGGTCCGACGCGGACGCACGCGTGAGGATGCCGCATCGGCCGCGCGCGCCTGGGAACAGACGTTTTCCATCGTCCCGACGACGCAGTCGCTTGTGCTCACAGCGATCGATCTGGCGGTGCGGCACCGCTTCAAGATTTGGGACGCGCTGATCCTTGCCGCCGCTGCGGAAGCCGGATGCGGGCTGCTGATCTCCGAGGATTTCCAGGACGGTTTCGTCTGGAATGGCGTGACGGTCGCAAATCCTTTCAAATCGCCGCTGCATCCGCTACTTGCCAGCGTATTGCGCAGGTGAAGCCATGACCGACAAGAAAACTCTCGCCGACTGGACCCGGCTCGCCGCGAAGGAGCTGCGCGACAAGCCGTTGGGCGCGCTCACCTGGAAGACGCCGGAGGGCTTCGCCGTGAAGCCGCTCTACACCGCGGCCGATCTCGAAGGCATGGAAGCGGACACGCTGCCCGGTTTCGCGCCGTTCACCCGCGGCGTACGCGCCACCATGTACACGGGCCGCCCGTGGACTGTGCGCCAGTACGCGGGCTTCTCGACGGCGGAAGAATCCAACGCGTTCTACCGCAAGAACCTCGCAGCGGGGCAGATGGGCCTGTCGGTCGCCTTCGATCTGGCGACCCATCGCGGCTACGACAGCGATCACCCCCGCGTGGCGGGCGACGTCGGCAAGGCGGGCGTGGCGATCGATTCGGTGGAGGATGCGAAGATCCTGTTCTCCGGCATCCCGCTCGACAAGATGAGCGTGTCGATGACGATGAACGGCGCCGTCATCCCGGTGATGGCGAACTACATCGTCGCCGCGGAAGAGCAAGGTGTGCCGCCGGAAAAACTCTCCGGCACGATCCAGAACGACATCCTCAAGGAATTCATGGTGCGGAACACCTACATCTATCCGCCCACGCCCTCGATGCGCATCGTCGCCGACATCATCGAGTACACGGCGAAACACATGCCGAAATTCAACTCGATCTCGATCAGCGGCTATCACATGCACGAAGCCGGCGCGACGGCGGTGCAGGAACTGGCCTACACGCTGGCCGACGGCATCGAATATGTCCGCGCCGCCAAGGCCAAGGGCCTGGACGTGGATGCGTTCGCGCCGCGGCTCAGCTTCTTCTTCGGCATCGGCATGAATTTCTTCATGGAGGTGGCGAAGCTGCGTGCGGCGCGCCTGTTGTGGTCGCGCATCATGGCGGGCTTCGGCGCGAAGAACTCCGAGAGCCTGATGCTGCGCACCCATTGCCAGACCAGTGGCGTGTCGCTGACCGAACAGGACCCCTACAACAACATCGTGCGCACCACGATCGAGGCGCTGGCCGCCGTGCTGGGCGGCACGCAGTCGCTGCACACCAACTCGTTCGACGAAGCCATCGCGCTGCCCACCGAAATGTCCGCCCGCATCGCCCGCAACACCCAGCTCATCCTCCAGCATGAGAGCCAGGTCACGCGCACCGTCGATCCGCTCGGCGGCTCGTACTACGTCGAGGCGCTGACGCACGCCCTCGCCACGCATGCGCAGGCGGTCATCGACGATGTGGAGGCGATGGGCGGCATGACCAGGGCGGTCGAGGCCGGGATCCCCAAGCTGCGCATCGAGGAAGCCGCGGCCCGCCGCCAGGCCCGCGTCGACAAGGGCGAGGACGTGATCGTCGGCGTCAACAAATTCGAGCCCGAGCACATCGACACCATCGAAGTCCGCGACATCGACAACGCCTCGGTCCGCGACAGCCAGATCGCGCGGCTGAAATCCGTCCGCGCCAGCCGTGATCCGGCGAAGCTCAAAGCCGCGCTCGACGCGCTTGAGAACGGCGCGGCCGGCACCGGCAATCTGCTAGCGCTCGCCGTCGATGCGGCGCGGGCGCGCGCAACCGTGGGAGAGATTTCCAGCGCCATGGAAAAAGTCTTCGGCCGCCACCGCGCGGAAATCCGCGCCATCTCCGGCGTCTATGGCGGGCAATATGAAGGCGACAACGAATTCGCCGCCATCCGCGGCGAGGTCGAGCAATTCGCGAAGGACGAAGGCCGCCGCCCGCGCATCCTCGTCGCCAAGATGGGCCAGGACGGTCACGACCGCGGCGCCAAGGTCATCGCCACCGCCTTCGCCGATCTCGGCTTCGACGTCGATATCGGCCCGCTCTTTCAGACGCCGGAGGAAGTGGCGAAGGACGCGGTGGATTCCGACGTCCACGTCATCGGCATCTCCAGCCAGGCCGCCGGCCACAAGACGCTGGTGCCGCTGCTGATCGAGGCGCTCAAGAAGGCGAAAGCGGAGGACATCCTGGTCGTCGTCGGCGGCGTGATCCCCGCGCAGGACTACCCGTTCCTGGAGCAAGCCGGCGTCGCCGCCATCTTCGGCCCGGGAACGAACATCCCGGACGCGGCGCGCAAGGTGCTGGGCTTGCTCCACAAGGGCGAAAAAACCGCCGCATAGCCAACTCCGGCCAGCGACACGCAAACCGCCAATGCGGAACACTTGAAGACTTGCCCGGCATATGGGAACTTCGCCCGTTAGCAATCGTCAATTGTCACCAAATGGAGAATCAATGTCGATTAAATTTGTCGCTGGAACCGACTATCAGGGCGATATCGTCGGTGTGAGGCTGACTGGTTGTGCCACGATCGAGAACTTCAACTATGCCTTCGTGCTTCTTGCATCCGAAGATGGTGGCGCCGCTTCGACCGCGCTCAAATGTGTCTTATGCCAGAACGGCATTTGGGCGACCGCCTGGGCGAGTTTGGATGCACCCCCCGTTGGTATTGACTTCGATGCAACGCATCAGGGAACTGCGCTGTCCTTCGGCACGATGCTCTGGGTATTTGTCTGCGGCGGGGACGGTCATGTGTGGGGCCGCGGCTGGAACGGTCTCTGGCTTGACTGGGTCAAGTGCGAAGCGAGCGGCCCGGCATATCCCTTGAAGTCTGTAGATCGCGTCTTCGGGCAGTTCCTTTATGTCGAGGATGCCAACGGGCAGGCCTGGGCATTGGCGAACGCTGGAACCCAGTGGATTGCGGCCAAAGCGGATTCGTCAATGATCCTCAATTCCGTCGACAAGCCCCTGGCTTTCTTGATGGGGGGCGGATATTTCTGCGCTTTGACGATCTCCGAAAACGCATTGTTGCCCAGGCTGTACCAGGACACCGGCGTTCATACGGGGCGCTGGGTCCATATCGCGATCGGCACGGCCGACGGATCGGACATGTCATATCGCAGCGGCACAGGCGCGCAAGCCTGCATTGCGGCGTGGCGCCCCAGCAGTCCCGACGATGTCGTCACGACGCCCTGGCATGTCGCGATTCCACCCGATGTCGATCCCGGAACCGCCGGCTTCTGGATCGATGTGAGCACCATTCCAGGCGCAGAGAACGGAATGGTATGCTGGGCGATGATCCGAGGGGGCAATGCCACGAGCGTCTTCGAAAAGGTCGACGAAGGGATGCTGTATATTGCGATGGGCCCCAAGACGGCAGCGGACCACTTCAACGATCCCGATCGAGAGTACTCGATCACCCATGACTCGTCGGCCGCCAACTTCAATTATCGGACCGATGTGGATAGCTCTGTTATGGCGGGCTACACGGCGGCGGTGAAGGGAACGATCGGAATTACGTATTGGTCTTTCAGCAATGCTTCAATGTTCGTCGGAACGATATCCGCCACGGCCGAAAACTATTCCACGCTAACGTCGCCCTGATGCGGAGGTGAATTGGCGGCGTCGCGCCGAAAGCCAGGGGGGCACGAGACCTTGGTGCCGATGCTGATCGAAGTGTTGAAGAAGCAGAACGTCGAGGACATATTGGTCGTCGTCGTCGGCATGATCGATCCGGTCACAGGATATCCGTTCCTCGAACAATCCGGCGTCGCCGCCATCTTCGGCGCCGGCGCCAACATCCTGGAAGCCGCGCGGCACGTCCTCGAACTGATCCGTACACGGAGGATAGACCGCGCGGCGGAGTAGTTATCCTCCCCCGCAAAGCGGGGAGGTGGATCGCGCCGCGAAGCGGCCGCGAGACGGAGGGGGTAAGTCTGTCAACGAAACGACTGGCGGACTCACCCCCTCCCGCCTACGCCAAGGCTTCGGCGTGGCAAGTGAGTCAAGTTCGGCACGCCGGAGCTTCTTAGCGAAGGCGGCCGCCATCGCTTCGCTCGGCACCTCCCCCGCTGATGCGGGGGAGGAAACTCACCCCTTCGCCGCCGTCCCATCCACTTTCAACTCCGAGATCGTGGCCGTCACCGTGCCCCACGATAGCGAGGTCCACAGCTTGACCGCGATCACGTAGTGGCCGTTGGGCGCGCCGGCGGCGGGGATGTCGGCGAAGTCGACATACATCGCGGGCAGCGCCTTGCCTTCCTTCACGATCTTCTGCTTGTAGCCGGCGATCTGGTTGTAGTGGATCAGGCACTGATGCGCGGTGCCGCTCCACACATTGGGCACGCTGGCCTTCTCGTCCTTGACGTAGCTGAACGTCACGTCGTAGCGCCGCCGCCCGTCGAACACCTGCACGCCCGTGCCGCAGGGGTTCTTCGCATCCGCCTTGATGCCGGCCATGATCGTGGTGATGGCGCTCATCGGATCGACCGAGTCCTTCTTCTGCTCGTCGGTCACGGGATATTTCGTGGTGTTGTAGGGCGGGTCGGCGAACGTCGTGGGATCGTCCTTCACGAAGCTGACCTTGACGCGCTGGCGCTTGGAGTTGTGGTCCTGCGAATAGGAATCGTAGACATTGGGCGCGATGGCGCGGGCGGCGATGGTGCCGTTGGCCACCGCGTCGATGGTCGAGTTCCAGAACACGCTGAAGATGCCGGAGGTTTCGAAATGGCTCTTGGCGTCGTAGACGCCGTTGGCGATCTTGCCTTCATAGTCGGTGTGGCCGAAGGCGATGCCCCAGAAGGCGATGGTGTAGCCGACGTCGAGGACGGATACCTTCGGCTGCGCCAGCGCGGGCGAGGCAAGCCCCGCGCACAGGCCCAATGAAGCGAGCAGCGTTGCGGAGAGGCGGGCGACCGGCATGACTCACTCCAGGTTTGGCTGTCCGAGACAGGCCGCGGTTTGCGCGCACCCGAAGGCATTATAAGTAGTCCCGCCATGATGGTCCAAATATGACAGGGGGGAAGGTAAAGGCGGGCGCGAGCCAGGCGGCCGGCGCCATCCTCGCCGGCGCCATCCGCGAAGGCGATCGCCGGGCGCTGGCCCGCGCCATCACGCTGGTGGAATCCACGCGGAGCGCCGATCGTGACAAGGCCGAAAGCCTGCTCACCGAACTGCTGCCCCATGCCGGCAAGGCCATGCGGCTGGGCATCTCCGGCGCGCCCGGCGCGGGCAAGTCCACCTTCATCGAGGCTTTCGGCCGCCACCTGACGGAACAGGGCAGAAGCGTCGCCGTGCTCGCCGTCGATCCGTCGTCGCGGCGCTCGGGCGGCTCCATCCTGGGCGACAAGACACGGATGGAAACGCTGGCCCGCAACCCCCGCGCCTTCATCCGCCCGTCTCCCGCGGGCGAGACGCTGGGCGGCGTGGCGCGGCGCACGCGCGAGGCCATGCTGGTCGTCGAGTCGGCGGGCTTCGATGTCGTGCTGGTGGAGACGGTGGGCGTCGGCCAGTCCGAAACCGCCGTCGCCGACATGGTCGATCTCTTCGTGCTGCTGGTGCCGCCTGGCGGCGGCGACGATTTGCAAGGCATCAAGCGTGGCGTGATGGAACTGGCCGACCTGGTGCTGGTCACAAAGTCGGATGGCGACCTTCTCGCCGCCGCCAATCGCGCCGCGGCGGACTATCACGCGGCCCTGCATCTGATGCGTCCCAAATATGCAGGGCTGTCCGCGAGCGTGCTGAACGTGTCCGCCGTCGAGGGGCGCGGCATCGTGCAGGCGCGCGAAACGCTGGAGCGCCTGCACAAAACCCTGCAACGCAGCGGGCAATTGCAGCGCCTGCGGACCGATCAGGTGCGGCGCTGGTTCTGGAGCGAAGTCGAGTCCATGCTTCACGAAGAGTTGCATGCGCACCCGGAATTGGCGCAAGAGGCGGGAAAACTGGAGCGCGCGGCGATGGCGGGACGCACGCTGCCCTTCGCGGCGGCGCGAACACTTTTCCGCCGCATTTTTGCCGCTTGACCGTAACGTTTCCTCCGCCTATCAGCCGCCCCTCACGCGCCGGACGCGATTCCATTCGCCCGCGCGTGACGCTTCTGAACAGCAGGATGATGTTGATGGACGCCATAGTGGAAATGCTCGCGCATACCGACGGGCCTTCGATCGAGTTCGGCAGCGCGGTGTCGCTGACGCGCGAGATGACGCAGAAGGCCTACGATTACTGGCTCGCCGCGCGCGGCAACCGCCCCTGGCCCGCGCGCAAGGACATCACGCCCCAGGGCATGAAGGAGTTCGTCCGCCACATCGGCCTCGTCGAGGTGCGCCGCGACAAGGAAGGCCGGCCCAGCTATTTTGTCCGCCTGGCCGGCGCCAAGATCGAGAGCGTCTACGGCCCGATCACGGGCAAGTCGCTGGGCGAGTTCCTGCCGGCCGGGCTCGAAGGCCGCTGGCGGCTGGTGTTCGATGCCGCGCTGACGCGCAAGGAGCCGTTCCAGGTGACGACGCGGGTGATGTTCGGCGGCAAGACCTACCTCCAGGCCGAGGTGCTGCTGGCGCCGCTGGGCGAGGGCGACGAAATCTCCATGCTGTTCGCCGCCGTGGACGTCTGGCCGGCGGTGGGCGGCGAGGCGCCTCTCCCGGCGAAGGCGTCCCGCTGAGCTTGCCGCCTTAACCGGCCGCCTTGACCCGCCCCGCCTTGACCCAAGTGGCCGGCTTCCTTATGAGAGCCGCTCTTTTTCCAGGAAGACTGCCATGGCACGCCGCTGCGAACTCACCAGTAAGGGCACCCAGGTCGGCCACAATGTGAGCCACGCCAACAACAAGACCAAGCGGGTCTACCGCCCCAATCTCCAGGACATCTCCTTCGCCAGCGAGGCGCTGGGGAACTCCTACCGGTTGAAGGTGTCCATGAACGCGCTGCGCACCGTGGACCGCAAGGGCGGGATCGACGCCTTCCTGCTGGATGCCAAGGACGCCGTGCTGTCCACCCGCGCCCTGCGCCTCAAGCGCCTGATCGCCAAGAAGACCCAGGCGGCCTGATCCGGCTCTCCTGATCCCGCCGGGCGCCCCGTCCGTTCAGCTTAATATCCGTTACCTAGAATTTTCGGCTTTGCGGCCGAATCGAGGCATGGCGTCTGCACTCAAATCCCTGTAATGTTTCGAAATGCGCCAGGCCTGTGGGCAAAAAGGCCGGTGCGGGGTAGGGGTGTCGTGTCTGTATTCGAATCGGGCGTACCGGCCAATCCGCGGATTGCCGTAAGGCATTCGGTGGCGGATGCCGGAGTGAGCCGCGTCGGCGGCATGCAGGTCCCGCGTGAGGCTTCGGCCGGCGGCCGGATCGCCGGCGCCATCGGCGCGGGGTTCCGGCTGGTGATGCCGGTCCTGCTCCTGTCGGTGACCGGGCTTTCCGCCTTCGTCTACAGCAACGTTCCGGTCAGCTGGATCGCCAATGAGGGCTGGCTCACCATGGGCCAGGTGCTCCTGCCGCTGACGTTCCTGGCCGTCCACCTGACCAACCGCCGTTACGGGCCGGGCTATGCGTTTGCCCAGGTGATCGCGACCTGGATCCTCGGCGGTTTCGCCTTCCAGCTGGTCCATGAACAATTGGCCGCGCTGGCCGGCGTGGCGCTGCCCGCGATGCGCGAGGCCATCGGTTTCAGCCTGGGACTGCTGGCCGCCCAGCTTGCCGCGGTGTTCGTGTTCGACCGCACGCGCGGCCCGCGCTGGTGGAGCGGCCCGCTGTTCGGCTCGCTGTGGGGCGCGGCGGTGCTGTGCTTCGTCGCCTATCCGGCCGCTTACGCCGGCACGGATGTCGACTGGGTCAACCACATGTTCGTCAATCTCTGGCTCGCCGCCGGCATGGGCGTGGCGCTGCTTGTCCCCTACTGGATGTTTCGCCGCATCGTCCAGCCGCTGTCGGGATTCAACGGTTACTAGCAGGCAGACGGCAAGAAACGGATTTCGCGCCTTCAGATCGCCTGCGCGAAATTGAACACCCGCGTCGGATCGACGGCGCTCTTCACCTTCGCCAGCCTGTCGAGATTCTCGCCATAGTAGGAGCGCCGCCAGTCCCGCAGCGAGGGATCGGGGAAGTTCTGGTAGGCGCCGCCGCGGGCGAAGGGCAGCATCGAAAGATAGAACGCGTTCTGCCACGCATGGTTGGCGGCCATCCGGCGCGGATCGAGATTGTCGGCGGCGCCCCAATAGAGCCCGACCACCATCAGCCATTCGTTGCCGCGATGCACGAAGGCGGTCTCGGTGGGCTTCACGCTGTTCACCGCATCGCCGGTCTGGAAGAAGCGCAGGTCGCAATAGCCCGAGGTGCCCGGCCATTCGCGCAGATGCTTGAAGCCGGTCTGCAGCGCGCGGTCCGAGATCTTGTCGACCATGAAGGCCGAGCGTTCCTGGTAGAAGGTGGGTTCGGGCGGCTCGGCGAGGAACGTCTCCTGCGCTTCCCAATAGGGCATTTCCTGGATGGACGTGCCTTGCGGATCGGGCGCGGCGATCGCATGGACCGGCGCCATGATGTCGAGGAATTCGCTCTTCGGGCCTTTGTACTGGCCCAGCAGATTGACCGTCACGTCCTTGCCTTCGCGCTGCTGCTGCGGCGTCACCGCGCCCAGCGAGACGCGGCTGCCCAGCTTCGCGGGCGCGCCTTCCAGCGCGCGCATCAGCGCGGCGGAGACTTCCTCCGGCTTCTTCGACCACACGATCTTGAACACCGTGATGGTCCCGGGCGCCACCGGAACGGTCTTCATCGAGAACGAAGTGGAGATTCCGAAATTTCCGCCGCCGCCGCCCTGGCATGCCCAGAACAGCTCGCGCTTGAGCGGATCGCTGTCGTTCGCCGCGGCGTCGACCATCGTGCCGTCGGCCTTGACCAGGCGCGTGGCGGTGACCTGGTCGCAGGCCAGCCCGAATTCGCGCATGTTGAAACCGATGCCGCCGCCCAGCAGGAACGCTGCCGCGCCCACGCTGGGGCAGCGGCCATGGGTGATGGTGACGTTGGCGTCGGCCAGCTTCTCGTAGATGTGCTC
>JBOHKI010000026.1:0-38383 GCA_050728855.1 Rhizomicrobium sp. | reverse complement strand
GCCGATATTCTGTACCCGGTCGATGGCGCTGCAGCCGGAGAGCGCGAGCGCGAGAGCCGCGAGGCCGGTGAAATTCCTGGTATGACGCATCGTGAGGTCTTCCTTCGTGTCAGTTGGCGGCCAGCGTGCTCGTGACATTCGTGACGTCGCCCGCGCGCACCGTGCCGGCACCGGTGACGACGCCGGTGATCTGGCGGAACGAGACCGGGTTCTGGATGGTGACGGACTCGCCCATGCCGCCTTCGCTC
The DNA here is from genome assembly GCA_050728855.1 of Rhizomicrobium sp. GTDB lineage: Bacteria > Pseudomonadota > Alphaproteobacteria > Micropepsales > Micropepsaceae > Rhizomicrobium. The sequence goes on along the minus strand of JBOHKI010000026.1, from coordinate 38,135 downwards.
ATCGCCTTGCCGGTGGCCGTCAGGGTGATGCCTGGCGCGGCGAAGGTCATCGTCACGGTCTGGCCGCGGGTGACGAGGATGGGCTTGCGCACGTCGTCGGCGCGGACCGGCTCGCCGGTGCGCAGCATGCGCCGCGTCTCCATGCCGTCCAGCGCGTTCATCGACACCACGACGCCGGGCTGCACCGAGGCGGCGTCGACGTTGCGGTATTCGAGATCGGAATCGCCCAGCGTGACGCCGCGCGGCACGTCGTGGCTCGGCACGACGATGCGGGCGGGCGCGGCATAGGCCGGCATCACGATGGCGATGACCGCCAGGCTCATCAGGAAGAGAAGCGTGCGCATCAGCCATTCCCCATTTGTGACGTGGTCTGGAGCATCTGGTCGGCCGCGGTGACGACCTTCGAGTTCATCTCGTAGGCGCGCTGGGCGGTGATCAGCGAGGTGATCTCCTCCACGGGATTGACGTTGGAGGTTTCCAGATAGCCCTGCTGGATCGTGCCGTAGCCGGTGGAGCCCGGAATGCCGGACTGCGGCGAGCCGGACGAGGCGGTTTCGGTGAGGAGATTGTCGCCCAGCGCGTTCAGGCCGGCTTCGTTGGGGAAGCGCACCAGTTCGAGCTGGCCCAGTGTCAGTGGCGCGGTCTGGCCGGGAAGCGTGGCCTGCACCTGGCCCTGGGCGTTGACCGAGATGGAGAGTGCGTTGGCCGGCACCGCCACGCCGGGGGCCACGGTGTAGCCTTTGTCGGTGACGATCTGGCCCTGCGGCGACAGCGCGAAATTGCCGGCGCGGGTATAGGCGTCCGAACCGTCCGGCATGGTGATGTGGAAATAGCCCGCGCCCTGGATGGCCAGGTCGAGCGGATTGGAGGTCGAGGCGAGGTTGCCCTGGCTGGTGATGCGGTAGACCGCGGCCGTACGCACGCCAGCGCCGAGCTGGATGCCCGACGGCAGGATGGTGCCGGAATCCGATGTCTGGGCGCCGGGCTGCTCGATGTTCTGGTAGAGCAGGTCCTGGAACTCGGCGCGTTGCTGCTTGTAGCCCGTGGTGTTCATGTTCGCGAGGTTGTTCGCGATCACTTCCACATTGGTCTGCTGCGCCAGCATACCGGTCGAGGCGATGTCCAATGCGCGCATTGCTCGATGCTCCTTAGTTCTGCGTCTCGGCCAGCTTGTCGATGGCGTTGCGCATCAGGTCTTCCTGGGACTGGGTGAGGTTGGCGGTGGCCTGGTAGGCGCGCATCACCTGGATCATGTTGCTGATCTCGATGATGGGCTGGACGTTGGAGGCCTCGATGGCGCCCTGCTGGATGACGGGATGCTCGACGTCCTTGGGCTGCTGGGTGGTCGAGTAGAGGCTCGACCCTTCCTTCTGCAGCGCCATGTCGTTGTCGAAATCCACGAGCTTGAGCTTGCCGATCTGGCCCTTGACGCCGCTGACCGTGCCGTCGGAGGCGACGTGGATGTCGCCGTCTTCCGGCGCGACGGTGATGTCGCCGCCGTCGCCCTGGAGCGGATCGCCGTCCTGGGTCGTCAGCCGGCCCGACGCGTCCATAGTGAAATGGCCGTTGCGGGTGTAGCGCGGGCCGTTGGCCGTCTGGATGGTGAAGTAGCCCGGACCGTTGACGGCGAAATCGAAGGGCGCGTTGGTGACGGAGATATGGCCCTGCGTCAGGTCGCGGGCGGTGCCGGCATCCTTGACGAAGCTGACCTGCTGCGGCCCGGTCTCGCCTTCGGCCGGGGTCACCTTCTCGACATATTGCTGGAACATCGCGGTCTCGCGCTTGAAGGCGGGCGTGTCGGCGTTGGCGAGATTGTTCGCGATCACGTCCATCGAGCGATAGGCCGCGAGCTGATGCGAAAGGCTGACAAGAAGCGTGTTGTCCATGGCGATCGTCCTTCGGGCCTTTCTGGTCCGTGGTTCACCATAAGCAGCCGCCGTGCCAGCGCGCGGGCCTTGATTTGCAAGGGATTTGGCGAGCGCGCGCCGCGCCCGCGGCAAAGTTTGCCGGGCCGGGCACGCCATAAACACCAGTCCTTAACCACAAGCGCCTAACACTCGCCGCCGGACAGCGAAGGGCCGGACATGGCGAAGGACAATCCCGAAACCGAGGATGGCGAAACCGAGGTCGCCGCCGAAGGCGCCGCGCCCAAGCAAGGTTTCGTTAAGAGACTTCTCGGCAACAAGAAGCTTCTGATCATCGTGGCGGCGGGCTTGCTGCTCGTCGTCGGCGGCGGCGCCGGCGCCTATTTCTTCTTCTTCGCCGGATCGGATGCGAAGGATTCCAAACTCGCGGCCGCCCCGCCGATCCCCGTGATCCCGCCGAACGTCGCCTTCTACGACATGCCCGACATCGTCGTGAACATCACCAACCCGGACGGGTCGGCCGCCTATCTCAAGCTTTCCGTGTCGCTCGAAATGGCCAGCGCCGACGAGAAGGCGGCGCTCCAGGCGTTGACGCCGCGCATCGTCGACCAGTTCCAGGGCTATCTGCGCGAACTGAGGGTCGACGATCTGCACGGCTCTGCCGGCGTGCTGCGCCTCAAGGAAGAGCTCTTGCGCCGGATCAATGTGGCCGCCGCGCCCTATCCGGTGAAGGACGTGCTGCTCAAGGAAATGATCGTTCAATAGAAAGCCAAAGACCCTCCCATGGCCGACGACACCGAAAAGACCGAAGACGCACAGCTCCCCGCCGACGGCACGGCCGGCGTTGATGCCGCCGCTCCCGAAGGCGACGGCGCATCCGCAGCGCCGCCAGGCGCCACGGCAGAGCGCATCCTCAACCAGGAGGAGATCGACAGCCTTCTGGGCTTCGATTCCAACGACGAGCAGCTCCAGGACAAATCCGGTGTCCGCGCCATCATCAATTCGGCGCTGGTCTCCTATGAGCGCCTGCCGATGCTGGAGATTGTCTTCGATCGCCTGGTGCGGCTGATGACGACGTCCTTGCGCAATTTCACTTCCGACAATGTCGAAGTGAGCCTGGACAACATCACCTCCATCCGCTTCGGCGACTACCTGAACTCCATCCCGCTGCCCGCGATCCTGGCCGTGTTCCGCGCCGAGGAGCTGGACAATTACGGGCTCTTCACCGTCGACTCCAACCTCATCTATTCCATCGTCGACGTGCTGTTGGGCGGCCGCCGCGGCACGGCGCAGATGCGCATCGAAGGCAGGCCCTACACCACCATCGAGCGCACGCTGGTCCAGCGCATGACCGAGGTGATCCTCCAGGACATGTGCGCGGCCTTCGAGCCCTTGGCGCCGGTGAATTTCAGCCTCGACCGGCTGGAGACCAATCCGCGCTTCGCCGCCATCGCGCGCCCGGCCAACGCCGCCATCCTTGTGCGCCTGCGCATCGACATGGAAGACCGCGGCGGACGCACCGAGCTCCTGCTGCCCTACGCCACGCTGGAGCCGATCCGCAAATTGCTGCTCCAGCAGTTCATGGGCGAGAAATTCGGCCGCGACTCCATCTGGGAAAGCCATCTGGCGACCGAGCTGTGGTCCACCCGGGTCGAGATCGACGCCATCCTCGACGAGCAGATCATGTCGCTCAACAAGGTGATGAACCTGCAGATCGGCGAGACGCTGATGCTCAATTCCCACCCCGACAGCCGCATCGAGCTGCGCTGTGGCGGCGTGCCCTTGCTGAAAGGCCGTATGGGCCGCGTCGGCTCCTCCGTCGCGGTGCGCGTCGACGAAGCCATCGCCCGCACCGACGCCTCGCGCTCGCTCTAGAAAGACACGCCCATGCACTTCCCGCTCTCCTTCTTCGTCGAGCTCACGCTGATCGCGCTTCTGGCCGCGACCCTGGTCTATTGCGCGCTGCTGGAACGCCGCCTCAGCGCCCTGCGCAAGGGCCAGGATGGGCTGACGACCACCATCGTCGAGCTCAACACCGCCATCGGCGCGGCCGGCGCCTCGATGCGCGCGCTCAAGGCCTCCGCCGCGGACGCGGCCCAGACGCTGGATGCGCGCATCGCCAGCGGCCGCGCTCTCAGCGACGAGCTGGCGCTCATCACCTCCTCCGGTGAACGCATCGCCGAGCGCATCGCCGCGGGCGCGCCCGCAAGGCCCGACTCTGCCATCCATCCCGCCAGCCTGATGAACCGGCTAAAGCCCCAACTTCAGACCCATTCCATGGGAGCGATCCGGTGAAGGTGCGGCTTCTCCCCACGGTGCTCGCGCTCGGCGCTTCGCTCCTCGTTCTCAAGGGAACGGATGTGACGATGGAAGCGCGCGCCGCCGCCGCCGCACCGCTCGCTGTACCCGCGCCGGCGCAACAGGCGCCCGCGCCGTCAGCCGATCCCGCGGCCGACGACGCCCAGGCAACGACTACGGGCGAAGTGGACGTGCTCACCAGCCTCGCCAAGCGCCGCGCCGCGCTCGATGCCCGCGACCAGTCGCTCGACCTGCGCGAGAATCTCATCAAGGCCGCCGAGCAGCGCGTCGACGGCAAGATCGGCGAACTTAAGCAGCTTCAGACCCAGGTACAGGCCCTGCTCGTCCAGCGCGACGACGCCGAGCAGAAGCAGCTGACCGCGCTGGTGAAGACCTATTCCTCGATGAAGCCCAAGGACGCGGCACGCATCTTCAACAGCCTGGATCCCGATGTTCTGCTCAACGTGGCCAGCCAGACGAAGCCCGACGTGCTGAGCGCGATCCTGTCCGGCATGCAGCCGGAGCAGGCGCAGAAGCTGACCGTGCGCCTCGCAGACCGGCTCAAGCTTCCCGCCACGCCTGCACCGTCGCAGCAGCTGGCCGCGGCCGCGCCGCCGCCGTCCGCAGCGCCGCCCGGCGTTGCGCCACAGGCAAGTCCAGTGCCCGCAGCGCAGGCCGCCGCGTCGACGCCGTCGCCTGCGAGCCCGGCGCCACAGCCGGTAGCGGCTCCCAACACGGCAACTGCGCCAACGAAGAAGTAGCTTAAGACCGGCGCGAGCGATTCGCGCGAAGGGAAGAGATGAAGGTCAGGATCGGTTGTCTCGCGCTCGCTGCCGCGCTCGCCGCGGCGGTTCCGGCGTGCGCCGATTCCGTCAACGCAACGGCGCAGGCCGGCTATGGCCGCATCGTCTTCACCCTCGATCCGGCCGCGCATGCCAGCGCCCAGCTGACCGACGGGGTCGCGGTGGTGAAATTCGACCGCAAGGTGAGCATCGATCCCGATGCGGCGACGCAAGGATTGAGCGCCTTCGCCTCGGGCGCGCGGCTTGACGCCGACGGCATGACCTTGCGCATCGCGCTCGCCCAGAGCGAGAAGCTGCACACCAGCGCCTCCGCCAACCGCTTCGCGCTCGACCTGGTGCCCGCGGCGTTCGCCGGCACCCCGCCCAACCTGCCGCCGCCGCCGCCCAAGCAGGCTTCTGCGGTGGACATCGCCAGGCTTCCGGTGCTGGCGATCCGCGCCGGAGCCTATTCCAATTTTACCCGACTGGTCTTCGACTGGCCGAAAAACGTTCCGTACACGGTGTTTCCCGGCCAGGGCCATCTGACCTTGCGCTTCGAGGCCGAGGCGCGGCCGGACCTGGACGCGCTCGCCCGCGTCTCGCCGCCCTGGGTGAAGAACACAGGCTGGCGGGTGGAGAACCGCAGGCTGGTGCTGGAATTCGAGACCGACGCGGATTCCGGCTTTCACGATTTCCGCGATGGCTCGCATATCGTGCTCGACATCCTCGCTCCCAGGACGGACGCCGCGGCCTACAAGCCGCCCGGCATCGCCCATCCGGTCGCCGTCAAGCTCGCCAGCGCCACGACCACGGCCCAGGCAAAAATCGTCGCCGACGTCGCCGCCAAGCTCAATGCCAAGCCCGGCGACGCAACGCCTGCCGGCACGAAGCCCGACGAATCCAACCCGGCTCCGCCAAAGCCGGACACGAAGCAAGCGGACGCGAAAGCGCCGCAGGCCCCGCCGGCAGCGGCCGGGGCAGGGCAGGCAACAGCGCCCGCCCCGCCCGCCATCGCGCCGGTCCAGACCGCGGACGCGCAGCGCACCGCCAAGGGCGTCACGCTCACATTCCCCGGCGCCGGCAACGGCGCGGTGTTCGTGCGCGGGCTGACTGCGTTCATCGTGCTGGACGGCCGGCAGCCGATCGATCCCGCCAGGCTCAAGACGTCGCTCGGCGACTATCCGGCGAGTTTCGATGCCTCGGTCGGCGACGCACAAAGCGTCATCCATATCGGCCTCAAGGCGCCGGTGAAGATCGCCGCGCATGGCGCGAGCGGCAAACTGATCGTGACGCTGGCCGCGCAGACCAGCGCCGTGCCCGTCGCCATCGGATTCTCGCCGGAGAAGCTGGACAGCCATCCGACGCTGGCCGCGCTCCTGCCCGGAGCCGTGCATGCCGTCGCGGTCAAGGATCCCGATGCCGGCGACACGCTCACCGTCGTCACCGCGCCGCCCGGCCGGGCGACGCTGGAACAGCGCACCTATGCCGAGTTTGCGCTATTGCCCACCGCGCAAGGCGTCGTCATCAAATCCTTCAGCGACGATCTCTCCGTGACGGTCGCGGATTCCCGCGTGCTGATCACGCGGCCGAAGGGGCTGATGCTGACGCTGCCCGCCCCGCCCGCTCTCGATTCCGCGGCGATGCTGGCGCAGACCGGCCTTGGTCCCACCTTCATCGATTTCGCGGCGTGGAAGCAGGCGGCGGGCAGGACCCTCTACGACAAGCAGCGCAAGCTCCTGGAGAATACCGCCCATCAGAATCCGGTCGACGCCAACAAGGCGCGGCTCACCTTCGCACGCTTCGATCTGGCCAACGGCTTCGCGGCGGAGGCGCTGGGCGAGATCGAGATCATCCAGAAGGCCGATCCGACGCTTGTCACCGATCCGGGGCTTCAGGCCATGCGCGCCGCCGCCGACGTGATGATGGCGCGCTACAAGGACGCCCACAACGCGGTGGCCGGCGAGGCCTTCGACATCGATCAGCACGCCGCCTTGTGGCGCGGCTTCGCCGATGCCGGCCTGGAAAACTGGGAAGCCGCGCGCCACGACTTCGACCAGGCCGAACCGGTGCTCAAGCATTATCCGCAAGAGTGGCAGGCGCGCGCGCGCATCGCCCGTGCCGAAGCCGCGCTCGCCACCGGCGGGCTCGAGCGCGCCGATGCGTCTCTCGACCGGCTGCCGCGCGATCTTCCACGGCCGCTGGCGCTGGAAGCACAGCTGACTCGCGCGCGCCTCTATGCCCAGGAAGGCCGCTACCGCGATGCCCAGGGCCTGTTCAATGCCGTCGAGAACAGCGGCGACGACAGGCTCGCGGCGCGCGCGATCTATGCCGATGTCGAGGCGGGGCTTGCCTCCGGCTCGATCACGCGCAAATCCGCGATCGACCGGCTGGAGGCGTTGCGTTTCCGCTGGCGCGGCGACGATCTCGAACTCAAGATCCTGCGCAAGCTGGGCGCGCTCTACTTCGGCGAGAAGGACTGGCGCGATGGGCTTTCGACCTTGCGCGTCGCGACGCAGAATTTCGGCGACCAGGATCTGGCGCGCCAGGCCGAGGACGACATGCGCGGCGCCTTCGAGACGCTGTTCCTCAAGGGCGAAGCCGACAAGATGCCGCCGGTCGAATCCCTGGCGCTGTTCTACGACAATATCGATCTCACCCCCATCGGGCCGGATGGCGACGAGATGATCCGGCGCATGGCCGACAGGCTCGTCGCCGTCGACCTGCTGGAGCCCGCGGCCAAGCTGCTCGATTACCAGGCCACCAAGCGTCTCGACGGCGTGGCCCGCGCCCAGGTCGATGCGCGGCTCGCCATGATCGACCTGCTCGACCACAAGCCCAAGGATGCGCTGGACGCGCTGCGCACCAGCGACATCGCCGGCATGCCCGACGACGTGCTGCACCAGCGCGCGCTGCTTTCGGCCCGGGCGCTGGCCGCGCTCAAGCAATGGGACCAGGCGCTCGACGCGATCGCCACGGACGAAGCGCCGGATTCGCGCAAATTGCGCGCCGACATCTATTGGGAAAGCGGCAACTGGGCCGTCGCCGGCCAGAAGGCCGAGGAGCTGATCGGCGCGCACTACACCGATTCAACACCGCTCACCGGGGATGAGCGCACCGAAGTGATGCGCGCGGCCATCGCCTATTCGCTGGCTGGCGACCAGGCGAGCCTCGACCGGCTGCGCGGCCATTTCGGACCCAAGATGCAATCCAGCCCCGACGCCAGCGCCTTCGCCGTGGTGACGCAGAGCATCGACACCCAGGGCACCGCGTTCCGCGACCTCGCCGGCAAGATCGCCTCCATCGACACGCTGGAGGCCTTCATGCAGGACTTCAAGAAGCACTACGACCCGGCGCCGAAATCGTGACCTGGTGTCGTGGCCCGCAGTCGCGGACCATGACCCGGATTGCCCGCGAGAACGCTAGCGCGTGCGCGATCGCTTTGCCGGCGTCTCTTCCGTGAGCACGTCACCCAGCCATTCGAGCGCACGGTCGGCGATGGCTTCCCAACCGGGTTCGCCGATGAGCCAGTGGCTGTGGTCTCTCAGCTCTTCGTGGACAACCCGGCCGTCGTAGCGCTGCGCGATGCGGCGCACCGTGGCGGGCGGATTCACGCGGTCGCGGCCGCCTGAGATGCAGAGGATCGGGCAGGTGACGCGCCGCGCATCCACCTGGCTGGCGCGCGCCAGGTCCAGCGCCCAGTGCAGTATCTCGAACGTCGCTTGGCCGGATTCCGGCACGAAGCGCGCGAAGACAGCCTTGTGATCGGGCACGCGGTCCAGCGCGTTGGCGGCGGCGATCCAGCCGGTGGGCCGCAGGCGCTTGCGCCAGAAATCGCCCGCGAGATAGAGCGCGGTCGCCGACGCCACCTCGAACGGCGTGGACGGCAGGACGCCCCAGGGCGCGGACGGCGCCAGCAGCACCAGCGCGCGCACGTCGCGCCGCGCCGCCAGCATCTGGGCCAGCAGCCCGCCCATCGAATGGCCGATCAGGATGGGCGGCGCCTCCAGACCATCGAGCAGGCTCTCCAGATCGTCCGCATAGTCGCGCAGGCTGGTCGAGCCCAGCGCCTTGGGCGGATATTCGCCGCCCTCGTGATGGCGCAGCGTCGGCGCATGGACAGCGTAGCCCGCGCGCGCAAAGCGCGCCTTCCAGGCATCGAACACCCAGCCGCCGCAGAAGGCGCCGTGGATCATCACGACAGGGGGACGCGAAATGCGCATTTTCGGGTTGCTCATGCGGTGGGAAAGGCCAGGTCCTGGAAGGTGGCGATCACCTTGGCATAGGTATCGCGCTTGAAGGGCACGATGAGCCGCGGCAGCGCCTCTACGGCGAGCCATTTCCATTGCGCGAATTCCGGCTCGGGCGTGGCCACGGTGATTTCGGAATCGGTGCCGAGGAATCGCGCCGCGAGCCATTTCTGGCGCTGGCCGCGATAGCGCCCGTGCAGCGCGACGCCCAGGAGATGGGCAGGCAGATCATAGGCCAGCCACTCGTCCATCTCGCGCAGGATCTTGGCGTTGCGGGTGCCGATCTCTTCCTCGAGTTCGCGCAGCGCGGCTTGTGATGGGGTCTCGTTGCCGTCGATGCCGCCCTGGGGCATCTGCCAGCCTTCCACCGTCTGGTCGATGCGCTTGCCGACGAACACCGAGCCCTCGGCATTGAACAGCATCACGCCGACACAAGGCCGGTATGGCAGGTCTTCATGACGCACCTGGGGACGGGACATGGAATCGGCAGCCGCTACTTCGACGGCGCCACTATGGCGGAAGCCGGAACGAGGGCAATACCCCGTCCGGACAATCCCTTAGCCCATATCGTGAGGCGGTCCACCGTGACCGGATAGAGCAGGGCCGAGCCGGCGGCGAAGCCGTTGAGCCGGGCGCGGGTTTCCAGTTCGGACAGGCGCTGGTCGATCTCCATGCCGGCCTGGATGGCGTCGATCTGGGTGGCGGCCTGGAGGTAGGCGGTTCCCGCCGCCTTGGCCGCGTCCGGCGCGGTGGAATGGGAGACCGTGCCATTGTCGAAGAACATCAGCCCGCGCCGGGCGAGGAACGTCATCACCGGTTGGAGCGCGTCGGTGTCGGCCATGAAGCGGTCGCCGAGAAGATTGGTGATGCCGGCATAGCCGGTGGCCCGCGTCAGCGACCACGTCAGGCGCTGGATGTTGGTGCTCTCGCTGGCGGCGGCGCGCAGCGTGTGCGGGCCGGGATCGCTGTCGGGAAAATCGTACGGCTCCATCGGGATTTCGAGAAGCACCTCGTGGCCCTGGCGGCGCGCCTCGCCGATCCAGCGCTGCACATCGCTGTCGTAGGGCTGGAAGGCGAGCGTGATGCCGGGCGGGAGCTGGAGGATCGCGGCCTGGGTCGAGCGCGCGCTCATCCCAAGGCCGGCCAGCACGATGGCGATCTTGGGCTGGTTGGGCGCGGCGGTGGATGGCGGCGCATAGGCCGCCATCGGCGTGCGACCGTCATCGGCGATGCGCGGCAGCGGGCCGTCGGCGGTCTGCTCGGTGAGCGCGGGATCAGCGATCAGCGCGCGCCCGGCATAGACCGCCTTGCTCACCTGCTGCGGCACCAGCTGCGGCGGCAGCGTGACGGGCGGAAGAGCTGCCTGCTGTTGCGGCTGCGCGCCGGCCGGGGTCTGCGCCTGCGGCGCGGCACCGCCGGGCGGCAACTGCTCCGTAGGCTGAGGGCCGGCGCCAATCAGGTTGGTGTCGTTGACGATCTGGCGCGCCGGGCGTGGCGGCGGCTTCTTGGCCGCGGGCGCCAGGTCGAAGGAGACCGCGGTGCCCGCCGCGCGCGGGTCGCCCCACAGGGCGATGGACGCCGCGGCGCCGATCAATCCCAGCAGGAGAAGCGCCCAGGCGAGCGCAAGCAGCGTGCGGCCCCGCATCATGGCACTAGATAACGGAATTCACGGTTACGGCGGGGTTAATTCCCGTCTCCCCCGCTGCCGGTCCGCGCGGCGACGGCGCTGGCCTTGCCCTTCCCGTCAAGGAAATCCACGGCCTGGGCAAGCTGGAAGTCGTCGTATTTCTTGCCGGGTTCGGGCTGGATGGGGGTGGGCGCAATGGCCGCGGGCTTGTCGTCGTCCGGCGGCAGGTGGCGCGGCAGGATGGATTCGGTCTCGGAGAACAGGACCGACTCGCCCGTCTCGTCCTTGCCGGAAGCGACGGCGATGTCCGGCACGATGCCGGTGGCCTGGATCGAGCGGCCGGAGGGCGTGAAGTAGCGCGCCGTGGTCATGTGCAGCGCGCCCTCGTCGCCATTGTCGAGCGGGATGATGGTCTGCACCGAACCCTTGCCGAAGGACGTGGTGCCCATGATGGTGGCGCGCTTGTGGTCCTGGAGCGCGCCGGCCACGATTTCCGACGCACTGGCCGTGCCGCCATTGATCAGCACCACGACCGGCAGTCCATTGGCGAGATCGCCGGGCTTGGCGTCATAGCGCTCGGTGTCGCGGGGCTTGCGGCCGCGGGTGGAGACGACTTCGCCGCCGTCGAGGAAATCGCCGGACACGCCGATGGCCGCGTCGAGGACGCCGCCGCCATCGTCGCGCAGGTCGACGATGTAGCCCTTGATGCCCGGTCCGATCTGGGCCCTCAGGTCACGGATCGCCTTCTGCACGCCGTCATTGGTCTGCTCGTTGAAGGCAGGGATGCGGATATAGCCGACGTCGCCCTCGCGCTTGAACTTGACGCCTTCCACCTGGATGGCGGCGCGCACCAGCTTGACGTCGAAGGGGTCCTTCTGGCCCTCGCGCAGGATGGTGAGCGTGACGTGGCTTCCCGCCAGCCCGCGCAGCTTCTTCTGCACCTGGTCGAGGTTCTTGCCGAGCATCGCCTCGCCGTCGATGGCGGTGATGGTGTCGCCGGCCTTGATGCCGGCGCGGCTGCCGGGCGTATCGTCGATCGGTGCTACGACCTTGACCATCCCCGTCTCCGCGGAAATGACCAGGCCGACGCCGCCATACTCGCCTTCGGTGCGCACCGTCATGTCGGCGAAGGTCTTGGGGTCGAAATAGCTGGAATGCGGATCGAGATTGTCCATCATGCCGGCCAGCGCGCCCTCGATCATGGTCTTGTCGCTGGGCGCCTCGACATAGCGCGCGCGCGTCAGCGCGAACGCGTCGCCGAAGCGGTCGAGCTCGTGATAGGCGCTTGTCATGTCGCCATCGGCGTCACCCGCGCCGTAGGCATAAGGCAGCACGGCGAGACCCGCGCAGAAGCCCAGGCCTGCTCCCAGAACCGTCAGTCCGACGCGCTTGAGTGCCATGTCAATTCGCATCCGCGCTCTTCATGGGAGACTTCCCGCGCAATAGATCGATCGCGTAGGAGAGCTGGAAGTCGTCGAACTTCTTGCCCGCCGGCGCGTGGATGATCGTCTGCTGCTTCTTGGCCTGCTTCTCGCCCGCGAGATGGCCGGGAAGATTGGCCTCGCTCTCGCGCGCCAGCTTGGTCGCGGCCTCGTTCTCGTCGCCCTCGGCCACCGCGACGTCGGGCGTGATGCCCAGCGCCTGGATCGAATGGCCCGACGGCGTGTAGTAGCGCGCCGTGGTCAGGCGCAGCGCGCCGTTGCCCGGCGACAGCGGGATGATGGTCTGCACCGAGCCCTTGCCGAACGAGGTCATGCCCAGGATGGTGGCGCGCTTGTCGTCCTGCAGCGCGCCGGCAACGATCTCCGACGCCGAGGCGGTGCCGGCATTGATCAGCACGATGACGGGCTTGCCGTCGGTGATGTCGCCGCCGCGCGCATCGTAGCGCGAGGTGTCGGCGGGATTGCGGCCCTTGGTGGAGACGATCTCGCCGCCGGTGAGCAGGTCGTCGGACACCGCGACCGCCTCGTCGAGCAGGCCGCCGGGATTGTTGCGCAGGTCGAGGACGTAGCCCTTGATGCCGGGACCGATCTGGCGCTTGAGGTCGCGCACCGCGCGCTCCAGGCCTTCGTCGGTCTTCTCGTTGAAGGTTGGCAGGCGGATGTAACCGACGTCGCCCTCGCGGTGGTATTTCACCACGTCGACCTGGACGACGGCGCGCGTCAGCGCCACGTCGAACGGCTTCTTCGCGCCCTGGCGCAGGATGGTCAGCGTCACCTTGCTGCCCGGCGTTCCGCGCATGCGCGAGATGGCGTCGTCGAGCGTGATGTTCTGGATCGGAACGCCGTCGATGCCGGCGATGAAGTCGCCGCTCTTCAGCCCGGCATGGGCCGCGGGCGTGTCGTCGATCGGGCTAATCACCTTGATGAGCCCGTCTTCCATCGTCACCTCGATGCCGATGCCGCCGAACTGGCCCGTGGTCTGGATCTTCATGTCGGCATAGGCCTTGGCGTCCATGTAGCTGGAATGCGGATCCAGCGCCGAGACCATGCCCTCGATGGCATTGGAGACGAGTTCCTTGTCGGACACCGGACGGACGTAATCCTCGCGCACCTTGGAGAAGGCGTCGGAGAACAGATCGAGCTGGTGATAGGACGAGAAATCGGTCGCGCCATGCGCAACCGGAAACAGCATGAACGCCGCCGCGAACCCGGCCGCCGCACCGACACCAACCAACGCGTAACGCTTCATGTCCTCTTCGCCTTCCTGAGATCGTCCATGGTCCTGGGACTGGAGTTGAGCCACGGCGCCGGGCTGATGCCCTTGCCGTTCTCACGCACCTCGAAATACAGCCTCGATCCGCCCGATTGCGGCATGGCGCCCACCGGTTCGCCGGCGAGCAATTGATCGCCCGGTTTCACGTCGACGCGCTCCAGGCCCGCAAGCACCAGATCGTAGCCGCCGCCTATCTCCATGATCAAGACTTGGCCCTCCTTATGGTAACGGCCGGCGAAAAGGACGCGGCAATCCGCGGGGGCGACCACGCGGGCGCCCGCCTCGGTGAGGAAACTCACGCCCGGCGATTTGGGGCCGTCCTCGCCGCCGCCAAGGACGATCTGCCCCACCGCCGGGCGGATCATCGCGCCGCGGCGCGGCGGCAACCGGGGATCGGCGGTTTGGCCGACCGCATCGGCTGTCACGATTGTAATGCCGGCGCCGGGCGGACCCTGGCGCAGCGCCGCCACCTTGGCGAGGAGCGCGCCCAGGTTGGCGGCCTGGTCGGCGGCGGCATCGAGCTTGGCAGCGAGATCGCCATATTGCGCCGCGGCTTCGTCGGCCTCGCGGCTTTTCATCGCGAGAAGTTGATCCAGTTCCACGCGCGCCGACGAAAGATAGGTCGCATTGCGCTCGCCTTCCGCGCGGCGCGCGACGAGATCGGCGCGCGTGACGCGCAATTGCCGGAGCTTGTTGGAGAGCGCGGCCGCCGCGCCATAGACGCGCGGCAGCGAGGCGCCCAACACCATGGAGGCGCGCGCCGCACCCAGCGCATCGCCGGGGCGCAAGGCGAGCGCGGGTGGCATGTCCTGCTGCAGGCGCTGCATCACCGCGAGAAGCTGCGCCACCTGCACGCGGTCGCGCGCGAAATCCGCGGCGAGCGATTTCTCCTCGGCGGTGAGGCGCGTGACTTCGGCATCGATGCGGCCCTTCTGTTCCTCCAGGAACTGCACGCGCGCCGCGGTGGCGATCAGCCTGGCGCGCAGCGACGCGGCCTCGGCCTTGAGCGTGTCGCTTTTGGCTTTGGCGGTGGCGACCTGCGGCCGGGTTTTGTCGATCTGCGATTTCAGCGTCTGATACTGCTCGGACGTGCTGGGAAGCTTCGCCGCCTGCGAGGCGGGAATGGCGCCCGTCATGTCCTTCACCAGCGGCGCCTCGGACTGCGAATGCGCGGGCTGAGCCGGCTTGTGCACCACAGCCCTGTGCGCCGCGGGCTTGACGACCGGCTTGTGCGAAGGCGCCTTGGCGGATGCGGACGCCGTCGCCAGGAGAGCGAAAACCGCGACGGCAAGGATTCGAAATGAAATCACCGGGTCATCCTACTCCGTGTCCCCCGTCGAGGGGGAGAGGGAGTCACGTTTTTGTCTGCGCCTTGACCGCGGCGATGCGGCTTTCGACGTCGTCGCCGAGATATTGGGCGTGCGCGCATTTCAGATCGGCGGTGAGTTTGTAGGCGCGGGGGATGCCCGTCGGGATATTGACCTCGAAGATTTCTTCCGCGCTGAGGCCTTCGAGATGCATGAGCAGCGCGCGCAGCGAATTTCCGTGCGCCGCGATCAGCACCGTGCGCCCGGCCTCAAGACGCGGCGCGATCACCTGCTCCCAATAGGGCATCACGCGCGCCAGCACGTCCTTCAGGCTCTCGCCCAGCGGCAGGTTTTCCATGCCGGCATAGCGGCGGTCGGTGTGGGGATCGTCGATCGTGCCGCGTTCGGCGGGCGGCGGCGGCGTGGCGTAGGAGCGGCGCCAGACATGCACCTGCTCGGCGCCGAATTTCTCGACCGCTTCCTTCTTGTTGGAGCCCTGGAGCGCGCCGTAGTGGCGCTCGTTCAGACGCCAGCTCTTGCCCACCGGCACCCACATCTGGTCGAGCCCGTCGAGCGCAATCTCCAGCGTCTGGATCGCGCGCGCAAGAAGCGAGGTATAGGCCATGTCGAACGCATAGCCCTCGGCGGTCAGCACGCGCCCGGCCTCGCGCGCCTCCCTGAGCCCCTGCTCCGACAGCCGCACGTCGCGCCAGCCGGTGAACAGGTTCTTCTTGTTCCACTCGCTCTCACCATGGCGGAGCAGGACGAGCTTGTGATCGGAGGAGAGAGCCATGGAGTTCCTTCTTGGCCCTCGCCTCCCGCGGCGCGGGGAGAGGGGTGGGTGAGGGGGTGTAGCCGGAGGCCCCACTTTAAGACCTTGCCGAAGTTCGTGTCACAGGCCGGATGAAGCGGCGCATCTTGCGTTAGCCCCTCGCGCCTCTTTCTTAGCCACAAGGAGGGTGAGGGAGAAAAAGTGTGGGAAAATCCTGCCGGGTAGGCCCGAATTCAGGGGTGACAACATTATAAGCTATTGACAAATATAGGATATTTTCTCTTCCGGGCTGGCCCGATCCTCGCAAGGGAGGGGGCGGAAAACTCTCGATCGCGCAGAAGACGCTCATGGCCCGTACGCGACTCTATAAGGTGATTGCCGCCCTCACGGCCGCCGTGATGACGCTGGCGCCGGTGGAGGCCTACGCCTTCAGCCGGGTGAAGGACCTGGTCGATGTCCAGGGCATCCGCGACAACATGCTGGTGGGCTATGGCCTCGTGGTCGGGCTGAACGGCTCCGGCGACTCCCTGCGCAATGCGCCCTTCACCCAGCAGAGCCTGAACACCATGCTGGAGCGCCTTGGCGTCAACACCAAGGGCACCACCATGCAGACCAAGGACGTGGCCGCTGTGATGGTGACCGCGAACCTGCCCGCCTTCGCCGCCCAGGGCACGCGCATCGATGTGTCGGTGAGCGCACTGGGCGACGCCAAATCGCTGCAGGGCGGCACGCTGGTCGTGACGCCCTTGTTCGGCGCCGACGGCGAGATCTATTCGCTGGCGCAGGGCCCCGTCGCGGTCGGCGGATTCGCCGCCGCCGGCCAGGGCACCAGCGTGACGCGCGGCGTGCCGACGGCGGGACGCATCGCCAACGGCGCGATCGTCGAGCGCGAGATCGGCTTTCATCTGGCCGACGAGCAGAGCGTGAAGCTGTCGCTGCACAATCCCGACCTCACCACCGCCACGCGCATCGCCGACGCGGTCAACGCTTATCTCGGCGGCAACATCGCCGTGGTCAGCGATCCCTCCACCATCCATCTGGTGGTGCCCACCGCCTACAAGGGCGGCGTGGTCGGGCTGCTGACCGATGTCGAGCAGTTGAAAGTCACACCCGACGAACCGGCCAAGGTCGTTATCGACGAGAATTCCGGCGTCATCGTCATGGGTTCGGACGTGCGCATCTCCACCGTGGCCATCGCCCAGGGCAACCTCACGATCCGCGTCACCGAAACGCCGGAAGTGAGCCAGCCCAATCCGCTGTCGCAGACGGGCTCCACCCAAGTCGTGCCGCGCACCCAGATCCAGGTCGACGACAGCCATGGCAACAAGATGGCCGTGCTCTCGCAAGGCGCCAGCCTGCACCAGCTGGTGGACGGGCTGAACGCGCTGGGCGTCGGCCCGCGCGACATCATTTCCATTCTCCAGGCCATCAAGGCCGCGGGCGCCCTGCAGGCCGAGATCGAGGTCGTGGGATGACGAATCTCGACGTCCAGGGCGCGTTGCTGGCGGCGAAATCGCAGGCCGTGCAGATCCCGCACGCCTCGGCCAACACGGCCGTGGTCAAGAAGGCCGCGACCCAGTTCGAGGCGAGCTTCATCTCCCAATTCGTCGGCCAGATGTTCGAGGATATTCCGACCGACGGGCCGTTCGGCGGCGGCGAAGGCGAGGAGATGTTCCGCTCGCTGCTGACCGACGAATACGGCAAGCAGGTGGAGGCGAGCGGCGGCTTCGGCCTTTCCGACGCCATCACCAAGCAGCTTCTCCAGGCGCAGGAGCAGCGCCAGTGAGCGAGAAGATCCGGCGCCTCATCGCGCTTACCGAGCGGCTGACCGAAACCTTGAAGGCCGACATCGCCGCGCTCGAGAAGGGCCGCGCGAAGGAGTTGCGCTCGCTGGCGCCGGATGTGCAGCAGCTGACCCTGCTCTACAACCGCGAAGCCGCGACCGTGGACATTGCCGCCACCAGGGCCGCGCCGCCGGCGCTGCGCGAGACGCTGATGGCGGTCACCAAATCGTTCCGCGAAACCCTGGCGCTGCATGCGCGCATTCTCACCCGCGTGAAGAACGCCGGCGAAGGTCTGATCCAGGCCATCGCGCGCGACGTGGAAAAATCCCGCGCCGCCGCCCGCCCTTATGCCCGCGTCGCTGCGGCCGCCCCGCGCTCCACCGGCGCGATGGTCTACAACAGCGTGGTGTAGCCGAATTCTAGGACGTCGAACCGCCCATCAGGCTCAGCGCCGCGTTGTAGTTGGCGAGCTGGGCCTGGAGGTAGGCGGGCACAGGGCCGCTCGGCGCGGAGGACGCGGCGCTGCCCGAAGCCGAGGCCGGCGTGTTGAGCGTGCGATAGGCGTTGCGGATCGAGGACAGCACGTTCAGCAGCGTCGCTTTCGCGGCACCGGCGCCGGATGCCGTGGAGATGTCGAGATTTCCGGTGAGGCCGAGGCCGAAGACCTGGGCGGTGGACGACGATGAGCCCGCGCTGGACGAAGTCGTGGACGCGCCGTTGGTGAGCGTGCCGGCCGGGATGCCGAGGCGGGAGAGCGCGTCGAAATCGCCAGGACCCGGCACCAGCGATGCCGTGAAGCCGGAATTGAGCTTGATCTGAAGCGCCTCGCCGCCATTGGCATAGGTCACGCTGGCCTTGCCGGCGTTGAGCATCTCGGCGTTGATCTTGTTGACCAGGCTCGACAGCGTCTCGCCCTTGTCGACCGTGACGGTGAATTTGCGCGCCCCAATGCCTTGACTTGGGCCCTGGATGTCGACCGAAAAGGAATCGCCCGCGCGCAGCGTGCTCTGCGCGGTGAGATCAACGGACTGATTGACGGCCACGGCGCCGCGCGGCAGGCCCAGCGCGTCCAGCACGCTGGAGCCCTGGGTGTCGATGGCGATGCCGTTGCCGGTCGACTGGCCGCTGGCGCCGCCATACTGGTGCGTCCAGGCGATCGAGCCGTCGGGCGCGAGCGCGGAAACGAACATGTTGTTGACGCCGGCGACGTTGCGCGTTTCGCCCGCGAAGGTGCCGGTGGTGGTGCCGGTGAGATAGACCGTGCCGTCCGCCGCCACGGTGAGCGCGCCGCCGCTGTCCGTGGCCGCGGTGCCGACATAGCTCACCTGGTTGGCGCTCGCGTCCATGCCGTTGTCGGTGGCGCTGAACACGAAGGCGTCGCTGCCGCCGGAACTGGCCGCGGCCACAGGCGCGTTGAGCGCCGTATTCGAAGTGGTGCCGGAGATATAGATCTGGCTGCCGCTGATGGCGAGGCCGCCGATGCTGCCGCCCTTGAGGTCGCCGGCGTCCATCTGCCAGACCGGCGCCGTCGTGGCATCGCCGCCTGCGTATTTCGACAGGATGGCATGGCCGTTCTGGACGCTGGCGACGATCAGGCTGCCATCGGCGGTGACCGCGGTGGCGGCGACGGAATCGGAGCCCGAGGTTCCGAATTGCTGCTCGTAGCTCAGCTTGCCGGCGGAGGTGATCTTGGCGAGGTAGGCATCGCTGCCGCCCTGGCTCGTCTGGCCGGCGCCGATCACGCCCGACACCTTGCCGCCGATATAGACGTTGCCCGAGGCATCGACGCTGACGGCGTTGGCCTGGTTGGCGTTCAGCGTCTGGATCTGCGTCGTCCAGGTCTGGCTGCCATCGGCCGCGAATTTCGTGACGAAGCTGTCGGCGTTGCCATTGGCGATCGCCGCGGTGGTGAGGTCCGCCGTGGTCGAGCCGGCCACCACCACGCCGCCGGTGGGATCGACGGCCAGCGAATAGCCGGACGCCGTGCCGGTCGAGCCCAGCAGCTTGGTCCATTGCAGATTGCCGGCGGAATCGTATTTCGACAGCACGACGTCCTGGCTCGCCTGGTTGAGCTGGTTGCCAAAATTGCCGGTGGCGTTGCCCACGACATAGACGTTGCCTTGCGCGTCCACGACGGTGGATTGCGCGGTGGTGTTGCCGGTGTCGGGATTGGCCGTGGCGTTGAACACGCTTTGCGGCGCCGCCCCCGACACGTCGAGCTTGAGCAGGCGGCCCTGCTGGTCGGGCGCGGATGTCGTGGTCGTGCTGCCCGTCGTGGTGGTCGCGCCGATGGCGCTGCCGCTGGTGCCCGCGACATAGATCGACGGCACGGCGGCGGCGGACGACAGGCTCACCTTCTCGCTCGGCGCGGCGTTGACCGAGATTCCGTAGCTCGCGGTGGTCGGATCGTCGATGGAGCCTTGCGTCATCACGCGCTGGAAGCGGGTCGCGAATCCGGCGGCCGACAATTGCTGGTTCACATAGGAGACGACATTGTCGAGCGTGAGCCCGCCCTGCACCTGCGACAGGTCGATGGGCACGTCGGTGGCGACGCCGCCCTTGGTGACGGTGACGTCGAAACTCTGGCTCGCGCTCAGCTTGGACAGCGGGTTGGCGAGATTGGCGTCGCTCACCACCGTCCCGCCCTGATAGCCGAAGGTGGCGAAGGGCACCGACACCGTGCTGGTGGCAGAAGCGCTGGGCGCGCCGGACTGGAGCGTGAAATTGTTGAAGGTCGTGCTGGCGAGATAGGACTTGACCTGCGCCAGCCCCGCCTGGAAGCGGGTGTTGTAGCCCGCCATCTGGCCCGCCGTGGCCGTGCTCGACTGCGACAGCGCCGCCAATTGGGAAAGCGCGTTGAGGCCGTTGTAGAGCGCAAACAGCCGCTCGTTGTCCTGGGCCAGTTTCGCGTCGGTGGACGAACCGGGTGTGAGCGTGGCGTTGCCGAGATCGACGAAATTGGTGGTGGCCAGCACAGCGGCGGTCTGCGCCTGCTGCGCCGGCGGATTCAAATTTTCCCACGGCGGCGTGCCGCCGCTCGCCGCCGCCGATGTGCCGCTGGCCGCAGCCGTCAGCGCCGCGGTCTGCGGCGCGGAAACCGGCAGCTTCGCGGTGTAATAGCTCGCCAATACCGACGCGCTGATCGTCGGAAATGAGACCGTCGTGGCCATGCACCGATTGTGGCGCGGCGGCGTTAATGGCCAGCTAACCCAAGCACATGCTTAACGCGGACTTAACGCTGGCCGTGCGATGACGCGGGATGCACGACGCCTACGCCCAGGGACTGAAACTTTCGGCGCGCGGCCGCCATGCCGAAGCCATCGGCGCCTACGAAGCGGCGCTGGCGGTGAAACCCGACGACACCCGCGTGCTGTTCGCGCTTGGCAATACCGCACGCGTCTTGGGCCTCGCCCGCCCCGCGGAGGAATTCTTCCGCCGCGTGCTGGCGCTGGAGCCCGGGCGGCTCGAGGCGCTGGTCAATCTCGCAAACCTTCTGCGCGCCCAAGGTCAGTTCGATGCCGCCGGGGCGCTGCTGGCGCCGGCACTGGCGCGCAATCCGGACGCGGCCGAGTTGTGGCTGACGCTGGGCTCGGTCCATCGCGAGCGCGGCGACGCAAGCCAGGCCGGACACTGCTACCGCGAGGCCCTGGCGCGGCGTGACGACTATCCCGCCGCGCTCGCAAATCTCGCCGACCTGCTGTTCGATGCGGGACAGGCCGAAGAGGCGCTGAGCCTTTACGACCGCGCCATCGCGCGCGATCCCCATGCGGCGCAGGCCAGGCTCAACCGCGCGGTGCTGCACTTGGCCGGCGGCAATCTCAAGGATGGCTGGCGCGATTATGGCGCGCGGCTCAAGATTTCAGGCAAGGCGCCCGTCTGCGACCACGGCCTGCCGCGCTGGGATGGCGGCACGCTGCGCAACAAGCGCCTGCTGGTCACGGCCGAGCAGGGGATCGGCGACCAGATCATGTTCGCCAGCCTGTTCGGCGAACTGATCGCTCGCGCCGCATCGGAAGGCGGCCATGTGATCGTGGAAAGCGAGCCGCGCCTCGTCGCTCTACTGGCCCGTTCATTCCCGCAGGCCACGATCCGGCCCGCGCAGATGCAGACCAAAGCCGGCGTGACCATGGCGCGCTACTTCTGGCTCAAACAGTGCGGCGGCGCCAACGCGGCCATCGAGATGGGCAGCCTGCCCAGGCTCCTGCGCGGCGACATCGCGCGCTTTCCCGGGACACACGCCTATCTCGTGCCCGATCCGGACGAGGCCGCGCGTTGGCGCGCGCGCTTCGGCGGCGCCACGGGCATCTGCTGGCGCAGCGGCAAGAGCGGCGGCGGCCGCGCGGTGCAATACGCGCCGCTGGAAGCTTGGGCGGAGTTTATCCGCGACATCCAGGGCCCCGTCGTCAGCGTGCAGTACGACGCGACGGCCGAGGAGATCGCGACGCTTCGCACCCTCAGCGGGCGGGACATCCTTGTGCCCGAAGCCATCGATCAGAAGAACGAGATCGACCGCGTCTGTGCGCTTCTCAGCGTGCTGGCAGCGGTGGTGAGTGCGCCGACCGCCGTATCGTGGTTGGCTGCGGGCGCCGGCGTGGCGGTGTTCAAGGTTCTCTACGATCGCAGCTGGACGGCGTTCGGCACCGGGCATGAGCCTTTCGCGCCGTCCTGCCGCTGCATGATGCCCACGGCCGCGGGCGACTGGCGCGAGACGTTCGCCAACACGCTCGCAGCACTCAGCTCGCGCGCCTGAGGCCTGCCGCGCGGCGGGTGCGCAATTCCTTTGCGATGTCGGATGCGATGCGGGCGGCACCCTCGCCATCCACGCTCATCAGCCCGGCCGCGCGCATCTCCCGGCGGCGGGCGGAATCGGCGAGCAACGACCAGACGGCGCCGGCGACGTCTTCGTCCCGCGCGGTTTCGGCGAGACCCAGGGAAATCCCCATGCCCGCCTGCTCGAACGCCGACGCGCTGAGGGCGTGGTCCTCGTTCAGGCAGAGATAGAGCGCCGGCACGCCGCAGGCCGCGAGCTCGAAGGCGGTGACGCCATAGGCCACCAGTGCAAGGTCTGCGGCGGCGTATTCGGCGGCGAGGTCGCTGGCGCCTTCGACGGTTTCGAAATGCGCGCCCAGCGAGGCGATGGCGCGCGACACCCGCCCGCGATTGGCCACGCCGGGTCCGATGACGAAGCGGGCGCGGAAGACGGGCGAGAGCCTGGTCAGTGCGCGGGCAAAGCGCAGCGTCAATTCGAAAGGATCGCTGCCGCCCATGCTGACCAGCAGGGTCGGTCGCGGCGACAGGGTGCGCGCGGGCGTGGCCGGCCGGCTCATCCCCAGAAGCGACCATTCCCAGCCGATACGCGGCATGCAATGCGAGCCGGTCCAGTCCAGCCCCTCGGCCTGCGGTACAGGCGGATAATAGGCCAGATCGCAAGCCAGGCGCCGCGCCGAGCCGTCGTCGATGGCGGCCGTCAGCGGTACGTCCAGTGCTTCCAGTTGGGCACGCTCCGGGCCTTCGCGGTAGTCGCAGATGAGAATGTCCGGCTTGCGCGCGGACACGAGCGACTCGAGCGCGCGATCGTCCGCGGACACGGCCTCGAAGCCCGCGCGCGTGACCGGCTCGAGTGCGTCGGCGGTGCCGTTGACGGCGAAGAGCGCACCGATGCCTTCGCGATCGCGCAGAGTTTTCGCCAACGCCACCATGCGCTTGACGTGGCCATAGCCGAAACGCCCGCCGCCGTCGCAGCGGATCAGCGCCAGCGCGCCCTGCGCCACGAGCGATTTCTGCGTCACATGGGCGTTGAGCGCGCGCAGGCCGGGCTCGCGCTCCAGGAGCAGCAGCAGGTCGGCCAGCGAGGCCTCGCCGGCCTTCGCCTCCAGCCGCTCATGCACCGCCTCGGCGAAAGCCAGATCGTCCGGCGTGTCGATGGTGAGGCGGCCGCCTTCACGGGCCAGCGCCGGATAGGCCGGCGCGCGCGCGATGCGCACGAAATCGGGATGGAGCTTGAAATAGCCGGTGACGTGTTCGCGCGCGACCGCGTCGTCGCCCGCATCCATCATCAGCCGGTCGAGCGCGCGGCGCGTGAACGGATCGACGCCTTCATGCGCAGTGACGGCGCCCTCGTCCAGCAGCA
The DNA here is from genome assembly GCA_050728855.1 of Rhizomicrobium sp. Lineage (GTDB taxonomy): Bacteria > Pseudomonadota > Alphaproteobacteria > Micropepsales > Micropepsaceae > Rhizomicrobium. The sequence continues at coordinate 14,608 of JBOHKI010000026.1, read as the reverse complement.
CATAATCCGCATCCTGCTCCAGCAGCGCCGCGACCAGGTGGTCGACGAAGCCCGCGTCGATGAACGGCGCGTCGGAAGAGACGCGCACGATGACGTCGGCGTCCAGCAGCTCGGCCGCGCGGGCGAAGCGGGCGAGCACGTCGTCTTCCGGCCCGCGTATCACGGCCACGCCGTTCTCGCGGCCCCATTCCACGATGGCGTCGTCGCGCGGGTTTGTGGAGGTGGCGACCGCGATGTCCTCGATGAACTGCGAGCGCTTGAGACGGTGAACGATATGCCAGAGCAGCGGCTTGCCGGCGATGGGCTTGAGCACTTTGCCGGGCAGGCGGGTGGAGCCCATGCGCGCCTGGATTACGGCGACGATGCGCAAATGATCGCTGGGCTCGGGCGTGATGCTCATGCCGCTTCGGGCTTCCAATGGGCGCGGACGTGCAGCAGCGGGCGCATCCCGTCCGACGGATCGGCGCGCCATTCGCGGTCGGAGAGTTCGGAGGGCTGCGGGCCCTTGAAGCCCGCGCCGTCCGCCACGAGGCTTTCGCGGATGCGCGCGATGACGGGCGCGATCTCGTCCGGCAGCCAGCAATGGCCGGAGGCGTATTCCGCGCCCTTGCCGTCGAGATCGAGATGGAATTCCACCGCGCTCGCATTCCAGCGATGCACCGCGCGCTCGATGACGGCGGGCCGGCGGGTGTGATCGGACCAGCCGGTCGGGCAGCCGGTGGCGTCGCGGATGGCGGCAATGGCGGCGAGATTGGCTTCGGCGGCCGGTGTGGGATAGGCCGAGACGCAATGCAGCAGGGTCAGGTCATTCGCGCCCGCGCGTCGCAAGGTCGCCACGGCCGTCTGAATTTCGGCAAGCGTCGCCATGCCGGTGGACAGCACGATGGGCCTGCCGGTCGCGGCGCAGGCTTCGAGCAGCGGCGTCACCAGCAGTTCATAGGATGCGATCTTGTAGAACGAGACGTGCGGCGCCAGTTCGTCCACCGCCTCGCGATAGAACGGCGTGCAGGAGAACTGGATGACGCGCGCGCGGCAGCGCTCCGCCAGTGGCGCAAGATGGTCGAGCGGCAATTCCCATTCGCGCCGGGCGCGATGCTTGGCGCTCTGCGACAGGATCTCGGGCGCGAACATCCGGTCGATGCGGAAGAGCTGGAACTTGACCGCGTCGCAGCCCGCATCCGCCGCGGCGTCGACGAAAGCGAGCGCGCGGGAAAGGTCGCGGGCGTGGTTGCTGGACGCTTCGGCGATGAAGGTCGGGGCAAGGCGGATCGGGCGGGGCAAATGCGCCTCCTGGTGCTTAACCGTTTCTAAAGGCGGCTTGGCTAAAAGAAGGTTAACGAGGCGGCTTTGAGCGACGCGACGCGACCCTTTTTCATCGTCTCCAGCGGCCGGTCCGGCACCGCCATGCTGCACAAGGCGCTCTCGGCCGTGCCCGGCGTGGAGATGCACCACGAATACATGGTCCACATCGTCCAGCCGCTGGCGGTGCGGCGCTATCTGGACCTGACGGATTCCGCGACCGCCGTCAAAGTGCTCGACGAGACCCATGGTGCGGCGGTGCGCTGCAGCGGGGCCGCGCAATGGGGCGATTCCTCGAACAAGGCGTCGTGGCTGATTGCCGAGCTGGCGGCGCTGTTCCCGCAGGCGAAATTCGTCCATCTGGTGCGCGACGGCCGCAAGGTCGCCGGCTCCTATTTCCGCAAGCTGGCGGATGAATGTTACGACGACCGCTCCACCGCGGTCCTTCAGGAATTCTACGATGGCGCGCGCAGGGCCCCGCCGCCGGAGAAGAAATACTGGTGGCCGGTGCCGCGCCGGGACGATCCGCTGGCCCAGGCCTTCCGCGGCTTCAGCCAGTTCGAGCGCATCGCGTGGCACTGGGCGGAGATCAACCGGTCTATCCTGGAGCAGCTCGCGCCCCTGCCAGCCGCGCGCAAGCATTTCGCGCGGCTGGAGGATCTTCAGGATTCGGCGCAACAGGTGCGCGCGCTTTATGGATTTCTTAACCTTGCCTGCCGCGACGAGCGTGTTGCGCTGTTCGCCCGTCCCCACAACGTCAACCGGCCCGAGGACAGGCTGCTCGATGCCGGCCAGCGCGCGCGCTTCGACGCCCTGGCCGCACCCATGATGGACACGCTCGGTTATGCGAACCGTCACGAGTACGTAGTGAAATATTAAGCACGTGCGCGCGAAGATGGTTACCGGGACCTTCCCGGGAACTGTCTTGATGAATGACATCTGCGAACTTTGCGGCCACGACACGCTCGAAGCCGTCTACGCGCCCGAACGCTCCACGCGCGGGCTCACCGTGCAGCTCTGCCGGCAATGCGGCCTGGTGCAATCGACGCCGCGCATCGACCGCGCGGCGCGCGCGCCCATGGCGGTGTCGTCCGGCGCGGATTGGGGAAACGTGCGCTACGGCAAGGGTTTCCGCACCCGGCAGGCGCTCGCGGCACTGCGCCGCCACGCCGAAATCCACCAGCCGCTCGCGATCCTGGACGTCGGTTCCAACCGCGGCAGCTTCGTGAAAGCGGTGCTGGACGAATTGCCCGGCGCCTTCGTCACGGCGGTCGAGCCCGACGAGCGCGTGGCGCAGTCGAGCGCCGGCTTCTATCGCGCCGAGCTGATCGCGGCGCGGATCGAGGATACGGCGCTGGAAACCGAGCGCTTCGGCGTCGTCCATTCCTGCCACACCATCGAACATCTCGCCCATCCCGCCGCCACGCTGGCCGATCACTGGCGCGTCCTGAAGCCGGGCGGCTTGCTCATCCTGGATGCACCCTCCACCGCCATCCTCGACGCCGAGGACATCGTCGAGGAGTGGTTCATCGACAAGCACCTGACGCATTTCTCCGCCCGCACGCTGATGCGCATGGTCGTGGCCGCTGGCTTCGACATCGTCACGCCGCCCGACCTCAAGGACCGCGAGAACCTGCTGATCGTGGCGCGCAAGACGAATGCGCCGCGCTTCGCCATCGATTCGGACCCGCGCGAAGTGGCCGAGGCGCAGCGCCTGATCGCCGCGTACAAGATCAAGCGCACGCGAAACATCGCCGCCCTCACCCATGCCGCCGCGGAGATCGCCGAACTGGCGCCGCGCAAGGTGGCGATCTGGGGCGCGGGTCGGCTGTTCGATTCGCTGATGGTCCATGGCGGGCTCGACGCCGGCGCGGTGTCGCTGCTGGTCGACAGCCATCTCTCCCAGCATGTCGGCGAGCGCCATGGCATCGCGCTGCACATGCCGGAGGCCATCGCCGAGGCCCAGCCCGGCGTGATCGTGATCATGTCGCGCGGCTTCGCCGAGGAGATCGCGGCCCATGCCGCCATGCTCTGCCCGGACGCCGAAGTGATCTTCTATAGCGCGCTGCTCACCCGCGCCCATCTCAGGAAGGCGGCATGACCGTGACTTCGACGGCCGAAAAGGCAACCAGGGAAACGCCCACCGAGCTGCGCGCCATCGCCGCGGACATCGCGAAGGCCGCGGCGTTCACGCGCCGCCACGCCATCGCCTCGATCTATCACGCGGGTTCGGGCCATCCCGGCGGCGCGCTCTCCTCGGCCGACATCCTTGCCTGCCTGTTCGGCGCGGAGCTCAACCTGTGGCCGGATTCGGTCGACGATCCGCATCGCGACCGCTTCGTGCTCTCCAAGGGCCATGCCGCGCCCGCGCTCTACGCCATCGCCGCCCATCACGGTTTCTGCGACGCCAAGGCCGCGCTCAAGCTGCGCAAGTTCGGCTCGCCCTTCCAGGGCCATCCCCATGTGCTCGACCTGCCCTGGGTGGAGACCTCGACCGGCTCGCTGGGCCAGGGATTCTCCGTCGCCCTCGGCATGGCGATGGGACTGAAGCTGCACAGGAGCCAGGCGCGGATCTATGCGCTGCTCGGCGACGGCGAGATGCAGGAAGGCGAAGTGTGGGAAGCCGCCATGTGCGCCGCCCACCACAAGCTCGACAATCTCTGCATCCTGGTCGACTACAACAAGCTTCAGAGCGACGACCGCAACGACGTCATCATGCGGCTGGAGCCGCTGGCCGCGAAGTGGCGCGCCTTCGACTGGGCGGTGGCCGAAATCGACGGCCACGACATCGACCAGATCCTTTCGGGATTCCGCCGCGCCTCGCTCACCGTCGGCCGGCCGCAGATCCTCATTTGCCACACCGTCAAGGGCAAGGGCGTCTCCTACATGGAAAACGTGCCGCACTGGCACGGCAGCGTGAAGCTCACACAGGCGCAGGCGGAAGAGGCGCTCACCGATCTCTCCACGCCGCGCCCGCAGATCAAGGAGCTGCTCGATGTCTAGTCTTTCCGCTCCCGGCCCGGCCCTTATCGGCACGTCCGGCGACAGCTTGCGCGAAGCCTTCGGCAAGACGCTGTCTTCACTCGCCGACGAATTCGCCAACGTGGTGGTGCTGGACGCCGACATCGCCGGCGGCACCGGCGCGCATCACTTCCGCAAGTCCCATCCCGGCCGCTTCCTCCAGTTCGGCATCGCCGAGCAGAACATGATGGCGGCCGCGGGCGGACTGGCCGCGACCGGCTGGATGCCGGTGGTGACGACCTTCGCCGTGTTTTGCCTGCGCGCGGTGGAACAGGCGCGGCTGTCGCTGGCCTATGCGCGGCGCAACGCCAAGATCGTGGCAAGCCACCCCGGCATCGATGTCGGCCCCGATGGCGGCTCGGCCCAGTGCCTGGAAGACCTCGCGGCCTTCCGCGCCATCCCCGGCATGACCGTGATCTCGCCCGCCGACCCGGTGGAGACGGCGCTGGCGACCCGCGCAATCCTGGAATTCGACGGGCCGGTCTATATGCGCACCGGCCGCAGCCCGGCCAGGCGCGTGTTCGCGAGCGACCACACCTTCGAGATCGGCAAGGGCTGCATCGTGAAGGGCGGTACGGACGTGACGATCGTGGCCTGCGGCGTGGAAGTCGCCCGCGCGGTGGAAGCGGCCGAAATGCTGGGCAAGCAATCGATCTCCGCCCGCGTCGTCAACATGGCGACCATCAAGCCCATCGACCGGGACCTGCTGTCGCTCTGCGCCGTGGAGACCGGCGCGATCGTCACGGCCGAGGATCACAACATCTATGGCGGGCTTGGCGGCGCGGTGGCCGAAGCGCTCGCCGCGACGACGCCCTGCCCCATCGAATTCGTGGGCCTGCGCGACACGTTCGGCGCCTCGGGCGAGCCGGAAGAGCTGGCCGTGGCATTCGGCATCGGCTCCGGCGCCATCGCGCAAGCCGCGCGCAAGGCGATCGCGCGCAAGGCCGGAAAATGAGTTCGCGCTTCTCGCTTGCCGACCGCAATGCCGTGGTCACCGGCGGATCGCGCGGTCTCGGCCGCTCCATCGCATTGGGGCTGGCTGAAGCCGGCGCCGATGTCGCGCTCACCTACCGCGACAAGCACGACGAAGCCAAGGACGTCTGCCGCGCCATCGAAGCCATGGGCCGCAAGGCGCTGGCGTTGAAGATGGACGTGACGGACCGCTCGAGCGTCGAGGCCGCGGCGAAAGACGCGGGCGCGCTGGGGCCGATCTCCATCCTCATCAACAATGCCGGCATCAACAAGCCCACGGATTTCGATCGCGTCAGCGACGCGGACTGGGACACGATCCTCGCCACCAACCTCAAGGGCCCATTCATCTGCGCCCAGGTGTTCCTTCCGCTGCTCAAGGCGGCGGGCGGCGGCGCGATCGTCCATATCGGATCGGTGAGCGGCCAGTATGGCGGGCCGCGCACGGCGCATTACGCGGCGTCGAAAGCCGGGCTGATTTCGCTGGCCCAGGTGATCGCGCGCTTCGGCGCCAAGGATAACGTCCGTTCCAACACTCTGTGCGCGGGGCTCATAGCCTCCGACATGGCGGCGGCGGGACTGGCGGCGACCAGCGTACAGAAGGCGGCGGAGAACATCCTCCTGAAGCGCCAGGGATCGCCGCGGGACGTGGCCGACGCGGCCGTGTTCCTCGCGAGCGAGGCCTCGTCCTACATCACCGCCCAGGTCCTCAACGTCAATGGCGGCCTCTACTTCTAGAAAGACGCATTCGTGATGCAGAAGACCCTTCTCATCGTTTCCGGCGGCATCGAAGCGGCGGACGCGGCCAAACGCGCCAAGGAGATGGGGCTCTATGTGGTCGTCTCCGACCGCGACCATGAAGCGCCCGGCTTCGCCTTCGCCGATTCCTGCATCATCGCCGACGTCTATGGCGCCGACGAGACCGCGGCCGCGGCCGAACGCTACAACCGCAAGATCCGCAAGATCGACGGCGTGATCTGCGTCGCCGCCGACGCGCCCTTGACCGTCGCCGCCGTGGCCAAGCGGCTGGGCCTGCCCGGCCTGTCGCCGGAGAGCGCACGGCTGGCCTGCGACAAGCTCGCCATGAAGGAGCGATTCCTGGCCGCCGGCGTGGCGATCCCGTGGTTCGCGCCGGTTTCCACCGTGCAGCAGCTTCAGCGCATCGCCATCGAGCGCGGCCGCGATCTGGTCATCAAGCCCGCCGACAGCCGCGGCAGCCGCGGCGTGCAGCGCGTGGCGCAGGTGGCCGATCTCGAAAAGGCCTTCGCGCTCGCCCGCTCCCACTCGCCCACCCAGCGCGTGATGGTGGAGCAGTATCTGGACGGCCCGCAGGTCTCCACCGAATCCCTCGTCGTGAACGGGCGCTGCTTCACGCCCGGCTTCTCCGACCGCAACTACGAATATCTCGAACGTTACGCGCCCTACTTCGTCGAGAATGGCGGCGACCTGCCGAGCCATCTGCCGCAGGAGACGCAGACGAAGGTGCGCGCGGTCGTGGCCGCGGCGGCGCAGGCGCTCGGCATCGTCAACGGCACGGTCAAGGGCGACATCGTCGTCCACAATGGCGAGCCCCATGTCATCGAACTGGCGGCACGGCTCTCCGGCGGCTTCTTCTGCACGCGGGAAATCCCGCTCAACACCGGCGTAGATTTCATCGGCGCGGCCATCAAGGTGGCGCTGGGCGAACCCGTCTCCGAGGCGGAGCTGGAGCCCAGGCAATCGATCCCCGTCATCCAGCGTTACGCGTTCCCGGAACCGGGACGCATCGTCTCCGTCGACGGCGCGGAGGACGCGCGCGCCGTTCCGGGCGTGGCCGAGATCGTGGTCACCGCGCGGCCCGGCGACATCATCCCGCCGGCGGGCGACAAGCGGCCCAGCGCCGCCATGGTGCTGGCGACGGGCGCGAGCCGCGCCGACGCGCTCAAGGCCGCCAATGACGCGCTCTCGCACCTGAAGATCGTGACGCAATGAACGCGCCGCTTCGCGCCCGCGACATCGCCGCCTCGCCGGCCACGCTGCATCTGTTCGCGCTGTTCCATTGCAACCTTGCCTTCTCCTCCATCGAGGAAGAGCAGCGCGGCGAAGTGATCGCGCGCTGCTACTGGCCGCTTCTCGATCTCGCGCAGAAGCACGGCCCCATCGGGCTGGAGGCCACCGGCTTCACCCTGGAGGAAATCGCCAGCCGCGACCCGGAATGGATCGGACGGGCGCGCGCCCTGATCGCGGCCGGCAAGCTCGAACTGATCGGATCGGGTTACGCCCAGATCATCGGACCGCTGGTGCCCGCGCGGGTGACGGAAGAAAACCTGCACCTCGGCCATGTCGTCTACGAACGCCTGCTGGGCACCCGTCCCACCATCGCGCTCATCAACGAGCAGGCCTATTCGGCGGGGCTGGTCGGGCTCTATCTCGACGCGGGCTACCGCGCGATCCTGATGGATTGGGACAATCCCGGCGCCAACCATCCCGAATGGCCGGCCGAGACCCGCCACCTGCCGCAGCGCGCGCTGGGCGCGGACGGACGCTCCATCGGGCTTTTGTGGACCAACACGGTCGCCTTCCAGAAGCTTCAGCGTTTCGCCCATGGCGACATTTCGCTGAACGAATACCGCGGCTATGTGCGCGCGCGGGCGGACGCCAATGCGCGCGCGCTCTGCCTCTATGCCAGCGATGCGGAGATCTTCGATTTCCGTCCCGGACGTTACAAGACCGAGGAGGCCAATGCGGGCGGCGAATGGGCGCGGCTCGAGGAGGCGTTCGAGGCGCTGTCGGTCGAGCACCCGCTGATGGCGCCGGGCGCGATCCTGTCGCTCGCCTTCAACCGCGAGGCCAACCAGGCGCTGCGCCTGGAGACCGCCGCATGCCCCGTGCCGGTCAAGAAGCAGCGGAAGTACAATCTCTCCCGCTGGGCCGTGACTGGCCGCGACGACATCGCCATCAACGCCGCCTGCCAGCGCATCTATGCGCACCTGGTGGCCGAGGGCGGCGACTGGAAAGAGCTCTGCTATCTCTGGTCCAGCGATTTCCGCACCCATATCACCGACGCGCGGTGGACCAAGTTTGTGGAGCGGCTGGCCTCTTTCCCCACCTCCCCCTTGCGGGGAGGTCGACAAAATCGCGAAGCGATTTTTCGGGTGGGGGACGGTGCCGCCAATGAGAGCGGACCCCCGCCCGAAAATGCTTCGCTTTTTCGACCTCCCCACAAGAGAGAGGTGCAAGGGCGCTATATCGACGTCGCGACCCCTACCATCTCGGCGACGCTCGACCACCGCCGTGGTCTCGCCATCGAGCATATGAGCTTCGGCGGCCCTGCGCTCATCGGCGGCATTCCGCATGGGTATTTTGACGACATCGCGCTTCAGGCCGACTGGTACACTGGGGATTGCGTGTTCGAGGCGCCGGGCGAGCATAAGGTCACCGATCTCGAATGGTGCGAGGCAAGCGTCACGCATGACGACGGCGGCACGACCGTTTCGGCGCGCATCGATACACCCAAAGGCCCCATCCAAAAGACGATGCGGTTCTCCGCCACCGAGCCGCGCGTGGATTTCGACATTGCGTTCGACTGGGCCGATTGGGGCAAGGGCAGCCTGAGGCTCGGCCACATCACGCTGCTGCCCGAGGCCTTCGATTGGGCCACGCTGTCGTTAACGACGCACAATGGCGGCAAGGAAGCGGAAACCTTTTCGCTTAAGGACACCCAGGTCGATCACGGCGCGCCGGTTTCGTTCCTGGTGTCGTGCAGCCACGGCATCGGCATGACCGAAGGCTGGGCGGAGCTGGGCGACGCAACCACGCGCATCCGCGTCGAGGTCGACCGCGCCACGGCGCCGCTTCTGGGCCTGCTCACGCACCGGCGCACGGGCGGCAGCCTGTTCTGCCAGCTGGCGCTGTCGGCATTGGAACTCGACGAGACGCGCAAACCTTGCCCAATCGTAAACGCCCCGCGCCGCTTCCGTTTCGGTGTGCGGCTGGGCGCGCCGGTAGGCGGGTGTTAACCGCGTTCTGCAACGATCTTTCCGTGATCTGAAGGTGCAAGCCACATGGGCCAGCGGGCGGTGAAAGTCTATCTTCCGGAAAAACCGGAGATCGCGAAAAGCGATGCCGTCAACAAATCCGCGTCCGCCACGCCGCGTGTCACGCCGATCGGTCCGGCGCTGCGCGATTTCGCCCAGCCCTGGCTCGACCTCAACGACAAATCCGTGCTCGTCACCGGCGGCACCGGCTCGTTCGGCAAGCATTTCGTCAAGACCGTCATCGAGCACTACAAGCCGCGCCGGCTCATCATCTTCAGCCGCGACGAGCTCAAGCAATACGAGATGCAGCAGCAGTTCCCGATGGAGGAGCACAAATTCATGCGCTACTTCATCGGCGACGTGCGCGACCGCGACCGCCTGGAGATGGCGATGCGCGACGTCGACTACGTGATCCACGCCGCCGCGCTGAAGCAGGTGCCGGCCGCGGAGTACAACCCCTTCGAATGCATCCGCACCAATGTGCTGGGCGCGGAAAACCTGGTCTATGCCGCGCTGCGCCGCAACGTGCGCAAGGTGATTGCGCTCTCCACCGACAAGGCGGCCAATCCGGTCAATCTCTACGGCGCCTCCAAGCTCGCTTCCGACAAGATCTTCGTCGCCGCCAACAACCTGGCCGGCGCCGACGGCACCCGGTTCGCCGTGGTGCGCTACGGCAACGTCTTCGGCAGCCGCGGCTCGGTGGTGCCCTTCTTCCGCAAGCTGATCGCGGACGGCGCGGACGCCCTGCCCATCACCGATCCGCGCATGACGCGGTTCTGGATCACGCTGACCCAGGGCGTGAACTTCGTGCTCTCCTCCATGGAGCTGGCGCGCGGCGGCGAGATCTTCGTGCCCAAGATTCCTTCCACCACCATCTGCGACCTCGCCTCCCTCATCGGGCCCAAGCTGAGCCAGAAGGTCGTCGGCATCCGCCCCGGCGAGAAGCTGCACGAGACCATGATCCCGGCCGACGATTCGCGCTGGACGGTGGAGATCGAGGACCGCTACGTGATTCTCGCGAGCTTCGCCGCGGCGGCGCGCGAGGCCTATCTCAACCGCGGCGCCACGCCCGTCGAGGAAGGCTTCGCCTATTCGAGCGACGCCAATCCCGAGCGCATGGACGCGCGCGGCATCCAGCTGCTGCTCGCGCAGTCGTTTTCGTGACGCGCGCATGAGCGCCCCGGCCCTCAAACCGGCCCTGGTCAACGCGTTCCTGCCCTATGGCCGCCAGGTCATCGAGGAGGATGACATCGCCGCCGTGGCCGAGGCGATGCGTGGCGACCTGCTCACCACCGGACCCTATGTCAACCGCTTTGAGACCGCCTTGTGCAAGACCGTGGGCGCCAAACACGCCGCGGTCTGCGCCAACGGCACCGCGGCGCTGCACATGGCGGCGCGCGCCCTCGATCTCGGCCCCGGAACGACCGTCATCGTGCCCGCCATCACCTTCCTCGCCACCGCCAGCGCGCCGCACATGAACGGCGCCGATATCGTGTTCGCCGATGTCGATCCGGAGACCGGATTGATGCGGCCCAAGGACCTGGAAGCCGCGCTTGCGCGGGCCGGGCGCGCCGACGCGGTGTTCAACGTCCATCTGAACGGCCAGTGCGGCGCGCTGGAGGAGATCGCGGAGATCGCCCGTGCCCACGGGCTGAAGATCGTCGACGATGCCTGCCATGCCATCGGCACCGGCTACGTGGCCGGAGACGGCAGCGTCACCCAGATCGGCTCCAACGCCTTCAGCGACCTCTCCGTTTTCTCGTTCCATCCCGTGAAGTCCATCGCCATGGGCGAAGGCGGCGCGGTGACGGCGAGCGATCCGGAGCTGGCCCGCAAGCTCGTGCTTGCCCGCAACCACGGCATGGTGCGCGATCCGGCCCTGTTCGTGAATGTGGAAGACGCCTTCGACGCCGCCGGCGCGCCCAATCCCTGGTACTACGAACTGCATCGGCCCGAGTTCAACTGGCGCGCCAACGACATCCAATGCGCGCTGGGCTGCTCGCAGCTGAACAAGCTCGGCCGCTTCGTGGCGCGCCGCCGCCTTATCGCCGCGCATTACGACACGCTGTTCGCCGCCCATGCGCCCCTCATCCGGCCCATCGCGCGCACGCGGCCGTGCCTGCCCGCCTGGCATCTCTATGTCGTGCGCATCGATTTCGAACGCCTGGGCCTTAGCCGCGCCAGGGTCATGCGCGCGCTGGCCGAACGCGGCATCGGCACGCAGGTGCACTACGTCCCCGTGCACCGCCAGCCCTACTACGCGTCGCATTTCGACACGCCCCGGCTGGCCGGCGCCGGGCGCTACTACGCGCGCTGCCTGAGCCTGCCGCTTTACGCCTCCATGGCGACGGACGATGCGGAGCGCGTGGTGACGACGCTAGTGGACGTTCTGGGTCTCTGACAGCCGCCCTGGGCTTGAGCCGGTCCAGCGCTTGAAGGCGCGGGAAAAGGCGCTGGGATCAGAAAAGCCCACCAGATAGGCCGTCTCGTTCACCGACACTTTCTTGCCGCCGAGATAGTGCAGCGCCAGCTTGTGGCGCAATTCATCGAGCACCTTCTCGAAGGTGACGCCTTCCGCGCTCAGCTTGCGCAGCAGGGTGCGGCGGCTCAAGCTCATGCGGCTGGCGATATCGTCCATTCCTGCGTCGCCTGTGTGCAGGATGGGGATCAGCAGGCTCTCGACGCGGGCGCGCACCGAACTGGCCGATTCCAGCTCGCGCAGCAGCGCGTCGGCGCGCTCGCTGAGCGTGCCCAACACATAGCGGTTGCCGGGGGGCTGGCGCAGCAATCCGAACGCCGGATCGAGCAGTATCGCGTTGCGCGCGCTCTCGAACACGACGGGCGCCCTGAAGATGCGCGCGAACTCTTCCCAGTAGGACGGCGCCGCATGCCGGAAGTGCACGGCGCGCGGAAACGTCATCGCCTGGAAGGCCGGCACCGCGCCGAAAGTCGCGCGCGTGTTGCACACCAGGCGCGCCACCTCCGCCTCCAGCATCAGCGGATTGGCGGTGAAGGATTCGCCGGTGAACTCCATCCAGAAGCCGTCCTTGCCGGGCGCGCCGCGGACCAGCTCGACAGGCCCGGGCCGGCCTTCGTCGACCAGCAACCGCGCATAGCGGTTGAGCTGGCGGCCGACATCGGCAGTGGTCTCCGCCGCTTCGCAGACAAGCCCGACGATGGAGATGTCCTGCATCCGCACCGCCTCGCCGAACTGCAGCGCGAAGGCGGGCTCGCGGCAGGCCTCGATCGCCGCTTCGATGAGCGCGATGTAGCGCGGCAGGGGGATGCGCGCGTCCAGCTGGGCCAGGTCCTGGGAGGCGATACCCGCGCGCGCCAGAAGCGACTGGCGGTCGGCGCCGCGGGAGACGGCATAGACCAGAAGCGCCTTGGGATATCCCGCCGCGATCGTGGGTTCGGCCATGCCTTTTTGCTCCTGGCGCGCAAGGTCATGCTTTTGGCGCGCCCCGTCAATGTAGATCGGCCGCGCGGTGCCTACCTTCAAGGACGCAATCGAGGAAAGCCCGCGCGCCGTGTCCGACGTCTCCCTGCTCCGGCTTTATAGTCTTCGGGCGCTGTACCTCTTGATCGCCATCGGCCTCGGCTCGGAGATCTGGCCCGTCGTCCTGCATCACCGCTACTCGCCCGACGCGATGCATGGCGTGGCGGATAGCCTGCTCGCGGCGCTGTCGCTGCTGACGCTGTTGGGGCTTCGCTATCCGCTGGCAATGCTGCCGCTGCTGTTCTTCGAGACCGTCTGGAAAGCCACCTGGCTCCTTGCCTTCGCGCTGCCGCTGTGGCGCGCCGGCCGGATGGACGCCGATGTCTCCGAGACGGCGCAAGCCTGCCTGATGGGCGCGATCGTGCCCATCATCATTCCCTGGAAATACGTCTTCGCAAATTTCGTGAAGGCGCCTGGCGACCGCTGGAGGTAATCCGCCATGACCATTCTTCCCGTCGATCCCGCGGCGCCCTGGTACATCAAGGCCGGCGCGGATGCGCTGCTCACGCTGCATATCGGCGGCGGCACGCTGGGCATGATCTCCGGCACCGCGGCGCTGATCGCGCGCAAGGGCACGCGCGCCCACGCCATCGCCGGCAGGGTGTTCTTCGCCGCCATGCTGAGCATGGCGACGGTGGGCGCGACGGTGGCGCCGTTCCTGCCCACCGGACTGATGAAGGAGCTTCCGAACGCCATCGCGGGCGTTATGGCGTTCTACCTGGTGCTCACCTCCTGGGCGACGATCCGGCGCCGAGACGGCGGCATCGGCGCCGTCGAGAAGGGTGGATTTGTCGTGGCGCTCACCGTGGCGCTAGCGGGCACGAGCTTCGCCCTGATGGCGATGAACAGCCCCAGCGGCACGCTCGGCGCCACGCCGCCGCAGGCGTTCTACGTTTTCATGCTGGTGGGCGGCATTGCCGCGGCCAGCGACCTGAAGGTGATCCTGGCCGGCGGGATCTCGGGAGCGGCGCGCATCTCGCGGCATCTGTGGCGCATGTGCACCGCGCTCACCATCGCCACCGGCTCGTTCTTCCTCGGCCAGCAGAAGTTCCTGCCCGCCGCGCTGCATGGCTCGCCGCTGCTGTTCGTGCCGGTCGCAGCGCCGCTCGCCGCCATGGTCTATTGGCTGGTGCGCGTGCGGATCGGCCGGCGCTTCCGCGCCCGCGCCGCGGCCGCCGCCTGAAAACGGTTCGGGGCTCCGCGCCCCCCGGCGCGAAACCCCGTCCGCCTTTTGTCCCACCAGATTCGACCCGTGTAACGCCTCGGGGGCGAAGCGGCCTTTGCCGCGCGCCCGGAAAGCGGCGGCGGAAGCGTTGCGCCCCCGCCGCCCGAAGCGCCTACCGGAACAGCGACAGCGTGATCGACGGCGCCTGATTGGCGATCGACAACGCTTGCACGCCAAGCTGCTGCTTGACCTGCAGGGACTGCAGCATGGCCGATTCGGTTGCCATGTCGGCGTCGACGAGATTGCCGATGCCGGTCTGCAGCGTGCTGGACAGGTTGGTCACGAAGGTCGACTGGATCGAGAACTTCTTGGCGCCCGAGGAGAGCTGCGCCAAGGACGAGTTCACGGCGGTCAGCGAGTCTTCGACGGTGGTGATCATCGCCGCGGCCTTGGCCTGGGTGGAGATCGTGCCGTTGCTGGCCACGCTCACGACCGAGCCGCCCAGCGACATGTTCTGGGCAGAGACCGTGATCTTCTTGGTGCCGTCGGCGGAGGCCAGCGCGGTGATCTGCGTGGTCGAGCCGTCGACGAGGTTGACGCCGTTGAACACTGCGTTCTGCACGACGGTCGCGATCTGGT
>JBOHKI010000025.1:0-38593 GCA_050728855.1 Rhizomicrobium sp. | reverse complement strand
CATCGGCAGCGGCAACACCTTCTGCATCGTCTCCTTCGGCTAGGACACCGCCCTTCCCCATGGCGGCGAAACCGATCGCGCGCTGAAGAAGGGCGACATCGTGCTGATCGACACCGGCACGCAATATGACGGCTACAATTCCGACATCACGCGCACCTATGTGTTCGGCGAGCCCAGCGCGGAGGCGCGCCGGGTGTGGGATGCGGAGAAGCGCGCGCAAGCCGCGGCCTTTGCCGCCGCGCGCATGGGGGCTCTGTGCGAAAGCGTCGACGAGGCGGCGCGGGCCTCGCTCGTGGCCGACGGATTCGGGCCGGACTACCAGCTTCCCGGCCTGCCCCACCGCACCGGCCACGGCATCGGTCTCGATGTCCACGAGGCGCCCAATCTGGTGCGCGGCGACACCACGAAACTCGATTGGGGCATGTGCTTTTCCAACGAGCCGATGATCGTGGTGCCGGGCAAGTTCGGCGTCCGCCTGGAAGACCATTTCTACATGACCTCCGACGGCCCGAAATGGTTCACCCAACCCTCCGCCAGCCTTGACGACCCGTTCAGAGGCGTGGAGCCACTGGGTTAGATGAAACGTTGAATCTCCGTTCGACCTTCATGTCTCATCGCCTCGGTGTCATGGCCCGCGGCTGCGGACCATCCAGGTAACGCTTGTCACGATCGCGAAAGTAGGTGGGGTGCGTCTCTTGCCACAAATTGCAAAACCGAACTGGATGGCTCGCAGTCGCGGGCCATGACACGAAAAGCACAATCGCGTCCCGGCCTCTAATTCAGCAAGCCCTTGCCGCGCTGGTAGACGGTCGCGTAGCCGCCGGAATTGTCCGGCTTCAGCGTGCGCGCGACGAGATAGCTGAAGTCGCGGGCGTAGTCGGGATGCGCAGCGGTATAGGCGGTGAGGAAATCGCGGCCGCGCTGATTGCCGATGGCGTCGCTGGGCCAGTCGGCCTGCGGCAGGTCGATGATCAGGCCGAGGTCCTTCTTGATGCCCTGGATCGTGACATGGGAGACCTTGTAATCCTTGCCCGCGAGCGTCCAGGTGAACGGCACGGGGCCGCTCAATTCCGGGGGCGTCTTCAGGCTGTCGCGCACGCCCTTCAGTTCCTTCTGCAAATCGGCGTTCACCCAGGACGGCCCCGTGTCGGCCACGAAGACGGCGCCGGTGTAGAGCATCGCGGCGTTGAAATCGTGCCCGCCGTCGCGCTCCTTCTTCGCCATCGTCAGGAGATCGCGGGTGTCGTGGCCGGCCACGCTTGACGGACCGATGTGAACGTACTGCACGCGCCAGCCGCCATGCTCTTGGAGCAGCCAGGCCTCGAGCAGCCAGCCGTTGCTTACGGTATCGGCCGCGACCTCGATATGGGCCTGCTGCGCGCCGGGGCGCAGGAACAGCGACAGGAAATGGCCATCGCCCGGACACAGAGTCTTGGTGTCGGCGCCGGTGCCGTGATTATCGATATAGATCGTATGGACGATGTGGATGTTGGTGAAGTCGGCGTTGTGTGTATAGGCCTTGAGCTGGGCCGCGAAGTTCAGGCTCTTGGCCCGTCCCGCATCGGTCATCAGGGCCAGCGCGGTCTCCGGCTTGCCGCCCAGCATCGCTTGCGCGAATTTGTCCGTCGCGGCGTCGACCGCCGCGCGCGTCGAGGAGCCGATCTCGCCATCGACCTCGCAGACCCCGCCATTGAAGCCGAGACCGGCGAGATTGGAAGGAAGCCTGAGCGCGCCGGTGTAGAACGCCACCCCGGCCGCCACCGCGGCCACCGCCAGAACGATCACCACCCAGTAATGACGCATCGCCGAAATCCCGTCTTGTGGCGGCGAGCCTGCCGCGAATTGCCGGCCGTTGGAAGGCCCGGCCGCGCGCCGCTCGTCCCAGGGGTCAGAGCGTCAGGCCCAGGATGCGATGCAGCGCCAGCGCATAAAGCCAATAGGCCAGAGCGGTAAGCACGATCGACACGGCCAGGCCCGGCCAGAAGCCCAGGCCGGCGCGAATGGCGAGCGGCAGCGCCGCGAGGAACAGGCAGCCCGGCGGCAGCAGCCACAGGATGCTCGCCGAGTAGTGCCCGGCCCGCGCGGCATCGGATGTGTCGAGATAAAGCCAGACGATGGTCAGCAGCGAGGTCAGCGGCAATCCCACGATCAGCGCTGCGGCGAAGTTCGACCGCTTGGCCAGTTCGCTGGCTCCGACGATGAAGAGCGCGGTGGCGAGCACCTTGAGGGCGGCGGCAAACAGGGGGCTCATCCGTTCACGCCTTCACGGCGTCGCCCCAATAGTTGAATCCGGCGAAACGCGGTGTGCCGGGCAGATACATGGTCTCCATCCTCTCCACGCGGAAGCCGCCATCGGCGATGAGTTTCGGGATCGGGCGTCCCACATGGCAGCCGCCGCCGATGGCCTTCCACGCCGGTGTCAGGCGGCGCTGCCATTTGCGCACCGCCTCGTCCGGCGCCTCGCCATGTTCGCAGAAGATCATGCGGCCGTCCGGCTTGAGCACGCGGCGCATTTCGGAGAGCGCCTTCATCACGTCGGGGATGGTGCACAGCGTGTAGGTGATGAGGACGGTGTCGGCGGCGCCGGCGTCGAGCGGGATCTGCTCGCCCGGCAGGTCGATGAATTCCAGTTCGATGGGCGAGGCCGCCACGCGCTCCGCCGCCCGCGCGCGCATCTCCGCCGCCGGCTCCAGCGCCCACAGATGGGTCACCTTCGCCGCGTCGTAGAACGGCAGGTTGTGACCTGCCCCGAAGCCCACCTCGAGCACGCGCCCCTCGGCCCGCGGCACGACTTTCTTGCGCTGATAGCGGATCGGCTTGGTACCCATCGCCGCGTTGAGAAAGCGGGGCAGGATATGTCGGTCGTAAAAGCCCATGGGATGTCCCTCCGCGGGAAGGCTAGCACGTCAGAGCGGCTCGAGGTGATTGCGAATCCAGCCGGCGAATTCGTTCTCTGAAAGCGTACCCGAGGCAACCGAGAGCATGACAAGCGTCGCCTGGGTCTGATCGGCTACCAAGCGCTGGCCATTGATACGCAGGAATGTCGCGACGGCGATGAATGCGATGCGTTTGTTTCCGTCGACAAACGCGTGGTTCTTGGCAAGCCCAAATCCGTAGCAGGCGGCCAGCCGCGCGAGCTCGCTCACGCCTTCATAGGCGAGAAGGTTTTGCGGTCTCGCCAGCGCGGACTCGAACAAGCCCTCATCGCGCAATCCGGGCGCACCGCCATGTTCCGCGATGCTGGCGTCGTGCATGACAATGAGGGCGCGGGGATTGAGCCAAACCGGCTCGCTCATTTCGCGAGATTCCGCAGTGTGTCGCGATATTCCTTCATGACCTCGCGGCCGGCCTCGACCTGCCGTTCGACTTCCGGGTCGTATACGGAAAGGTTCAATCCGTTCTCGGTTTCTGTCGCGGTGATCGTGTCGCCTTTTTCCGCCCGCAGCGCGGCGACGGCTTCCTTGGGGAGGATCAAGCCCATCGAGTTGCCGACTTGCGTGAGTTTAAGAGAGAATCTCTGCATCGCCTTTTGCTCGTTTTACAGATGTTATAACTGCACGTTATAACAAACGTATAACGTTGGCAAGCCCGCCTTTCACCCGTCGGCCCGGTACTCCAGCAAATCCCCCGGCTGGCATACGAGCACCGCACAGATTTTTTCCAGCGTGGCGAAGCGCACGCCCTTCACCTTGCCGCTCTTGAGCAGCGAGAGATTGGCTTCGGTGATGCCGATGGCTTCGGCGAGTTCCTTGGAGCGCATCTTGCGGCGCGCCAGCATGACGTCGAGATTGACCACGATGCCCATCACACGAAGCCCTCGTTCTCGTCGGCGATGCGCCGCGCCTCAGCCATCACGCGCGCGATCACGAAGGTGACGCCGGCCACGAACAGCACCTGCGCGTCGTCCGACCCCAGGCTGAGCGAAACCTGGCGATGGCCGTGACCGAGATACCAGGTGAGCAGGATGGAAATCGGCGCCTGCATCACGAAGGCGGCCAGCACGTTCCAGAACAGCGCCGCCGTCACCTGGCTGAGCGCGTGCAGCGCCCGGCCGGAGAACACCTCGCCCACGACATAGCAGCGGAACAGGCGGGCAAGCGCGATCAGGCCCCAGCTTCCGACCGCGGCCGGCACCAGCGCGCACAGCATCGCCATCGCCCGATACTCGATCGGAACCGCATCCGTCAGCTCTGCGCCCAGATGGCCGAAATGGATGTCGAGCACCCGCGTGGCGTCGGGGAACAGGAAGCACAGCGTCACGACGACCGGGCCGATCACGGCGCCGGCGATCGACAGCCACGCCATGATGCGGCTCGCCCTCACAAGTCCGTTGGATACTTTCATCGTGCGGTTCCTTTCGTTTCAGGGAAGTTTGTCGCCCCAGATGACGCGGAAGATGCAGTCGTTCTGGCGGGTCAGTTTCTCGGCGGCGCAGGGATCGACGGTGCTGCGGATGCGCTCGGCGCGCTCGGCATGCGTCATCACATGCGGCGCCTTGAGGATCAGCGCGGCGGTCTCTTTCTTGTCGCGGTCGTAGGCCCAGGGTCCACGCCCGCAGGCGGCGCGCGCCACCGCGTCCAGACGATCGTAGTTGGCGGCGCCGCAGTTGAGTGCCGCGCCCAGTCCTTCGAGCGCATGGGTGTCCTGCGCGGTCGCGGGCGGGGCGGCGAGGTCCGGCGGAAGGGTGATGGTGAAGGTGTGGGACGGCGGCGCTTGCGTGGCCGGGCCCGGCCTGTTCGCGTCCGCCTTCGCAGGCTTGGGCGGCGTGAGCGAGGGAAGCAGCAAGGTGATCTCGCGTTCCGGCGCGGAGGGCGGCGGCGAAGCGAACTGCCAGCGAATCAACACCAGCAGCGCCACCGCATGCAGCGCGAGCACGCAGGCTCCGATGGCCGGATTTCGCCAGCTCGCCATGATGCCATCCGGGACTACCAGGCCCCTATATCACGGCGATTTATTATCGCAACACAATAATAATTCAGGTTCTATTCGGGTGCGATGGTGACCGTGATGCCGTCGAGTTCCGGCTTGCAGGTGATCTGGCAGGACAGCCGCGAATTGGGCTCGACCGCCAGCGCCATGTCGAGCATGTCGATCTCGGCGTCGGATTTCGGCGCCAGCCTGTCCGTCCAGGATTCATCGACATAGACATGGCACGTCGCGCAGGCGCAGGCGCCGCCGCATTCCGCGGCGATGGGAAGGCCCGCGTCGCGCAGGATCTCCATCACGCTCCAGCCGTCGCGGCCTTCGAGGACGTGCTCGGCGCCCTTGCGGTCGATCGCCCTAATCTTCATGGGAACCCATCTTCATGCGACCCCCAGCTTCTTCTGAAGCGAGGAGGATGATGTCGTGTACTGGAAGCGCAGCTTCTCGTTCGGGCGGCAGATGTGGAACGCGGCCTGCGCCATGAGCGCGGCCTCGTGGAAGCCTGACAGGATCAGCTTCAGCTTGCCCGCATAGGTGTTGATGTCGCCGATGGCGAAGATCCCGGGCGTGCCGCTTTCGAATTTCGCGGTGTCCACCGGGATCAGGTTCTCGTGCAGGTTCAATCCAAACTCCGCGATCGGACCGAGCTTGATGGTGAGCCCGAAGAACGGAAGGAACGTGTCGCAGACATGCTCCCATTCGCGCTTGTCGGGGCTTGCCAGCGTGACGGATTGCAGCTGCCCGGCCTCGCCATGCAGCACCTTCACATTGGCGATCTCGAAATTGATCTTGCCGTGCGCGGCCAGCTCGCGCATCTGGTTGACGCTGTGCTGGGCGGCGCGAAAGCCGTCGCGGTGGTGGACCAGCGTCAGCTTGGCCGCGAGCGGCGCGAGATTGAGCGTCCAGTCCAGCGCGGAATCGCCGCCGCCGGCGATCAGGATGTTCTTGCCGCGGAACATCTCCATCTTGCGCACGGCGTAGTGCACGCTGGCGCCTTCATAGGCTTCGATGCCGGCGATGGGCGGGCGCTTGGGCACGAAGCTTCCCCCGCCCGCCGCGACGACGATCACGGGCGCGATAATCTCGGTCTCGGCATCGGTGGTGAGCTTCCAGCGCCCGTCGGGGCGTTTTTCCAGCGCGCGCGCCATCTGCGACAGATGGAAGGTGGGATGGAACGGCTTGATCTGCTCCATCAGCCGGTCGGCCAGTTCCTGGCCGTTGACCACGGGCAGACCCGGAATGTCGTAGATCGGCTTTTCGGGATAGAGCTCGGTCAGCTGCCCGCCCGGCCGGTCGAGGATGTCGACCAGATGCGCTTTCAGGTCGAGCAGCCCCAGTTCGAACACGGCGAAAAGCCCGATGGGCCCGGCGCCCACGATGGCGACATCGGTCTCGATGGTATTGGCCATAATTCACATTCTGATTTCTGTGGGTCAGCCGGTATGACTGTCCTTGTATGTAGAAATGGCAGAGGCCACAATGCCATTCAATCCCGCGCGGCGGAATAGCGAGGATTACCGGCCCAGATAGGCGCGGATGAAGGCCTGGACGGCGACCGCGCTGTCGCGCAGTTCGGCCAGCGCGCGGCCCGCCTCATCGTGCTGGCCGGTCAGATCCAGCGGCTCGGCGAGCGCGGCGGCGTCGGCAAACCCGAACGCGCCGATGCCGCGGGCTGCACCCTTCAGCGTGTGGGTGATTTCCTTCCAGGATTTCTGGTCGCGGGCTTCGAGGATCGCATTGAGCCGGGCGACGAGTTCGTTGGCCTGGGAATCGAACAGGCTCAGCACTTCGGCGTTGAGCGCCGTGTCGCCGCCGGTGTAGCGGGCGAGATGAGCCATGTCGACGGGACGCGCCATCGGCCTTTGTAACATGGCCTCCATCAAGTCGCGGTTAAGCGCGCTGTGTCAGATCGGGACGACGCCGCCGGGAAATGGCGACACGCCGAAGAGATGGACATGGGCGACCAGCACCACCACGAAGAGGAGGATGGCGAGCCACGCCCGCCAGCCGAAACTCTCACCGATGTTGAGCGTGTTGCGCCCGGCGATGACGGCGGCAAACGGGATGCTGGAGGTCTTGGCCGCGAAGGCGCTCCACGCATCGCCCATCTTGCGACGGCGCTTGGCATCGATGGCGACCGTGCCCAGCAGCGCCAGCACCAGGAAGGCGCCGAACAGGATGACCGAGGCCTCGTCGCCATTGGCCGCCAGGTGGAACGCCGCCCAGATCGCCACGCCCCACAGGAACGGATGCCGGGTGATGCGCAGCACGCCCCGGATGGTGCCCGCTTTCGCCGCGGCACCTTCCTGCTTCAGCGATGTCGGGTTGGGCAGCAGCAGGCCCTGAACCCCCAGCCAGAACGCGAGCAGCACCGCGACGAGTCCCAGGTCGCGCACATCGCCCAGATCGTACCAGACCGGATCGTCCGCGCCCGCCTGGGCTTTGTTGTAGGCGATGCACATCCACGCGATGACGCCCAGCGAAGCGAGCGAGAATAGCGCGAGATACGCACCCTCACCCAACCGCGCCACGATCGCGTCGCGCACCTTCGTGCCGGATATCAGGATGTGGATGGCAAGAAATGTCGCCGCGGCCGCGATCAGCATGGTCATGCGAAGTGTCCCCCTCGGTGGGCGCTACAGTACCGCCCGCATCAGGTGGCCGCGGCCGGAGAGCCGGGCACCGTCGGGGCGGTCCTGGAAGTAGAGCGCGTTGAGCCGCTCGCCGGTGAAATCCTCGACGCGCGAGAAGCCGAGCGATTTGAGCGACTGCGCGAGTTCGCCGGGATCGAGCAGGCTGCGGAACGGCTCGCCCGCCGCCGCCACCCGCGCGGCCATGGCGGAGAAGCCGCGGTTCTCGCCCGTGGGCTTCTGGGCATAGTCGAACACCACCCCGCTCGGCGGCTTGAGCGACGCAATGAAACCCAGCGTCGCCAGGATCGCGTCGCGGGTGAGATAGGGCGTCACCCCCAGCCAGGCGAAGAAGGCCGGACGCGCCGCATCGAACCCGGCGCGCGCCAGCCCGTTCGCCAGCGTGTCGCGCTCGAAATCGACGGGCGCGTAGGTGAGCGACGGCGGCACGGCGATGGCGGCTTCGCGCAGCCGGTCGCGCTTCCAGCCTTGCGTGGCGGGATGATCGATCTCGAAGGTGGCAAGGTCCGCGAAGCGGCCCGCGCGGCTATAGGCGAAGGTGTCGAGCCCCGCGCCGAGCAGCACATATTGCCGGACGCCGGCGGCATAGGCTTCCGCCAGGCTGTCCTCGGCGAAGCGGCTTCGCGTGGCGATGAACAGGCGCAAGGGCGCGACTTCGAGCAGGGCATGGCGGTCGCGGCCGGCACGCAACTCGGCCGCGGCATCGTCGCCCACGATCCGGAGCGCCAGCGGATCGGCGAAGATCGCTGGGACATCCACCAATTGATGGGCGGCGCGGTGGAGGGCCGCGCCCTGGGCTGTCTGGCTGGGCTGATTGGCTTGCATGGATGGCTTCGCGTGTCGGTTCCGGGGCGACTTTGGACCCGAACCATTCGCAACGGAAGCACTCGCCGTCAGGGACTTGGTTGGTTAAGGTGCATCCGAGTCAGTTAAAGGGTCATCACGTGGCGACTGCCCCGGAGCGCAACCAGCCCGTCCTTTTGCCCACCGCCGAAACCTTCGGCGAGGAGCTGAGGGCCGACCGGCCGACGCGCGCGCCGCGCCAGGGGCTTGGGCCGCTGGTGTTCGCCGTCACGCTGGGCGCTTTCTGGATGGGGGCCGCGGCCGCCTATCTCTGGGGCTATCTCGGCCCCAGGGGTTTCGCCGGCCTCGACATCCAGCAGATGATCCTGCTCGGCTTCGGCACCTTCGTTCCACCGATGCTGATGGTGGTCGCGGCCTGGGCATTCGCGCGCGGCGCCGAGCTTTCCGCGGCCACCCAGTCGCTGGCCGAACTGACCGACAAGCTGTTCTCCGCCGACGACACCGCCGCGCGCACCGCCGCCCGCCTCGGCCGCGCCGTGCGCCGCGAGCTCGACGCGCTGAACGCGGGCCTCGACGGCGCCTTCACGCGGCTGCGCGCGCTGGAAGCCGTGCTCGAGAACAATATCGCGGCGCTCGACGAAGCCGGCGCCCGCGCCGATGTGCGCGCGGACTCCGTCGTCTCGCGCCTGGCGCAGGAGCGCGAACGCATCGACACCACGGCGGGCTCGCTGGGCGACGCCGCCGGCCGCGCCAGCGAAACCGTCGCCGGGCGCGTCGCGCAATTGCGCGCCACCATCGAGACCGCTGAAGCCACGCTCAAATCCGCGGGCATTTCGCTGGAGACGCAGGCAGCCGGATTCCGCAACGCCGCCGAGACCGCGGCCGAGGCGCCCCATGCCATCGCGCTGGAACTCGACCGCCAGGCCAAGCGCATCGAGACGGTGTCGGACGCGGCGATGGCGCGCGCCGAATTCCTGCTCGGCCGTCACGAACGCCACCGCGCCGCGCTGGGCGATCTGCTCCTGAAGCTGAAGGACGAGAGCGCCGCCTTCGAAGGCGCGCTGGGCGCGGAACGCGCCTCGATGGAAGCCGCGATCGGCGCGCTGTCGGCCCAGGCCGGCAAGTTCGAGACCCTGGCGGACGAGACCGACCGCCAGCTCGAACTCATGATGGCCAATGCCGCGGCGCGCGCCACGCAGCTGACCGCGAGCTTCGGCCGCGAAGCCGAGCGCATGAAGGACATCTCGGAAAGTGCGACGGCATCGCTGGCGCGGCTGGTGGGCTCGCTGCACGACGCGGGCGCGGGCGCGCAGACCCTGATCGGCGAGACTGCGACGGAAGCCAAATCCAACGCCAAGCAGCTGGTCGGCGAGGCGATGGCGGAATGCGAAAAACTCTTGCGCACCGCGGGCGAACTGGCCGCCGGCGCCAACGAGATCCGCACCACGCTCGCCTCCACCGTTGCCGAAGTGGAAAAGCATCTGCTGACCTTGCCGGGGCTCGCCAAGCAGGAAGCCCAGCGCGTGCGCCAGATGGTGCGCAGCGAGACCGACGAGATCCTCGATCTCTCCGCCCGCACGCTGTCCACCATCCATGCGCGCACCGCCCGCGCCGGCGGCCTCAAGCTGCCGCCCAATGCGCCGGCCCAGCCCGAACAGCCGGACTCCGACGGCTTGATCGGCATGGCGCGGCGCCTGACCCAGCGGCCGCGCAAGCCGGTGCCGCAGCGGCTGTCCAACCCCAGCGATCCCAAATCGTGGGACATGCGCGCGCTCCTGGCCGCGGTCGAGGACGGCGAGGCGAAAGCGAAGGATTTGCGCCCCGCGGCCGCGGCGGCAATGGGCGCGCTTCAGGCGGCGCTCGCCGACATGGCGGTCGATCTCGATCCCATCATGGCGGAATCCGCGCTTGGCGAAGAAGAATGGAAGCAATATCTCGCCGGCGACCGCGCGGTGTTCGCGCGCCGGCTGTCGCAGTCGATCGACGCGGGCGCGGTGGACCGCATCACCGTGCTCTACCGCGAGAACGGCCGCTTCCGCGAAGCCGCCAACACCTATCTGGAGGAATTCGAGCAGATGCTGGCGCGCGCCCGCATCGGCGACGGCGGCGGCTTGCTCACCTCCACAATCCTCAGCGCCGATACCGGCAAGATCTACCTCGCCATCGCCTACGCGCTGGGACGGCTGGCTTAAGCCGAGCAACACGCATTCGTCATGGCCGGACCCACGCTGTCGCTAGGCCTGTCCCGGCCATCCATACCCTCATTGCAAAACGGTGGTTATGGATGGCCGCCGCGGCCCTAGCGACAGCGTGGGGCGGCCATGACGAGATTGTTTAAGGGGGTCGTCAAACCTTCCGCAATCGCGCGGCGTAAAAGCCATCCATGCCGCCTTGATCCGCGAGGTGGCATGGCAGCGTGCGCAGATCGCCCTCGGCTGTCAGCAGCTCGCGCATTCCAAAGACATCCGAGCCCGCCAGCGGCGCGCGGGCGAAATCGCTGCGCGCATCGAGGAACGCGGCGATCTGTTCGGCGCCTTCCTCGGGTTCGAGCGAGCACACCGCAAAGACCAGCGTGCCGCCCGGCGCCACCATCGCGGCTGAGGCGTCGAGCAATTCGCCCGCGCCGGCCGCGCAGAGATTGACGTCGGCGGCGCTCTTGATCCAGGGCAGGTCGGGATGGCGGCGGATGGTGCCGGTGGCGCTGCACGGCGCATCCAGCAGCACGAATGGCGCGGGCGCGTCGGGCCGGTAGTCGAGCACGTCCGCTTCGACGATCGTGGCCTCGAGCTTCAGGCGTTCGAGATTGCCGCGCAGCCGCGCGATGCGCGCCGCCTCCCGCTCCACCGCGATGACGTTTGCCCCCCTGGCCGCAAGCTGCGCCGTCTTGCCGCCCGGCGCCGCGCACAGATCGATCACGGTTCTGCCGCGCACATCGCCCAGCAGATGCGCCGGCAGCGAGGCCGCGAAATCCTGAACCCACCACGATCCGTCCGCATAGCCGGGCAAGTCCTCGATGCGTCCGGGATCGGCCAGGCGCAGCATGCCGTTGGGCAGCCTGCGCGCGCCGGGCAACTCGAACGCCGTGTCCTTGCCGGCGATATCGACGGGCGGCTTGGCGAGATGGCCGCGCACGATGGCGCGCGCAATGTCTTCGCCGAAGGCGTCGCGCCAGCGCGTCCACAGCCAGTCCGGCGCGGCAAGGCGTTCATCGAGCGTGTTCAGCACGTCGCGGCCTTCGCGCGCGATGCGGCGCAGCGTGGCGTTGATCAGCGGCTTGAAATGCACCGCCCTGCTGTCGTGCGCCGCCAGCCGGTTGGCGGCATCGACCGCGGCATGCGCCGCCACCTCGAGGAACAGCAATTCGCAGGCGCCGGCGAGCAGGATTTCCAGCGTCGGACCGGAGCGGTGCGGCGCCAGCGGCTTTGCGATGAACGTCTTCAGGAGCGCGTCGAGCTGGCCGAAGCGGCGCAGCGTTTCACCCGCGATGGCGCGCGCGAAACCGGCGTCGCGCGGATCGAGCCTGGCTGCGGACAGAACGGAGTCCTGCGCGGCATCGAGCGGACGCCGCCGGCGCAGCACCTCGCCGAGGATTGCCTGCGCGGCGGCACGCGCGGGCAGGCCGTCGCCGCTCGCTGCGTCTTGCGTCACCCCCAGGGCCCGCGCCGCGGCGCCTGGTCCTGCTGCACGGCCATGGCCTTGAGCCGCGCGATGCGCTCCGCCGTCGAGGGGTGGCTCGCGAACAGGCCCGTAAGCCCGCCGCCGCTGAGCGGGTTGACGATGAACATATGGGCGGTGGCGGGATTGGCTAGCGCCGCCGGATTGGCGATGTGATCGGCGCCGGACTGGATGCGCTCCAGCGCCGAGGCGAGCCACAGCGGACGGCCGGACAGCTCCGCGCCGGCGCGATCGGCCTCGAACTCGCGCGTGCGGCTCACCGCCATCTGAACCAAAACCGCCGCGAGGGGCGCCACCAGCGTGGCGAGCAGAAGCCCGATCAGGCCCAGTGGATTGCGCCGCGCCCCGCCCATGAAGAAGGCAAAGTTCGCCAGCATCGTCACCGCGCCCGCGATGGTCGCGGTGATGGTCATGGTCAGCGTGTCGCGATTCTTCACATGGCTCAGCTCATGGGCGAGCACGCCGGCCAGCTGTTCGGAATTCACGCGCTGGAGCAGGCCCGTGGTCACGCACACTGCGGCATGTTGCGGATTGCGGCCGGTGGCGAAAGCATTGGGCTGGGGATTGTCGACGATATAGACCTTGGGCATCGGCAGCCCGTCCTTGGCGGCGAGCTGGGCGACCAGCCGCACCAGATCCGGCGCGCTCGTTGCGTCCACCGGCCGCGCGCCATACATCGACAGCAGCGCCTTGTCGGAATGCCAATAGGCCACGAGGTTGGTGCCCGCGGCCAAGAGGAAGGCGATGAGCATGCCGGTTTCGCCGCCGATGAGGAAACCCACGACGAGGAAAAGCCCCGTCATGGCCGCCATCAGAAGCCCGGTGCGCAGTGTATTTGCCATGGGCCTGATGTAAGCTCGGCTGCAACGCCGTCAAGCGAATAACCATGACACACAAAGGGAAACAGGCCGAAATCGCCGCCCGCATCCGGGAAGCCGGCGAACGCGCCCGCGCCGAGGCCGACGCGCGCCGGGCGAAACAGGCAAGGCCCCTCCCCACCGAGATCGGCGGCCAGAGCGGCCCGGAACCCACCCGCTACGGCGATTGGGAAAAGAAGGGCATCGCGTCCGATTTCTGAGCCGCTTGATCGGCGCGCAATCGAGGTCCACATAAGCGCATGTTCATCCAGACCGAATCCACGCCGAATCCGGCGACGCTGAAGTTCCTGCCCGGCCGCGACGTGATGGGCGAGGCGGCGGTGGCGGATTTCCCCGATGGCGAAGCCGCCAAGCGCTCGCCGCTGGCCTCGGCCCTGTTCGCCATTCCGGAGGTGGGCCGCGTCTTTTTCGGCAGCGACTTTATTTCCGTCACCAAGACGGACGGCGACTGGAAGCATCTCAAGCCCTCCATCCTGGGCGCCATCATGGAGCACTTCACGGCCGGCCTGCCGCTGATCGAAGGCACAGCCGAGGAGCAGGACGACGAGCCCGCCTATTCGGAGGAAGACGCCGAGATCGTGTCCCAGATCAAGGAACTGATCGACACCCGCGTGCGCCCCGCCGTGGCCGGCGATGGCGGCGACATCATCTTCAAGCGCTACGACGCGTCCTCCGGCGTGGTGTCGCTCATCATGCGCGGCTCCTGCGCCGGCTGCCCGTCCTCGACGCTGACGCTCAAGAACGGCATCGAGAACATGCTGCGCCACTACATTCCCGAAGTCAGCGCGGTCGAGGCAGTCTGACCACATGACGGCCCATGCCATTCCCGACGAGGCGCTGGACATCCTGTTCCGCGCCGCGCGCACCCAGAACAAATGGCGCGATGAACCGGTGAGCCCCGCCCTGCTCATGGCGGTTTACGACCTGATGCGCTGGGGACCGACCAGCGCCAATTGCAGCCCGGCGCGCTTCGTGTTCGTGACGACGCCGGAGGCCAAGGCGCGGCTGAGCGCCTATCTGACGCCCGGCAATCGCGACAAGACGATTTCCGCGCCCGTCACCGCCATCATCGGCTACGACCTCGATTTCGCGGCGAAGCTGCCGCAGCTGTTTCCCCACCAGCCGGGCGCGAAGGACTGGTTCGCCGATCCCGTACGCGCCGAGACCACGGCCTTCCGCAACGGGTCGCTCCAGGGCGCCTATTTCCTCATCGCCGTGCGCGCGCTGGGGCTGGATTGCGGCCCGATGTCGGGCTTCGACAATGCCGGCGTGGACCGCGAGTTCTTCGCCGGCACCGCGGTCAAATCGAATTTCATCTGCAGCATCGGCCATGGCGATCCCGCGGGCGTGTTCGCGCGCAACCCCCGGCTTTCCTTCGACGAAGCCTGCCGGATTCTCTAGGCTCCTCCCATGAAGATCCTGGCCGTGGATACGGCGCTGGGCGCCTGCTCGGTCGCGGTGCTGGACGCCGGACGCGTGGCGGCGCACCGCTTTGCGCTGATGGAGCGCGGCCATGCCGAGGCGCTGGCGCCGATGGTCGAGGACGCGATGCGCGCATCCGCCATCGCCTTCGCCGCTCTCGACCGCCTCGCCGTCACGACCGGCCCCGGCACCTTCACCGGCCAGCGCGTCGGCCTCGCCTTCATGCGCGGCATGCGGCTGGCCTTGGGCAAGCCGCTCACCGGCGTCACAAGCCTTGCCGTCATGGCGGCGCAGGCGATGGACGAAGCCGGATGCGCCAGAGCCGTCGCCATCCACGACGCGCGGCGCGACGAATTCTATGTCGAGATCGCGCCCGGCGGCGCGCCGGCGCTGATGCCGCGCGCGCGCGTGCTTGAGACTTTGCAGGACATGGAACGCGATTTCACGCTTGCCGGAACGGGCGCGCCCGCATTCGCCGATGCGGTGGCGGAGCGCGCCATGCTCTCCACCGTTCGCCAGCCCGACGCATTGTGGGTTGCCCGGCTGGCGTCGGCGCTGCCGGTGACGGAGGAGATCCCGCGTCCGCTGTACCTGCGCGCGCCCGATGCGAAGCTTCCGGCAAGCCGCGCATGATCCGCGAGGCGTCCTTGGCGGATATCGGCGCGCTGTCCGCGCTGCATGGCGAAAGCTTCGCCGAGTCCTGGAGCGCGGAATCGATCGGCGCGATGCTGGCCACGCCCGGCACGTTCGGGCTCATCGCGGCGACGGACGACGAGCCCCGCGGCTTCGTGCTCGCCCGCGCGGCCGGCGGCGAGGCCGAGATCCTGACCCTGGCGGTCGGACAGGCATGGCGGCGCAAGGGCCAAGGCCGCGCGCTGGTGCAAGCCGCGGCCATGCGAGGCCACGAATTGCACGCCAGCGTACTGTTCCTGGAGGTCGGCGCCCGGAACGGCCCGGCTTTGCGGCTCTATACGGCGCTGGGATTCGAGCAGGCCGGGCTGAGGAAGGCCTATTACGCGCGCGGAAAGGGCCTTGCCGCCGAGGACGCCCTCATCCTCAAGGCCGGCCTGCCGCTCGGGCGGTTGGGAAATAGAGCGGGGCTGGACTAGAGTGGGCGAAGCGGAAAGGACACCAAACGCGTGAGCCGCATCGAGAAGCTCTGCACCGAAAAGGGATTGCGCATGACCGACCAGCGCCGCGTGATCGCGCGCGTGCTGTCGGACGCCACCGACCATCCTGACGCCGAGGAGCTTTACCGCCGCGCCGCCGCCATCGACCCGCACATCTCCATCGCCACCGTCTACCGCACCGTGAAGCTGTTCGAGGACGCGGGCATCCTGGAGCGCCACGATTTCCGCGACGGCCGCTCGCGCTACGAGGAAATGCCGGACGCCCATCACGACCATCTCATCGACGTGCAGACCGGCAAGGTGATCGAATTCCGCAACGAGGATATCGAGCGCCTGCAGAAGCGCGTCGCCGAGGAGCTCGGTTTCGAGCTGGTCGACCACCGGCTCGAACTCTATGGCGTGCCCAAGGGCGGCAAGAACGCCAAGGTCGAAAACTGATCTCCATGCGTTCGCTCCGCGCCGCCTATGTCCTGTTCGTGTTCCTGGCGTCGTCCGCCGTGGTCATTCCCTGGCAGTCCGTGGCGCTGCGGCTGAAACGCTTCGGCTACAAGCGCATGCCGTATGTCTACCAGCGCTTCCTGATGAACCTGTTCGGCATCCGCGTGCATGTGGTGGGAACGCCGATCCAGGATCGCGGCGTGCTCATGGTGTCCAACCACACCTCCTATCTCGACATCCTCGTTCTGGGCGGCATCGCCTCGGTGTCGTTCGTCGCCAAGGCCGAGGTCGCGAACTGGACGCTGTTCGGCACCTTCGCGCGGCTGCAGCGCACCGTGTTCGTCGAGCGCGAGCGCCGCTCCGGGACCGGCCGGTCGCGCGACCAGATCAAGGAGCGGCTGCTGGAAGGCGACGCGCTGATCCTGTTCCCCGAAGGCACCTCCAACGACGGCAACCATGTGCTGCCGTTCAAGAGCGCGCTGATGGGCGCGGCCGAAGCCGTGGTCGGCACGGATGCCAACGGCCGGCCCATCCATGTTCCGGTGCAGCCGGTGTCGGTCGCCTACAATTGCGTGCACGGCCTGCCGATGGGCCGCGAGTACCGCCCGCTCTTCGCCTGGTATGGCGACATGGATCTGGTGCCGCATCTGTGGGAGGCGCTGGTCACCGGCCCCGTCGACGTGACGGTGCAATTCCATCCGCCGCTGTCGGTGGACATGCCGGGCGGGCGCAAGGCGCTCGCGGCGCAGGCCGAGGCCATGATCCGCAAGGGCCAGGCCGACGCGCTGTCGGGCCGGCTGGGCGAAAAAGCCGCGGAATCAGAGCCTTTGGCGCAGCCGGTGCTGAGCGGGGCGCCGGCGTGACGCTTGCCAGCGGCGGCGCCAATGCCCATAACGCGCGCCTTCCGGAACGAAGGCCATGAAGAAGCTCTTCATCAAGACCTATGGCTGCCAGATGAACGTCTACGATTCCGCCCGCATGGCGGAACTCCTGGCGCCGATCGGCTACGCGCGCACCGATGTGGCGGACGACGCCGACATGGTCATCCTCAACACCTGCCACATCCGCGAGAAGGCGGCGGAGAAAGTCTATTCGGAGCTCGGCCGCCTGCGCCGCATCAAGCAGGCGCGCGACGGCGCCATGACCATCGCGGTGGCTGGCTGCGTCGCGCAGGCCGAAGGCGCCGAGATTCTTTCGCGCCAGGACGCGGTCGACATCGTGGTCGGGCCGCAATCCTATCACCGCCTCCCGGAGATGATCGCCCGCATCGCGCGAGACAAGGGCCATGCGCTGGAGACGGACTTTCCGGCGCAGGACAAGTTCGACGCGCTGGCGCCATTGCGGCACACCTCAGGGCACACGGACGGGCCGGCTGCGTTCCTCACCGTGCAGGAGGGTTGCGACAAGTTCTGCACCTTCTGCGTGGTGCCCTACACACGCGGCGCGGAATATTCGCGTCCCGTTGCCCAGATCGAGGCCGAAGCGCGCGCGCTCGCCGGGCAGGGCGTGCGCGAGATCACGCTCCTGGGCCAGAACGTCAATGCCTATGCGGGCCACGGCCCCGATGGCGAACGCTGGAGCCTGGCCAAGCTGATCGCGCGTCTGGCCGGGATCGATGGCATTGCCCGGCTGCGCTTTACCACCAGCCATCCCCGCGACATGGGCGAGGATCTGATCGCCGCCCATCGCGACATCGACAAGCTGATGCCCTATCTGCACCTGCCGGTGCAGTCCGGTTCGGATACGGTGCTGGAGGCGATGAACCGCCAGCACACGCGCGGCGATTACCTGCGGCTCGTGGAACGCATCCGCGCCGCGCGCGCCGATCTCGCGCTGTCTTCGGACTTCATCGTCGGATTCCCCGGCGAGAGCGACGCCGATTTCGAGGACACGCTTTCGCTGGTGCGCGAGGCGGGTTTCGCCCAGGCGTTCTCGTTCAAATACAGCGCGCGCCCCGGAACGCCGGCCGCGGCCGCGCGCAAGCAGGTCCCGGAAGACGTGAAGGATGCGCGGCTGCAGGCGTTGCAGGCGCTGCTCGCCCGGCAGCAATCCGCCTTCAACGCGGCGTGCGCCGGGCGCATCCTGCCGGTGCTGTTCGTAAAGCCCGGCCGCAAACAGGGACAGGCCGTGGGCCGCAGTCCGTATCTCCAGCCCGTGCATGTGGACGGCGCGGCGCATCTGATCGGCGAAATCCGCGACATCGCCATCGCGGCGGTGCTGCCCAACAGCCTGAAGGGCATATTGGGAGGCGCGCGGGCTTGCGCGGCGGCCGAATGAGCGCGCGTCCCGTCAAGCGCGCGCCGGGCGCGCGCGAACAGGTGACGCTGGAATTCCGCGACAACAAGGTGCTGGCGGCGCTGGGCGGCGTGCAGCAGACCAACCTCGTGCGCGTGGAGCAGCGGCTGAACGTGCGCGTCAGCATGCGCGGCAACCTCGTCGCCATCGAAGGCGCGCCCGACGCGCGCGAGCGTGCTGCGGCCGTTCTGCGCGCGCTCTATGCCCGCCTCGAGGCCGGCGAGGACGCGGGTCCTTCGGAAGTCGACGCCGAGATCCGCTTCGCCAACAACGATTCGGCGCAGCTGCCTTCCAGCGATTTCGGAGTGCCCTCGATCAAGACCGCCGCCGCCAAGCGCACCCGCGCGCGCACGCCCGCGCAGGCCGCCTATTTCGATCTCATGCGCACCCATCCGCTGGTGTTCGGCGTGGGGCCGGCCGGCACCGGCAAGACCTATCTCGCTGCCGCCTTCGGCGCGCATCTGCTGCATGAGCGCCGCGTCGAGCGGCTGATCCTGTCGCGCCCCGCGCTGGAGGCGGGCGAGCGGCTGGGCTTCCTGCCGGGCGACCTGAAAGAGAAGATCGATCCCTATCTGCGCCCGCTCTACGACGCGCTGTTCGACACCATGGGCGAGCAATGCGTGGTGCTGATGGAGAAGGGCACCATCGAGGTGGCGCCGCTCGCCTTCATGCGCGGGCGCACGCTGTCGCGCGCCTTCGTCATCCTCGACGAGGCGCAGAACACCTCGTCGTCGCAGATGAAGATGTTTCTCACCCGGCTGGGCGAGGATTCGCGCATGGTGGTGACGGGCGACGTGACCCAGAGCGACCTGCCCGGCGGGCGCGCCGAAGGGCTGAACGAGGCCTTGCGCATCCTCACCGGCGTCGAAGGCGTGGCGGTGGCGCGCTTCAGCGAGAAGGACGTGGTGCGCCATCCGCTCGTCACCCGCATCGTCGGCGCCTATGAGCGCAACGGCGGATGAGGCGGTCGCTTCCCGATGTCACGGTGCGCGTCGAGGACAGGCATTGGCGCGGCAGGACGCTGGCGGCGCGGATCGAGGCCGGCGTGCGCCTCGGCCTGGCGACGCATCCCGGCGCCGGCGCCATCACGGTGCTGCTGACGAGCGATGAGGCGCTGCGCGCGCTGAACCACCAGTTCCGCGGCAAGGACAAAGCCACCAACGTGCTCTCCTTCGCCGCCTCCGAGCCGGGCTATCTGGGCGACGTGGCCATCGCCTATGGCGTGGCCGCGGCCGAGGCGAAGGCCGAAAAACGGCCGCTGGCCGATCATGCCGCGCATCTGGCGCTGCATGGCACACTGCATCTTTTGGGCTACGATCACCGGACCGCGCGCCAGGCCAAGATCATGGAATCGCTCGAAACCAGACTGCTCGCCCGGATCGGGATCGCCGATCCCTACCGCGCCGGAGCAAGGTGATGGCGGCATCGGACTCCACCAGCCACTCCAAGCCGCCGTCGCTGTTGAAGCGGCTGGCCGAATTCCTGCGCGGCGAGAACCACGCGATCCGCGAAAGCCTGGAAGAAGTCATCGAGGAGAGCGAGCGGGAAAACCGTTCGCTGTCGCCGCAGGAACGCGTGATGCTGGCCAACATCCTGCGCTTCGGCGAGATGCGGGTCGAAGACGTCATGGTGCCGCGCGCCGACATCGTGGCGATCGAGGAGAAGACGCCGCTTTCGGGCCTGGTGGCGCTGCTGCGCGAGGCGCAGCATTCGCGCCTGCCGCTCTATCGCGAGACGCTCGACGATCCCCTGGGCTTCATCCATATCAAGGACGTGCTGACGCTGGCCGAAGTGGACGTGCAGGGCGGCTTGCGCTGGCCGGGCGGGGTGTCGATCGCCAGCCTCAAGCGCGATATCCTCTTCGTGCCACCCTCGATGCCGGCACGCGATCTGTTGCTCAAGATGCAGACCACGCACACCCATCTGGCGCTGGTCATCGATGAGCATGGCGGCACCGACGGGCTGGTTTCCATCGAGGACCTCGTCGAGGAGATCGTCGGCCAGATCGCCGACGAGCACGACACCGACGACGCGCCCAAGCTGATGCCGCGCGCCGATGGCGGCTACGACGCCGATGCGCGCCTCGACCTCGCGGACTTCAAGGAGCGAACGGGCGTCGACCTCGCCATCGACGGCGCCGAAGACGTCGACACGCTGGGCGGCCTTGCCGTCTCGCTCACCGGGCGGGTGCCGCAGCGCGGCGAGATCGTGCCCCACCCCGCGGGCTGGGAGTTCGAGATCCTCGAGGCCGATCCGCGCCGGGTTCGCCGCGTGCGCCTGCGCCGGGCGGCGGCGGACAAGGCATGAGCCTGGACAGTCTGGCAAGCGCGGGGGATTTCGTGCGCGGGCTTTCGGGCTGGCGGCGGTTTCTTTTCGCGTTCGCGATGGGACTGTTCTCCGTGCTGGCCTTCGCTCCCTTCTTCGTGTTCCCGGCGATGCTTGTGGGGTTCGCGTCCCTGATGCTCCTGATCGACGGCGCCAGGTCGCGGCGCCATCCGGTCTGGAGCGCGGCAGGCGCGGGCTGGGCCTTCGGGTTCGGGTTCTTTCTCGGCAGCCTCTATTGGGTGGGCTACGCGTTCGAGGTCGACGCACTGGAACATGCCTGGCAGATCCCCTTCGTAGAGGCGTTGCTGCCGAGCGGACTTGCGCTCTTTATCGCAGCCGCCGCCGCGGCATCGGCGGCGCTGTGGCGGCCCGGCCCCGCGCGCGTTTTGATCTTCGCGGCCTGCTACGGCGCGGCGGAATGGCTGCGCGGGCATCTCTTCACCGGCTTTCCGTGGAATCTTCCCGCCTATGGCTGGGGCGCGTCGCTGGGCGTGATGCAGACCGCGGCGCTGGTGGGCGCCTACGGATTGTCGCTGCTGACGGTGCTGCTCGGCGGGTCGCTGGCGCTGCTGTGCGAACGCGGACATCGCGACTGGAAATTCGCCGGCGCGATCGCTGTGGCGTTCTGCATGCTGTGGATGGGCGGCGCCGTCCGCCTCGCGCTGACACCCGTGAGCTATGTGCGCGACGTCCGGCTGCGCATCGTCCAGCCCGACGTTCCCCAGGCGGAGAAGTTCACGCTGCAATACCGCGAACGCAACTGGCGCGAACTCATGCAGATGAGTCTGGCGCACAACGGACCGCCGCCGACGCACATCATCTGGCCGGAATCCGCGCCGCCCTTTTTCCTCCTGCGCCAGCCCGCGGCGCTGGACGACATCGCCCTGCTCACCGGCATGCACACGACGCTGATGACCGGCGCGGTGCGCGGCGAACTCGGCGATGACGGCGTGCGCTACTTCAACAGCTTCCTCATCTTCGGACATGGCGGAAAGCTGATCGCAACATACGATAAATTTCACCTCGTGCCGTTCGGCGAATACCTGCCCTTGAAGCCGGTGTTCAAGGCGCTGGGCCTGTCGAAGCTGGTGGACAGCCCGGGAGACTTCACCGCCGGCGATGGTCCGCACACGTTCGATCTCGCCGACGCGCCCGCCGTGGGGCCGCTGATCTGCTACGAAGTGCTGTTTCCCGGAGAGGTTTCCGCGTCTCCCAGGCCGGGCTGGCTGGTGAACGTGACGGACGACTCATGGTTCGGGCCGCCATCTTCAACCGGCCCGCGCCAGCACTTCCTGACCGTGCGGATGCGCGCGATCGAGGAAGGCCTTCCGGTCGTGCGCGCGGCGAATACCGGGATTTCCGCGGTTGTCGACCCGGTGGGACGCGTAACTTCCTATCTCGGACCGGGCGAAAAAAGTGTGCTCGACTCCAAGCTCCCGCAAGCGTTGCAGTGGACCGTTTATTCGAAACTGGGCGACACGGCCTTCGCGTTGTTGCTTGCCGCAATTGCAATCTGCGCGTTCGCATGGCCGCGCCGCACGGTACAAAACTGACGGAAGCCTTTGCGTCAGCAGCGAATCTGAGGCTAAGGTCTTATGCGAAAAAGCTATCCCTCCTCAAACATACCGTGCCGAAAAAACAAGCTAATCCCATCGACGCCCAAGTCGGCAATCGCGTGCGCCTGCGGCGCATGCTGATCGGTATGAGCCAGGAAAAGCTTGGCGAAGCCCTCGGACTCACGTTTCAACAGGTGCAGAAATACGAGAAGGGCGTGAACCGCATCGGCGCCGGGCGCCTGTTTCAGGTCGCCAGGATCCTCGGCGTGCCCGTCACCTATTTCTACGAGGACGTGCCCCGGGAACACGGCGCGCCGGGCTTTTCCGAAAGCCCGGCCAACCCGCCGGTGATCGAATTCCTGGCAAGTGCGGACGGCCTGCACCTGAGTCTCGCCTTCATGCGAATCAGGGAACCCAACGTCCGCAAGCGCGTCATCGATCTGGTCAAGAGCCTGGCCGACGACGAGGACGCCAAGGGCTGACACCCGCGCTTTGACAGAAGGGCCGTCCGCAACCTAGGTTTGCCGCCGGGGAGCTTCCGAACCGATATGAACAAGAAGCAGGCCAACGCGATAGACCGCCTTGTCGGCGAACGGGTGCGCGAGCGCCGCGCCGAACTCGGCATGAGTCAGGAGATGCTGGCGCGCAAGCTTGGGTTGTCGTTCCAGCAGATCCAGAAATACGAGAAGGGCACCAACCGCATCTCCGCCGGACGCCTGTTCGTCATCGCCCAGGCGCTCGCCATGCCGGTCGCGCAATTCTTCGAGCAGGTGATCGACGCGGTGCATCGCAATCCCGGCTTCGCGGAAGACGCCGCGCCGTCTCCGGCCGCGAACTTCCTCTCCAGCCGCGAGGGACAGGAACTGGCGAGCGCCGTGCTTCAGATCAAGGACGTCAAGGCCCGCAAGAACCTGATCAGCCTCGCCAAGAATCTGGCGGCGAAGGAAAAGACCGGCGCGTCGGCCGGCTAGTCGCGCGACTTCTTCTCTTCGAGCCCCGACCGTCCGACGCGCGCTTCGAGCGCCGCATAGGCATCGTCCGGCGTCACGCCGCAGGCGGCCCACAACACCAGCAGGTGATAAAGCAGGTCGGCGGATTCGGAGATCAGGCAGGCTTTGTCCTGGCCCACGGCGGCCAGCGCCGTCTCCACGCCTTCCTCACCGAGCTTCTTGGCGATCTTGAGCGTGCCCTGGCTGAAAAGCTTGGCGGTATAGGACTGGCAGGGGTCCGCACCCTTGCGGGATTGCACCACCGCGAACAGGCGATCGATGGCGTGTGCGTCGGCCATGACTCGCTTTTATGCGCTTCCGCGCGCGCTGTCATCCTCCGCCTCGCATGGTAGATTGCGGCGCGGGAGGATGGCGTGTCTCAAATTCGCGTGCCTGACGGTTTGCAGCGCTTCGGTGCCGGACGCAGCGAGCCGCGCCATCGCCATGGCGGCGCCTACGCGGCGCTGGTGCTCGAAGGCGGCTACGAGGAGTGCGGCCTCCATGGGCGCATCCGCGCGGAGTGCGGCGACGTACTGTTCCACAACGCCTTCGAAGCCCATGGCGACGCGTTCGGCCGGATGGGCGCGGCGATCCTCAACCTTCCCCTGCCTTCAGCGACGCGCACTGCCTTCGCGCGCTGCCGCGACGCGGAGGCGATCCTGCGCTGCGCGCACCGCGATCCCCGGGAGGCGGCATCGCGCCTGCTCGAAACGGCCTATCCCGTGCCGCTTTCGCCACGAGATTGGCCCGACCTGCTCGTCGCCGATCTCTGGGCCGACGACGCGCGCTCGCTTTCCGATTGGGCCGGCAGTCATGGCCTTAGCGCGGAAACCCTGTCGCGCGGCTTGCGGCGCGCCTACGGCGTCACCCCCGCCGTGCTGCGCCGCGAAATCCGCGCGCAAAAGGCCTGGACGACGATCGTGCAAGAGCCCGATCCGCTCGCCGCGATCGCGGCCGATCTGGGTTTCTGCGACCAGGCCCATATGAGCCGCGAGGTCGCGCGCCTCACCGGCAGTCCCCCCGGCGAATGGCGGCGGCAACGGGTTTGCGCACGGACGCATTGAAGGTGATGAGGCCGCGGCTCAATTGGCGCGATTGTCGAGCATACGGCGCGCGATCACCTGGGCCTGGATTTCGGCGGCGCCCTCGAAGATGTTCAGGATGCGCGCGTCGCAGAGCACGCGGCTGATGGGGAATTCCAGCGCGAATCCGTTGCCGCCATGGATCTGCACCGCGCCGTCCGCCGCGGCCCAGGCGACGCGCGCGGCCAGGAGCTTGGCCATGCCGGCCTGCTGATCGCAGCGCCGCCCCTCATCCTTCTCGCGCGCGGCGTGATAGGCGAGCTGGCGCGCCACCGCGATCTCCACCACCATCATCGCGAGCTTGTCGCGCACGCGGGGGAATTCGAAGATCGCCTTGCCGAACTGCCTGCGTTCGCGCGCATAGGCGAGCCCCAGATCGAGCGCGTTCATGGCGACGCCCACGGCGCGCGCCGCGGTCTGGATGCGCGCGCTCTCGAAGGTCTGCATCAGCTGCTTGAAGCCCTGGTTCTCCACGCCGCCGAGCAGGCTGGCCGCCGGTACCTCGAAACCGTCGAAGCCGATTTCGAACTCCTTCATGCCGCGATAGCCCAGGACCGCGATCTCGCCCCCGCTCATGCCTTTGGCGGGAAACGGATCGGCCTTGGTGCCGCGCGGCTTCTCGGCCAGGAACATCGACAGCCCGCGATGATCCTTGCTCGCCGGATCGGTGCGCACCAGCAGCGTCATCAGATCGGCGCGGGCCGCATGGGTGATCCAGGCCTTGTTGCCGGAAATCCTGTAGCGGTCGCCGTCGCGCACGGCGCGGGTGCGCAACGATCCCAGATCCGATCCGGTGTTGGGCTCGGTGAACACCGCCGTGGGCAGGATTTCGCCCGAAGCGATCCTGGGCAGCCAGTGTTCGCGCTGCTCCTTTGTGCCGGCGTTCAAGATCAGTTCGGCCGCGATCTCCGAGCGGGTGCCGAGCGAGCCGACGCCGATATAGCCTCGGCTCAACTCCTCGGAGATGACGCACATCGCCGTCTTGGAAAGACCCGCGCCGCCAAAGGCTTCGGGGATGGTGAGCCCGAATACGCCCAGCGCGCTCATCTCTGCGATCACATCCATCGGGATCAGGGTGTCGTCGAGATGCCAGCGATTGGCGAACGGCGCCACCTTGTCCTGCGCGAAGCGGAAGAACTGTTCGCGCACCATGGCCATGGTGTCGTCCAGGCCGGGATCGCCGAACGCCACGGCGCCCTGATGGGCGGCCAGATGGTCTGCGATGGCGGCGCGGGTCTCGCGCGCCGTGCCGAGCCGCGCCAGCGCCGCAACATCCGCGGTCCAGAAGGCGCCCACCTCCTCGTCCGAAATTCCCAGATCGCCGGGACGGGCGATCTCGCTCTGGCTCATGGCGATGCCGCCCGCCATCTGGGCGAGGTACTCGCCGAACCCGGCCGCCAGAATCAGCCGCTCGATCTCGCCCAGCCGGTGTTCGCCGTCGAGAGCCCGGGCCCAGCGGGCCAGCTGGCGCAGCGCCTCGGCATAGGTGGCGTACCAGGCGAGCGCATGGATGGCGCGCTGGCCCTCGTCGCCTTCGGCGCGGACACGCGCGGCGCTCACGGCCTTGGCGAGAAGGACGTCGGCCGCGGCGACGGCCTGGTCGCAACAGTCCAGCAGATGGGCGGGGATCGGGGTGTCGGAGCGTGGCATTTGCGCAGACTAGCGGCTCCTTTCGCAGCGCACCATGCGGCAAGGGCTTGCGCCGGAAATCGCGCTCGGCGATCAATCGGCCTTTCCAGGAGAGCCGCGATGACACCGTTCACCAGACTGGCGCTGGCCGCCGCCTTCACCGTCCTGTCCTTCGGCACGGCCATGGCCGGCAACGACCTTTCGCCCGCCGACAGCAAGGCGATGCACGACTACGCGCTCAGCATGGACAAGGTGAAGGCGATGGGGGCGGCCATGGACGACTTCCAGGCCTTGGGCAAGACCGATCCCGCGTTCAAGAACGCCAAGCCCGTCGGCAACGATTCCAAATCGCTGGCCGAGATGGAATCCAGGATCGCCGCCAACCCGAAGATGATGGGCGTGCTGAAGAAGCACGGCCTCTCCGCCCACGACATGGCGATCATGCCGTTCGTGCTGATGTATGCCGGGATGTGCGTGGAGTATCCCTCCGCCGCGCCCAAGCTTGCCCAGCAGACCTCGCCCGCGCAGATCGCGTTCTACAGGCAGCACCGGAACGAGATGAAGGCGATGAAGTGGCTGAACGGTTCCAGCGGCTGAAGCAGCCCCGCCGCCGCCCGAACGCGAACAGGAGCGGCGTCATCGCCATCCACGGAACGAAGCCGCAGATCACGTCGAACAGGATGATCCAGCTGGAACGCGCGCCGGCGCCCGGCACGGTGAACTGCTGCAGGATGATGGTGGGCGGGGTGTACGCCAGCGCGATCAGCAGCCAGGCCGCAATGACGATGAGGATGGCGCGAAATCTGCCGTTCATGCCCGCAGCTATACTTCAACCGCCCACTCGCGGGGAGGCCGAATAGCGAAGCCGTCCGGCTGGGCGGAGCGTCTCCGCCCCGGCGAGGGGGAATTGGGACCTGTTACTCCCGCCCCGCCTCCA
Organism: Rhizomicrobium sp.; assembly: GCA_050728855.1. Classification (GTDB taxonomy): domain Bacteria; phylum Pseudomonadota; class Alphaproteobacteria; order Micropepsales; family Micropepsaceae; genus Rhizomicrobium. Next base: position 11,859 of record JBOHKI010000025.1, on the reverse strand, counting down.
CCACGTCCTCGAAGGTTCGCAATCCCGGGCGCTGGGCGTTGACCAGCACGGCCATGTTGCCGGGGAGGTGTTCGTTCTTCCACATCTTGGTGTGTGCGCGGGGGATGTCGGCCCAAGGGAAGACTTCGCTCATGCAGGGATCCAGGCGCCGCTCCAGCATCAGCCGGTTGGCCTGGCTCGCCTGGTTCAAGTTCGCGAAATGGCTGCCCTGGACGCGCTTCTGGCGCATCCACACATAGCGCGCGTCGAAGGTGATGTTGTAGCCGGTGGTGCCGGCGCAGAACACGACCATGCCGCCGCGCTTGACCACCAGGCACGACACCGGAAACGTCGCCTCGCCGGGATGCTCGAACACCATGTCGACATCGTTGCCCTTGCCGGTGATGTCCCAGATCGCCTTGCCGAATTTGCGCGCCTCTTTCGTCCAGGCATCGTATTCGGGCGAGCCGACCTGCGGCATCGCCCCCCAGCAAGCGAAATCCTTGCGGTTGATGACGCCCTTGGCGCCAAGCGATTCCACGAACTCGCGCTTGCTTTCATCCGAGATCACGCCGATGGCGTTGGCGCCCGACACCGCGCAGAGCTGCACGGCGAAGGAACCGAGCCCGCCCGACGCACCCCACACCAGCACGTTATGGCCGGGCCTGAGAATGTGCGGACGATGGCCGAAGAACATGCGGTAGGTGGTAGCGAGCGTCAGCGTGTAGCAGGCGCTCTCTTCCCAGGTGAGATGGCGCGGGCGCGGCATGAGCTGGCGATCCTGCACGCGGGCGAATTGCGCGAACGAACCGTCGGGCGTCTCATAGCCCCAGATGCGTTGCGACGGCGAGAACATCGGATCGCCGCCATTGCACTCTTCGTCGTCGCCGTCATCCTGATTGCAATGCACGACCACTTCGTCGCCGACTTTCCAGCGCGTGACTTTCGCGCCGACCGCCCAGACGATGCCGGACGCGTCGGAGCCAGCGATGTGATAGGGATTCTTGTGGCTGTCGATGGGCGAAACCGGGGTGCCGAGACCGGCCCACACGCCGTTGTAATTCACGCCCGCCGCCATGACGAGCACGAGCACGTCGTGACTGTCGAGCGACCAGGTCGGCACGACTTCGATCTGCATGGATTGCTCGGGCGGGCCGTGGCGGTCCTTGCGGATCGTCCAGGCATACATCTGCTTGGGCACATGACCTATCGGCGGGATTTCGCCGAGCTCGTAAAGGTCCTTGTAGACGTCGAATGACGGCTTGGCTTCGGCCGCGGCCATGCTCTGCTCCCCACTTCACGCAACGCAATCGACAACGATCAGGGTGCGGATTAGGCCCCACGAAATTGGTGCAGCGCAAGATTTTCTTTTGCGATGCAGCACGCTACCGGGCGAAATCCACAAATTATCGTCCAATTCTTGTAATTTTATTGCGCAGCGGTGCGCGGCACTCCCCAGCCGCCCCTTTCACGAAAGCGGAAAAACGTATATTTTAATAGGTTGTTAAGCACAGGAGCCCGCGATGGGCATGAAGGACGAGAAGACCGTCGAGATGAAGCCCGGCGCCACGGCCGCCATCGAGATCCCCAAGGATCGCGCGGCCGACACCAAGCTCGACATCACGGTCAAGGTCGCCAAGGACGAAGACAAGAAAGAGAAGAAGCCGCTGCGCGGGCTGCAGGCGTTCCGCAACGCATAGGTTTCTGACGGGAAGGGCGGGGGGACAATGCCGAGGCAGTGGGACATCGTGGAAGTCCCGGGCGAAAGCTGGCCCGCGGAAGGCGGCGGCGACTCGTTCCTGGCGGTCGTCGTGTCGTCGTCCTTCGCCAGCGAGAAGGCCAACGTCTATTGGGTCTGCCCCATCCGCTCGAGCGCGGGGCTGCGCCATGAGCCCGGCTACATTCCGATCAAACAGTTCATGCCGCCCAAATTCCGCTCCTGGGGCAAGTCCATGGACAACTGGTTCGGCCGCAAGGCGCCCACCGTGCCGGTGGAGATGGACACCTCACTCGACATGGTGCGCACCGATCTCGTCATCACCGTCACGCGCCACGAAATGAAGGCCACCAATTACGGCGCCGTCGACGCGCTCACCCGCAAGCGCATGGCCGGCACCTTGCGCAAATTCGCCGCCTTCGCCGCGCCGCCGAGATAGAGCCCCGACCGCGGACGACGGCACATACGGGTTGAACGGAGCAACGGACCTCAGCGCCGCCCGAACCCGCGCTTGCGCGTCTTGCCCGCCGCCTTGGCGCCGATTTCCTTAAGCTTCACATGCTGCAGCACCGACAGCGAGGCTTGCGTGTTGCCCTTCTCCGGATCGCGGAAGGCCCGGCCGTAGGTTTCCACGCGCGTTTCCACCGAGGTGAGGAATTCGCCTTCCCAGTCCGACAGTTTGGCGCCGCTGCGATCGGCGGCAAGCCGGGCCTTGCGCAGCGCCCGCAGCGCCGCGCGCTTGGCGCGGGCCTTCCGGACCTCGCGTTCTTCCTCGCGCGTGCGCGGCCGACTCTGCATCAGTGGGCGGCGTGCGGATCGCGTTCGCCGGCGTTCACGTCGGTGTCGAGATTGTCGGTCGCGATCGGGCAGGTGAAGAAGGCCGAACGCGAGCAGTTGGGATTGTAGGCGTAGTTGAAATCGATGGTGACGCTCGCGGGCGGGAAGCTGCCGAAGGAATCGATGTCGACATAGCGCCCCGAGCCATAGGCGCCGCGCCCCGTCAGCCCGTCGGTGAAGAACGCGGCCATGGTCTTGATCGCGTCAGGCTTGTCGCTGTCGGCGTAGAAAGGCAGCGTGAAGGACTTGCCGTTCAGCGCGAAGCTGGCGTCGCCGACATGGTAGAACTGCTTGTCCGTGCCCCGCGAGGTGCGGAACACGCGCGCCGGCCTGCGGGGATCGGGCTTGAACGTGCCCTGCACCACGTAATGCGGATCGTAGGGGAAATAGTCGACGCCCTTGAACGCCCTGGCCGCGGCGGCCTGCTGGTTGTAGATCATGAACCGCGCGCCCAGCACGCCGGCATTCACCTGCGTGGGATAGCCCGCGATGTCGACATCCTTGTCGACGGGGATGCCCTTTGCGATCTCCTCCGGCGTCAGCGCCCTGCCGTCTTTCAGCACGACGGGCTGGCCGTCCTTGACGCTGGCGGTGAGCACGCCGGGTCCCGCGCCCCAATGCCAGGACGCAGGCTTGCCTTTCACGCCGATCAGGTTCGCCGACTGGCCTTCGCCCAGATAGGCCGCGTCCTGGATCTTCAGGATGGCGTGCGGGCGCATGGCCCAGTCCTTGTTGTCCTGCACCAGCGAGGCCTTGAACGCCTGTTCCGGCGTCTGCGCGGCGATTGCCAGCGTGGCAAACAGCGAAAGCGAAGCGGCGAGAACGAGAGTACGCATGGCGGGGTCCCTCGGGTTGGCGGACGGATGATATCGTCAGCGCTGCGGATTTGTCAGCGCCTGATAGACCAGCGTCTGCGACAGCGTGGAAATATTGTCGTTACCTGTCGTCTCCTCGCGGTCGAATTTCTGGATCATGCCGAGGAAGAACATGTCGTTGGCGGGATCGATCCAGAACCAGGTGCCGGCCGCGCCGCCCCAGAAGATCGTGCCCTTGCCGACCAGCGCGCCCAGCCTGGTGGCGTCCTTGACCACGGCGAAATCGACGCCGAAGCCCAGGCCCTCGCCGCCGACGGGGGCGCGGCCACGCTCGTCATAGGGCACGACGCCGGGCTCGACCTGGTCGGATTCCATCAGCGTGATGGCGGCCGGCGACAGGATGCGCACACCGTCGAGCTCGCCGTGATCGAGGATCATCTGGCAGAAGCGCGCGTAATCCGCCGCCGTTCCCAGCGAGCCGCCGCCGCCGGATTCCAGGCGCGGCGGCTTGGTGAAATCCTGCAGCAGCGGCGTCATCGCGGGCGTGATCTCCATCAGCCTGCCGTTGACCACCGCGTTCGCAGCCGCCAGCCGCGAAACCTTGTCCGGCGGCACCACGAAGCTGGTGTCCTTCATGCCGAGGGGATCGTAGAGATTGGCCTTCATGAACTCCGAAAGCTTCATGCCCGACAGCTTCTCGATGATGTAGCCCTGGATGTCGACGCCCGCCGAATAGGACCAGCGCGTGCCGGGCTGGAAGCGCAGCGGGATGGTGGCGATCTTGTCGATCATCTCCTGCAAGCCGTTCGACGACAGCACGTGCTGCGCCTGGAATTGCTGGTCGACATAGTTGTCGTCGCGCAGCCCGTAGCCGAAGCCCGCCGTGTGCGTGATCAGCTCGCGCATGGTGGGCATGTGGTTCATGTCTTCCAGGACGGGCTTGCCGTCCTTGTCGAGGTCCTTGAACACTTTCAGGTTGGCGAATTGGGGAATGTATTTCGTCACCGGATCTTCCAGCCGCCACTTGCCCTGTTCGAACAGGATCATCATGGCGACCCCGATGGTGGGCTTGGTCTGCGAGTAGAGGCGGAAGATCGCGTCGGGCTTGAGCGGCGCGCCGGTCACCAGGCTCGCCTTGCCATAGGTGTCGAAGCTCACCACGCGGCCGTGGCGCACCAGCATGGTCTGGATGCCGGCAAGCTCGCCATCGTCCACCTTGCCGTGCATGGCGGCGATCATCTTCGCCAGCCGGACGGGGTCGAAACCCTCCGCCTCGGGTGCGGCCGGCGCCAGCACCATGGGCGCGGCGTGGGCGGCTTTGGGCCTGGCGTCCACCGGCGCGGACACAAGCAGCACCGCCGCACCGCACGCGGCCCAAATCCAGGCTTTTCCCATGATGCGTCCCCCAATTCCCTGACGGTGGGCTATCCGATCCTGTCGTTTCAGGCAAATGGACAACAAGTTTGTTGCAATGCACAATCGCGCCATGAGCGGCCATCGCGACAAGCCCTGGATCTTCCGGACCTATGCCGGCCATTCCAGCGCGGCCGCGTCAAACGCGCTCTACCGCGCCAACCTGGCCAAGGGGCAGACCGGCCTCTCCGTCGCCTTCGACCTGCCGACCCAGACGGGCTACGACGCCGATCATCCGCTGGCCAGGGGCGAAGTCGGCAAGGTGGGCGTGCCCATCGGCCATCTGGGCGACATGCGCGCCCTCTTCGACGCCATCCCGCTCGGCCGCATGAACACGAGCATGACCATCAACGCGCCGGCCGCCTGGCTCCTGGCGCTCTACATCGCCGTGGCCGACGAGCAGGGTGCGGCGCGCGCGTCGCTCACCGGCACCACGCAGAACGACATCATCAAGGAGTATCTCGCCCGCGGCACCTACATCTTCCCGCCCGGGCCGGCGCTGCGGCTCACCACCGACACCATCGCGTTCACCTGCGCCGAGATGCCGAAATGGAACCCCATCAATCTCTGCTCCTACCATCTCCAGGAAGCGGGCGCGGATGCGGTGGAGGAAGCCGCCTTCGCGCTTGCCGCCGCCATCGCGGTTCTCGATGAGACCAGGGCGCGCGGCGCGATCCCGGCCCAGGAATTCCCGAAAGCGGTGGGCCGCATCTCCTTCTTCGTCAATTCCGGCGTCAAGTTCATCACCGAGATCTGCAAGCTGCGCGCGATGGGCGAGGTGTGGGACGGGATCTGCCTGGAACGCTACGGCGTCAGCGATCCCAAGCTGCGGCTGTTCCGCTATGGCGTGCAGGTCAACTCGCTGGGGCTGACCGAGCAGCAGCCGGAGAACAACGTCTACCGCATCCTGTTCGGCATGCTGGGCGTGACGCTTTCGAAATCCGCGCGCGCCCGCGCCGTGCAATTGCCGGCCTGGAACGAGGCCCTCGGCCTGCCGCGTCCCTGGGACCAGCAATGGTCGCTCCGGCTCCAGCAGATCGCCGCGCTGGAGACCGACATGCTGGACTATGACGACATCTTCGACGGCTCGACCGTGATCGCGGAGAAAGTCTCGCTCCTGGCCGGTCAGATCCGCGGCGAGATCGCGCGCATAGAGGCGGCGGGCGGCGCGGCCTCGCAGGCGGCGCTCGAATACATGAAGGAGCGGCTGGTGCGCTCCAACGCCGCGCGCATCGAGGCGATCGAGACGGCGGCGGAGATCCGCGTCGGCGTCAATGCCTATACCACGACCGAAACCTCGCCGCTCACCGCCGGCAACGGCAATTTCGTCGTCGTCAACGAACATGCCGAGCGCGAGCAGGTCGCGCGGCTTCAGGCGTGGCGCGGGGAGCGCGACGCCAAGGCCGTGGCCGAGGCGCTTTCCGGACTGGAGCGCGCGGCGAAGGACGGCACAAACGTCATGCCCGCCTCCATCGCCTGCGCCAAGGCCGGCGTCACCACCGGCGAATGGGCGCAACATCTGCGCGCCAGTTTCGGCGAGTATCGCGCGCCCACCGGCGTCTCTTCCGACGGACCGGCCCGCAACGACGCGCGCATCGGCGCCCTGCGCGCGGAGGTGGACGCGGCATCAAAGCGGCTGGGCCGCCGTCTCACCTTTCTCGTCGCCAAGCCCGGGCTGGACGGCCACTCCAACGGCGCCGAGCAGATCGCGCTGCGCGCCCGCGACGCCGGCATGGCCGTGATCTATGACGGCATCCGCTTTTCGCCGGACGAGATCGTGGCGGCGGCGAAAGCGAGCAGCCCGCATGTCATCGGCCTGTCGATCCTTTCGGGCAGCCATGTGCCGCTGGCCCGCGACATCGCCGCCCGGCTTCGCGCCGCCGGACTGACGCAAGCGAAGATCGTCGCCGGCGGCATCATTCCCCCTGAAGACGAAGCCGCACTGAAGGCCGCGGGCGTGACCGCCGTGTTCAGCCCCAAGGACTACGACCTCAACGCGATCCTGCGCGAGATCGTGGGGATGCTCAGTTGATTGCGCCACCTCCCCCTCGCGGGGAGGTGGGTTTTATTTCTTCGCGTCCGCCGTGCCCATGTCGGCGATCACTTTCCAGCCCGAGACCTCTTTGCGCCACACCGTCATGTAGTGCCCGGTGAGCTTGAATGCGGCGCCTTTCGCGTCGTGGCCGGCGAATTGCCAGTGGCCGTCGGAATAGCCGAGCGCGTCCGACACTTCCGCGTTGTCAGGCGTCCAGCTGAGGACGTTCAACCTGGGATCGCCGTTGCCGGAGGTGGCGAAGCGCCGGACAGCTTGCGCCTTGCCGATGATCGGCGGCTGGTTGCCGGTGCCGAAGAGGCGGCCGTCATCCGCCAGATAGGCGAGGAAGGCGGCGTTGCTGCCTTTGGCGGCGGAGAGATCGGAGAACGCCTTGTCGGCGGCGAGCACCTCATCCTTCGGCGCGGCAAGCGCCGGACTTATCAGAAGTGAAATTGTGGCGGCGGCGATGACGGCGTTCATGACGCTCCTCCGTGAGTGGCGGCAGTCTGCAACGGTTTGGCCCGGGGCGAGCCTGACGATTGCGTGACGGGTGGCTTGTTTCTGCCTCAAGTCTGCCCAATTTCATCGTTAATCAATTATGACCAGCGGCGGGCAGAGGTGCGCGCGGGTAGCCCGCTCATGCATTTGGGGGTCGAAACGATGGTTGCCTATCGCAAAATGGACGAAGCTTCGCCGCCGACGGGACGCAAGGTTGCGCTCTCCCACGAACTGTTTCACGGCCTGACGCCGGACGAATTCCGCGCCGAGAGCGAGATGTTCCACGACGCGGTGGGCATGTCGCCGGTGGTGCGCCGCAGGCTCGAGGCGCAGCTCAAGGAACGGCTGATGACGCCGCCTGATGCGCCAAGCTGGGGACCGGACTGGGTCAAGCAGGGCGAGAAGTTCGCGCCCAAGCGCGCCGGCGGGCGCGGGCTGTTCGCCGGCTGGTTCGGCAAGAAGGACGACGGCGAAGAGATCGAGGACCCGGTCGACGAAAAGCCGACGGACGAGGATTACGTCATCGCCCGCAACATGGAGAAGAGCCGCCAGATCGCCCATTACCGCTGGCTCTATGTCGGCGCCGGCATCCTGGCCGTGGCCATCGCGCTGGCCGCGATGTTCGTCGACTACCACATCATCAAGGGCGATATCTGGACGCGCGCGCTCTCCAACGAGTTCATGGTCGTGCCGGACAGCCTGCAATGGACCGTCGTGTTCAAGAGCCTGCAGGTGATCTTCGCGGTGCTGATCGTGCATTTCATGCTGAAGATCACCGGCGTCTATGGCCGCAACATCCTCGTCACCGCGGCCTTCGTCTGCGCCCTGATCATGATCGGCTGCCTGGGCTACCTCGTCGCCTACAACAACATGGCGGGCGCCACCTCCACCACGCTGGAGCAGCAGAACACCGCGACCGAGCAGGGCAGTTCCATCGACCGGCTGTTCGCCGCCAGCAACGCCGCACCCGCCGCGGTGGAACCGGCCGCCGACAAGAGCGGCGGCTATTCGCTGTTTGGCCTGCCTAAGCTCTCCCAGAGTTCGCTGGCGACGACGGATTCCTGGTTCTGGCTCGCCTTCGCCAGCGTCATCTTCTTCATCGTGACGACGGTGGCCGCGCTCTACCTCCAGGGCGTGGAAAACAACATCCGCAATGTCAGCCTGGCCCGGGACTACAAGCACCGCCAGCGGCAGTTCGCCCAGCTTCACATGTTGCAAATGGCCGACCGCCAGCAATCATAGGCCGGCAAACGGGACGGAACGGGTCAGGACGTCATGCAGTTCATGCTGGCAGTGGCGACCGTGGCGGCGATGGCCGGCGGCGGGCTCATGGCGGTCGACGCGGCGGACACCGCGCCGCCCTTCGTGAAGGCGGACTACCTCACCCAGCAGGCGCAGCTCCATCCCCAGCGCGTCATCATCGCCATCGATCTGTCCAAATCCAATCCGCTGATCGACGACCCCGCCTTCGCGCAGAAGGTGGCGGCGCGGATCGCGGGCGAGGTGCAGCAGCTGGGCTTCGCCTCCGAAGTGCATGTGCGCACCTTCGGCAGCTACGACGCCGACACCAACAATTTCCACTATGACGCGGTGCTGTCGGTGCGCAATCGCCCCGATCACGTCGCCGCGGAGATCGCGCGGCTGGTCGCCGGCACGCCGATGCTGGTGCGCAGCGGGCGCTGGCGCGCGCAAGGCTCGACGAACATCCTGGCTTTCCTCGACAACGTCTCGCAGGCCTTCAGCTGTTCGGGCATGCCCACCACCATTGTGCTGGCCTCCGACGGCATCGAGGATTCCGAATATGCCCGGCTGGGCCGCGCCGAGCAGCACCTGCCCATGCCGGAGGGAAAGCCGTTCGACGGCTGCGCCGAACTTCAGATCCTGGGTCTCGGCGAAGGCACGGGCAGCCCCAGCGAAACCGTCCGGCTGCGCGCCGAATGGGCCCGCTGGTCCCGCGCCGCCGGCTTCAGCCGCTTTCAGGGCCTGAACGACTGGTAGGAAGAGGTCCGTTTATCCCGTAATTTCAATACCTTGATCGAAGCGTCCTCCGCGCGCTTGACTTCATCTTAGAGAACTCTATATAGCAGAGTACTCTACTTTGAGGCCGCGATCATGAGCATCACACCGCAGGAAGCCGCCGAGACTTTGAAGGACATCGCCGCCACGGAGCGGCGCACCGTCTCCACCCTCGGCTACCACATGGCCTGGCCGCATCTGGTCTTGTGGGGCTGCGTCTGGATCGTGGGCTATGGCGCCATGGCGCTCGGCGTGAAGTGGCCCTATCTCTGGCTGGTGCTGTCGAGCCTGGGATCGGCTGGCAGCTTCGCCATCGGCTACGCCATGTCGCGCGGCAACACCAAGCCGATGGACTGGCGCTACGTCGCCACCTTCCTCGCGATCTTCGCCTTCATCAGCGCGGAATTCTCCATCATCCCGCCGCGTACCGACGCGCAGTTCGGCGCCTACTTCCCCATCCTGGTCGCGCTCTACTACGTGCTGATCGGCATCTGGATGCGCGGCTGGCGCATGCTGGTGCTGGGCGTGCTGCTGGCGCTGTTCACGCTCATCTGCTTCTTCCATGCGCGCGAGCATTTCTATTTCTGGATGGCGGGCGTCGGCGGTTTCGGTCTGGTCCTGGGCGGCCTGTGGCTGAGGAGCGTCTGACATGGACCAGCCCGACCCCACCATCCACCAGCCCATCCGGCTCAAGATCATGGCGGCGCTGAAACCGCTGCCCGATGGCGGCAAGCTGGAATTCGTCCGCCTGAAGGACATCGTCGGCACCACCGACGGCAATCTCGGCGCCCATCTCACCACGCTCGAGATCGAAGGCTATGTCGATGTCGAGAAGGATTTCGTCGGCAGGAAGCCGCGCACCCGAATCGGCCTCAGCCGCGCCGGCCGCCGCGCCTTCGAGGACTACGTGAACTATCTGCGCGACGTCATCGGCGCGGGCTGAACCGCCGCGCCATCGGTCGCCGTGCATTGGAGGAGGATCGTCATGAACGCCAAATTCCGCAACCTGCTGCTGGGCGCCGCACTCGCCGCCGCCACCTTCGCGCCGTCGCTCGCCGATACCGTGGGCCCGCTGCTGTTCCCAGGCGACGACACCGTCGTCACCCGCGACCGCTTCAGCGACGAGATCGTGGGCAAGGGGCCGGACATCGTGTTCATCCCGGGCCTCGCCTCCTCGCGCGAGACCTGGAAGGCGCAGGCCCAGCGCCTCAGCGAGCATTACCGCGTGCATCTGATCCAGATCGCGGGCTTCGCGGGCGAACCCTCGCGCGCCAATGCCACGGGCGCCGTGCTCGTGCCGGCGGCGGAAGCCATCGATGCGTATCTGCGCGAAGCCCATCTCGCGCCCGCGACGATCGTCGGCCATTCGCTGGGCGGGACGATGACGCTCTATCTGGCCGAGCATCATCCCGCCGATCTGCGCAAGGCGATGCTGGTGGATGCGCTGCCGTTCTATTCCACGCTGATGCTGGGCCCGCAGGCGACCGTCGCCGCCGCCACGCCGATGGCCGATGCCGCGCGCGCCAATCCCGCGGGCATCCTGTCAGGCCCGCGCCACGACCGGACGATGGCGGGCATGGCGTCCGCGCCCGCCGACCGCGCCATGATCGAGGCCTGGGGCAAGGCAACCGATGCCTCCGTCGCCGCCAACGCCATCGCCGACGACATGACCCTCGATCTGCGCCCCGGGCTCGCGGCGGTCACGACGCCGCTGACGCTGGTCTTCCCCGACTACGCCCCGGCGGGCGCGCCGCCCGGCACCACCGCCACGATGTACCGCGCCGCCTACGCCGCCGTTCCGGGAATGGCGTTCGTCGAGGCGAAGGATTCGCTCCACTTCGTCATGCTCGACCAGCCCCGGCAATTCGACACGGCGCTGGACGCGTTTCTGGAAAAGTAGAAACCGGACGCGACCGTCTCGCCTCACGAGATACCTGTCATCCCGGGCGAGCATCGCGAGACCCGGGACCCACCAAGCCGCTTGCGCCGTGGGTCCCGGCTCGGCGCGATGCTTTCGCATCGCTTGGCCGGGATGACAGGTAACTTTGGTTTAGGACAATCGAGTACAGACCCTAGGCCGTGCCGGGTGCCACGTCTTCCAGGCGGTCGACCTGGCGCAGGGGCGGGAACAGGCCCATCCACACCGCCACCACGAGCATGGTGCCGATGCCGCCGAGGATCACGGACGGCACGGTGCCGAACCATTGCGCGGTGATGCCGGATTCGAATTCGCCGAGCTCGTTGGAGGCGCCGATGAACAGCATGTTGACCGCGCCCACCCGCCCGCGCATCCGGTCGGGTGTGGCGAAATTGATCAGCGTGGAGCGGATATAGACGCTGATCATGTCCGACGCGCCGATCACGAACAGCGCGGCCAGCGACAGCGCGAAATCCCTCGACAGGCCGAAGACGATGGTTGCGATCCCGAACACGGCCACCGCCGCGAACATCGTGGCGCCGCTGCGCCGCGCCACCGGCCAGCGCGCCAGCGTGAAGGCGACCAGCGCCGCGCCCGCCGCCGGGGCGCTGCGCAGCCAGCCGAGCCCGAC
>JBOHKI010000024.1:0-41398 GCA_050728855.1 Rhizomicrobium sp. | reverse complement strand
GAGGCGATCGGATTCTATGCCTCGCTCATTTCGAATTCGAAGATCGAAAGCATCACGAAATGGGGGCCGGGCGGGCCAGGCAAGGAAGGCGCCGTAATGCGTGCCGCCTTCACGCTCAACGATGTCGATTTGCTCGCAACGGACAGCCCGCCCGTGCATGCCTTCGATTTTACGCCCTCCATGTCGCTGTTCCTGGAATGTGAAAGCGAGGCGGAGTTCGACCGGCTCTTCGCCGCGCTGAGCGAAGGCGGAAAAACGCTCATGCCGCCCGGCAATTACGGTTTCAGCAGGAAATTCGGCTGGTGCGACGACCGGTTCGGGGTGTCGTGGCAGGTGAACTTGAGCTGATGCGGCAATCCTCGAAACGCATGCTCCGGTCCGCCACCTAGTCCCACTGGTTGGCGTTTTTTGGCCAGCCTTCGCGCTGCACACGCACAATGCAGAAGCGCTGGCCGGTTGGCGCCTGCATCACCACCCAGCGCTCGCGGCGCACGTCCACGCGTGCGCCGAGCTTCTCGAGGCGCGCGACCTCGGCCTGAATGTCGTCGGTCTCGATGTCGATGTGGACTCGGCTTTCGTGATCCACGCGCTGGATCTGAACGCTTACCTCGTCGGGCGGCGTCTCCAGCATGCGGTAATTGCCGCGGCTGCCGGGATGGTTGGGGTCGACCGGGCGGCCAAGCGCATCGGCCCAGAAGCGGGAGGCAGCGTCGATGTCGTCTGTCTTGCAGTCGATCAGCAGGCCATTGATGCGGGAATGGTGCATGATGTCTCCGTTGGGCGTTCGGCAGATCGCAAAAATCGAACATAGCAGGGACCGCTTCGAAGCCGCCGTGCAATTTCCGGGCAGCACATATGCCCTGCTACTTCTGGCATGCCGGGCAGTAGAAGCTCGACCGCCCGCTCTGCACGATGCGCCGGATCGCGCCGCCGTCGTTGCGCTTGCAGCGCTTGTTGGCGCGGTCGTAGACGGAGAAGTGGTGCTGGAAGTAGCCCAGCTCGCCATCCACCCGCTTGTGATCGCGCAGGGACGAGCCTCCCGCCTTCACGGCTTCGCGCAGTACCGCTTTGATCGCCGTGACCAGCACCTCGATCTCCGCGGCCTTGACGCGCGCGGCGCGGCGCCGGGGCGAAATGCGCGCCCGCCACAGCGCCTCGCAGACATAGATGTTGCCGAGGCCCGCGACGATGCGCTGGTCGAGCAGCGCGGACTTTATCGGCGTCTTCTTGTCCTTCAGCGCTTCGACCAGGAAATCGGCATCGAAATCGCGGGACAGCGGCTCCACGCCGACATCGCGGAACAGCTTGTGGTCGCCGATGGTGTTGGTGTCGACAAGCGTCATCAGCCCGAAGCGGCGGTGGTCGTTGAAGACGATACGGGCCGGCGCGTCGGTGTCCATGACCACGTGATCGTGCTTGTCGAGACGTTCGATCGCGTCGTGGTACGTGCCGAGCGGCGCGCCCTGGACGCTCATCCGCCCGCTCATGCCCAGATGGATGACGAGTGTCTCGCCGCCGTCGAGGTCGGCCATCACATATTTTGCCCGCCGCCACAGCCGCTCGATCTTGCGGCCCTCGAGCCGCGCCGCGAAGCCCTTGGGGAAGGGGATGCGCAAATCGCCCCGCCGGGTTTCGACATGGGTGAACCGGCGGCCTTCCAGCGCCGGTTTCAGGCCCATCATGACGGTCTGGACTTCGGGGAGTTCAGGCATGGCTGACGGTCAAGAGTCGCGGGGCGGGACCGTAGCCCATGGACTCCGCGCAAGCTAATGTGCCGCCGATGACTGCTGACACGAAACCCACCGCCAGCTTCGGCTTCCGCGAGGTGCCGGAAGAGGACAAGGAAGCTCTCGTGCGCGAGGTCTTCTCCTCCGTCGCCAAGCGCTACGACCTGATGAACGACCTGATGTCGGGCGGCGTCCACCGGCTGTGGAAGGACGTCATGGTCGAGTGGCTGAATCCTCAGCCGGGTTGGCGCGTGCTGGACGTGGCCGGCGGCACCGGCGACATCGCATTCCGCATCGCCGACACCGCGCGCAAGCGGGGTGGCGAGGCGGCGATCACGGTGTGCGACATCAACGCCGACATGCTGGTTGAGGGCGTCCGCCGGGCGGAAGAGAAGGGCGAGACCGCCATCCACTGGATCTGCGGCGACGCGGAGAGCCTTCCCGTTCCCGACGCATCGATGGACGCCTACACCATCGCCTTCGGCATCCGCAACGTGACCCATATCGACCGCGCGCTCGCCGAGGCCCGGCGTGTCCTGAAGCCGGGCGGCCGCTTTCTGTGCCTGGAATTCTCGCGCGTCGAGGCGCCGGGGCTGTACGAGCTCTATGAGCGTTTCTCCTTCTCGGTGCTCCCCAAACTCGGCGAATGGGTGGCGAAGGACGCGGAGTCGTATCGCTATCTCGCCGAAAGCATCCGCAGGTTCCCGCCCCAGGCGAAATTCGCGAAGATGATCGAGAAGGCCGGGCTGTCGCGCGTCAAGGTGCGCAACCTGACCGGCGGCATCGCGGCGCTGCATTCGGCGTGGAAGATATGATCCGCACACTTTCCAAGCTGTACCGCCTTCACCATGCCGCCCGCGTGCTGGCCCGGCACGACGCGCTGGTGCCGCGCGAATATCTCGACCGCATGCCGCTGTCGGCCCGGATCGCGCGCCGCCTGCTCGGCACGCGTGAGCGCGAGGACAGAACGCTCGCGCCCGGCATGCGGCTGGCGCGGGCGCTGGAAAGCCTCGGCCCCGCCTATGTGAAGCTCGGTCAGGTGCTCGCCACGCGTCCCGACCTCGTCGGCGCGGACCTGGCGGGCGCGCTCGAGGCGCTCCAGGACCGCCTTCCGCCATTCGACGAGGAAGTGGCGCGCCGCGCGGTCGAGGACGGGCTCGGCAAACCGCTGGACGAACTCTTCACGGTGTTCGGCGATGCCGTCGCCGCCGCGTCCATCGCGCAGGTCCATCGTGCCGAGACGACGGACGAGCCGCCGCGGCAGGTCGCGGTGAAAGTCCTTCGCCCGGGCATCGAGGCGCAGTTCGCCCGCGACCTGTCGGCTTTCGCGCTCGCCGCGCGGATGGCCGAGCGGCTGTCGACGGAGGCGCGACGGCTGCGCGCGACCGCCGTGGTCGACACCTTGGCCGCGTCCGTGGCGCTGGAACTGGATTTGCGCATGGAAGCCGCGGCCGCATCCGAACTCGCCGACAACACCAAGGCCGACCGCGATTTCCGCGTGCCGGGCATCGACTGGGACCGAACCGCCGCGCGCGTGCTGACGACGGAATGGATCGAGGGCACGCCCATCCGCAATCCCGCGGTGCTGGAGGTCGCCGGCCACGATCCGAAAAAGATCGCCGTCGCCCTGGTGCAGAGTTTCCTGCGCCAAGCCCTGCGCGATGGCTTCTTTCATGCCGATATGCATCAGGGAAACCTGTTCGTGGATGCGCAGGGTCGGCTTGTCGCGGTCGATTTCGGCATCATGGGCCGCCTGGATCCCGCGATGCGGCGGTTCCTCGCCGAAACGCTGGGCGGGTTTCTCGCGCGCGACTACCTGCGTGTGGCCCAGGTGCATTTCGACGCGGGCTTCGTGCCGCCCACCCACGCCATAGAGACTTTCGCCCAAGCCCTTCGCGCCGTGGGCGAGCCGATCTTCGGCCGCGTGGCGCACGACGTGTCGATGGCCAAGCTGCTCCAGCAACTGTTCGACACCACCTACCGCTTCGACATGCAGCTCCAGCCCCAGCTCGTCCTGCTCCAGAAGACGATGGTGGTGGTGGAGGGCGTGGCGCGCTCGCTCGATCCGGAATTCGACATCTGGAAATCTTCCCGCCCCGTGATCGAGCAATGGATGATCGACCACATGGGGCCGCTGCGCGAGATGGGCGAGGGCGTCAATGCGCTGGGCAAGCTCGCCCGCGACCTGCCGCAGCTCCTGCGCAACGCCGAAGTGGTGTCGGCCATGCTGGCCCAGGGCGGACTGCGCCTGCACCCCGACACTGTCCGTCAGATCGCCGACGCCCAGGCCCGGCGCAACCGCAACGAACGCGTGGCGATCTGGATCGTTGCCGGAGCCGCCGTCGGGCTGCTCGCGCTGGGCGCGGTGTTTCTTCCTTGACGATATATGATATAGATAGTACATATACCGAATGAAGACGCTCGTCGAAATCCCGGATCGCGACCTAAAACTCCTTGCCCAGATCGGCCAGTCGCGAAAGCTTTCGCGCGCGGCCGTCATCCGAGAGGCGATCGAAGCTTATTTGCTCTCGGATCGCCGCGAGAAAGCGGGTGATGCATTCGGCCTGTGGGGCAAGCGAAAGGTCGACGGGCTGGAATATCAGCGGAAGCTGCGTGACGAATGGTAAAAGCGCTTTTCGATACAAATATTCTCGTCGACTACCTGAACTCCGTTCCGCAAGCGCGCACCGAAATCGATCGCTACCACGACAGGTTTATCAGCGTCATGACCTGGATGGAGGTCATGAATGGCGCGGCGCCTAGCCTGGAAGCCGCAACACGGTCGTTCCTGGAAGGATACTCCGTCGTCCATATTGACGATGCGGTCGCGAACGAGTCCATGGCGCTTAGAAGGAAGCACCGGATCAAGTTGCCCGACGCCATTATCTGGGCGTCGGCGAGAGTGCATTCCATGGTTCTCGTGAGCCGGAACACAAAAGACTTCCCGCCAGGCGATCCCGGCGTTCGCATGCCTTACAGGATTTGATTTAGGGCTTCTTCTTCGCCGGAACCTGATCGGCGATTTTCACGTGGCCGGCGTCGCAGCTTTTCGCGCCCTTTTCGTCGACCACATAGACGTTGAGGTTCACCGTCTGGTCGTCGAGCTCGGAGACCGTCGGCACGCGCACGCGAACGGCGCCCTTGGTGATCTCTTCGTTGGTCGCCATCACGCGCTTGATGCCGGGCTTGATGTCGCCGGGCATGGCCGAGATGGTGAGCACCACGCGCACGTCGGAGCTGGCGTCGCTCTTGGACAGCGCATCGCAGGCGATGGCGATGTCGTCGCCGGGGAGCACGGTGGGCACAGCTTCGCCGCCGGCATCGTTCGGCACGGCATCGACCATGGGCGAAGACAACGCTCTGGCGCCGCCCGCCATTGCAGGTCCCGCCAAAACCAGCGCCGTCACACCTGCGAGGCAGGTCAGAAGATTGCGCATCCTATGCTCCTCCCGCATGAAACGGGCCTCCCGAAGCGACTCTAGTTTACCTGTCTGTCGCGTCCTTCCCAATAGGGCTTGCGAAGTTCCCGTCTCAGGACCTTGCCGCTGGGATTCCGGGGGATCGTCTCCGCGAAATCCACGGATTTGGGCAGTTTATAGCCCGCAATCCGTCCCCGCGCCCAGGCGATGATCTCGGCGGGGCTGGGGCTAGCGCCCTCTTTCTTCACGACAATCGCCTTCACCGCCTCGCCCCAGCGCTCGTCGGGCACCCCGATCACGGCCGCATCAGCCACCCCGGGATGGCCGAAAAGGGCGTTCTCGACTTCGGCCGGATAGATGTTTTCGCCACCCGAAACGATCATGTCCTTCACGCGGTCGTGAATATATAGGTAACCTTCTTCGTCAAAAAAGCCCGCGTCGCCGGTGTGGAACCAGGCATCCCGGATCGCGGACCGCGTGGCGTCGGCCCTGTTCCAATAGCCCTTCATCAGGTTGGGCGCCTTGATCAGGATTTCGCCGACCTCGCGCGGTCCGAGCGTCTGGCCGTCGCCATCGACGATGCGGATCTCATGGCCGGGCGCGGGCCTGCCGCAGGAGCGCAGCTTGCCGCGCGCGGGATCGTGGTCCTCCGGACCGAGATAGGTGCCGCCGCCGGTCGTCTCGGTAAGGCCGTAGAGCTGCATGAACTCGCAACCCAGCGTGCGCTGCGCCCGCAGCAGAACGTTATCGGAGATCGGCGAGGCGCCATAGGAAATGTTCTTGAGCGACGAGAAATCCGTCGTCGCCGAATTGGCGTGTTGCAGGAGAAACAGGATCACCGCCGGAACGAGGAACGCGTAGCTCACGCGCTTGGCTTCGATCAGCCGCAAGATCTCGCCGGGATCGATGTCGCCGAGAATGACCCCGCGCGCGCCTTGCGCCAGCGACAGCAATCCGATGTTCACGCCGGCGACATGGAAGAATGGCATGGCGATCAGCACCACGTCCTCGGGCAGATAGTTGCCCAGCGGCGAGCCGAGGCATCCGAAGATCGCCAGATAATTCGCATTGGTGAGCTGCACGCCCTTGGGATGGCCCGTCGTGCCGGAAGTGTAGAGCTGGATCACGTCGTCATCCGGTCCGATGGGCAGCATCGGGTCCTCATTCGCCTGCGCATCGCGCCAAGTTTCGTAGGAAGGCCACGCCGGATGTCCGCCATCCATGGCGATGACCGTCTTCAATCCCGGGCAATCCGGAATAATTTTTTCGACCGTCGCGTAGTAGTCCTTTCCGACGAACAGGATCGCGCAGCCCGCGTCGTTGAGCACATAGGCGATCTCGGGCGACGCCAGCCGCCAGTTCACGCCCACGATCACGGCGCGCGCCTTGAACGCACCGAGCAGCACCTCGAAATAGCGGTCGACGTTTTTGCCCAGATAGCCGACGCGCGCGCCGGGCACGGCGCCCGCCGCGATCATTCCCTGCGCCACGCGACTGGAGCGTGCGTCGAGCTCGCCGAACGTCGTGATCCGGTCGTTGAAATCGAGCGCTATGCCGCCGGGCCGTTCCTTCGCATGGACCCGCGGGATATCGGCGACCGATTTCAGCCGCGAAAAGTCGAACATGGCGCACTCCCCGGATGTCTTTTCCGGCGAGCTTAGCGGCTTATCCCCGCGCGGCAACGGCCTATCCGCACAGCCCCAGCGGCTTGTCGCCATAGATGTCGAGGCCGAGCGCGATGTTCATGTCGGCCAGCGCGCGCAGCAGGGACGGGGGAAATTCCTCGCCCGTGTTGCCGGGCGAGTACCAGTAGACCACCAGGTCGAAGCGCCCGCCCGTATTGCCGAGCCGGTCGATGGTGGCGCGGCGAGGCAGGAGGTGATCGAGAAAACCCTCGATCGCCTCCGGCAGCGTACAGTCCGGCGCGTGGCGGATCTCCATGCCGCAATAAGAGCTGCGGTAGATGCCGGAGAGCGGAATGCCGGCCGGCGTCATCCGCGGCGCGCCGGCTTTCCAGACACGGCTCGCCGTCAGCGCCAGCTCGCGCGGCAATCCCGACAGGTCGGCCTCGGGATGTCTCACCATCAGGTGCAGCGAGAATTCCGAAACCTGCATGGCGTCACCGGTCGCGGCTCAGGTACCAGAACCGCGCGCACATCGCGGCTGCGGCGACCAGCAGCCCGAAGGCGAGCCCGATCCAGATGCCGAACCCCTTCATATGAAAGCCGAAGGCGAGCAGGGCGCAGACCGGGAAGCCCGCCAGCCAGTAGCTCGCGCCCGCGATCCACATCGGTGCGCGCGCGTCCTTGAGCCCCCGCAGCGACAGCGCCCCCACCACCTGGATGCCGTCCACGATCTGGAACACGGCCGCCACGTGCAGGAACAGCACCGCAAGCACGATCACGCCGGCATTGGCCTGGGGATCGCCGAAATAGAGCGCGGCGATCCGGTCCGGAAAGACCCAGAGCAGCACGGCCATCAGCGCCATGAACGCGGCCCCCATCGCGATCGCGGCGTAACCCGCGCGGCGCACGGCCGCGCCGTCGCGCGCCCCCGCCGCCAGTCCCACGCGTACGGTCGCCGCCATGCCGATGCCCAGCGGCACCATGAAGGTGATCGACGGCACGTTGAGCGCGATCTGGTGCGCGGCGACGGAGGCCGTGCCGAACGTGCCCATGATCAGCGTGGCGGTGTTGAACAGCATCGCCTCGAAGAGCATGGTCATGCCGATCGGCAAGCCGAGCCGGAACACTTCGGCCAGCTTCTCCAGATGCACCCGGCGGAAGCGGCGGAATATCCGGTATTTGCGCAGCGACGGCGTCAGCCACACGACCGTCGCCATCGCCAGGAAGCTGAAGGTGTAGGAGCACGCGCTGGCAAGGCCCGAACCCGACAGCCCCATCGCCGGCGCGCCGAAGTGGCCGAAGATGAGCGCGTAGTCGCCCGTCGCGTTGAAGAAGATCGCCACCACCATGACGATCAGCGACGCGTGCGGGCGCGACAGCGCGGTCGAGAAATTGCGCAGCACCTGGTAGAACAGCGAGAACGGCAGCCCCCAGCACAGCATGCGCACGAAATCGCCCGCGCCCTGGGCGAGCACCGGCTTCTGCCCCAGCAGGATCAGCAGATCCTTCGTGAACAGCAGCAGCACGATCAGCGGCAGGCTGGTCACGATCACAGACCAGAAGCCCATCCGCACCACCGCGCGCACGCCGGCGCGCTCGTTGGGATTGGCGCCCAGGATGTGCGCGATCATCGGCGAGACCGCGGTGACGGGTCCGCAGCCGATCAGCCAGGCAAGAAAGAACACCGTGTTGCCCAAGGCGGCGCTGGCCAGCGCCTGGGTGCTGAAATGCCCCAGCATGACCACGTCGGTGGTCATGATGGCCATTTGCGCCAGCTGCGTGAAAGCAAGCGGCAATGCGAGCTTGAGCAGCTCGCCCGCTTCGGCGCGCCACGCCTGCAGGCCGCGTCCGGTGACGCGCAGGCCCGCCTGGGAAAGATCGAGTTCGGCAATGTCTGTCATGACACGGGCTTTTCTTTTGTGCCCGAACCCGGCGCGGCAGGGGAATGCCGGATACAAAAATCCCCTCCGGAGCCGGGCTCGGGAGGGGTGAAACTGAGGCGAGTCAGGGTGTCCTAACGCGCGCTCTCCTCGCGAGCCGATACGGCCTTGCAGCCGCCCGGGAGACCGGACGGCGAAGCCGTGCAAACCATCATGTTTCGAATGGTCATCTCTGGCTTTCGCGAATCGCCCGCACGGCCCTATGCCGCGCGATGCGCGCCGTGGGTACGCCCGGTTCGCGATCAAGTCAACCGCCGCCCGCGTGAAACGGGGGTTTCGTTTCGCGCGTGGCACGTTCGTCACGTTCGCGCGTGCAAAAAATGACGGGTGGTGGCGGCGGGTCGGTGTGATAGCGTCGGTGTGCTGGGGCACGGAGGACCGTAGCCATGCCCGATCCGACTTCCATTCTTCCCGCCGGCACGACGGCGCCCGATTTCACGCTGCACGTCACGCCGGACCAGACACTCAGCCTGCACGAACTGCGCGGCAAGCCGGTGATTCTGGCCTTCTATCCTGCGGACTGGAGCCCGGTCTGCGGCGACCAGATGGCGCTCTACAACGAGGTCCTTCCCGAGTTCCAGAAACAAGGCGCCACCATGCTGGGCCTGTCGGTCGACGGCGTGTGGTGCCACGGCGCGTTTTCGGAGGCGCGCAAGCTGCGCTTCCCATTGCTGGCCGATTTCGAGCCCAAGGGCGCGGTCGCGCGGCGCTACGGCGCCTATCGCATGGCGGACGGCACCTGCGAACGCGCGCTGTTCGTCCTCGACAAGGTGGGGACGATCGCCTGGAGCTATTGCTCGCCGGTCGCCGTCAATCCCGGCGCCGACGGCATTCTTGATGCTCTCGAAAACCTGAAACACTAGGAGGCCTGGATGTCGACACTCAAGATTCCCGTCGGATCGGACGATCACGGCCAGGGACCGGCGGACGCGGCCGTCACGCTGGTGGAATATGGCGACTACCAGTGCCCCTATTGCGGCCAGGCGTTTCCGATCGTGAAGGCGGTCCAGAAATCGTTCGGCAAGCGGCTGCGCCTGGTGTTCCGCAACTTCCCGCTCTCCGAGATGCATGAGCATGCCGAATCCGCGGCTGAGTTCGCCGAGTTCGCCGGCGCGCACGGCAAGTTCTGGGAGGCGCACGACCTGCTGTACGAAAACCAGGACCGGCTCGGCGGCCCGCTCTACCTCGAACTCGCCAAGTCCCTCGATCTTCCCGCCGCGGCGCTGCGCGCGGCGCTGGCGGAGGGCACGTATCGCGAGCGCGTCCGCGCCGATTTCATGGGCGGCGTGAAGAGCGGGGTGAACGGCACGCCCAGCTTCTTCATCAACGGCCGCAGGCACGACGCCTCATTCGACTTCGAAACCCTGTCCGACGCCATCAACGCCGCCATCGGGGCATAACGCCCTCCACGGACATAATGCGCGCCCGAATGGAACCAGCCGAGCCGCCTCCTCGCGCCATGCATGAGTCCGAAGTGCCATGCTCCCACGGCGCTGTTGCGGCCGCCGGAGTTGCATGAGACTCTGGCCGCGGCGATCGGGGGACGTCATGCGCGTCATATTCGCAATCGGAATAGCAGCATCCATGTGCGCGGCAGCGGCCCACGCGCAGGATTCGAGCGCGCTGCCGTCCGCAACGAATGCGCTGCCGCAAGCGGTCCAGCTGCAGGCGACACAGCCGCAAGGCGCCGCGGCATCATCCGGCAAACGCATCTCCGTCGCGCCCGGCTATACGTTGGCGCTGGCGAAAGGCTGGAGCGAGTGCGACGCCACGATCAATGCGCAGGATGGCGGCGCTCCGCTTCCCGACTATTTCCAGAAGATGTGCGCGACCCCGCCGAAGGACATGACGGTCCCGATCATCAAACCGGAGCTCGGCGGTTTCAGCGTGCTGATGGTGGGTTCGGATGCAGACGGCGCATCCGACTTCCGTCACGCGGACGACGCAACGTTGCTGGCGGTGGGCGACAAGCTCTGCAAGTCCCACATTTTCGGGGAGTTCAAGATCTCCCAATGTGCGTTCCGGATCATGACGGTGGCGGGGCGCACCGCGCTTGCCGGCACGATCCTGGCCCCGGGCGGCAACGGCCTCGCCATGAAGATGCGCGCCATCGTCATTCCGGAGGACGGACAAAGCCTGACGATGTTCATCTTTGCGCGCGCAGCGCTGGGCACCCTGCCGGAGAATTTCGGCGAGGACCCCGACGTCGAAGCCATGATCGCCTCGATCGCGCCGCAATAAGCCCGCCACCGCTGCGTCAGCGCCGCCGCCGCCATCCGGCGCAGGTGCCGATTGGCGTGCCCGCGCGCCCGTGCTTAGACTTGCGCCATCGCTATCGGAGGAATGCCCATGGACTTCTCGATCCCAAAAGAGATCACCGAGCTTCTCGCGCGAATCGACGACTTCATCGACCGCGAAATCATGCCGCTCCAGCACCAGGACGACAACGACCGCTTCTTCGACCACCGCCGCGAATGGGCGCGCACCGATTTCGAGCATGGCGGGCTGCCGCGCAAGGATTGGGAGGCGCTCTTGCGCGAGATGCGCATCCGCGCCGACAAGGCCGGCTTCCTGCGTCTGGCGTTGCCCGAGGAATATGGCGGCAAGAACATCGGCAACCTCGCCATGGCGATCATCCGCGAGCATCTCGCCGCCAAGGGCCTCGGCCTCTTCAACGATCTGCAGAACGAAACCTCCGTCGTCGGCAATTTCCCGCAAGTGCTGATGATGCGGGACTTCGGCACCGAGGAGCAGAGGAAGACAGTGCTTCCCGGCATGCTGAACGGCACCGTGCGTCTCGCCTTCGGCCTCACCGAGCCCAAACACGGCTCCGACGCCACCTGGATGGAGACGCGCGCGGTCAAGGACGGCAATGGCTGGCGCATCAATGGCGAGAAGATGTGGAACACCGGCGTCCACGTCGCAAGCCACGACATGGTGTTCTGCCGCACGTCGGGCAATGACGGCGATGCGCGCGGCCTCACCTGCATCATCGTGCCGATGGACGCGCCCGGTGTGAAGATCGAAGAGTACATGTGGACGTTCAACATGCCGACGGACCACGCCCGTGTCTCGTTCAAGGACGTGTGGGTGCCGGAGGGCGCCGTCTTCGGCCCAGTCGACAACGGGCTGGTGCTGGCGCGCCACTTCGTGCACGAAAACCGCATCCGCCAGGCTGCTTCGGGCCTGGGTGCCGCGCAATACTGCATCAACGAGAGCATCGACTACGCCAACACCCGCAAGCCCTTCGGCAAGCCGCTCAGCCGCAACCAGGCGATTCAGTGGCCGCTGGTGGAGTTGCAGACGGAGGCAGAAATGCTGCGCTGGCTGATCTACCGCACCGCGTGGGAGATGGACCGCATGACCGGGCCGGAGATTCAGCTCTACCTGTCCGACAAGGTCAGCATGTGCAACTACAAGGGCAACAATCTGGTCTGCAACGCGGCCGACTGGGCGATGCAGGTGCATGGCGGCTGGGGCTATTCGCGCCACAAGCAGTTCGAACACATCTACCGCCACCACCGCCGATACCGCATCACCGAAGGCAGCGACCAGATCCAGATGCGCAACGTCGCGGGCCACATGTTCGGTTTCATCGGCAAGAACCGGCGGCCGGCGCCCTGATGGCAAAACGCCCGCTCTGGGCCTGTCCGAAATGCGGGCAGACCTTCGTCACGGCGAATGTCTGGCATTCCTGCGTGAAGGTGCCGGTCGAGGCGCATTTCGCGGGCAGGCCTCCGGCGCTGCGCAAGGCGTTCGATGCGTTCGTGAAGGCGGCGGAGAAGAACGGCGCGGTGACACTGCGCCCGGTGAAGACGCGCATCGCACTCCAGGCCAACACCCGCTTCGCCGCGGTGACGGTGCGCAAGGCCGACCTGCATTGCCACGTCGTGCTCGATCATGGCGGCGCCCGCCCGCCTGTCAGGCGCGTGGACAAGGTCGGCAACTCCTATGTCCACGTCTTCCTGGTCGCGGAGCCGAAGGACGTCGATGCGCGTGTCGCCGGTCTGCTGCGCGAGGCCCAGGCAGTGGATGCCAGCCGCCACGGCGGATAGGCGCCGCGCCCAAGGCCGATCCGTTGCATTCGAATCAAATGCGCGCGTCGCGGTTTACCCCTCGCTAGCGGCTGGGCGTTACAACCATCGCAACGGTTGTGCCGGCGTGCCTATAAAACGCCCGCAAATTTTTGGAAAAATGCGATGCAAGCCTTGGGACTTGTGTGGCGCGGTGTCGATGCCGCCGCGCCGGACGTCAAGGAAACGCGGGCCGAATTGGCCGAACCGGCGCATTACGGCGCCCGGCTGCTGTTCGATCACTGGTGCGAACGCCGCGCCGCAGGCGGTTTCGTGCTCAATCGCGACGTGCCCTCGCGCGCACTCGCGCCCATCCTGCGCAACCTGGTCGTGTATCAGCCCCTGGGCTGCGAGCGCGATTTCCGCGTGCGGCTGGCGGGCTCCGGTCTCATCCGCCGCTTCGATTGCGACATCACCGGCCTCAAGCTCACCGAACTGTTCGACGCTTCGGCGTTCGAGTTCCATTGCCGGACGTTGCGCGACGTCGTCCGCACCGACACGCCGGCGATCCTCGACGTCCGCCTGGCCGCGCACGACCGCACCGAATTGCACTATGAGATGGTGAGCCTGCCGGTGCGCGCGCCGGAATCCGGCGCGACCTGGGTGCTGGGCGGTCTGTTCTACCACGACTGGACCCGGTGAAAGCCGGGATGCGGTATCGGGAGACGGCGTTTTCTGATACCTGATCGGCGATGCCCGATCCTTGGAACATCGCGCACCGCGGCGGCGCCGGATTGCGCCCCGAGAACACGCTGGCCGCCTTCGCGGACGCTGTCGCGCGTGGCTGCGACGGCGCGGAGCTCGACGTGCAGCTCACGGCTGACGGCAAGCTCGTCGTCTTCCACGACTACCGCCTCAAGCCGGAACTCTGCCGCGGGCCCGGCGGCAAATATGTGGTCAAGCCGACGCCGAAGATTGTGGAACTGACCCTGGCCGAGCTCGAGACCTACGACGTGGGCGAGCCGGATCCCGCGAGCGCCTATGCCAAATCCCATCCCGATCTCATTCCCGCCGAGAGCGAGCGCGTGCCGCTGCTCTCGGAGGTGATCGAGCTGGCCAAGCTGTCGCCCAAGCCGTTCCACCTGTTCGTCGAGCTGAAGACGTCCTTCGTGGACCGTTCGCTGTCGGCCACGCCCGAAGCCGTCGCGGCGGAGACGATCCGGGTGCTCAGGGACGCGGCCTATCTCGACCGCGCCGTGCTGGTCGGTTTCGACTGGCCGGGATTGCTGCACGCCAAGACGATCGAACCCGGCATCCAGTGCTGGTTCACCACGCTGGCGCAAAGCTGGTTCCGCGATGGCCAGCCGCCGCCGGAGGACGATCCGCCGTCCGAGCTGGCGCTCCAGGCGCTGCGCCACTGGGCGGCGACGGGCACCTCGCCCTGGGCGGGCGGCTTCGATGCCTCGGCATATGGCGGATCGATCCTCAAGGCGATCAAAGCCGCGGGCGGCGACGGCTGGTTTCCGATGTATCGTGATGCGACCAAAGAGGCGGTGGCCGAGGCCCGCGGGCTGGGCCTAAAGGTGGGCGCCTGGACGGTGGACGACGCCCCGGCCATGGCCGCGCTTCTCGATCTGGACGCGCTCTGCACCGACCGGCCGGACCTGCTGGCGGCCGTCCTCAAGCAGAATCGGGCCGCCAGTACCCAATCCAGGGCCCAATAAAGCCCGGACAACCACAAGTATTCGCTTCGTGAAATTTGCACGGAGCACTTACCGAACGTTACAAACCCCTCTAGCCTTGCTCCCTTGGATTGGATTCGCGCGCACCGCGCGAAGGGGAGGGACGATCATGCAAAACAGGACCCTGGGATTGACGGCGCTGGCCGCCGTCGCGACATGCCTGGCGCTGGCGCCAGCCGGCGCCAATGGCGGCAAGAAATCGATGGCCGCGCCGATGGCGCACACCACGGCGCCCATGAAGGCACCGAAGGCTTCGGCGCAAGCCAATTGCACCGGCGGCTTCAGCAACGGCAATTCGATCGACATTTCGACCCCGGTGAACCAGGTCGATGTCGGCTTCATCGCGTCGCCGGGCTACGGAAAGAAGCCGCCATTCTCGCCGATCGGCCAGGCGCAGCAGACCGGCTGCGACGTCGAAACCTTCGCCTGGAACCAGTTCCTCTTTCTCACGAGTTCGGATGCGAGCGTGCCGGGGCCACGGTTCATGCACATGGCGCCGTGGTACAACGCGCTCAAGGTCGACGGCTCGCCGCCCCCGGGTCCATATCCCGGCGGTTCGACGGCGCTGGAGACGGCGATGCTCGATCAGGGCCAGGCGGGTAACGACAACCACCTTCTCGACATCAACGGCAATACCGTCCGTTACGACATCCGCTTCGACAAGACGATGTACAACTCGATCGTCGGCGCGCAGGTCTATACCCAGAAGCTCTTCATGGCGGCCTGCGGCGTGACCAAGCCGACCGACGGCGCCTGCCCGAACGAGAATACGAGCAAGGTCTGGTTGCCGCCGACCGGCGCCAACGAGCTGCCGGAGCAGGGCGCGGTCGAGGTCAAGACGGCGTGGCGCGACTTCGGGCCGAACGGCGTATGTCCGTCCAGCTACTATTGCCAGGGCCGCTTCGGCCTTGTCGGCCTGCACTACGTGAACAAGATGAACAGCCACGGCGAGTGGGTGTGGGCGACGTTCGAGCACGTGGCCAACGATCCGGATTGTTCGCCCGGCGGCGACCAGCCGATTTCGGGAACGGGTCCGAACAACATGGCCTGGGCGTTCTTCAATCCCAAGACCGTTCCGCAAGGCGTGATGTCGAGCCAGACCTGCAACGTCTCGACTTCGCCGCCCCAGTGCAACACCAATCCGAAACAGGGCTCGACATGGGTGCCGATCAATGTCTGCCGCACGATCTCGGCGGCGGCCGGCGGCGCCAGCGCGGCCAATTGCACGGTCAACGGCGATACCAACGTCGCTGGCAACATCTCCTGCCTCAACGCCACGATCATGCCGAAGCGGTCCGGGCCGTGGGCGAACTACAAGCTCGTGGGCGCGGTGTGGGCGCACGGCAATACGGGGTTCATGAACAACTTCTACGTCGTGGGCTTCCAGCAGCCGATCCCGAACTTCAGTCCGGCCACGCCGAAGGGCATTCCGTTCCTCGCCAACACCACCATGGAGACCTGGTTCCAGCATGCCTCCGGCGGCTATCGCCAGCTGGGCGCGACGGTAGGCAATGGCGGCGCGGATGCCGGCTGCTTCCTCTGCCACAATCTTCCGTCGAGCTTCGGCACGCACAACAAGCAGATGGATCTCAGTCACTTCCCGGGCAAACTGCCGACGCCGACATTGACGGCGCTGAAGGCCATGCTTCTGCCCGCGAACTCGAAGGCGCCGGCGCCGAAGTAATTTCGCGTTGCATGTGACGGAACGGGCGCTCCGCTGGGGCGCCCGTTTTGTTTGGCCTCGCCGCGCGACCGCCCGAAGTGTCGGCAAAGCCGCGCCGGCGGTCAATTCCGCATAATGCCGCCTTCCTCGCCTCGTGCCCCCATGCGAGTCATTGCGGGCATCGGGAGGCGCGCATGGAAACTCGCGAAATCGCCTATGACGAAATCGCCTATGAAGAGGGCGGCAAGAGGCTCACCGGCTATCTCGCCGACGGTTCGGGCGGCGGCAAGGCGCCCGGAATACTCGTCATCCACCAGGGCGGCGGGCTGGCCGAGCATACGCGCGAACGCGCCCGCATGCTGGCGGCGCTGGGCTATGTCGCCTTCGCGCTCGACCTCTACGGCGAGACCGCCACGTCGCGCGAACACGCCATGGCGCTCTACACCGCAATGAGCCAGGACGTGCCGCTGCTGCGCAAGCGTGTCATCGCCGGTCTGGATGTCCTAAAATCGCAAGCCTCCGCCGACACCGCGAGACTTGCGGCGATCGGCTACTGCTTCGGCGGCTGGACGGTGCTGGAAATGGCGCGCCTCGGACTGGGGCTCGGCTGTGTGATTGCGTTCCATCCCGGATTGCAAGGATTGCCGGAAAGCGACGACCGGCCCGTCGGCTGCAAGGTGATGGTCTGCGCCGGCGACAAGGATCCCCTGATCACTCCGGCAGCGCGCGATCGCTTCATCGCCCTGATGAATGCCGCCGGGGCGGACTGGCAACTCCTCGTCTACGGCGGCGCCGGACACTGCTTCACCGACAAGACGGTCGATGCGATGGCCATCCCAAATTTCCACTACGACGCCGCCACCGACGCCCGCTCATGGTCCGCCATGCGCCAGCTGTTCGACGAGACGTTTGGTACCTGAACTCCCCCTTGACGCGGGGGAGGGGATCTACGACTTCACCAATCCCTCTTCCTTCATCGCCTGATGCACTTTCGGGCGCTCGGCGACGCGCTTGAAGAAGGCGGAGAGGTTGGCGGGCAGTTCGATCTTCATGTGGTGCGCCCAGGTGAGCATCACGAAGAGATAGGCGTCGGCCGCCGTGAACGTCTCGCCCATGAGGAACGATTTCCCCGCGAGTTCGCCGTTCACATAGTCGAAGCGCTTGGCGATCTTGGCGCGGGCCTCCGCCTTCACGTCGTCGGAGGCGTTGCCGAACAGTGGGCCGAAGCTCTTGTGGATCTCCGAATTGATGAAGGTGAGCCACTCATAAAGCTTGTATCGCTCGAATGTGCCCTCGGCGGGAGCGAGCCCCGAACCCGGCTTCTGGTCGGCCAGGTACTGCACGATGGCCGGGCCCTCGGTGAGGAAGCGCCCGTCATCCAGCTCGAGCGCCGGCACATAGCCCTTGGGGTTGATCTTGTAATAATCGTCCCCGGCCGCGGTCTTGTGGGCCTTGAGGTCGACCTTCACCAGCTCGAGCGGAATGCCGGCTTCACTCGCCACTATATGGGGGGACAGCGAACAGGCGCCGGGAGAGATATACAGCTTCATGGCGGGGCTCCTTGGTTTGAAGGGATAACGCGAACAATCAAAAAATCGCGGTTCAATTCCGCAATAAAATTGCGAAGCCACCGCGCATCGAAAATCGCGGTTCAATTCCGCAATTAAATTTCACAGTCCTTCGAACAGCGCCGTCGACAGGTAACGCTCGGCGAAGGAGGGGATGATCGCCACGATCGTCTTGCCCTCCATGCCGGGGCGGCTGCCCACTTCCAGCGCGCCGGCAATGGCCGCGCCGGACGAGATGCCGACGGGGATGCCTTCCAGCCGCGCCACCTTGCGGGCGGTATCGAAGGAGGTCTCGTTGCCGATGGTGATGATCTCGTCGATGACGGAACGGTCGAGGATTGCGGGCACGAAACCCGCGCCGATGCCCTGGATGGGATGCGGACCGGGCTGGCCGCCGGAAAGCACGGGCGAGTCCTCCGGTTCCAGCGCGATGATGCGCACGGACGGCTTCTTCTGCTTCAGCACCTGGCCGATGCCACTGATCGTTCCGCCGGTGCCGACGCCGGAAATGACGACGTCCACCTTGCCTTCGGTATCGTTCCAGATCTCCTCCGCGGTGGTGCGGCGGTGGATTTCGGGATTGGCAGGGTTCTCGAACTGCTGCGGGATCACCGCGCCCGGCGTGCTCTGGACGATTTCCTGCGCCTTGGCGATGGCCGCCTTCATGCCCTTGGGGCCTTCGGTGAGCACGAGCTCCGCGCCGAGCAGCGCCAGCATCTTGCGCCGCTCGATGGACACGGAGTCCGGCATGACGACGACGAGCCGGTAGCCCTTGGCGGCGGCGGCGAAAGCGAGCGCGATGCCGGTGTTGCCGCTGGTGG
Organism: Rhizomicrobium sp.; assembly: GCA_050728855.1. Classification (GTDB taxonomy): domain Bacteria; phylum Pseudomonadota; class Alphaproteobacteria; order Micropepsales; family Micropepsaceae; genus Rhizomicrobium. The sequence goes on along the minus strand of JBOHKI010000024.1, from coordinate 22,880 downwards.
GCTCGACCAGCGTGGATTGGCCCGGGGTGATGATGCCCTGCTTCTCCAGCGCCTCGATCATGGACACGCCGATGCGGTCCTTCACGCTGGCGATGGGATTGAAGAACTCCAGCTTGAGCAGGATGTCGGCCTTGACGCCGGCCTCCTGCGGCATCCGCGCCAGCCGCACCAGCGGCGTGTCGCCGATGGTCTCGGTGATCGAATTGTAGATGCGGCCGCGTCCGGGCTTGTGGGGGGCGTTGTCGGAAGATGCCACGAATATCTCCTAAGCCACTTGTGTCATGGCCCGCGAATGCGGGCCACCCAGGTGACGGTGGTTTGTTGCCGAAGGGTTTGTCAGAGTTTCTTCCTGATGCACCGGTGAAGCCTCAACTGGGTGGCCCGCATTCGCGGGCCATGACAGTGGAAAGTCAGATCGTGAAGTCGGCCGTCGAGCGCCCGCCGCAGTCGACGCCGGCGGCGCGGGCTCGCTGGCAGAGGTCCTCGATGGAGATGGCGTCGAGCTTGGCCATCACCTCGTCCTGAAGCGTATGGATCAGCGGCGTGACGATCTGGGTGCCGAGCGCGGAGGTCGGCGCCGCGCTCTCCGTCTCGCCGTCGTCGATGGCTTCGGCCACGCGCACCACGTCGCCGATGGAGATGCGGCGGCGCTCGCGCGCCAGCCGGTAGCCGCCGCGCGGTCCACGCACGCCCTTGAGTACGCCGGCGCGCACCAGCTGCTGCATCACTTGCTCGAGGTAGCGCTGCGGGACGCCCTGGCGCGCGGTGATTTCCTTGGCCTGCACCGGTTCGGGCCGCGCGTTGAAGGCGATGTCGATCACGGCTTCCAGCGCCAGCAAGGTTTTGCGGGAGAGTTTCAGCATGGCGTCACGCGCGTTTCTGGCTGTTACCGGTGGAGCCGAAGCCGCCCGCGCCGCGGGCCGTCTGCGGCAACTCCGAAGTCTCGACGAATTCCGCGCGCTCGCAGCGCGCGATCACCAGCTGCGCGATCTTCATGCCGCGCGCGATGCGCAGGCGCGTGTCGCCGTGGTTGATCAGGATCGCATTGATCTCACCGCGATAGTCGCAATCGATCGTGCCGGGCGCATTGAGCACCGTGACGCCGTGATGCAGGGCGAGGCCGGAGCGGGGGCGCACTTGCGCCTCCGTGCCCTCGGGCAGCGCCAGCGCGATGCCGCAGGCAATCGCCGCGCGCGCGCCGGGCGCCAGGTCGCGCTCCTCGGCCGCCAGCAGGTCGAGCCCCGCCGAGCCCTCCGTCGCATAGGCGGGCAGCGGAAGATCGGCCGCATGTGGCAGGCGCTGGATCGGGATCTTCATGCCGCCTTGCCTTTCAGGGCTTCGGCGATGCGGGCGGCGAGGCGGCGGCCGACTTCGCGCTTGTCGAGCCGCGGCCAGTCCTCGACGCCGGACTTCGACACGATGTGCACGGTGTTGCTTTCGCCGCCCATGATGCCGGTGGCGGGCGACACGTCGTTGGCGACGATCCAGTCCGCGCCTTTGCCGGCGAGCTTTGTTTTCGCGTGGGCGATGACGTCGTCGGTCTCCGCCGCGAAGCCGATGACGAGGCGGGGGCGCTTCGCGCCGTGGGCGATCGTCGCCAGGATGTCGGGGTTCTGCGCCAGCTTGATGTCCGGTGCGGTCGCGTTCTCGCGCTTCTTGAGCTTGCGGTTGGCGACGGTTTCGGGCCGCCAGTCCGCCACCGCGGCGGTGAACACCGCGACATCCACGGGCAGCGCGCTCTCGCACGCGGCCAGCATCTCTCGCGCCGTCTCGACCTTGAGGAGTTTCACCCGCGACGGCGGCGCGATGCCGACCGGTCCGGAAATGAGCGTGGTGGCCGCACCCGCCTGCGCCAGCGCGTCCGCGATGGCGTAACCCTGCTTGCCGGAGGACTGGTTGGAGAGGAACCGCACCGGATCGAGTGGTTCGCGCGTCGGGCCGGCGGTGACGAGCGCGGTGATCCCGGTGAGCGGGCCCGGAACGGCGAGGGCGGCCTGCACGGCGTCGGCGATCTCGTCCGGCTCGGCCATGCGGCCCGGACCGTATTCGCCGCAGGCCATCTCGCCGTCATTGGGCCCGACGAAGATCACGCCGTCGCGGCGCAGCGTTTCAAGGTTCCGCCTTGTCGCGGGATGGTTCCACATGCGCACGTTCATCGCCGGCGCCATCAGGACCGGCTTGTCGGTGGCGAGAAGCGCGGTGGAGGCCAGATCGTTGGCATGGCCGCCCGCGAGCCTGGCCATCAGATCAGCAGTGGCGGGCGCGACGACCACGAGATCCGCCGAGCGGGACAGCTGGATATGCCCCATCTCCGCCTCGTCGATGAGACTGAACAGGTCCTGGAACACCTTCTCGCCGGTGAGCGCGGAAACCGACAGCGGCGTGACGAATTCCGCGCCGGCCCGGGTGAGGATCGCGCGCGCGGCGATCCCGCGATCCTTCAGCCTGCGGATCAGCTCAAGGGACTTGTAGGCCGCGATGCCGCCGCCGATGATGAGCAGAACGCTATTGCCGCGCATCGTGCGCCAACCCTCGGGAAGCGGGAAAATCCCGCTTTTCACGGGACTTTATATAGAACAACGGGTGCGAAGTGTAGTTCCTTGCGCCCGAGGGAGTTAAGCCCATGAATATCCAGACGAAAGGGGAGTTGCCGCCTTTCAAGCCGCTGGCTCAGAAAGCGCCATCGATCACCGTGGACCGCCGCCCGGACGGCACGGTCTATCTGCGCTCCAACCACCCGCTCGGCCCGATGCACCGCTCGATCCCGCATCTGCTCGAGGAGCGTGCGTCGCTGCACCCCGGGCGGAACTATATCGGGGAACGAGCGCCTTTACCCGACGGCAAGCTCGGCGACTGGCGCTACATCACCTATGGCGAGGCGAACGCCCAGGCCAACGCAATCGCGCAAGCGATGCTCGATCGCGGCATGGGTCCCGAGGCGCCGCTGATGGTGATCTCCGGCAATTCCATCGCCCACGCCGTGATGATGCTGGGCGCGATGAAGGCGCGGGTGCCGGTGGCGCCGGTCTCCGTCGCCTACTCGTTGATGAGCGGCGACCACGGCAAGCTGCGTCACGTATTCGAGACAACGAAGCCCAGAATGATCTTCGCCCAGCAGGGCCCGATCTATGCGCGCGCGCTGGCCGCGCTGCCGCTCGACGGCGTGGAGGTCGTAACCGCCGTTCCGATCCCGGATCGCGAGATCACCGCATTCGCCGATCTGCTCAGGACCAACGCCGGCCCTGCCGTGGCCAGGGAGATGGACAGGATCGATCACTCGACGGTCGCGAAATATCTCTTCACCTCCGGCTCGACGGGCATGCCCAAGGGGGTGATCCAGACCCATGGCATGATGTGCGCCGTGGTCGCGGCGACGGAAGCGCTGCGCACCGAAGACGCCGACCCGGACGAGATTCCGCAGAGCCTGGAATGGATGCCGTGGAACCACATCTCCGCCGGCAATATCGGCTTCAACGGCAATCTCAACGCCGGCGGCACGGTGCATCTGGATGCCGGCAAGCCGCTGCCCGGCATGTTCGAGGAGACGATCCGGAATTTGCGTGAAGTCTCGCCGCTGGTGTTCGGCTCCGCGCCCATCGCCTTCGGATGGCTCGCCGACGCCATGGAGCGCGACCCGGAATTGCGCGACCGCTTCTTCTCAAAGATGCGCTATGTCGGCTATGGCGGCGCGACGCTTAGCCAGGACATCTATGAGCGCTTCCAGGCACTCTCCATCGCCGCGACCGGCCTGCGCATTCCGCTGACGACCATGTATGGCGCCACCGAAACGCAAGGCATCACGGTCGTGCACTGGGTGACGGAGCGCGTCGGGCTGATCGGTCTTCCGTTACCCGGCATCACGCTCAAGCTCGTGCCCAACGGCACCAAGCTGGAAGTGCGCGTGAAGGGTCCGACCGTCACGCCCGGCTATCACCGCCGCCCAGATCTCACCAAGGCCGCGTTCGACGAGGAGGGTTACTACTCTCTCGGCGACGCGGCCAGATTCGTGGACGAGAACGATCCCGAGAAAGGCCTGGTCTTCGATGGCCGCGTCACGGAGGACTTCAAGCTGGACAGCGGCACCTGGGTCTCCGTCGGCACGCTGCGCGCGCAGGCCGTCGCCGCAGCCTCGCCGCTGATCCAGGACTGCGTTGTCTGCGGCCAGGACAAACCGTTCGTGGCGCTGCTGGCTTGGCCCAACATGGCGGCGGTCAAGGACGTGAATGATCCCACGGTCCGCGAGGCCATCCGCGAGAAGTTCGCGGCGCATAACAAGTCCGGCTCGGGCTCTTCGACCAGAGTCAAGCGCGTGCTGCTCATGACCGAGCCGCCATCGGTGGACGGTCACGAGATCACCGACAAGGGCTATATCAACCAGCGCGCCACCATGGAGCGGCGCAAGGCGCTGGTGGACATGCTCTACCAAAATCCGCCGGCACGAGAGGTGATCGAGATTTGAGCGGCAGGCTGATCGGCATCGCCAGGGTGAGCGCGCTGCGCGCGCCGATGGAAGAATTGCGCGAAGCGCGCATCACCGCCGAGCGCGGCATCGAAGGCGACGCGCGCGGAATGAAGCCGCGCCGCCAGATCACCGTGCTGTTCCGCGACGGCTGGGAAGATGCCTGTCGAGATCTGGGCGTGCCGCTTCCCTGGGTGACGCGACGCGCCAATCTCTATGTCGAGGGCGTTGCGCGGCCGCGCGAAACCGGCGGCCGTATGACGATCGGGGAGGTCGAGCTCGAAGTGATGCTCGAAACCGATCCTTGCATGCTGATGGAACAATTCCATGCCGGCCTGAAGCACGCACTGACGCCGAATTGGCGGGGCGGGGTGTGCTGCACGGTGATTTCGGGCGGCACGATCCGGCTGGGCGACGCCGCCGGCATTAACCCGGCGTGAACCGTTCTTTAAGGCTACCCTAACCATGGCGCGCGCATTCTGGCGCGCATGAGAGCTGGCGATCTTTGTCATCTTGCGGCCGAACTCGTGTCGGAACACGGCGCGGCTGCGCTCGACTATGCCCGGCGCGCCGTCATCGAATTCGAACGCACCGGTGCCGCCGACCGCGCCGCCTTCTGGACAATCCTCTCCGCCTTCCTCGACGACATCATGTCCCAACGCCTGGATCCCGAAGCCCCCATCGTCCTGAACTAGGGTTGCTTACGCGGAGCCGCTTGAGAACTCGTTCGCGCACAGTCCGTCTCCGCAGCTCTGCATCTCCACGTGAGTCCGTGGCTTCGTCGATGATGGAATGCACATGTTGCAGGATCATCGCCCAATCTTCGCGGTTTGCGTCCACTTGCGCCCCGTCGGGGGGCGTGCAAACTCCTCGGGCTTGCAGCAGGGGACTTAAGTGCCGATCGATCCGTTGGTGAAGGGATTCCTCGATCAGATGGCGGCCGTGCCCGGGCCGAAGATGTGGGAGGTTCCCGCCCCTGCCGCACGGGAAGTCTTCGCCGCGATGATGCAGCTGGTCGGACCCAGGGACGTGCCGATCGGCAAGGTGCAGAACCTGACCATGCCCGGTCCCGGCGGCGACATCGCGCTGCGCTCCTACGTGCCGGTCGCGGCGAAAGGCGAACTTCTGCCCACGCTCGTCTTTTTCCACGGCGGCGGCTATGTGATCGGAAACCTCGACACCCATGACGGGCTCTGCCGCATGATCGCCAATGAAGCCGGCATGCGCGTGATCGCGGTCGATTACCGCCTTGCGCCCGAGCACAAATATCCCGCCGCGGTGGACGATGCCTTCGCTGCCGTGAACTGGATCGAGGACAATGCCGCGGCGCTGGGCGTCGACGCCAACCGCATCGCCGTGGGCGGCGACTCTGCCGGCGGCGGGCTCGCGGCGGTGGTGGCGCAGATGGCGAAAGAGAAGGGAGATCCCAAGCTCGCCTATCAGATGCTGCTGTTCCCGGTGACCCAGATCGGCGGCGAGACGACGTCCTATCGCGAGTTCGGCGAGGGTTATTTCCTCGAGGCCGAAACCCTGCGCTGGTTCTTCCGCCACTATCTGCCCGAGGGCACCGACACCAGCGATCCGAAAATCTCCCCGCTTGAGGCGAAGGAGTTTTCGGGCCTTCCTCCCGCCTACGTCATGTTGGGCGGCTTCGACCCCCTGCACGACGAAGGCCTAGCTTATGCGGACAAGCTGCGTGCGGCCGGGGTGAAAGTGACGGTCGCGGACTTCCCGGACCTGGTGCACGACTTCATCTATCTCCAGGGCGTGCTGCCGCAGGCTCCCGAAGCCATCAAGGCCGCGGCGGCCGCGCTCAAGGGCGCCCTGGCGGGATAAGCTTTCCGGGATTGAGGATGCCTTCCGGATCGAGCGCGTGCTTGACCGCGCGCAGCACGTCGATCCCGAGATCGCCCTTCTCGCGCGCGATCCACGGCAGATGATCCTCGCCGACGCCGTGATGGTGGCTGATCGTGCCGCCATGCGCCGCGATGGCGTCGGAAGCGGCCGTCTTGATCGCGCGCCATTGCGCGATCTCGCCGTCCAGCACGCGCGGGAAGATGAAGGTGAAGTAGAGGCTGGCGCCGTCGCGATAGGCATGGCTGATGTGACACATCACGATGCCGCGCGCGCCGGGGCGCGGCGCGCTGTCGGCGATGGCCTTCTCGATGGCGCCGCGCACGGCGGTATAGAGAGCGCCGATATTGGACCAGCGCGTGGCGGTCTCCAGCGTGTCGACGCCGACGCCGCGATCCATCATCGGATCGCGCAGGTAAGGACCGTGGAAGCGCCCGTCATACCAGCGCGTGCCGGGCTTGCCTCCCGCCCAGATCGCGCCGAGCTGCTTGGCGATGGCGCCGAACCGTTTGGCACTGGCGGTTACGTCGTCCTGCGTGCCTTCGAAACCGGCGACAAGTATCGCCGCGCCGTCGCCGATCTTGCGGGCCTTGAGATAGGCCTTCGTCAATCGCGCGACGATCCCGCCGCGCCGGCCTATTGCGGCGAATGCCTGGTAGAAGCGCGTCTCGTCGGCATCCGACAACCGCAGCATCGCTGCGGGCACGCGTTCCTGCGCCGCCTGGCGGATCGCGGCCGTACCGCTCGCGAAGTCGCGGAACAGCCACGCGTGATAGTCCTTCACGACCGGCATGGGCTGCACGCGAACGGTCGCTTCGGTCACGATGCCGAACACGCCTTCCGATCCGATGGCGAGATCGGTGAGGCGCGGTCCCGCCGCGGAGGCGGGAAACGATTCCGTCGTCAGCAATCCGCGTGGCGTGGCGAGCTTCACCGAAACGAGCCAGTCCTGCGGCCGGCCATAGCGGGCCGATTGCTGGCCGGCGCCGCGATGGGCGATCCAGCCGCCCAGCGTCGAGAATTCGAACGATTGCGGGTAATGGCCGAGCGTGAGCTTGGCCGCATGCAGCGCCTTCTCCAGCGCCGGGCCGTAGATGCCCGCTTCCGCCGTCGCGGTCATGGACTCCGTGTCGATGGCGCCGACCTGTTTCATGCCGGAGAGATCGAGCGTCGCCACCGCCTTGAACGGTCCGCGCGCGCCCGTCACGCCGCCCACCACGCTCGTGCCGCCGCCATAGGGTACGATCGCGATCCCGGCGTCGCTCGCGCAGGCGAGCACGGCCAGAACTTCCTCGCCGCCACGCGGATAGAGCACCACGTCCGGCGCGCTGGAAAGGTCGCCGGCGCGTAGCCGCAGCAGGTCGTGATAAGAGCGGCCCAGCGCATGGAACGCGCGCTCAAATGTGTCGTCGCGCACACGGTCTTCGCCGATGATGGCGACGAACCGCGCGCGGATATCCACCGGCAGCGCGGAGGCGGGAAGCGCAATCTCCTCCAGCGGGCGCGCCGGGGTGGCGAGCAGGCTCGGCATGCCGAGTTCGCCGGCGAGCCAGGTCCACACCTCTTCGCGCGACGCCACGGGGTTCTTGAATCCCGCGGCGCCCCAGCCGTTCCAGCGGATTTTCGTGCGGTCGGCGCTCATGAAACGAACCTAGCAGCTTCCCCGCTCAGCAGCGCAGATTGATCGCGCGTGGGTAAATTTCGAACGTCGCGGGCAGGCGGCCGGCACTTTCGCCGTCGACTTCGATCAGCACCGGCCGTCCGCGCGTCTCCGCCACCGGCACGGCCACGATCTTGCCGCCGCGCAGCGCCGTGACGGCGGGATTGTCGAGATGCTCGCCGGTGTAGATCAGCTTCAGGTCGGCGGCGGCGCGGCTTTTGGAGGTTCCCGCCATGATGATGACCTCGAACAGGCCGTCGTCCGGCTTGGCGTTGGGCGCCACGCGCATGCCGCCGCCGAAGAACTGTCCGTTGGCGACGGCGACGGTGGAGATCGTCGCGATTTCGTCGAAATCGCCGTCCACACGGATGCGCACGGTGCGATTGCGGTAGGTCATCATCCCGGCGAGGCTGTGAAAGGCGAATGCGAAGGTGCCGCCGAACAGCTTGGCGATTCGCGCGCGGTTGACTTTGTCCACGATCACGCCGGAGAGCCCGAATGAGCCGATGTTGATAAAGTGGCGTATGACGGGCTCGCCGCGCCGCGACAGGCAGCTGAGCCGTCCCACATCCACCGCGCGCACGCGGGAGTCCTTGAGACGCGCGATCCCCGCGGCCGGTCCGGGTGCGATATTGAACGTCTTTCGGAAATCGCCGCCCGTGCCGCTGGTGACGAACGCGAACACGGCATCCGGGGAGATCGGATGCCCGGCGGTGTCGAAAAAACCGTTGACCGCTTCGTTGATCGTGCCGTCGCCGCCGACCGCGACGATCTCGGGATGGCCCTCGCGCAGCGCCGCGCGCACAAGCTCCGTCGCCTCGCCGCGGCGCCGCGTGAAGGCGTGATACATCGTGGGATAGACGTCTTTCAGCCTGTCCTCGATCAGCGGCCATTCGCGCCGAGTGCGGCCGCCGCCTGAACGCGGATTGACGACGACGAAGGCGCTCATGCGGCCTCGCGAAGCCGGAAGCTGCCCGAGACGGCCGCGATCTCGCGCGCCGTGCGTGCCGCGTCCCAGCCCAGCTCCTGCGCCATGAGCGCCGCTGTGGTCTCGAGCGCGTCGGGCGAAGGATCGCCGAGTTGGCCGATACCGGTGCGCCGCATCACGACGTCGGACAACGTCATCGCCATTTCCTCGCGGATTGCAAAAATGAACTGTGCTCCGATGTCGCCGGTCGTCCCGATCGGCATCAGCAGCCCGGGCCGGTTGCCCGCCGTCTCGACCACACCGGCCAGCCGCGTGCCATAGAGCCGCGCGAGATGGTCGGTCGCGAGGCCCGGATAGAGCTTGGCCTGTTCCGCGAAGAATTCCCGCCGCAGCGGAATGTCGCCGCCGGGCAGCCGCGCCGTGCCGGTCGTGCACGTGGCAATCCGGCGACCGATCTTCAGGGCGATCGCGTCCGTAACGCTTTCGGCGAGATCGCGCGACGTCGTCCACTTGCCACCGATGGCGGAGAGCAGGCCTTCGAGCCCATCATCCTTGCCGTGATCGATCAATTCGGCCTTGCGGCTGGCGCCATAGGTGTCGCCCGAGCCGTCGTCGACCAGCGGCCGCAATCCGGCATAGAAGTGCCTGACGTCACCGCGCTTCAGATGCGCCGCCGGCAGGTGGCCATTGATGAAGCCGAGAAACGAGGCGATGTCGGCCTCGCTGACGCCCACATCGTCGGGCGCGCCGCGATATTCGGTATCGGTCGTGCCGAGCAATGAACAGCCGCGCCATGGCAATACGAAGAAGTGGCCGCCGCCCGCCGCCACCGTCAGCGCGTCCTTGCGCGTCATCGCGGGCACGAGCAGGTGGATGCCCTTGGAGCGCAGCAGTTTGTGCGTCGCGGGCCGGCCGAGTGCCTGGGCGAGGAAGATGTCGGCCCACGGGCCTGCGGCGAGCAGCGTGAGCTTCGCGCGGATGTCGAAATCGCCGCCGCCGAATATCTCCCGAGCTTGCGCGCCTTCGATGCGGCCGTTGCGCACCAGCAGCCGTTCGGCCGCGACGTAATTTGCCGCCACCGCGCCATGCACCGTCGCGTCCAGCACGTTTTCCAGTGCCAGCCGCTCCGGCGAATACATTTGCGCGTCGTAATAGCGGAATGCGCCCTCGAAACCCGGTGCCTCCAGCATCGGCTCTTCGGCCAACGCGCGCGCCTTGCCGAGCCATTCGTGCCCCGGCAGCCGCTCGTCTGGATCGTCCAGCCAGGTGCGGTCGTAGGAAAGCAGGTCGTAGAGGCTGAGCCCCGCGCTCAGCGTCGCCCGCGCTTTGAAGCCGGCATCGTAGAGCGGAACGAGAAAGGGCAGGGGCTGCACCAGATGCGGCGCGATGCGCTGCCATATCCGGCGCTCGCGCAGCGACTCGCGCACCAGTCCCAGCTCGAAATTGCGCAGGTAGCGCAGCCCGCCATGGATCAGCTTGGAATTGTGGGCGCTGGTGGCGCTGGCGAAGTCGCCTTTCTCGATGAGGGCGACGGTAAGTCCCCGCCGAGCCGCGTCGCGGGCCACGCAGGCGCCGGTCACACCGCCGCCCACGATCAGCAGGTCGAACGTTTCGTTGGCGAGGCGGGAGATGTCGCGGAGCATGACGGTTTCTACGTGGCCCGGTAGCGGAAGTCGACCAGATAGACCCGCTCGCCCGAGCCATGCTTGGCGATCTTCAGCAGGTCGACGACGCCGAGGAAACCGGAGCGCCGCGCCAGCGCGGGCGTGATGTCGGACAGCGCGATTTCGCGAATGGACGTCACCTCGACATGCCCCGCTCCCAGCGCGTATCGCCCGCCCACCTTCACCCGCGGAGTCTTCCAGATACGCACGCTGCAGGTGATCTCGCCGCGCATGATCGGTTCGCGCAGGCGCTTGGTGAAAGTCATCGCTTTGGCTTGCGCAAGACGGCTGCTAAGCTTGGCCGAAACGTCATCGCGAGGGAAGGGCATGCCACAGATCGCCGCCAACGGTATCCGTCTCGAATATGAGACTTTCGGACGGGAGACCGATCCGGCGCTGCTCCTGATCATGGGATTCGCGGCCCAGATGACGATGTGGCCGGTGGAGCTTTGCGAAGGCCTCGCCCACAGGGGCTTCTACGTCGTGCGATTCGACAACCGCGACGTCGGCATGTCGTCGCACCTGAACCAGCTGGGCCAGCCGGACATCGCCAGGGCCATGGGCCAGCGGATGAGCGGCCAGAAGGTCGAGGCGCCCTACGCGCTGGACGACATGGCCGCGGACGCGGCGGCGCTGCTCGACGCGCTGGGCATTTCCCAGGCCCATATCGTGGGAGCGTCCATGGGCGGGATGATCGCGCAGATCTTCGCGGCCCGGTATCCCGCGAAGACGCGCAGCCTTGTCTCGATCATGTCCACCACCGGCCGCATCGATTTGCCCCAGGCCAGGCCCGAGGCCATGGCGGCGCTGACGACCCCGCCCGCCAGCGACAGCCTCGAGGATCGCGTGGCCGCCGGCATCAGGACCTGGCGCGTTATCGGCAGTCCCGGCTACCCCGCGACGGAGGACGAGTTGACCGCCGCCGTCACCGAGGCTGCGGTGCGCGCGCCCTACAATCCCGCGGGAATCGCGCGCCAGATGGTCGCCATCGTGTCCGCGCCCGCGCGCAACGACATCCTCAAGGGCGTGACGGCGCCGGCGCTCGTCATCCACGGCGCGGACGATCCGCTGATCCCCGTCGAAGGCGGCAAGGACACGGCTGCGAGCATCCCCGGCGCGCGGCTGGAGGTCGTGCCCGGCATGGCGCACGATTTCACGCGGGCGCTGGTGCCGGTGTATCTCAAGCTGATCGGCGATTTCGTCAGCGGCGTCGAAGCTAAGAAGGCGGCGTGACATGCAGATCCGCGCCAACGGCATTGCCCTCGAATATGACGAGACCGGCCCAAAGGACGGCATCCCATTCCTGACGATCCAGGGTTTCGGAACGCAAATGACCGGCTGGCCGGAGGAATACCGCCAGGCACTGGCCGCCGCAGGCCTGCGCGTCATCCGTTTCGACAACCGCGACGTGGGGCTGACCCAGCATTGGGACGGCATCATTCCGGATGCGCGCGCCGTCGCGAAAGCCATGACGGAAGGGCGCAAGCCGGACGTGCCCTATGCGCTCGCGGACATGGCGGCGGATGCGGCGGGGTTGCTCGACGTGCTCGGGATCGAGAGCGCGCACATCTCCGGCGCCTCGATGGGCGGGATGATCGCGCAGCTGGTCGCGCTCGACCACCCACGCAAGACGCGCTCGCTGATTTCGATCTTCTCGACCACCAGCGATCCGTCGCTGCCGCGCTCTGCACCCGCCGCGCAGGAGGCGCTGATGACGCGCCCGCCCTCCAACGATCGGGAGACCGTCATCGCCCATTCGCTCAAGGGAAGGCGGACCTATGCCTCGACCCGCTGGCCGTTCGATGAAGCTCGGCTCGCCGGGTTGATCGGCGCCGCCTACGACCGCGCGTTCTATCCCGAAGGCACCGCGCGTCAGTGGGCCGCCATCATGGCCAGCCCGCCGCGCACCGAACGCTTGAAGTCGCTTCGGCTCCCAGCCCTGGTGTTGCACGGCACGGCCGACACGCTGATCCCGTGCGCGGCCGGGCGGCACACCGCGCAATGCATTCCCGGCGCGGAGTATCACGAGATCGAAGGCTGGGGGCACGACATCCCGCTGGAGGTCATCCCAATGCTGACCGGCCTGATCGTGCCGTTCGTGCGCAAGGTCGAAGCCGGGCGGGCGGGGCGCATCGCAGCGCAATGAAAAAGGGCCCGGCGCGAGCAGGGCCCTTTTCGAAACTCAGTCGGCCGGGCCGACCTACTTGATTTTGCCTTCCTTGAACTCGACATGCTTGCGCAGCACGGGGTCGTATTTCCGGATGGTGAACTTTTCCGTCATCGTGCGGGTGTTCTTCTTCGTGACGTAGAAGAAGCCCGAATCGCCGGTGCTGTTGAGCCGGATTTTGGAAGTCGTGGGCTTCGCCATGACGGCAGGTCCTCAAAGTGTTCGAAGGCCGGGCAACCTAGCGATGGGCGTCCATAAGTCAAGGTCCATAGGGCGATCAAACGGCGCTATTTGACCGGGGCGTCCGCCTTTCGGGCGTATCCGGGCAGGGTGTTTACGATTGCGAGCAGGCCGAGGCTCCGCAGCACGGCCCAGAACGCGAAGCCGCCAAGAGCCCCGAGGCTTCCCATGATCAGGACCAGGCCCGGTAATATCCAGAAATTCACGCGGCTTTCAGGCTGGGAGCTCTGGGTCAATGCGCTAGACAACGCGTCGAACGATGAGGGCAATGCGCCGATCGCGAATCCGATCAGGGTACAGGTCCATATATTGATCCGCTGGAACAGCGCACCGAAATGGTATGCGGGCAAGCCGAACACCAGAGCGTGAAGCAGCGCGACGATAAAGACGATGACCGCCAAGCCGAGGGCGGTCCGGCCGGAGTCGATGAGCCCGACGAAAAATATCGCCGCGGACGGTGCAGCCGCGGCCACGACGAACGCCGCGGCGACGCCAAAAAAGAGCCGGAACGACATTGCATCCCTCCGATCGTCTGGCGCGGCGATGGTAACGCCTTGCGGGGTCGCGAGGCGTGCGCCGGCGCCACATGCGGTGCTTCATCCCGCCTGACGAACTGTCTAGGCTCATCGGTGCTCTTGCGTGGGCCCGCCATGAAACTCCACCAGACATTCCTGTCGCCGTTCCCCACGCGGGTTCGGATGCTGCTGTACGCCAAGGGTATCGAGGTCGAATTCGTCGAGCCTCCGGGGATTCACGACTCGCGGGAATCCAAAGGCAACTATCTCGCGGTCAACCCCATCGGGCGCGTGCCCGCGCTCGAACTGGATGACGGCCGCGTGCTGCCTGAGTCCGAGGTGATCTGCGAGTATCTGGAAGACGCCTGTCCCACGCCGTCGCTGCGTCCGGCCGGCGCGTGGGGCAGGGCGCAGGTGCGGTTGATTGCGCGCATCTGCGATTTCTATCTCGTGATGGCGATGGTGCCGCTGTTCAACGCGTCCGCCACGCCGCGCAAGAACTGGAACCGCCCGCGCATCGATGCCGCCCTCGCGGAGGTCCACAAGGCGCTGGGCTACCTCGAGCACTATATCGGCACCGGGGGCTATGCCGTCGGCGGAGCGCTCAGCCAGGCGGATGGCGCGCTGGTTCCGCAACTGATCCTCGCCTTCGAATGGGCGCCGGCGCTGTTCGAAGGGCCCAATCCGATGCCGGACTTCCCGAAACTGTCCGCCTATTGGCGTGCAATCGCGGCCGACCCCATCGCCGCGCGTGTCATCGCCGAGACCCGTGACGCCATTGCGGGCGCCCAGCGGGCCACGCGGCGCAAAGGTTAGCGGTCAGATCGCGGCGAAGGGCTTCTTCCGTCGCGAACGTTCCCACATCACGCCGGGAAAGCTCTTGAGCGGAACGAGCGGCTCACCGCGATAGTCCCATTCCGGCGCGTCCTGGAGCGCGATGTGGTAGCGCGGTTCGCGCCCGGTGCGCGTGTCGAACAGCGCGCGAGGGATGTTGACCATGCGGGGCGCGCGCGGACGCTCGTAGAGCAAGGGCGTGCCGCAGATGCCGCAGAAGCTGCGGATAACGCCGCACGACTTGTCCTCGAAGCGCTGGATGCTCTTCTGGCCGCGCAGCACGCGGACCTTGCTGCGCCAGCAGCCGACATAGGTCGCGAAGGCGCAACCCTGCGCGCGCTGCGTGGCCCTGGAATGATCGTGCCAGGCCCAGAATGCCGGCACGTCGATCTCGATCCGCACCGCGCCGCACAGGCATTGGCCTTGCGCACGGGCTTTCGATTTGTCCTTGGCCTTGGACTCGGCAGTCGTCTTCGTCCTGCGCAATGCGGCACTCCCTTGGGGCGCGCGTCAGCCTGCCCACACTGCGGCGTGCTTGCCGGCCCAGGGCTGCGCCTGTTCGAGTTCGTAGGCGAGGGCGTAGAGCACGTCCTCCGCGCCCCGCTGGGCCGCGAACTGGCTGCCGATGGGCAAGCCGTCCTGGCTCATGCCCAGCGGCACCGACATCGCCGGTGTGCCGGCCACATTGTGCACAGGCGTGTAGGTCACATACTGCGTCACGCGATCGTAGAGTATCGGGAACGGCACGGTCGGCGCCTGCTCCCCCAGGCGCGGCGGCGGCGCGGTGAGCACCGGCGTCAGCCAGGCGTCATATTGCGACAGGAACGCCCTGGTCTGGACTTCGACCGTGCGGAAGTAGGAGAGGCTCCGGGACAGCGCATCCCTGGGCTTCTTGTTGAAGAAGTCGGCCAGGCCGAGCGTCCACGGCTCCAGCACGTCCTCCGGCTTGAGCTTGAGGCTCCTGGCCAGAGCCACCAGCTGCGCGGGGCCCGAGGCCCACACGGTGAGAAACGCATCGAGGAACTGCTGGCCTTGCGTGGGATCCTTCACCGGAACGATGGTGTGGCCGAGGCTCTGGCAAAGCTTTGCCGTGGCCTCCGTCACTGCCTTCACATCGGGATGAGGCTCGGTGCCCAGATAGCTCAAGGTGCTGAAGGCGATCTTGAGCCGCTTTTTCGACGGTCCAGCGATGAACCCGGTCGCTTTCAGCGGCGCATGCGGCGACACGTCCTCCGACAGCGCGAACACCATGGCGCTGTCGCGCACGCTGCGGCTGACGCAGTTTTCCACCGCGATGTCGCCTGGCAATTTCTCCTTCACGCCGAAATTCATCCGTCCGCGCGACGGCTTGAGCCCGAATACGCCGCAGCACGATGCCGGAATGCGAATCGAGCCGCCGCCATCCGACGCGTGCGCCACCGGCAGCATGCCCGATGCCACCGCGGCCGCCGCACCGCCAGACGAGCCGCCGGTCGAATAGTCGAGGTTCCATGGATTGTGCGCGGCGCCCAGCAGCAGGCCTTCCGTCGTCGCCAGCAGGCCGAACTCCGGCGTGTTGGTTTTGCCGACGATAATCATGCCGGCATCCACGGCCTTTTGCGTTATAGAACCATTCTCGGCGCCGATATGCTTGGCCATCAGGCGCGAGCCCGAGGTGGAAATTTCGCCTTTGACGTCGTCCAGGTCCTTGATCAGATATGGCATGCCCGATAGCGGCCCGCGCGGCAGTGAAGCCTTGGCCTGGGTGCGCGCTTTGTCGAAGAACTCGGCGACCACCGCGTTTGTCTTGGGATTGACGGCCTGGATGCGCGAGATGGCGGCATCCACCAACTCCAGCGACGACGCCTGCCGGCTGCGGACGAGATCGGCCTGCGCCATGGCGTCGAGACCGGAATAGGCATTCTTCGCCAGCGCCGGCGACGCCAACGCGGCCGCGCTTGCCGCGGCCGTGCCCATGAAAACGCGGCGGTTCAATTCGATGGTCATTGCATCCCCCAGACAGTCTTTTGCCGGACAGCCTAGCGCAAACTGCGGGCCCTGTCAGAGGTACGCGACTTCCGATTTCGCGTTGCGGAAGCGATAGAACGGCACCGGGCGGGCGGGATCCTCGCCATCGAGCCGGGCCTCCACCTCGTCGAGCACGATGCGCGTGATGCTGGGCAGGTCGAGCGCGCGCGCCTCGCCAAGCGTCAGCCAGTGCGGAGTCAGCAATTCGTCAGTGTGCGCGGCGTCGAGCGTGTGGGCGATCGCCGAGGCATCCGCCATTAAGAAGCGCGCGTCGAAGCGTCGCGTGCGGTTGGGCGGCGTGATGGCGCGGGCGATGAATTCGAATGCATCGAGCCGAGGCACGACGCCGTGGGAGAAGAATTTCGCCCAAGCGGCGTTCTTCGAGCGGGGGGCTTGCGCCGCGCGCTCGCCCAGCAGCAGGCCGGTCTCTTCGAAGGTTTCGCGCACGGCGGCCAGCGCGTAGCTGCGGCCACGCCGGCCCAGCCGCGCTTCGACATGCGGGCGCAGCGCGCCGCCAGTCACGATGCGATAATCACCGGCATCCACGCGTCCGCCGGGAAACACGAATTTGTTCGCCATGAACGCCATGCCGCCATGACGCTGACCCATCAGCACGCGCGCGCCGCCGGCCTCGCGCCGCACCAGCACCAGCGTTGCGGCATCCTTGGGCCGCAACCGGTTCTTGACGACGACCTCATCCTTGTCGAATGCGGCGGGAAGCTTGGCCATGCAACTCCATGCACCGATTCTAGCGGCGCCCGCTCCGAGTTTTTTTGCCAGTGAATTTGGGCTTGCCCATCTGCGGCTTGCGCGCCGGTGCGTTGGCTTCGGCGAGCTCGAAGCGCAGGCCGCCGGTAAGCGGAGCGGCTTCCATCAGGCGCACTTGCAGCTTGTCGCCGAGCTTGTAGGCGGTGCCGCTGCGGTCGCCGATGAGAGCGTGTTTCTTCTCGTCGTGGCGGAAATACTCGAAGCCGAGTGTTCGGGCGGGGAGCAACCCTTCCGCGCCGCTGTCCGGCAGCCGCACGAACAGCCCGAAGCGCGTGACTCCGGTGACGCGGGCCTGGAACTGCGCGCCGACGCGGTCCTCCATGTAGGCCGCAACATAGCGGTCGGTGGAGTCTCTCTCCGCCGCCATGGCGCGGCGCTCGGTCATGGAGATGTGGTCGGCGATCTGGCCGAGCTGTCCGGCTTCGCGGTCGTTCAGACCGCCATCGCCGAGTTTCAGCCCGCGGATCAGCGCGCGATGCGCCACTAGGTCGGCGTAGCGCCGGATGGGCGAGGTGAAGTGCGCATAGCGCTGCAAATTCAACCCGAAATGGCCGGCGTTCTCCGGCGCATAGACGGCCTGGCTCTGCGTGCGCAGCACCACGTCGTTCATCACCTCGGCATTCGGCCCGCCCTTGGCCTGGCTGAGGATGCGGTTGAAGACGCCCGGCTTCACCACCTGGCCCTTGGCGAAATTCATCCCGATGGTGCGCAGGTAGTCGGAGAAGGCGAACAGCTTCTCCTTCGAGGGCTGTTCGTGGATGCGATAGATCAGCGGCGAGCGCGCCTTCTCCAGGCTCTCCGCCGCCGCGACATTGGCCATGATCATCATCTCCTCGATAAGGCGCATGGATTCCAGGCGGTCCTTGTAGGCGATGCTCTCGATCTTGCCGTTCTTGCCGATGATGATCCGCCGCTCCGGCAGGTCGAGGTTGAGCGGGTCGCGACGATCGCGGGCGCGCGCCATCGCCTGGTAGGCGCGCCACAGCGGTATCAGCACGTTGCGCGCAAGCTCGCTCTTGTCCTTGCCGTCGAAGGCGTCCTGCGCCTGCCTGTAGGTGAGGCTGGCGGCCGAGCGCATGATGCCGCGCACGAATTCATGGCGCTTCTTGTTGCCGTCCGCGTCGAAATGCATGCGCACCGCCAGACACGGACGATCGACCCCATCCATCAGCGAGCACAGATCAGCCGACAGCTTCTCCGGCAGCATCGGCACCACGCGGTCGGGGAAATAAGCGGAATTGCCGCGCTTCAGCGCCTCGCGGTCGAACGCCGAGTTCGGCGTGACGTAGTGCGCCACATCGGCGATGGCGACGATCACGACGTGGCCGCCATTCTCGTCCGGCCCCGCCCACACCGCATCGTCGTGATCGCGCGCATCCTCCGGATCGATGGTGAGAAGCGGAAGCTTGCGAAGATCCGTCCGGCCGCGCGGATCGACTGGCTTGACCGCTTCTGCTTCGTCCAGAACCTCCTTGGGGAAGTCCGTCGGGATTCCGTGCGCGTGGATGGCGATGAGGCTGACGGATTTGGGCTCATTCATGCTGCCCAGACGTTCGATCACGCGCGCCCGCGGCAGGCCCGAGGCGCGGCCCGACAGCGGCTCGCACAGCACCAGCTCGTTGGAGAGCGCGCCGCCGCGATCCTTCGCTTCGACGATGAACTCAGTCCGGCTCTTGCGGTCAATCGGCTCGATCCGGCCGCCGCGTTCCATTTCGCGATAGACGCCCAGCACCTTGTGGGCGCTCGCGCCCAATCGCTTGATGACACGCGCCTCGAAGCCATTCCTGGTCTCGGTCAGCCGCGCCAGGATGCGCTCGCCGATGCCAAGCAACGTCTCCTTCTCCTCGCGGCCGGGAACGACGACAATCTGGGGCGGTGGCTTGTCGTGCTCCCAGTGCTGCGGCCGGGCCAGCAATTCGCCGTCCGGATCCTGGCCGGTGATTTCCAGAACGGTGACCTCGGGCAGCGAGCCCGGCTTGTCGAAGGTGCGGTGCGGTCCGCGCTTTAGCAGGCCTTCGTCTTCCAGTTCTTTGAGGATTCGCTTCAGTTCGATGCGCGCATTGCCCGTCACGGCGAGCGTGTGGGCGATGTCGCGTTTGGTGGCTTGGGGATTTCGGGACAGCGCTTCGAGAACGCGCGCCTTGTCGAGGGCGGGGGTGTTTTTCTGTGTACGGGTCTTCTTCAATTCAGTTGTCTACTTCTTCCGGCTCCGGCGCATTTTTCGCGGCCTTCGCCTTCTTGGGTTTTGGTTTGCTTTTGGCCTTGACGACGTGTTTGGTCATCGCCTTGGGCGATTTGGCGGGTTTGGATTTCTTCTTTTTCTTGCCGCCGCCCGCCGCTTCGCGCGCCGCGATCAGTGCCAGCGCTTCTTCCAGCGTGACGGTGAGCGGGTCGGCGTCCTTGGGCAGCGTCGCGTTGGTCGCGCCGTCGGTGACATAGGGGCCGTAACGGCCGCGCATCAGCTTGACCGTCTGGCCATCGCCATTGGCGCCCAGTTCCTTGAGCGCCTCCGGGCCGCCGCGGGGCCGCGACTTGGCCTTCTTCTCCGCCAGCAGCGTGACAGCGCGATTGATGCCGACGGTAAACACGTCCTCCGGCGTCTCCAGCGAAGCGTACTGCTTGTTGTGCGCCACATAGGGCCCATAGCGGCCGAAATTCGCGACGATCGGCTCGCCTGTCTCCGGATGCTTTCCGATTTCGCGCGGCAGCGACAGCATCTTCAGCGCCAGCTCAAGATCGGCCTGCTGGAGATCGGTTCCCTTGGGCACGCTGGCGCGATGCGGCTTCTCGCCTTCGCCGCGCTGGAAGTACGGTCCGAAGCGGCCCGAGCGCAAGGTGATCGGCTCGCCCGTGCTGGGGTCTTCGCCCAGGACGCGCGTCCCGCCCACCGCGTCGCCCGCCTTCTGGCCGAGCTGGCGGGTATAGCGGCATTCCGGATAATTGGAGCAGCCGACGAAGGCGCCAAAGCGGCCGAGCTTCAGGTTCAGACGTCCCGTGCCGCAATTTGGGCAGATGCGCGGGTCCTTGCCGTCTTCCCCTGGCTGGAAGATGTGCGGCCCGAGGATTTCGTCGAGGTGATCGATGACCTCGGAGATGCGCAGCTCCTTCGCCTCGCCGATGGCGATGGAGAAATCGCGCCAGAAATCGCGCAGCAGCTGCTTCCAGTCCAGGTCGCCGGCGGAGACTTCGTCCAGCTTTTCCTCGAGATCGGCGGTGAAACCGTACTCGACATAGCGCTTGAAGAAGTTGGTGAGGAAGGTGGTGACGATGCGGCCCTTGTCGTCCGGGATGAACCGGTTGCGGTCCATGTGGACGTAGCTGCGGTCGCGCAGGGTCGAAAGTATGCTGGCATAGGTGGATGGCCGGCCGATGCCCAGCTCCTCCAGCTTGCGCACCAGGCTGGCTTCCGAATAGCGCGGCGGCGGCTCGGTGAAATGCTGTTCCGGCCGGACCTGCTCGACCGCGGCGGCTTCGCCTTCCTTGACCTTGGGCAGGCGGGCGCCATCTTCGTCACCTTCGTCGTCCTTGCCTTCCTGGTAGAGCGTGAGAAAGCCATCGAACAGCGTCACCGATCCCGTTGCGCGCAAGGTGATCTTGCCGTCGCCCGACACGGCATCGACGGTCGTGCGCTCCAGTTCCGCACTCTCCATCTGGCTCGCCAGCGCGCGTTTCCAGATCAGTTCGTAGAGTTTCTGCTGATCGCCATCGAGGCGGCGCGCGACGTCGGCGGGGCGGCGCGCGAAACTCGTCGGACGGATCGCCTCATGCGCTTCCTGCGCATTCTTGGCCTTGCTCGAGTAGGCCCGCGGCACGCCGGGCACGTAACGGGGCCCATACTGGTCGCCGATGACGTGGCGCGCTTCGCCGACGGCTTCGTCGGCCATGGTGACTCCGTCGGTGCGCATATAGGTGATGAGGCCGACCGTCTCGCCGCCAATGTCCACGCCTTCGTATAGTCCCTGCGCCACCTGCATGGTTCGCTTGGCGGCGAAGCCGAGCTTGCGCGAGGCTTCCTGTTGCAGGGTGGAAGTGATGAAGGGCGGCGAGGGGTGCCGCTTGATCGGCTTGCTCTCGACGCTTCCGATCTTGAACGATTGCGCGTTGATCGCGTCGACGGCGCGCCTGGCCTCCGCCTCGTTGCCGATGCCGAGCTTGTCCACCTTCTTGCCGTCCAGGTGGGTGAGATGGGCGGTGAAGGCGCCGGCATCGGCCCGCAGATCTGCGTCGATGCTCCAATACTCCTGCGCCTTGAACGCGTCGATTTCGGCTTCGCGCTCGACGATGAGGCGCAACGCGACGGATTGCACGCGTCCCGCCGAGCGTGCGCCCGGCAGCTTGCGCCACAGCACGGGCGAGAGCGTGAAGCCCACGAGGTAGTCGAGCGCGCGGCGCGCGAGATAGGCGTCGACCAGTTCCTCGTTGATTTCGCGGGGATGAGCGATGGCGTCCAGCACGGCGGATTTGGTGATGGCGTTGAAGGCGACGCGCTCGACCTTGATCTTGCCCAGCGCCTTGCGCTGGCGAAGCACTTCCAGCACGTGCCAGGAGATCGCTTCGCCTTCGCGATCAGGGTCGGTGGCCAGGATGAGCTTGTCGGCACCCTTCACGGCATCGACAATGTCCTTCACCCGCTTCTGGGCCTTGGCGTCGACCTCCCACGTCATCGCGAAGTCTTCGTCCGGCTTTACCGAACCATCTTTGGGGGGCAGATCGCGGATATGGCCGAAACTGGCGAGCACCTTGTAGCCGGGGCCAAGGTACTTGTTGATCGACTTGACCTTGCCGGGTGATTCAACGACGAGAACATTCATGGGGTGGCGAGCGGCCTTCGGATGCGGCCCGAGCCGCAACATTGTTACAAAAACGCCAGTTCGGGGCGGGCGGACACTTGCCGGACCCACTCCCCACTGTCAACGGCCGGGCCCTGAAGCTCCAACCTTAAGTAGATTTCTTGCTGAGTATTCAATAGACTAAGCGGCGTAGGAGGACCATCAATTCCTTGTATATATTATAGAAATTGCACAACGGTGCTCTCAAGAATCTACTCACAGTTGTTAAATCGTGCCGACTCGGCTAAAGGCTCGGATGAACGGAATTCTTCCGGACCCCGACCAGATGGCGCCGAAATCGACGCGAAAACCGCAAATGGTCCCGGAAAGCCCCCCGGTCGGAATCAGCGGCCAAGAAGCCCTTCTCTATGTCAAGGAGCTGACGGAATCCTTGCGGGGGATCGCGCTGCGGCTGGGGCACGATCGGCTCGTGGAATACCTGGCCCTGGCATCCGAGGAGGCCAACCGCCTCGCGCACGAGGATGACGAGTTCTAGCCAGCTCAGGCGACCGACACCTTGTTGCCCGGATGCCGCGTGAGCCGTCCGGCCAATTCCAGTTCCAGGACCACCGTCAGTACGGCCGCTGTCGAGGCGCCGCTCCTTCGGATCAACTCGTCGATGTCCACAGGCGCGGGGCCGAGCAGTTCCGCCACGGCCTCGCGAATCCGGTCGGCCTCGGCATCGACCGATGCCTCGACGGGCGGCGGTTCGCCCGGCGCGCGTCCGGGCTCGCGGAATTCCTGGCCCAGGATCGGGCGCAGGCCGGTCAGCACGTCGGCCGCGCTCTCGGTCAATGTCGCGCCCTCGCGAATGAGGCGGTTGGTGCCCTTGGCACGCGGGTCGAGCGGCGAGCCTGGAACCGCGAAGATCTCGCGGCCCTGCTCGAGCGCATAGTTCGCCGTGATGAGGGAGCCCGAGCCTTCTGCCGCTTCCACGATGACCACCACACGCGAG
>JBOHKI010000023.1:0-41820 GCA_050728855.1 Rhizomicrobium sp. | reverse complement strand
ACATTGATGGGCGCGGACCCTATGGTCCGCGCCCCTCCGCCTGCCAGGCGGGCCCGTAGCTCAGTGGTAGAGCATTTGACTTTTAATCAAAGGGTCGATGGTTCAATCCCATCCGGGCTCACCAAGCGCCTTCTCCATTCTCGTTCTGAAAAATAAGAAATTCCGCTTGCCAACGACTTCAATTTTGTGCATAATGCATAAGTCATTTAGCTAACTTTCATTGGGAGGCCCACGTGAATACGTCTCAAGCCATCAAGAATATTCGGGCAGCAATCAATGCTTCCGAACGGAATGATTACACTGCTGAGTTGCATCTTCAGATCATAAAATATGCGGATGTGCTCGAAACCATGACCGGAAAAGAATTCTGCGTGGAGCTGGGTATCAACGCCCCATTTGGGACCGAGTTTACGAAAATGCGCAAAATTGCTCCACGTCTTAGAAAAGCGGGATTGAATACGTCGAAGATTTAGTACTCGACGCTGCTCGCGGCGGAGTCGCGCGTATAGACACGTGCGATCTCGGCCGCTTCTGCCTCGATCCGTCCCGCCGCGATCGCGTCGCGCAGGTCCTGCATCAGGTCCTGATAGTAGGTCAGATTGTGCCAGGTGAGCAGCATGGAGGCGATGATCTCGTTGGCCTTCACCACGTGGTGCAGATAGGCGCGGGAGAATTTTCGGCAGGCGGGACAGCGGCAGGCTTCGTCGAGCGGCGATGGATCCTCGGCGTGGCGGGCGTTGCGCAGATTGAGCGGGCCTTCACGGGTGAAGGCTTGCGCAGTGCGGCCGGCGCGGGTGGGGATCACGCAGTCGAACATGTCGATGCCGCGCAGCACCGCGCCCGCGATGTCGTCGGGCTTGCCGACGCCCATCAGGTAACGCGGGCGATCGGCCGGCGTGTGCGGCATGACCGCGTCGAGCGTGTCGAACATCACCGATTGCGGCTCGCCGACGGCGAGGCCGCCCACCGCATAGCCGTCGAAGCCGATGTCGCGCAGTTCTTCGGCCGAGCGCTTGCGCAGATGTTCGAACGTGCCGCCCTGCACGATGCCGAAACAGGCATGGCCTGGCTGCTCGCCGAACGCCGCCTTGGAGCGCTTCGCCCAGCGCATGGAGAGCGCCAGAGATTTCTCGATCGCGTCCTCGCTCGCGGGAAGCTTGGGGCACTCGTCCAGCACCATCTGGATGTCGGAGCCGAGCAGGCGCTGGATCTCCATCGCGCGCTCGGGCGAGAGGAAATGCTCGCTGCCGTCGATATGGGAGCGGAAGGTGACGCCGGCCTCCGTGATCTTGCGCAAATCCGACAGCGACATCACCTGGAAGCCGCCGGAATCCGTGAGTATCGGACGTTCCCAGCCCATGAATGCATGCAGGCCGCCCAGCCGCGCGATGCGCTCCGCGCCCGGCCGGAGCATGAGGTGATAGGTGTTGCCCAGGATGATGTCCGCGCCGGTTTCGACCACGCTTTCCGGCATCATCGCCTTGACCGATCCCGCGGTTCCCAGCGGCATGAAGGCGGGCGTGCGGATGGCGCCGCGCGGCAGCGTGATCGTGCCGCAGCGCGCCGCGCCGGACCGGGCGTGAATCTCGAACTTCATCGGGAACGGAATAGCAGGCAGGCGTCGCCGTAGGAATAGAAGCGATAGCGCCGGTCGATGGCTTCGGCGTATGCGCGCTTCATCGTTTCCAGGCCGCTGAACGCGCTGACTAGCATGAACAGGGTCGAGCGCGGCAGATGGAAATTGGTGAGCAGGATCTGCGCAGTGCGGAACCGGTAGCCCGGCGTGATGAAGATATCGGTCTCGCCGTCGAACGCGTGGATGCCGCGCCCGTCCGCCGCGCTCTCCAGCGTGCGCAGCGACGTCGTGCCGACGGCCGCGATGCGCTTGGCCGCGTTCAGCCGCGCGGCGGTGGCTGCATCAAGCGTCGCGTGCTCGGCATGCATCTTGTGGCCGGAGGTATCGTCCGCGCTCACCGGCAGGAAGGTGCCGGGGCCGACATGCAGCGTCACCCGTTCGCGCGCCACGCCGCCGGCATCCAGACGGGCGAAGAGTTCCGGCGTGAAGTGCAATCCGGCGGTGGGCGCGGCGACGGAGCCTTCATGCGCGGCGAAGATCGTCTGGTAGTCGGCCGCGTCCCTGGCGTCCGCCTTGCGCTTGCCCGCGATATAGGGTGGCAGCGGCACCTCGCCTTCGCGTGCGATGGCCGCGTCGAGCGCGGCGCCGGAGAGATCGAACTCCAGCTCGATCTCTCCGGCTTCGCCGCGCGCCGACACGGCGGCATCGAGCGTCCGCCCCAGGATCAACAGGTCGCCCGGCGAAAGCTTGCGGGCCGGCCGCGCGAAGGCCGCGAAGCGGTTGTGGGCGACACGCTTGTGCAGCAGCACCTCGACGGTGGGGCCGGAGCCCGCGCCGCCGATCCGTGGCAGCCGCCGCCCGCGCAGCCGCGCCGGGATGACCTTGGTGTCGTTCATCACCAGCGCATCGCCCGCGCCCAGGTATTCGGGAAGATCACGGACGTAACGGTGTTCCACCCGACCCTCCGCATGCACGACCATCATGCGCGCGGAGTCGCGCGGGGCGGCGGGGCGCAGCGCGATCAAGTCTTCCGGCAGATTGAAATCGAAGAGAGCAACGTCCATGCAGGATCAGGAACCCACACTCTCCAGCACGGCGTCAATGATTCGATCCTGCGTCGCCTTGTCGAGGTAGGGATGCATGGGCAGGCTGATGACCGTCATGCCGATTTTCTCGCTCACCGGCGCACCGGCGCTGGGGAAATGCGCATAGCCCTTCTGCTTCGACAGCGGCGTGGGATAGTAGATTGCGGTGGGCACGCCCCTGGCCTTCAGGTCGGCGGCCAGCTTGTCGCGGTCCGGCACCTGGATGGTGTATTGCGCCCAGGTCGAGGTGGAATCCGCGATCACGCGCGGCACGCGGATGGCATTGGAGTGGCCGAGCTTCTTGTTGTAGCGGGCCGCGATGGCGTCGCGCTTTTCGATCTCGTCCTGGAAGATCGACAGTTTCTCGATCAGGATGGCAGCCTGGATCGTGTCGAGCCGCGAGTTCACGCCGATGCGCACGTTCTCATATTTGTCCGCGCCCTGGCCGTGGATGCGGATCGAGCGCAGCAGTTCGGCGAGCTCGTCGTCGTTGGTGAAGCTGGCGCCGCCATCGCCGTAGCAGCCGAGCGGCTTGGCGGGAAAAAAACTTGTCGACGACGCGTCGCCCATGCCGCCGCAGCGCCTGCCATGATAGAGGGCGCCGAAGCCTTGCGCCGCGTCGCACAGCATCTTCAGGCCTTCGCGCTTCACGATGGGCTCGATGGCGTCGTAGTCCGCCGATTGCCCGAAGAGGTCGACGGGCATCACCACGCGCGGCTTCAGCCGGCCTTCCTTCCTCACCATCGCGATAGCCTTCTCCAGGCTCGCGGGATCGAGGTTGTAAGTGTCCTCGAACACATCGACGAAGACGGGCTCCGCGCCCACAAGCGCCACGACCTCCGCGCTGGCGGCGAAGGTGAAGGCCGGCACGAACACCGCGTCGCCCGGGCCGACATTCCAGGCGCGAAGCACGATCAGCAGCGCATCGGTGCCGTTGGCGCAGGCGATGCAATGTTTGACGCCGGCGAAATCGGCGAGCTTCTTCTCGAACTCCGCCACCTGCGGCCCCATCACCCAGGCGCCGCTTTCCACGGCCTTCATGATGGCCCGATTGAGCGGTTCGCCCAGGCGTTTGCGCTGGGCCTGAAGATCGATGAACGCGATGGGATCGGGCAACGCCAATTCTCCGGATCGTTTGCGGTCCGGGTTTTTACGGCGATGGTGTCTCCCGCGGCAACCTGGGGACGGCCGCGCGGGAGACACCAAATATTGCCGATTGCGACGGGACTTAGCCCTGCTGGCCCTGCCCGTCGGACGGCAGCGCGCCGGCACCGCCCGGATGACCCTGCATGCCGGGACCGCGATCCCAGCCATGCATGCGGCCGTGCATGCCGCCCATGCCGCCATGCATGCCACGGTGGCCCATCCGGTCGAGCGAGGTCTTCTGGTCCGGCGAGAGCGAATTGTAGAGCGCGGCGAGCGCGGGCTCCTGCGCGTCCATCGCGGCCAGGCGATCCTTCAACCGGTCGCGTATATGCGCCTCGCGCTCGAGCACCGACGGCGGATGATCCATGTCGCGATGGTGCGCCAGGCAGGCGGATTCACGCTGCTTGGCGCCGTCCAGCACGACCGCCTTCCAGCGCTCGAACAGCGGCTGCTGGCTCGCGTTGAGATCGAGTTGCGCGCCCAGTTCGGCGACGCGGCCGACATGGTGCGCATAGATGTCGTTGCACATACGGGCATGAAACTGGGCCATGTCTCCGCGATGCTGTTCCATCCAGGCATGGCGCCCGCCGGAATCCGGCGCCGGCGCGGACTGCGCCAGCGCGGCCCCGGCGCAAAGCACGCCGAACGCCGTGGTGGCCAGGAGTTTCGAAATCTGATTCATGATTGCCTCATTTGACACGCCCTCACCGCCGGCATTTTGCGGGAAGCCCGCCAGCCGCAGGAACTGAATCTTGCGTAATGCGTGTCTCGAAATGTCGCGAGGAGAAACCACCTCCCCCTTGCGGGGAGGTCGAAAACGCGAAGCGTTTTCGGGTGGGGGACTGCGCCGGTTGGAGAGAACCCCCACCGGAAAATTCTGCGCTGCGCTTGAATTTTTCGACCTCCCCGCAAGGCGGAGGTCGAGTGAACTCACCCCACCCGCATCTTCACGATCTTGTCCGGCTGGCCGGTAATCGCGCCGTTGTTGTGCTCGCCGCCCTTCTTGATGGCGTCGACATGCTCCATGCCGTCCACCACCTCGCCCCACACCGTGTACTGGCGATCCAGCCACGGCGCGTCGCCGAAGCAGATGAAGAACTGGCTGTTGGCCGAATCCGGATTGGAAGTGCGCGCCATCGATACCGTGCCGCGCTTGTGCTTCTCGCCGGAGAATTCGGCCTTGAGGTTCGGCAGGTCTGAGCCGCCTGAGCCGGTACCGGTGGGATCACCCGTCTGCGCCATGAATTCCGGGATCACGCGGTGGAACACGACACCGTCGTAGAAGCCCTTGCCCGCGAGCTCGGTGACGCGCTTGACGTGGTTGGGCGCGAGGTCGGGCCGCAGCTTGATCTTCACCGGACCGGACTTGAGATCCATCACGAGTGTCGTATCGGGCATCAGGCTTTCTTTCTCTCTTCGGCGCAGCGCTTGACGAGCTGCTTTGCGACATAAGGCGTGGTGAACGGCGTCACGTCGCCGCCCAGCATCGCGATCTCCTTCACCAGGCGTGAGGCGATCGCCTGCTTCTGCGCGTCGGCCATGAGCACCACGGTCTCGATCTCGCTGTTGAGTTCGTGGTTCATCGCGGCGAGCTGGAATTCATATTCGAAATCGGACACCGCCCTGAGGCCGCGCACGATCACGGTGGCGCCCACCCGGCGCGCGAAATCGACCTGCAGCATTTCGGCGAACGCGACCACTTCGATGGTGGCGCGGCCCCTGGCGAGGGCCTTGGCCTCGCGCTTCCACATCGCCACGCGCTCGTCCAGCGAGAACAGCGGCGTCTTGCCGGTGCCGGTGGCGATACCGATGACGAGATGATCGACGAGCTTCACCGCCCGGCTGACGATATCCACATGCCCCAGCGTGATGGGATCGAAGGTGCCGGGATAGAGCCCGACGCGTTTCCTGGCGGGCATCAGCCTTCATCCTCCCCCGAAACCTCTTCCACCCGCTCCACCGACACCACGCGTTCGCCCTCATCCACGCGGAACACGCTGACGCCCTGGGCGGCGCGGCCCTGGATCGAGATACCGCCGACCGGCACGCGGATGATCTGCCCCTTGTCGGAGATCAACATGAGATCGTCGCTGTCCTGCACCGGGAAGGCGGCGACGATCGCGGAATTCTTGCCGCCCATTCCCAGCGCCACGATGCCGGAACCGCCGCGGCCGGTGACGCGGAACTCGTAGGACGAGGTGCGCTTGCCGAAGCCCTCGCGCGACACGGCCAGCACGAACTGTTCGTGGGCGCCAAGCTCGGCATAGCGCTCGGGCGTGAGCGCCGCCTCCTCCGCGCCTTCGTCGGCATCATCGGAATCCTCGACGGTCTCGGCTTCCTCGCCCGTGGCGGCGCGGCGCGCGGCATTGGCCTGCTTGAGATAGGCCCGCGCTTCGGCCGTCGTCGCGTCGGCATGATGCAGCAGCGACAGGCTCACCACCTCGTCGCCCTCCGCCAGCTTGATGCCGCGCACGCCGGTGGAATCGCGGCCCTTGAACACGCGAACGTCCGTCACGGCAAAGCGGATGCACTTGCCGAGCCGGGTGGTCAGCAGGACGTCGTTGCGCTCGGTGCAGATCTCGACGCCGAGGATCTTGTCGCTCTCGCCGAGCTTCATGGCGATCTTGCCATTGCGGTTGATGTTGGCGAAATCGGACAGCTCGTTGCGGCGGATGTCGCCGGATCTGGTGGCGAAGACGACGTTGAGCTTCTCCCACTGCGTCTCGTCTTCCGGCAGCGGCAGGATGGTGGTGATGCGCTCGCCGTCCGCCAGCGGGAGGAGATTCACCATCGCCTTGCCCTTGCCCTGGATACGGGCCTCAGGCAGCCGCCAGACCTTGAGCTTGTAGGCCATGCCGGTCGAGGAGAAGAACACCAGCGGCGCATGCGTCGAGGCCACGAACAGATGGGTGACGAAGTCCTCGTCGCGCGTCGCCATGCCGGCGCGGCCCTTGCCGCCGCGGCCCTGGACACGGTACTCGCCCACCGGCGTGCGCTTGATATAGCCGGCATGGGTGACGGTGATGGCGACGTCCTCGCGCTCGATCAGCGCTTCGTCCTCGATCTCGGTGTCGGCATCGACCAGTTCGGTGAGACGCGGCGTGGCGAATTCCTCGCGGATTTCGCGCAATTCTGTGCGCACGATCTCCAGCACGCGCGGGCGCGAGCGCAGGATGTCGAGATAGTCGGCGATGGCCTTGCCCAACTTCTCGGCCTCTTCAGCGATTTCATCGCGGCCCAGCGCGGTCAGCCGCTGCAGGCGCAAATCCAGAATCGCCTTGGCCTGCTCTTCGGACAACCGGATGGTGCCCTCTGGCGACACCACGTGACGCGGATCGGCGATGAGAGCCACGAGCGGCGCGGTATCCTTCGCCGGCCAGTCCCGCGCCATCAGCTGTTCGCGCGCCGTGTTGGCGTCCGGCGCACGGCGGATGAGTGCGATCACCTCGTCGATATTGGCCACCGCCACGGCCAGACCCACCAAAATATGGCCGCGGTCGCGCGCCTTACCGAGCTCGAACCGCGTACGCCGCGTAACCACTTCCTCGCGGAAATGGGTGAAGATGCCGATCAGCTCCTTCAGGTTCATCTGCATCGGCCGGCCGTCGTTGAGGGCCAGCATGTTGACGCCGAAGGTCGTCTGCATTTCGGTGAAACGGTAGAGCTGGTTGAGCACGACCTCGCTGGAGGCATCGCGCTTGAGCTCGATCACCACGCGCATGCCGTGGCGGTTGCTCTCGTCGCGGATGTCGGAGATGCCCTCGAGCTTCTTGTCGCGGACCATCTCGCCCATCTTCTCCTGCATCCGGGCCTTGTTCACCTGATAGGGCAGTTCGGTGACGATGATGGCTTCGCGGTCCTTGCGGATTTCCTCCACGTGGCAGCGCGCCCGCATCAGGATCGAGCCCCGGCCGCGGGCTAGCGCCGCGCGGGCGGCAAGCTTGCCGATGATCAGGCCCCTGGTCGGAAAATCCGGGCCGGGCACGATCTCGGTCAGCGCTTCCATCGTGATGGAGGGATCGTCGATATAGGCCAGGCACGCATCGATCACTTCGCCCAGATTGTGGGGCGGAATGTTCGTCGCCATGCCGACGGCGATGCCGCTTGAGCCGTTGACCAGAAGGTTGGGATAGCGCGCCGGCAGGACCGCCGGCTCCCTTTCGGTGGAGTCGTAATTGTCCTTGAACTCGACGGTGTCCTTGTCGAGATCGTCGGTGAGCGAATGGGCGATCTTGGCGCGGCGCACTTCGGTGTAGCGCATGGCCGCCGGATCGTCGCCGTCAACCGAGCCAAAATTGCCCTGGCCGTCGATCAACGGCACGCGCATGGAGAAATCCTGCGCCATGCGGACAAGCGTGTCGTAAATCGCCTGGTCGCCGTGCGGGTGGTATTTGCCCATCACGTCGCCGACGATCAGCGCGGATTTTCGGTAGGGCTTGTTCCAGTCGCGGCTGTTCTCATGCATGGAGAACAGGATGCGCCGGTGCACGGGCTTCAGCCCGTCGCGCGCATCGGGCAGCGCGCGGCTCACGATCACGCTCATCGCATAGTCGAGATAGGAGCGTTTGAGCTCGTCCTCGATGGCGATGGGCGCGATATTCCCGCCGCCGGGCGGGTCCGCGGGCGGTTGATCGTCTTGCGGCTTATCGCTCAATTCGCGTCCTCAACACTGGCGTTTTTGCACCCTTTTCGGCGCGCGGAAAGCAGGCCAGCGGGTCGTTGGAATCCAAGGTCGAGTCTAGCAGTTCGTCCCGCGATTCCGCCAGCGAAACGTCAGCGCGGCCAGGCCTCAATGGGCGACGGGCCGGCCCCGGGTGAGGGCCAGTTCCCGCTGCACCCGGTCCATGTCGAAGGCGTAGATCAGCCTTCCGCCGCCGGCCTCATCGTTGAAGCCGAACACGATGCCGACCAGCTTGCCGGTGGTGGCGTCCACGACGGGGCCACCGCTGAAGCCGGGCCCGGCATTGCCCTCGAAGGTGAAGGCATGCTGCACGTCGCAACTGGCGCAGCGGGCCACGACCGGCGCGTCCAGCGCCGTCACCCGGCCGCGCGCGATGCGCAGGCCCCCACTGGTGCCCTGGCCGTAGGCGACCACTTCCTCCGACACCCAGGGCTTGGCCGTGGGCAGCGGCGCCCCGCCGAATGTGTGGAAGAACATCAGGTCGTACTGCATCGACGTGCCGACTATGGCGTCGGGGTCGATGAGGTTGGCGTTGTGGGCGTTGGTGACCGCGATATCGCGGCCGATCACGACGCCCGCGCCATGGGCGGTGAAGATCAGATCCTTGCTGGCATCGAGCGGCACATAGGCAGCTGCGATGGCGGGGTTGGAAAACGAATCCGCCGGGTCTCCCGCGGACGAGCACGCCCCGAGAAGCAGCAGCAGTCCCAGCACCCCCGGATGCTTCATGGGCTAGAAGGGTATCTCGTCGTCCATGTCGCTGCCACGGTCGAAATTGGCCTGCACCTCGCCGCCGCCGCCGTTGCGCGCGACCCGCTCGCCGCCGCCGTCACCGCCCTTGGAATCGAGCATCACCAGCTCGCCGCGGAAGCGGTTGAGCACCACTTCGGTCGAATACTTCTCGACGCCGTCCTTGTCGGTCCATTTGCGGGTGGCCAGCTGGCCCTCGAGATAGACCTTCGAGCCCTTGCGCAGGTACTTCTCCGCCACCTCGGCGAGGTTGGGGTTGAAGATCACCACGCGGTGCCACTCGGTCTTCTCCTTGCGCTCGCCGCTGGCCTTGTCGCGCCAGTTCTCGCTCGTCGCCACGGAGAGATTGACCACGGGCTCGCCCGACTGCATGCGCCGCACGTCCGGGTCTTTGCCCAGATTGCCCACCAGAATCACCTTGTTGACGCTGCCCGCCATGTTTTTGTCCTTCTTGCCGGCGCCACCCTATCGCTTCGGCAGGGGCCGCCGCCATTTCCCTGCTATATGTTCCCACTACGTTCTCAAGTCAATCCCCAACATTCACGAGGCCGCGTGGCGAGAGGTTCAGAGGACCGGAACCAGCAGGCCAACAAGAAGCCCAGCCCCGGCGGCGCTCAGATGATGGGCATCGCGATAGAGCGGCGCACCATCCTTCTCGACCGCGCAAACCCCGTTCCGGCACAACACCGTGTGCGGATACACCATGACGACCCCGTACTGAACTTGCAGTTTGCGGAACTCGGCGAATACGGCGCTTTGCCGCGCGAGGAAATCCGCGGTCGAAATCTCGATCGGCCAATGCCGGCCGGCGATGCGCATCTTGGCCATCTCCTCCGGCACGGAAACGCGGTTCTCCGGGACCGACGCCACGATCACGACTTTCTTGCCGGCACCGCGCAGCTTGCGCACTGCGCGCTCCAATCCGCGCGAAAAGACTTCGTAGGTGTTACGTGCATCTTGCGACTTCGACTGCGCGTCGGTGAGCGCGATGGCGCCGCGATCGTCCGGGCCGATGGGCGACGCGCCAGCATCGGGCGCCCAGCGCGCGACCAGGATGACCTCGGTGATGGTTGGACGCATCGCCAGCCTCATCACCGCCGCGTTGAATGGCGTGCATCTGCGGACATCCAGCCGCGTCACACCGTCCAGCGGCGCACAATAGCCGTGACCCGCGAACAGGCCTGCACGATGCTTCTGCACTGCTGCGGCGGCAATAGCGGGCAGCAGAGCCTGCGAATGGGAATCGCCCCAGACGAGGAAGGTCGGCGGGGCGGCTGCGTCGCCGACCTTGCACAGATTGCCGGCGGCCACGGCGCGCGGACTTCGGCTGAAACAGCGGATCTCGCTGCCCTTCGGTGCCTCCTCCACCGCGAGGATGGCGCGCACCGGCGGTGAGTACCGTTGCGGCAGGCCCTTGCCGATCCACAGGATCGCGCCCGCTGCCGCGAAGACGGCAATCATAGTCGCGGCGAGCGCGAACAGGCGGTTGCGGCTGAGCAGCCCGTTTCGTCCGCGGAACGGACGCTCGACAAAACGCCAGCTCAGGATCGCCAGCGCGAATGACAGCGCGATCAGCAGCACCGTCGCCAAGGGATTCAGCGCGCCCATCGGCGCGGCATATTTGGCGAACACCAACAGCGGCCAATGCCAAAGATAAAGGGAGTACGAGATCAACCCGACGAAGACGGGGCCGCGCGTCGCGAGCGCCGCGTTCACGAGCGTCGCCTCGCCCGTGCCCGCGTAGATCAGAAGCGCGGTTCCCAGGCATGACGGCACGGCGTTCAGGCCCGGAAATGGCGAAGTGCCGGTGAGCGCAAAGACGCCCCAGCCGATCAGTGCCAGGCCCAGGGCGGCAATCGCGTTGCGCGCCACGGCATTTCCCGGAGCCGGAAAGCGGCCGACGGCGAGCACGCCGCCCAGCAACAGTTCCCAGAATCGGAATGGCAACAGATAGAACGCCGACACGGGCGCCGCGGCGACGGCCCAGATGCTGGCCGCCAGCGAGAGAACAAGCAGCGCCAGGAGCCAGATCAGAAGCCGCCGCGAGCGGCGCAGCAGCAGGAGCAGCAGAGGAAAGACGACATAGTATTGCTCCTCCACCGCGAGCGACCAGGTGTGGAGCAGCGGCTTTTGCGCGGCGATCACGCCGAAATAGCTGGTCTCGCTCCAGAACTGAAAATTCGAGACGAAGCCGGCGGTGGCAACAAGGCTCTTGGCGTAGGCGACCAGCGCATCGGGAAACAGCACGAGCGTGGCGCCGGCAAGCGTGAATGCCACGACCGCATAGAGCGCCGGGAGAATGCGCCGCACGCGCCGTTCGTAGAAATTCAGGATCGAGAAGCGGCCATCGCCCATCTCCGCATGGATCAGCGCGGTGATCAGGAAGCCGGAAATCACGAAGAAGACATCGACGCCGACGAACCCACCTGAGAACGGCGGCACGCCGAAATGATAGAAGATGACCGGAAGCACGGCCACGGCGCGCAGGCCGTCTATGTCCGCGCGGTAGCGTCCGCCCGCGGCTTCGGCGCGGTTCTGATTGACCGATTCCATCCCCGGCGACCCTAGCGTCAAAACACCTTGGCGAGGAGCGGAATTAGCATGCGCGCGGCATGGGCGCTCAGGTGATGCTCATCGCGATAGAGAGGATAACCGCCCAGGATGACGTGGCAGACGCGTTCGTCGCACAGCACATCGGCGGGATCGACGACGCTGGCGCCGAAGCGCGATTGCATCATCCCGAAATCGAGAAGCACGGTGCGCTGGCGCCGTAGATCGGTCTCGATCGGCAAGACCATGTCGCGATGGTCTCCATCGAGCCGCATGCGCGCCAGCACTTCCGGCACGGCCCAGCCGATCTCGGGCGCCGACGCGACCAGGATCACCTTCTTCTTCGCGTCATGCAGCGCTTCGACGGTGCGGACCAGGCCGCGCGCGAACACGGCATGGGTGGAGAGCGTGTCCACGCCGCGGCCGAGATCGTCGTAGAGCAGGACGCGGCCGGGCGGTTCGTCGCCATAGGAAGTGCCTTCGGCATTCTTGGCCCAGCGGGCATCGAGGATCACGGCGCGGAATTGCGGTCGCAATGCCAGCGCGATAACGGCGTCGTTGAAGTCTTTGCACTTCCAGGCGTCCGGCCGCGTGACGCCGAGCAGCGGCGGGCAGGAATCCGTGGCCGCAAAAATTCCGGCGCGGTGCTCGCGCTTCGCAACCGCATCGACGGCGGGAATGATCGAGCCGGCGTGGGAATCGCCCCAGAGGATGAAATCGGGCCTGGGCGCGGCTGGATCGCCGATGCGGCACAGCTTGCCCGCACGGACGTCGGCACCCGTCATGCCGAAGCAGGTGACCGCTCGGGGATCCTCATCGTGCTCGGAGGCAAGGATGCGCTGCACATCGGCGGGCAATCGCTGCGGCAGTCCATTCGCCGACACGATGGCGGCACCGCAAGCCGCTGTCGCGGCCATCGCGCCGAGCGCGCCCGCAAAAAGCTTCCACCGCGCGGGATGGAAGGATTTCGCGCGGAACGGGCGCTCCACGTAGCGCCAGGACAACGCGGCCAGCACGAACGCCGCCGCGAAAAGCGCCACAGTTTCCCAAGGACCGGGTTCCCGCCGCAGGACGTCGCGCGCGAACACGATCAGCGGCCAATGCCACAGATAAAGCGAGTAGGAGATCAGCCCGATGAAAACGAGCGGGCGGGTGCTGAGCGCCGCGTTCACGCGCGCGGAGGCTTGACCCACGTAAATCACCAGGGCCGTGCCGATACAGGGCACCAGTGCCGCGGCGCCGGGAAACGGCGTGGCCCGGGTGAACAGGACCACGCTGGCCGCGATCATCGCCACGCCGATCGCCGCCAGCGCCTCGCGGGCGCCGCGCGCACCGGGCGCGGGGAAAGCGCCCACGGCCAGCACCGCGCCCAGCATCAGTTCCCAGGCGCGGGCCGGAAGCATGTAGAAGGCGAATTCCGGTTGGGCGTGGACGGCCCACAGGCTGTAGGCCAGCGAAAGCGCGAAGATCGCGCCGATGACAGCCAACGCCCGCGCCCTGGAGCGGCCGGCCACGGTCATCAGGATCGCGGGAAAGAGGAGATAGAACTGCTCCTCCACCGCGATGGACCACAGGTGCAGCAGCGGCTTGGTCTGGGCGGAGACGTCGAAATAGCCGAGCTCGCGCCAGAACTCGAAATTCGAGGCGAACAAGGCGGTCGCGAACAGGCTGCGCGCGTAACGCTCGAAATCGGCCGGAAAGAGCACGAACCATGCGGCGACGGAGACGGCCAGCAGCAGCGCGAACAGCGCCGGGAAGATGCGGCGGACCCGGCGTTCGTAGAAGGTGAGGATGGAAAACCGCCCCTCGCGCATCTCGCCGTAGATCAGCGAGGCGATGAGATAGCCCGAAATGACGAAGAAGACATCGACGCCGACGAAGCCGCCGGAGAAGCCCGGAACTTTGTAATGGAACAGCACCACGGGCAAAATCGCCAGCGCCCGCAGGCCATCGATGTCCGGACGGTAGCGGTGTCCGGGCGGGTGCGGTTGAAAATCGGGCATCGCGATTCTATGTGTGGCCAAGAACTTCCTATCCGCAAACCGGAAAAACGCACAAATCGGCGCGGCTTTACTCGCTCCGGCGAGTCAGGTATCACGTTCGTGATTTGTTCGATTGGCAGGAACTCTGGCAGCAGCATCGCCTCCGGCGCTTGCCGCTGTCATGGCCGATGGACAAGCTACGCGTTTCGCCATCTGGGACATTGAATGCTCAAGAACATCTCCATTCGCGGCGCGCGCGAGCACAATCTGAAGAATGTCGACGTGGAGATCCCGCGCGACACGCTGACGGTCATGACCGGGCTGTCGGGCTCGGGCAAATCGTCGCTGGCCTTCGACACGATCTATGCGGAAGGCCAGCGCCGCTATGTGGAGTCGCTATCGGCCTATGCGCGCCAGTTCCTGGAGCTGATGCAGAAGCCCGATGTCGACCACATCGAAGGCCTGTCGCCCGCGATCTCCATCGAGCAGAAGACGACCTCGCGCAATCCGCGCTCCACTGTCGGCACAGTCACCGAGATCTACGACTATCTGCGCCTGCTCTTCGCGCGCGTCGGCGTGCCCTATTCGCCGGCGACGGGGCTTCCCATCGAGAGCCAGACCGTCAGCCAGATGGCCGACCGCATCCTGGCCCTGCCGGACGGCACGCGGCTCTTCCTGCTGGCGCCGATGGTGCGTGGCCGCAAGGGCGAATACCGCAAGGAATTCGCAGAGCTGCAGAAGAAAGGCTTCCAGCGCGTCAAGGTGGACGGGAAATACTACGAGATCGCCAACGTTCCCGCGCTCGACAAGAAGCTGAAGCACGACATCGAAGTGGTGGTCGACCGCATCGCGGTGAAGAAAGACCTCGGCAACCGCCTGCCCGACTCCATCGAAACGGCGCTGGGCATTTCCGACGGACTGGTGATCGCGGAGTTCGCGGACGAGAAGGAAAAGAACGGTTCGGCGAAACAGCTGATGATGTCGTCCAAGTTCGCCTGCCCGGTTTCCGGCTTCACGATTCCGGAGATCGAGCCGCGGCTGTTCTCGTTCAACAACCCGCACGGCGCCTGCCCGGCCTGTGACGGCCTCGGCACGCAGCTCTATTTCGATCCGGCGCTGGTCGTGCCGGATGAGACGATCACGCTGCGCAAGGGCGCCATCGCGCCGTGGTCCAAATCGTCGTCGCCCTACTACCTGCAGACCCTGGAGGCGTTGGCGCGGCACTACAAATTCTCGCTCAACGATTCCTGGGAAGACCTGCCGAAGCGCGCGCGCGACATCATCCTCAATGGCTCGGGCGAGGAAGAGGTCAAGTTCATTTATGACGACGGCCTGCGCCGGTATGAAACGAAGAAGACCTTCGAAGGCGTCATCCCCAACATGCAGCGGCGCTACAAGGAGACGGATTCCTCCTGGGTGCGCGAGGAATTCGAGCGCTATCAGGACACCTCGCCTTGCGATGTCTGCCACGGCTATCGCCTGAAGCCGGAGGCGCTTGCGGTGAAGATCGGGGGCTTGCACATCGGACAGGTCTGCGAGCAGTCGATCCGGCTGGCGGACACCTGGTTCCGCGACATCGACAAGAAACTCAACAGGCAGCAGAACGAGATCGCCGCGCGCATCCTCAAGGAAATCCGCGCGCGCCTGAAATTCCTGAACAATGTCGGCCTCGATTATCTCACGTTGGCCCGCGCCTCCGGCACGCTGTCGGGCGGCGAGAGCCAGCGCATCCGGCTCGCCTCCCAGATCGGCTCTGGTCTCACCGGCGTGCTGTACGTCCTCGACGAACCCAGCATCGGGCTGCATCAGCGCGACAATGAGAAGCTTCTGGAATCGCTCAAGGGCCTGCGCGACATGGGCAACACCGTGATCGTGGTGGAGCATGACGAGGAAGCGATCCGCACCGCCGACCATGTGATCGACATGGGCCCAGGCGCGGGCATCCATGGCGGCCACATCATCGCCGAGGGCACGCCGGACGACATCATGGCGAACCCCAAAAGCCTCACCGGCAAATATCTCGTCGGCATCGAGCAGATTGCGATTCCGGCAAAACGCCGCAAGGCGCTGCACGACCGCTGGGTGAAGGTGGTGGGCGCGCGCGGCAACAATCTGAAGAACGTGACGGCGGCGATTCCGCTGGGCACGCTGACCTGCATCACCGGCGTCTCCGGCGGCGGCAAGTCCACGCTGATCATCGAGACGCTGTTCAAGTCCGCCGCGCGGCGCCTCAACCAGGCGCGCGAGCACGCGGCCGAACACGACAAGATCGAAGGCCTCGAATTCCTCGACAAGGTCATCGACATCGACCAGTCGCCCATCGGACGCACGCCGCGCTCCAATCCGGCGACCTATACCGGGGCCTTCACCCCGATCCGCGACTGGTTCGCCGAACTGCCGGAGTCCAAGGCGCGCGGCTACCAGCCGGGGCGCTTCTCCTTCAACGTGAAGGGCGGGCGTTGCGAGGCGTGCCAGGGCGACGGCGTCATCAAGATCGAGATGCACTTCCTGCCCGACGTCTACGTGCAATGCGACGTCTGCAAGGGCAAGCGCTACAACCGCGAAACGCTGGAAGTGAAGTTCCGCGATCACTCGATCTCGGACGTGCTCGACATGACGGTCGAGGCCGGCGCGGAACTGTTCAAGGCCGTGCCCTCGATCCGCGAGAAGCTCGATACGTTGAAGCGCGTCGGCCTCGGCTACATCTCCATCGGCCAGCAGGCGACGACGCTCTCCGGCGGCGAAGCCCAGCGCGTGAAGCTGTCGAAAGAGCTGTCACGCCGCGCGACGGGCCGTACGCTCTATATCCTCGACGAGCCGACGACCGGCCTGCACTTCCATGACGTGAAGAAGCTGCTCGAAGTGCTGCAAGAACTCGTCGAAAACGGCAACACCGTCGTCGTCATCGAGCACAACCTCGAAGTCATCAAGACCGCCGACTGGATCGTCGACCTCGGCCCCGAAGGCGGCGACGGCGGCGGCGAGATCGTGGCGAGCGGCACGCCCGAGGATGTGGCCAAGGTGGCGCGAAGCTATACCGGGCAGTATCTCAAGCCGCTGCTGAAGAATCGCGCATCGGAGAAAGTCGCGGCGCCAGCGAAGAAGTTGCGGGCAGCGGAGTGACTTTGGGTGCGAGGCAAAGCAGACATGGTTACGGCAATCCAAATCCGTGATGAAGTGCTGAAACATCTTTCAACCATAGCACGGGGACAAGATCCCACGCTCACATATGGCGATTTGGCGGCCAAGTTGGGCGTGAACAATGACCTGCGCAGATCGAAGGCCAGGTTGGATAGCATCGCGCAATGGTGCGCTGCGGCTACGCCTCCTTTGCCCGATATCACCGTGATCATCAAAGCCAAAAAGACAGGCTACCCTTCGCAGATCAACGGGCGTTATGTCGGAAAGCGCTCGCTGCTTACCGCAAACGACAAAGCGATCGCGCGAGCGCGCCTCGGTGATGTGATAGGCAAATTCTGCCCAGGCGCCATCAATCCCTACTGATGGGACTGTGCGGCGTTCACGTCAGTTCTATCAACGTCTCTCCGGCTTTCAGCGCCGCGACAATCTCCGTCAGGTGCCCGAGCACGGTCCCTTCGAGCGCATCGTTCGTGACATTTCCCAGGCGCACCCACACGACTGCCGGGCCTTTGGTGGCGCGGAGACATAACGAGACGAAGTCGGAGTCCTTTGAAAGAATTGCCGCGCCCACGCGTTCCGCGTGATGCCAGATTTCGATATCCGGCGTTCGCACCATGCCGATATCGAATACGTGTTCGGCCTCGTGTCCAGCTTTGCGAAGCGCGATCGCCAGCTGCGGAGGAAACTGCGCGTCGACGAGGAACCGCACTCAGCCCGTCCGGATGACGCGATGGCTGGCGCTGCCCGCGGCATAGGCGAGCGCCGCGTCGATGTCGGCGGCTTCGAGATAGGGGAAGTCGGCGAGGATTTGATTGCGCTCCATGCCGGCGGCAAGCATCCCGACTATGTCGCTCACGCGAATACGTATGCCACGGATACAGGGGCGGCCACCACACACGGCAGGATCTATCGTGATGCGATCATTTGAAGATGCATGGGTAACGCTGAACTCCCGGCCTTCATCCGCCAATTCCTTGCGGGCAGGTTCCAGAGTCCAAGGCTCGAAAAAGAATTCCTCGGGAAGATCGGGCAGTTCCCCCTTCATTGCTCCAAATTGCGGGCGGCGTTTCTTCGCTTCCACCACCACCACCACCAGTTTCACCACAGCCTTGTCGTCGCGGGCGATGACGATCTCTTCGCCCGCTTCGGCGCGCGCGATCAGGCGGGAGAGGTTGGTCTTGGCTTCATGGATCTTGAATACGGTCATTAGCTAAGAGCTTAGCTAACCACCA
Source organism: Rhizomicrobium sp. (assembly GCA_050728855.1). Lineage (GTDB taxonomy): Bacteria > Pseudomonadota > Alphaproteobacteria > Micropepsales > Micropepsaceae > Rhizomicrobium. The sequence continues at coordinate 23,677 of JBOHKI010000023.1, read as the reverse complement.
TCGCGAAGTCAATCTGCGCCCTATCCCGCCGCCTGAGTATGCTCCTGAGTAGCCGTCATTGCGGCGGCGCCGGCCGGATCGAGCGGCGGGGCTTCGGCGAGTTCGGGTGGAGTAGATGCTTCCGCCACAGCGAGGTGTTCCTGCGGCGCAAGCTCCGCACCCCCTTCCACATGTCCCGGCATTTGCGCGAAGGCGGCGTGGACGATTTCGGCTTCGGAGAGTTCATGAGCCACGGGCGCTTCGGCGGCGAGAGCCTCGGGCGCGACGGGCTCCATCTCTTCGATGGCGTGCTCCGGCGCCTCGGCGAGCGTCGTTGCGGCGGCTTCGGAGGCGAGTGCGTGCTCTTCCGTCGCCGGTTCGAGAGGTTGCGCTACGTCGCGCGGCTGCCAACGGGGATTGGCATCGGCCATCGCCTTGGCGGCGGCCCAGGCCGGCTCGAACTCCGGTTCGGTATGCGTAGCCGGCACGGCGGTACGGCGCGGCGCCTTCTGCGTCACTTCGCCAAGGGCCACGGCGCGATACGCCGCGGCCGAGGCGCCGGAATAGAGCGCGCTCTTCACCACCAGCGCGACGGCCCACAGACCGCCCAGCGCAGCCGCGTGCTCGTATTGCAGGCGATAGAGGCCGCCGATGCCTTCCGATGGAATGCCGCTCCATGCCGTGCGCAACACATCGCCGAGACTGTCACCCTCGATCGCATAGGCCGCCGCGCCGAACAGTATGGCGACGGGAACCGCGAGCGCGAGATTGATGACCGCCAGCCGCCAGAAATTCCCCCGGCTGAGCGACCAGGCCCGGGCAAGCGTGACACGTTCCTCCGCCGCGGAGAGGGCGGCGAGGAAGAATCCGAAGCGTGCCACCAGGAACAGCGCGACGATCCCGAGCACGAAGGCGACGGCGCCGTTCAACCAAAGCGCGAGCGGCACGCCCATCCATTGGGCGGGCATGGTGTAGCCAGCCAGCGGCGCGCCGGGCTTGGGTACGCCGATGCCGATGGCAAACTGCGCCGCGAAGGCCAGCGCCACAGACACGGCGATCACCACGACAAAAAAACTAAACAGCGCCAGCGACAGGCGGAACTCCCGCCGCCCGTAGACGAAGTGGGCGGCAGCCAATTCCTGGCGCTGGCCGAGCGCGGCCGTGGCGAACGGAACGATGGCCGTTGGCGCCAGGATCGCGCTGGCCAGGAGCAGCGCCAGAAAATCCACGGCCGTGAATTCGTTGAAGGCGGCACTGGACGGCACGGCCACGGACATCGCCGCGCCCAGCCGCTCCAGGCAGAACCAGACTGCCGCCGCGTAGAACGCACCGGGAAGCCACCCGAGACCCAACACGGCGCCGGGTCGAAGGATCAGGAACTTGTAGGCCGCTACGATCGTGCGCCCGACGGGTACTTTGCCCATAGGTACTCCCCACCACCGGTCCGACTATAGCGTCTCGTCCGCGAGCGCCAATATGAAATTGTCGCGACGAGTTCCGCAGTGTTCCGGATTTGTGACGGCACGCTTGCCGCTGGCCCGGCGCTTCGCTAGCACTGGTAGCAGCGGGAGGCGTGTATGACAGGTGTGGCGCGCGCGGCCAGGCAGCCGCATATCGGACTGGTGATCGTGGCGTCGGCGGCCGGCACGGTCTTCGAGTGGTACGACTTCTTCATCTTCGGCTCGCTGGCCGGCATCATCGGCACGCATTTCTATTCCGCGCTCGGGCCCACCCAGGGCTATCTCGCGGCGCTGCTCACCTTCGCGGCCGGATTCATCGTGCGGCCGTTCGGCGCGGTGGTTTTCGGGCGCATCGGCGACGTCGTCGGCCGCAAGCGCGCCTTCATCGTCACCATCATGGTCATGGGCCTGGCCACGTTCGCTGTCGCCTTCCTGCCGGATTACGCCACCATCGGACTGGCCGCGCCCATCGCGCTGATCATGGTCCGCGTGCTCCAAGGCTTCGCCATCGGCGGCGAATATGGGGGGGCTGCGATCTATGTCGCCGAGCATGTCGGTCCGACGCATCGCGGCTTCGCGACCGGCTGGATCCAGGCGGCGGCGGGCATGGGGCTGGCGCTCGCCCTCGTCGTCATCATCGGCGTGCGGGCCGAAATGAGCGACCAGGACTTCGCCGCCTGGGGCTGGCGCATCCCGTTCGGCGTATCGGTGCTGCTGCTGGCGGTCTCGCTGTGGATCCGGCTGAGCCTGGAAGAATCCCCGATCTTCCGCCGCATCCAGGAGGAAGGGCTGTCGTCCAAGGCGCCGCTCAGCGAAGCGTTTCTCGACGGGCGCAATCTGCGGGTGATGCTCGCCGCCCTGTTCGGCATTCTCGCGGCCCAGGGCGTCGTCTGGTACACGGCGCAGTTCTACACGCAGGTCTTCCTCGAGAAAGTTCTGCGCGTGGCGCCCAACGAGAAGGACATCCTCATCCTCGTCGTTACGCTCGTGGGCCTGCCGCTCTACATGCTGTTCGCCTGGCTGTCAGACCGGATTGGCCGCAAGCCGGTGATGCTGGCGGGATTGCTGATGGCGGCGGTGGGCTTCATCCCGATGTTTCAGATGCTGACCGCGGCAGTGAATCCCGCGCTGGCGAGTGCGGCGGCGCGCACGCCGGTCATCGTGTCCGCCGATCCGGGCGGCTGCGCCTTCGAGTTCGATCCCATCGGCAAGACCAAGTTCCTGCACGCCTGCGACATCGCAAAGAGCACGCTGACGGGCATGGGCGTGCCCTACCGGAATGCGGCAGCGGCACCGGGCGCGCCCGCGACGGTCCGGATCGGCAGCGCGAGCATGGCGGCACCGGATGGAACACGGCTGGACGCCACCGGATTGGCAAACGCGCGCAGAGCTTTCGAGACCCAGCTGAAATCGGCGCTCGCCGCGTCGGGATATCCCACATCCGCCTTCGTCGACGTCCACCACGTGCGCGAGGCCGTGCTGATTCTATTGTACTTCATCGTGGCATCGGCGCTGCTCTATGCGCCGCAGGCCGCGGCACTCGTCGAGCTGTTTCCGACGCGCATCCGCTACACCGCGCTGTCGGTCCCCTATCATGTCGGCGTCGGATGGTTCGGCGGATTGCTGCCGGCGATCGTCTTCGCCATCGTGGCGGCGACCGGCAATCTCTATTCCGGCCTGTGGTATCCCGTGATCGTGTCGGCCGTCGGCTTCGTGGTGACGCTGCTGTTCGTGCCGGAGACGAAGGGATGGCGTATCGATACCTGAGGCTACTTCACCTCGATCGGCACGCCGGGTTCCTGTTTGCTCGCGCGGATGACCAGGGCCGTGCGAACGCTGGCCACGTTTTTTGCCGCGGTCAGCGTCTCGGTGATGAAAGACTGGAAGCCCGAGAGATCCTTCGCCACGCATTTGAGGACGAAGTCGACCTCGCCCTGGAGCATGTAGCACTCCCGTACCTGCGGCCAAGCCCGGACCCGCTCCTCGAAGCCGCGCAGATCGGCGTCGGCCTGGGTGTTCAGCCCGACGAACGCCCAGCCCGTCACCTCGTAGCCCAGAGCCTTGCCATCGAGGTCAGCATGGTATCCTTTGATGTAGCCGGCTTTTTCCAGGGCGCGCATGCGTCTCAGGCAAGGGGGTGCTGTGATCTTCGCGCGCCGGGAGAGCTCGACATTGGTGATGCGGCCGTCGTCCTGAAGTTCCGAAAGTATTCTGAGATCGATGGAATCGAGCTTGTGCCGCTCCATGGGACATCCTGATGGGTTGACGCGGGGGCATTTAACTCCCCTAAGTTGGTCTGAGCAATAAAATTTCCGGTATGGGACAGTTCCTGTCGGCTCCGCATGGCAAATCTGACTGCAAACACCGCATGGGTTGTCACCGAAGGCGCAGCGGGCATGGAAAACCAGGCTCTGGGTCTGGCCGAGCGCCTGGGCCTGCCGGTGGAGGTCAAGCGGGTGAAGCTTGCCCGGCCGTGGCGCTGGCTGGCGCCCCGCATGCCGTTTTCCCCGTTCGGGCACACCCTCCCAGGCTCATCGCCTTTGGCCCCACCCTGGCCCGGCATCGTCATCGGCTGCGGCCGGCAGAGCATCCCCATCGTGCGCGCCATCAAGGAAGCGAGCGGCGGGCGCACGCTGCTGGTGCAGACGCAGAACCCGCGCATCGCGGCATCGCATTTCGACCTGGTGATCCCTCCGGAGCATGACGGGCTCACGGGCGCCAACGTCTTTCCCATCGTCGGCAGTCCCAACAGGATCACGCCGGCCAAGCTCAGTGGCGCGCGCGCGGCCTTCGCGAATCTGCTGATGCCGGTGAAGGCGCCACGGCTTACGGTGCTCATCGGCGGACCGAACAAGGCCTACCAGTTCGGCGAGGGCGAGGCCGCGGCCATCGGCGAAGCACTGCGCGCGCTGTCGCGCGATTTCGGATTGATCGTTTTGCCCTCGCGGCGAACCGGTACCGAAAACGTCGCGCGACTCGTTTCGGCGCTGGAAAACACGGGCGCGTTTCTGTGGAACGGCGACGGCGAGAATCCCTATCTCGGCGCGCTGGGCTGGTCGGATGCGTTTCTCGTCACGGCCGATTCGGTAAACATGGCCTGCGAGGCCGCGGCCACGGGCAAGCCTGTGCACATTTATCAGTTACCCGGAGGCTCAGAAAAGTTCCGAAAGTTTCATGCCTCGCTGGCCGGCCGGGGAATCGCGCGACCGTTTACCGGCGAAATCGCGCAATGGCGCTACGAACCGCTGGACGAGACCGGCCGTGCGGCAAAGCGCGTGCGCGAACTTCTTGACGTTTCGGCGACCGCTCCCGATATGAAGGCACGGGGCGTCGACGGCTGAGGCTCCATCATGGGAGCGTCATGCCGGATCACCCTTCGTCCAAAGTCGTCATCCTGGGCAGCGGCCCGGCCGGTGCCACGGCTGCGATCTATGCCGCGCGCGCCATGCTCGAGCCTGTGATGATCGCCGGCATCCAGCCCGGCGGCCAGCTCACCATCACAACCGAAGTCGAGAACTATCCGGGCTTCGCCGAGGCCATCCAGGGCCCATGGCTTATGGAGCAGATGCAGGCCCAGGCCGAGCATGTCGGCACCAAGCTCATCCAGGACACCATCGCCTCCGTCGATCTGGCCAAGCGGCCGTTTACGCTGATTGGCGATTCGGGCGACCGCTACCTGGCGCAGACCCTCATCGTCGCCACCGGCGCCAGCGCCAACTGGCTGGGGCTGCCCAGCGAGGAGGCGTTCAAGGGGTTCGGCGTTTCGGCCTGCGCGACCTGCGACGGGTTCTTCTTCCGCGGCAAGAACGTGGCCGTGGTCGGCGGCGGCAACACGGCGGCGGAAGAGGCGCTGTTCCTGACCAACTTCGCCGACAAGGTGACGCTTATCCATCGCCGCGCCTTCCTGCGCGCCGACAAGACCAACCAGATGCGGCTGGCCGCCAATCCGAAAATTGAAATAGTTTATGATTCCGTTGTGGACGAGGTTCTTGGTAGCACCTCTCCGCGCATGGTCGAGGCGATCAAGCTGCGCAATATCGCCGACGGCAAGACCGGCACGCTGGCCGTCGACGGATTGTTCATCGCTATCGGCCATTCGCCGGCCACGGATCTGTTCCGCGGCCAGGTCGAGATGGATCGCGACGGTTACATCAAGACCGTGCCGGACTCCACGCGCACCAGCGTGGACGGCGTGTTCGCCGCCGGCGACGTGAAGGACAAGGTTTTCCGCCAGGCGGTCACCGCCGCGGGCATGGGCTGCATGGCGGCGCTCGAAGCGGAGAGATTTCTGGCCGGCGGCCACGGATCGTAAGCATCCGGCCGGCAAGCGCCTGGAGGGGCGCGAACATGGATTGGGACAAGCTTCGCATCTTCCACGCCGTCGCTTCGGCCGGCAGCTTCACCCATGCCGGGCAGATGCTGACGCTGAGCCAGTCGGCGGTCAGCCGCCAGATCAGCGCGCTGGAGGAAGAGATCTCCACGCCCCTGTTCCAGCGCCACGCCCGCGGGCTGACGCTCACCGACGAGGGCGAACTGCTCTATGGCGCCGTGGCCGACGTGCTCACCCGGCTGGGGCAGGCTGAAGAGGCGCTCAAGAACGCGCAGTCCGCGCCGCGCGGCTCCCTCAAGGTCACAACCAGCCATGGGTTGGGCGCCTATTGGGTGCTGCCGCGGATGCGGGAGTTCATGGGCGATTTCCCCGAGCTCCAGGTGCATCTGGTGTTCGAGGATCGCGAGCTCGATCTCACCCAGCGCGAAGCCGATCTCGCGATCCGCATGCGCGCGCCCGTGCAGGCCGATCTTATCCAGCGCAAGCTGTTCACGGTGCACTACCATCTCTATGCCACCGCCGAATATCTCGAGCGCGCGGGCACACCGCTGGTTCTGGAAGACTTGGCTAAGCATCCGCTCATCGCCTATGGCGAAACGGCCGCCCCGGAAATCCGCGACGTCAACTGGCTGGTCGACACGGCGCGCCGCGCAGCCCCCGGCGGCTGCGTGAACGCGCTGCGTATCAACAACATCACCGGCATCCTGATGGCGACGGAAGCCGGCATGGGCCTGGCGGCCCTGCCCGACTATCTCGCGGCCGAGCGCCGCGGGCTGGTGCGCATCCTGCCCGAGGTCGAAGGTCCGACCTTCGATGTACATCTGGTCTATTGCGATGCGCTCAGACAGTCCAAGCGCGTCGCCGCCTTCCGGGATTTCATCGTGAAAGCTGCGAAAGATTGGGCTTTTTGAGGCCTTGAAACCGCGGTTCCCGGTTCCCAAATACTGTTGGTCGCGTGCTTCCCCCCAATCGGCCGCGACACCCAAGCACCGGCGCCGGAGCGGATTCCCCCTCGCTCCGGCGCCACTTTTTTCCGGCTGAATCAGGCGGAGCGAACAGCGCGCGACACCAGCAGATAGCCGAGGCCGGTGCTGAGGAAATTGATGCCCAGCAGGACGCCCAACGCGATCAGCGACGTCCCGGGCAGGCCGGCAGCGATCAACAGGCCGAGAATGACGCTTGCGAGGCCGGAGATCAGCATCCAGGTCCAGCCCGGATTGGGACGCATCTCGAAGGCGAAGACGATCTCGAAGCTGCCTTCGATGAGAAACAGCACGACCAGGAAAACGGTCAATCCGAACGCGCCTGCGAACGGGTTGAACACCAGGAACGCCCCCGCCGCGATCGACAGCAGGCTGATGAGGAGCGCGCCGAAAAACGGGCCCGTGCCGTGGATCGAAAACGAGCCGATCAGCAGCAGGACTCCCGAAAACAGAAACACCCAGCCCGCGAACAGCGCAGCCGCCAGCGTCGAAACGACGGGAAACACGATCGCGGCGACGCCCAGCAGGGTCAGCGCGAGTCCCACCCAGAACAGGCGTGACGACGACGCCCGCAGCCGGGTATGGAATAGTCCATCGGCGTTTGCATTCATCGCAGCTTTCTCCGTTTGAAGAAGGCGGCAAGGGAGAGGCAGTCGCCACACCCTTGCCAGGGACCGGACGTTACGCCGCCTGCTTGTGCGCGGCGACGACCTGGTCGGCGAGCTTGCCGCCCAGTTCGGCCAGGTGATCGAACGCCATCTCGTAGGTTCCAACGCCCTGCGTCAGAGAGCGCAGATCGATGATCAGGTTGTGCAGCTCCGAAAGCGGCATCTGCGCCTCCACCGTATCCCAGCCATTCCAGCCGGGACGGGAGTCGAAGCCCATGAGCTGTCCGCGCCGCCCGCTCACCACCTGGTTCGCCTTCGACGTGGCGTCGTTTGGCACGTGCACGCGCACCTTCATGATCGGCTCGAGCAGCACGGGCGCGCAATTGGGCATGCCTTCGGTCATCGCGATGCGGGCCGCCGTCTGGAACGCGGCGTCCGACGAGTCCACCGCGTGATAGGAGCCGTCGAACAGCGCCACGCCGACATCGACAACCGGAAAGCCCAGGGGGCCCTGCTTCAGGTAGTCGACGACGCCCTTCTCCACGGACGGGATGAAGTTGCGCGGCACGACGCCGCCCTTGATCTGATCCTCGAAGACGAAGCCGGAACCGCGGGGCAGCGGCTTGATCTCGATATGCACGTCGCCGAACTGGCCGTGCCCGCCGGACTGGCGCTTGTGGCGGCCATGTTGCTTGGCGGCGCGCTTGATCGTTTCCTTGTAGGGCACTCTCGGCTGGTGCGCAGTCACCTTGAGACCGTATTTGCTGGCGAGCCTCTCGACGGCGACCTTCAGATGGATCTCGCCCTGGCCGGCCAGCGTCATCTGCTGCAATTCGGCGTTCTGCTCGAAATGCAGCGACGGGTCTTCCTCCTGGAGCTTGTGGATGGCGGCGGTGAGTTTCACTTCGTCCTTGCGGTCGGTGGTCTCGATCGCCATGCCATAGACAATCGGCAACTCCTCGATTTCAATTTTTGGCAAGGCAGCCTTCGTCGAAGACAGCGTCTCGCCGGTCAGCACGCCCTCGAGGCGGCCGAGCGCGATCGTGTCGCCCGCTTTGGCGTCGGCCAGCTTGGTCTGAGCCTCGCCCTTGAGCGCGAACATGCCGCCGACCCGCGCGTCCGAGCCGTCCTGGCGGTGCAGCACGCTACCATCCTTCAATGTGCCCAACAGCACGCGCGCCAACGACAGCTTGCCATGCGCGCCGTTGTAGGTCTTCAGCACCTGTACGATGGCCTCGCCGTTCGCTTTGATTCCGAGCCGCGTGGCGGCGGCCGAAACGTCCGGCACTTCGTGCCGCAATGCCTTGAGCAGCCGCCGGATGCCGTTGTCGCCCTCCGCCGAGCCAATCAGCGCCGGCACGACAAGGCCGTCGGCGAGTTCCTTCGACAGATCGTCGAAAATCTCGTCGCGCGGCGGCTCCTGGTCGGAGAGCAGTTCCTCCATCAGGTGCTCGTCGTAGTCGGCGAGTTTCTCCAGCATGGAAAAGCGGGCCTGCTTCTCCTCGTCCTTGAGGTCGGCGGCGAGATCGATGACCTTGCTTTCGGCATGCGGCGAATAGATGAAGGCGCGTTCCAGCGCGAGATCGACGAATCCCTTCACCGCACCGCCTTCCACGATCGGCAGCTGGCGCATCAGCAACGGCTTGTCGCTCGCGCCCTGAAGCGCCACCAGAAGGTCGCGGACATTGCCCTGCGCCTTGTCGATCTTGTTGATGAACAGGAAGTGCGGAATGCCGAGGTCGCCAAGCCGCTTGAGATAGGGCTTCAGCATCTGCGCCTTCGCGGGATCGGGCTCGCACACCACGACGGCGGCGTCCACGCCGGGAAGCACGTTGAGCGTATCCTGAAGGAATTCGATGGAACCGGGACAGTCGAGGAAGGTGAAGCCGTCGTCGAGATATTTGACGGAGGCGCAATTGATTTCCACGCTCATTTGCCGGGCACGGGCCTCGGGAGAGCCGTCGCCCACCGTGTTCTTCTGCGCGATGGCACCCTTGCGCTGCACCGCGCCGGTGACGGCGAGCATGGATTCGAGCAGCGTGGTCTTGCCGCTGCCATAGGGTCCCACCAGGGCCACTGCACGTGGCCCGCTTCCTCTCCTGCTGGACATGTCGCCTCCATTACCCCGAAAAACGAGGGGCTCGAGGCGCGGCGGGCGTCTTCTTCCCAAGGCGTTGGGCGGCGTCACGCGCCCCGCTGATGGTGCAATGCTCGCGCCGAATCGCGAGCGAGGCAAGGGCTTGACGGGCGCGCGGCGCGGTCCGCAGCGGGAACGGGGAACATGGTGGAACCGTTAAGCCTGTGTGCCTTCCCAGCCCCACCATCCCCTTGCCGTGCGCACGAGCCTGATCGGCTTCGGTGTGCTGGGCTTCGTCGTGTTTTTGAACTGGCTGGCGATCCATTTTGGATTGGTGACGCTGCCGCCCAATTCAATCCCGTGGCAAACACCGAAGCTCGATCGGAAGCCAGGACTGCTCGTACACCTCCAGATGCAGGCGATGCTCCACGACCGCCAATCGTGCCGCGCAGCGCTGGACCATGCCGCCGACCTCGCCTACTCACCCGTCGCGGACACGCCCGGCGATGCGGGGTGCGGCTTCACCGACGTCGTGAAGCTCACGCGGATGCCTATCGCCCTCAACGGCCAACCGGATGTGACTTGCGTGCTGGGCGCGGCGCTCTATTGGTGGGAGCGCGACGTCCAGACCATCGCGGCATTCGAGCTGCATACTTCGATCCGCCGCATCGACGAGATTGGCAGCTTCGCCTGTCGCAACGTGAACAGCGCCGCGTTCGGGCCGCGCAGCGAGCACGCCACCGCCAATGCCATCGACATCGATGCCTTCGAGACCGCGGACGGGCGGCGGATCACCGTGGCGAACGACTGGGGAAAGCCTACGCCCGAGGGCCATTTCCTGCACGAAGCCCGCGATTCCGCGTGCACAGTATTCGGCGAAGTGCTTGGTCCGGATTACAATTCGCTTCATTCCGGCCATTTTCACCTCGACGAGGCGGCCTGGGTCATATGCCGCTGATGCATACCCGCTTATCTTGGTGTATACGTTTTGAATACTTGAAAAGGGGCGACTTTCATGTGCGATGAACATCCCAAATCGGCCGGCCCGAGCCGACGGGACTTTGCCGGCCTCGCGGCGAGCGCGGCAGCGCTGACCTTGATTCCGATGCGCAGCTGGGCGGCGGACGTCAAGCTCGATGCATTGTGCGTCATGTGCATCGACTATCGGCTCGTCGACCGCGCGGTCAAATTCTTCGATTCCAATGTCGGGCCAGAGAAATACGATCTTGTGGCTCTGGCGGGCGCGTCGCTGGCAGCCGTGGGTCCGGCGTTCCCCGCGTCCAACGCTGCGTTCTGGAGCCATATCGACATCGCCAAATCGCTGCACAATATCCAGAAGGTCGTGATCCTCGACCACCGCGAATGCGGCGCCTACAAAGTTCAGTACGGGACGCTCTATGCCGGCAACGGCGCGCCGGAATACGAGCAGCACCGCGAAATCATGAAACTGGTGCAAGGCGAATTCGAACGCCGGAAAGTGGGTCTGCCGTGCGAATTCTGGCTGATGCCGGTCGCGCCCGGAGAGCCCGTCCCGGTGCCGCTCCTTCCGGAAAAGAAGTAGCCGGACCAATCCCGTATCGGCGGCTGCGCGGTTCGGTTAGGGTGGCCGCGCGGCTGTCGAGAACGCATCCTTGCCCGAACATGTCGAACCGGAGACCAATGCGCATCCGGTGCTGTTTCTGATTCTGTTCCTGCCGCTCGGCATCACCAATGGCTATGTGGTGGTCACACTCGCCTACCTGCTGTCGCAGAAGGGCGTGAGCGTGGACGCGATCGCCGGGCTGGCGGCGCTCAGCCTCCTGCCGCAGACCTGGAAGGTGGTGTGGGCGCCACTGGTCGATACGACCCTGAACCTCAAATGGTGGTTCCTGCTGTCGGCAATCGTCACGGGTCTGCTGATGATCGCCACCGCAGTCGTGCCGCAGAACAATGCCAACCTGCTTTTGATCGAGGCATTGGTGGTCGGCTTCAGCCTGACATCGAGCTTCAACTGCATGTCGGCAGACAGCCTGATGGCGCATGCGACGGCGCCGGAGGAAAAAGGCCGCGCCGGGGGGTGGAGCCAGGCCGGCAATCTCGGCGGCTCCGGCCTCGGGGGCGGCGCGGGCCTTTGGCTCGCCCAGCATGTCGGCGCGCAATGGATTTCGGGCGCCGCATTGGGCCTGGTCTGCGTGCTGTCCGCGATCGCCGTCCTGTTTCTCCGCGAGCCGCCCGCGGCGCATCGCGCCACGCGCTATCTCACCAGCCTCAAGAATGTCGGCATCGAAGTGTGGGACATCCTGAAAAAGCATCGCGGAGCGCTCGCCTTTTTCCTGATGCTGCTGCCCATCGGCGTCGGCTCGGCACAGAATTTGTGGGCGTCCGTCGCAAACGACTGGCACGCCAGCGCCGATGCCGTGGCTCTGGTCAACGGCGCGCTGGGTGGCGTGATCTCGATGTTCGGCTGCATCGCCGGCGGATTCCTCTCCGACCGCATGGATCGCAAGTCGGCCTACAATGTGTTCGGCATCGGCCTGGCCTTTGTCGCCATTGCGATGGCCGTGTCGCCGCGCACGCAGACGATGTTCGTCACCTTCACCTGCCTCTATGCCTTCGTCATGGGATTCTGCTACGCCGCTTTCGGAGCCGTGGTCCTGGAGACCATCGGCGCGGGGGCGGCGGCCACGAAATACAACGTGCTGGCCGGCATCTCCAACGCGCCGATTGCCTATCTCACGCTCATCGACGGCTGGGGCTATCACCGCTGGGGCGCATGCGGGCTGCTTTATGCCGACGCGCTATGCGGAGTGGCGGCTGTTCTGCTCTATCTCTCCGTGGCGGCAGCGAGCCGCACGGCATTTCCGAAGTGGGCCGAGGCGGCGGCCTAGATGCGCCATTCCGTGCCGTCGATCAGCGCCTGGTAGAACTCTGGCGTGTAGGCCTTTTCCGGCGCGACGCGGACCTGGGAATCCAGGAACTCCGCGTCCTTGCCGACGAGGATGCGCCATTTCTCGGTCTTCACGCCGTCAAGGATCACCTTGGCGGCCTGCGCCGCCGATGTCGGCGCGGTGTCGCGGAACGCGGCGGCCTGCATCTCGACCATGGCGGCGATCTGCTCGTCGGTCATGGCGGCTACGTCCATGCCCATGGCGGACATCATCTTGCGCGCCGCTCCGGCATCGACTTTGTCGCTGCCGCTCAACACCTTTCGCGAATTGGCGACGATCTCCGTGCCGATGTGACCGGGCATGACGACGGAGCATTTGATGTGCGGGGCGTTCAATGCGAGATCGGTCATCAGCGCCTCGGTGAAACCCTTCACCGCGAATTTGGCGGCACTGTACGCGGTGTGTGGACGCCCGGGGCCGATGGAGGCCCAGAATCCGTTGACGCTCGATGTGTTGACGATATGGCCTGCGCTCGCCTTCATCAGCAGCGGAAGGAATGCACGCACGCCGTAGTAGACGCCGCCCCAGCAGACGTTGAACGTCTTTTCCCACTGGGCGCGGTCGCCGTTGACGATGCTACCGCCGCCGCCGATGCCGGCATTGTTGATGAGCAGGTGGATGTGATCGGTGTCGAGTTCCTTCTTCACGTTTTCGGCCCACCGCAGCATCTGGTCCTCGAGAGAAACATCAGCTTTGAAGGTGGCGACGCGCGTCCCCTGTGGCGCTTCCTTGACACAGAGTTCCTGGGTCTTGGCCATGTTCTCCACCGAGACGTCGCACATCGCGACGTTGCAGCCCTCGGCCACCAGCTGGATCGCGAGTTCGCGCCCCATGCCTGTGCCGCCGCCCGTGATGACCGCGAACTTGCCGCTGAAGTCCTTCATGATGTTCCGTCCTCGGATTGCGATGGCGGGAGCTTAGCGGAAACGCCAGCGGCGCAAAGCCCGTGCGTTTCCGCTACGGCTTGAAAACGTACTCGAGCTTGAGGCCGTCCGGATCGGCGAAGAACACGGCGTAGTAGCCGGCGCCGTAAGCCGGATAGTCCGCCGGCGGGTCAAGGATGGTGGCGCCGATCCGAACGAGAAGGGCATGGAGCGCGTCAACATCCGCGCGGCTCTCGGCCTGCCACGCCAGGTGATGCAGGCCGGGCGCATAGCGGTCATGCGCGCGCGCCGCGTTCGGCCCCTCTGCGCGCTTGATGCCGATGGAGTAGCCGCTGCCCGGCGCGACCAAGTCGAAATCGTAGCCGCGCGCGTCGGCGTGGCCGAGGCGATAACCCATGAAGCCGAGCACCGTCTCGTAGAACGGCCGCGACCGCTCCGGATCGGCGACGGTGAGATCGACGTGGTGGACGAGGCCGCGCGTCATGACGGAAGCCCCGATTTCTGCATTCTCTCTTTGAGCCCATCCATGATGGCGTGGCGCTCGCTGTCCGTCATGCCGCCCCAGCGCGCGATCTCCTCCAGCGTGCGCCCGCAACCCCGGCACAGGCCGGACGCCGCATCGATCACGCAGACCTTGATGCAGGGGCTTTCGATGGCATCAACCCATCTTGAAGACGCAGACCTTGTTGCCGTCCGGGTCGCGGAAATAGCCGCCGTAGAAGGTCGGCAGCCGCTGGCCGGGCGCGCCTTCGTCGGTGGCGCCGTTGGCGAGCGCGGTGGCATAGGCCTTGTCCACGGTTTCCTTCGACGCCGCGCTCAGCGCAATCATCGTGCCGTTGCCTGGCTGGGCGCTCTGCTCGTCATAGGGCTTGCAGACCGCGAGCATGCCGCCCTGGCCGCTGCCGTAGAACTGGATGCGCTCGTTGTTGAAGACGCGTTTGCCGCCGAGATCGGCGAGCAGGGTGTCGTAGAATTTCGTGGCGCGTTCGAAATCGTTGCTGCCGATAGTGGTGTAGCCGAGCATGTTTTCTATCTCCCTGAAGGCATCTTGTTGAACGGCACGTCCTTGTCGACGCGCACGTCCTGGGGCAGGCCGAGCACGCGCTCCGCGATGATGTTGCGCAGGATCTCGTCGGTACCGCCGGCGATCCTGAGGCCTGGCGACGACATCCAGCCCATCTGGAACATGCCGTGCATCGGGGCGTCCTCGCCCTTGAGCGCGCCGGCCTCGCCTTCCAGCTCCATCGCGAATGCAGATAGGTCCTGGAGCTTCGAGGCCACGACGATCTTGGCGATGGAGGCTTCCGGTCCCGGCTGCTTGCCCTGGGAGAGCGCCGTCATGGTGCGGTAGGTCGTGTATTTCAGGCCCGCGGAACGAACATACCAGTCGGCGATCTTCTCGCGCACGCTGGCGTTCTTGATCGCCGGTCCGTCTTCCAGCTCGAGCGTGCGGGCCAGCGCCATCAGCTCCTTCACGTCCAATCCGCTACCGGTGCCACCGCCGACGGCGAGGCGCTCATGCATCAGCGTGGTCAGCGCTACCTGCCAGCCCTGGCCGACTTCGCCGAGGCGCTGACTATCCTTCACGCGCAGATCGGTGAAGAACACTTCGTTGAAGCCCGAGCCGCCGCTCGCCTGCTTGATCGGGCGGACTTCGACCGCCGGATCGTGCATATCGATGTAGAACATCGTCAGGCCCTTATGCTTGGGCACATTCGCGTCGGTGCGCGTGAGCAGGATGCCAAAGTCGGAGAACTGGGCGCCGGTCGTCCAGATCTTCTGGCCGTTGATCACCCACTCGTCGCCCTGCTTCTCGGCCTTTGTGCGAAGGCCCGCCACATCGGAGCCGCCCGCGGGTTCGGAGAAGAGCTGGCACCAGATCTCGTCGCCCTGCACCGCCGGCCAGACGTAACGCTTCATCGCGTCGTCATTGCCATAGGCCATGAGCGTCGGGATGCACATGCCCAGCCCGATCGCGAACGGCGCGCCGGTTGCGACGTCGTATTTGCCTTCTTCCTGGCCGAAGATGATCGACTGCATCGGCGTGCCGCCCATGCCGCCCGAGCCCTTGGGCCAGGTGATGCGGGCGTAGCCGGCCTGGGCCTTCTTCTTCTGCCAGGCCTTGCTGGCCGCCATTTCGGCGGCGGCGCCGTTCTCCATCTCCTCGAGATCGTCCTTCGAGGTCTTGCTGCCGCGCAGCTTGGCGTTGGCGGAGAGCCATGTGTTGGCCTCGGCGCGGAACGCGGCTTCTTCCTTGGTGTCTTCGAAATCCATTGTCCGCTCCTTCAGGCCGCGTTCGACATTTCAAGTTGGGTGACGAGTTTGTCCTTCCACGCCCGCTGCGGCCCGAGGCTGAGTCCCAGCTCGCGCGAGCGCTTGTAGAACAGGTGGCAGTCGACCTCCCAGGTGAATCCGATGCCGCCGTGGGTCTGGGTATTCTCCTTCGCGGCATAGTCGAATGCCTGCGTCGCGGAGACGCGTGCGGCCGCCGCGGCCAGCGCCAGCTCGCGCGCGTTCGTCGAAAGCGCCCAGGCGCCGTAATAGGCGTTGGAGCGCGCCAACTCGTTGAACACATACATGTCGGCCAGTTTGTGCTTGATCGCCTGATAGGACCCGATCAGACGGCCGAAGGCGTAGCGCTGCATGGCGTAGTCCTTCGCCATGGCGAGGCAGACGTCGGCGCCGCCGACCTGCTCGAACGCTGTCATGATCGCGGCGCGGTCCAGCACCGACGACGTGACACTCCAGCCTTCCCCGGCCTTGCCGAGAGCCTCCGCGGGCGTGTCCTTGAACTCGATCTGCGCGTGCTTGCGCGACGGATCGATGGAATCCTCCGCGCGTTTCGATACGTTCTTCAGATCGACGAGGCAGAGCGACAGGCCGCGCTCGCCGGGTTCGTCGCTGGAGCGCGCCAGGACCACCGCGACGCCGGCATCCATGCCATCCACCACGGCGATCTTCTTGCCCGACAGCTTGCCGCCCTTGAACGTCGCGCGGATGGATTTCGGCGTCACCGCGCCCGGTCCTTCCGCGCGCGCGAAGGTGCCGATCAGCTCAGCGCCGGCGACTTTGGGCAGGTACTTCTGCTTCTGCTCCTCGGTGCCCGCGGCGAGGATCGCTTCCGCGAACAGATAGACGGTCGAGGAGAACGGAACGGGCGCCAGCGCACGGCCGAGTTCCTCCGCCACGACGCAGAGCTCGAGATAGCCGAGCCCCAGCCCGCCATAGGCCTCCGGGATCGCGGTGCCGTGCCAGCCCATTTCGGCGACCTGCTTCCACAGATCCTTGTCGTAGCCCTGGGCGCCCTCAAAGACCTTGCGCACGGTCTTGGTCGAGCATTTCTCGGTCAGGAATTTGCGCGCCTGCTCGCGCAGCATTTTCTGGTCGTCTGAGAAGTCGAAATTCATCGCCCCTGCCCTGATCTTGTTAGCCGTTAACCGCCACGATAGAGGCCGGGGGCGGGCCCGCCAACACCTCGTTTTTGACGTAGGGGAACCGCGCCGGGGTCAATCCCTTAACCGCTGCTTAAACCGGATTCCCTAGTATGGAGCGGCGGAACCGGGACCAGCCTCATGGCGAAGGCACAATTTCATAAGAACCAGCGGGTTTATGTGAGGCCCGTCGGCACATGGGCGCTGGTCGAGCGCGTGATCCCGCATTGGGCCAAGGGCCTCGATGAGCCGCTGCGCGTCTACTACGATGTCGGCCTGGGCCGCGAATTCGCCGCCGAGGAATTGCAGGCCGAGCAACCCGTCGCCACCGCCGCGTCCAGCGATGCCGAGCAGTGGCGCATCATCCGCGCCCGCAACAAATGGCAGCCCGCCGAAGACTGCGCACGCCACCCATTCCCCGGCACCTATCCCATCATCGTCACCGGCGATGCCGATTGGGGCGGCTGGCGCGTGCCTGGCGCGGAATACGATCTCGATCCCGAAAAGGTCGAGAAGCAGGCGCGCCTGATCGCCAACGCGCCCGCGCTGGTGACATTCGCGACCGAACTGGTGGAATGGGCGCGCAAGTCCGGCGAGGACATGCCGTCCCAGCTCGTGGAGCTGGCGCATACGGCGCAGGACGTTCTCACCCGCCTCAATCGGGAAGACGCTTAATCGTTCGCCCCCCGAAACATGGCGCGCGCGCGACATCTGGCCCGCGAAGCAAAATTGCTGACAATTCCGCCACGCCTCCGCGTTTTTCGCGGCCATTAAGGATGGCTTCGATGGAAGCCCGGGCGGGCCCCTGCCAGAGTGGCGCGGGGTAATGGCCGGAGTTCGGGGGAAATGTCGTCCGCCGCGGGCGAAATCGCGCCCACACGCCATGATTTTGAGTTTCGCGGCCGCGGCAGCGAGTATTTCCGCATCTGGATAGTCAATCTCGCGCTGACGCTCCTGACGCTGGGAATCTATAGCGCCTGGGCCAAGGTGCGCACCCAGCGCTATCTCTACGGCAACACCTACATCGCCGGTCACGCGCTCGACTATGACGCCTCGCCCTGGCGCATCCTGATCGGCCGCGCGATCGCGCTGTCGTCATTCCTGGGCTACAGCCTCAGCGTCTCGTTCTGGCCGGAGACGATCGGGCTTTGGTATCTCGCATTCGGCATTCTCATACCGTGGCTCATCAATTCATCGCTGCGCTTCACCGCGCGCAATTCCAGTTACCGCAATATCCGCTTCAGCTTCGCCGGCACATATGTCGGCGCGCTGGTGAACTATGTCATTTGGCCGATCCTGGGCTACGGTACGCTGTTCCTGCTGATGCCGCAGGCCCGCCGGGCGCGGGACTTCTACTACATCAACAAGCACGGCTACGCGGGCAAGTTCTTCGAGACGAAATTCTCCAGCCTGCGCATCTACCTGATCTATCTCGCCGGCGTGGTGCTTTTCCTCGTGGGCCTGGGGGCGGCCATTCTCGCCATCAGCTATCTCGCCGAAGCCGCGAAGGACATCAAGAACCCGGCCCTCACCAGCTACGCCGGTTTCCTGATTTTCCCGCTTTATGTGATCGTTTACACGCTGGCCGTCACGTTCATCGATATCATGGTGTTCAACCTGTCGCTCAACAACGCGAAATTCGACGGGCGCCATGAATTGCGATCCCGCGTCTCGCCCTGGCGAATGTCGTGGATCGTGGTGACGAATTTCGTGCTGGTGGTGCTGACAGCGGGCCTCTTCTATCCTTGGGCGCGCATCCGGCTATCGCGCTATGAGACGACGCGGCTGTCGCTGGTCGCATATTCCGATCTCGACGAATACACCTCCGAGCTCAGCCGCGCCCGCAACGCCGTGGGCGAAGAGGTGGCCGGGTTCTTCGATCTGGGGATCGGGCTGTGAGCGTCGAAGGCCGCTACTTCTATCCCTACTCCGCCCGCTTCATCGCGGCCCGTGTCTCGCGGCCGGAACGGCGACTGCTGCGCTTCGAGAGCGCTGACGGCTCGGCCCTGGGCGAATTTCGAATCCGGAAGATCCGGGTGAGCGAGCGTCTGGGCAACATTCCGCGGCGCTTCCGCTTGCCGGACGGCGCGATGTTCGAGACGCCCGACAATGACGGCGCGGACGAGATGCTGCGCGGAACCGGACGCGGCAGCAGCGTGGTGGACCGGATCGAGCGGTCATGGGGCTGGGTCCTTCTCTCGGTCGCGATCACACTGGGCGCCACCTATGGCTTCATCGTGTTCGGAATCCCGGCACTGGCGGGCGAACTCGCCCGCGCGACGCCGCCCAACATCGTCGCCACCGTCTCGCAGAAGACGCTGCAATCCCTCGACGGCAGCCTGATGCAGCCTTCCAAGCTCGACGCGGCAACGAAGGCGCGCGCGAACCGGGTGTTCGCGCGGATCCTCAGGATCGAGCCGAAAGCCGCCGGATACCATATACTGTTCCGCTCGTCGCCAGCGGTCGGACCGAATGCCTTCGCACTGCCCGATGGCGAAGTCGTCGTCACCGACCAATTGTTCCCGTTCATCAAATCGGACGCGGAGCTCGAAGGCGTCCTGGCGCATGAGGTGTCGCACGCGATCCATCGCCACGGCCTGCAACGCATCTACCAGGCCTCCCTCGTGCCGGCTGCCATCGCGGTTGCCACGGGCGATGCGTCGCAGATGGGTCACCTGACCACGCTGGTCCCGGGCGTGCTGCTCCAGTCCGCCTATTCCCGGGAATTCGAGCAGCAGGCCGACGACGACGCGGCGGAGGAGCTCAAGGCCGACGGTCAGGATCCAGCGGCGCTGGCTCATCTCCTCCAGCGCATGGACGCAAAGCTCTGCGGCAAGGATGGCTGTGGGCCGAGCTGGCTCGCGTCCCACCCGGCCACGGCGGACCGAGTCAACCGCCTGATGTCCGAACGGGCGGCGCCGAAGGCCAGATAGCGCACCGCGAATAACGCCACACGGGACTCGCGGTCGCGGGCGCGCAGGGCTATATCGGGCGCGAACCGTACAACGCTCAAATCAGGATTGTCATGCGCACCGAAGAACCGCGCGCCATAGCGCTCAAGGACTACCGCGCCCCGGATTTCCAGATTTCCGAGATCGGCCTCGACTTCGTGCTGGATCCCGACGCAACGCGCGTGACCGCCACGTCGAAATTCCGGCGCCACGGACCGGCCGGCGCGCCGCTGGTCCTGAATGGCGAGCGCATGAAGCTCGTCTCGATCGCGATGGACGGAAAGCCGCTTGCGACGGGCGACTACAAGCTGGACGATTCTTCGCTGACGATTCCATCAGTGCCGGATGCGTTCACGCTCCGCATAGAGACGGAAATGGCGCCCTCGCAGAACACTTCGCTCGAGGGGCTCTATACCTCCAAGGGCATCTTCTGTACGCAATGCGAGCCCGAGGGCTTCCGCAGGATCACCTATTTCCTCGACCGGCCGGACGTGCTCGCCGTCTATACGACGCGCATCGAGGCGGACAAGACGAAATTTCCGGTGTTGCTGTCGAACGGCAACCGCATTGATGGCGGCAACCTTGCCGGCGGCCGGCATTTCGCGGTGTGGAACGATCCGTTCCCCAAGCCGTGCTACCTGTTTGCTCTAGTCGCGGGCGATCTTGGCGTGCTGCGCGACGAGTTTGTCACCATGAGCGGGCGCAAGGTCGCGCTTGCCATCTATGTCGAGCACGGCAACGAAAAACGCGCGGCTTATGCGATGGACTCGCTCAAGCGGGCGATGAAGTGGGACGAGGAAGCCTATGGCCGCGAATACGACCTCGACATCTTCATGATCGTGGCCGTCTCGGCGTTCAATTTCGGGGCGATGGAGAACAAGGGCCTCAACATCTTCAATGACAAGCTCCTGCTCGCGAGCCCGGAAACGGCCACGGACGACGACTACGCCCGCATCGAAAGCGTGGTCGCGCACGAATATTTCCACAACTGGACCGGCGACCGCATCACCTGCCGCGACTGGTTCCAGCTGTCGCTGAAGGAAGGCCTCACTGTCTTCCGCGACCAGAATTTTTCCGCCGACATGCGCAGCCGGCCGGTCAAGCGCATCGAGGACGTGAGGATGCTGCGCGGACGCCAGTTCATGGAGGACGGCGGCCCCCTCGCCCATCCGGTCCAGCCCCAGAGCTACATCACCATCGACAATTTCTACACCGCCACCGTCTACGAAAAGGGCGCCGAGGTCATCGGCATGCTCAAGACGATGGTCGGCGACGAGGGCTATCGCAAAACCACCGATCTCTACTTCGCGCGCCACGACGGACAAGCGGCCACCGTCGAGGACTGGGTGAAGTGCTTCGAGGATGCGAACGGCCGCGACTTGTCGCAATTCCGCCTGTGGTACCGGCAATCGGGCACGCCGATCATCGAGGCGAAAGGCGCGTACTATCCCGCGAAGAAATCCTACATCCTCACGCTGAAGCAGACGCTCGGCCCCACGCCCGGCCAGCCCGAGAAGAAGCCGATGCACATTCCCCTGCGCGCCGGTTTCGTCTCGGCCGGCGGTGCCGCCATGCCGCTGACCCTGGAGGGCGAGAACGCCACCGGGCCCGATGAGCGGGTGCTGGAGCTGACCGAGGCCGAACAGCGCTTCGTGTTCGTCGATGTCGCAGAGCCGCCGCTGCTCTCGATCGGGCGGCACTTCTCCGCGCCCGTGCTGATCAAGGCGCCGCTGAACCGCAAAGCCCGCGCCGCCCTGATGGCGAGCGATCCGGATCCCTTCAACCGCTGGGAATCCGGTCAGGCACTGGCGAGCGACGCGCTGCTGGAGATGGCTGCGGCGGCGCGCAAGGGCCAGGCGCCGGTGGTGGATCCCGACCTGATCGCCGCCATGGGTCCGGTACTGCAACGCGCCGAGACCGATCCCGCCTTCGCCGCGCTGATGTTGACGCCGCCGCTGGAAGCGGAACTGGCGATGGTGATGATCCCGGCCGATCCGGACGCCATTCATTCCGCCCGCGTCGCGCTCATCCGAACAATCGCGGCCGCCCATGGCGAGGCCTTCCGGGCGCTCTACGACAAATCCAGCCAGAGCGGCGCTTACGATCCTGCCGCGGGCCCCGCGGGCATGCGCGCCCTGCGCAATGCGTGCCTGCGCTATCTGGCCGCGGCGGACGACGAGGACGCCGCGGTACTCGCGGACGCGCATTACCGCGAAGCCACCAATATGACGGACATGATCGCGGGTCTCGCCGCGCTGAGCCGGATGGCATCGGGAAAACGCGACGCGGCCTTCGCCCATTTCCACGACCGCTTCCGCGCCGATCCTCTGGTTCTCGACAAATGGATGAGCCTCCAGGCGCTTTCCTGCCTGCCGGACACCATCGAGCGCGTGCGCCAGCTGATGACCCATCCTGCTTTCGACATGAAAAACCCCAACCGGGTGCGTTCGGTGGTGGGCGCCTTCGCCGGCAACACGCTGCGCTTCAATGCTCCCGACGGCGCAGGCTACAGACTGGTGCGCGAGACGGTCCAGGCACTGGACAAGATCAATCCGCAGGTCGCGGCGCGGCTGACCGGCGCTTTCGAGACCTGGCGGCGTTACGACGCCTCCCGCCAGGCGCTCATGAAGGCGGAGCTCGAGGAAATATCCCGCACGCCGGGCCTGTCGCCGAATCTGTTCGAGGTCACCGGCAAGATGCTTGGGTGACAGCGACTCCGCGATTCGTATGATCGTCGGGGGACGAATCACTGGAGCGCGCCACCCATGGCGCAGGCAACCGCAGGCCCGATCGGCGCAGCGATGGACGCCGCGGCGGGAAAAGCGCGCGCGGCCTCCCGCAAAGTCCGCCTCACCGTCGTCATAGCCTTCGTCCTGATCGCCGGCAGCTTCGCTGCCGCCGCCGGACTCCAGATGCGCCTCGACCATGTGCATGCGCTGTCGCAGGCCTCCCACTTCACGCAGCGCCGGGCCGATGAGATCGCAGCCGATCTTTCCGCCTCGCTGGACCGCTACGCGACGCTGGGCCTGGCCTTCGCCAACGCGGGCGGGGCGGACGGCACGGCCGCGATCTCGGAGGCCGGTGGCACCGCCCTGCGCAACATCGCGCTGCTCGACACGCACGGGCAGGTCCTGTCGGAGCTGAAAAGCATGCCGAGCGGCCTGCTGCCCCTGAGCGGCGCCGCACTCGCTCGCGCGGCGCGGGCGCGCACGGTTGCGCCCTCGTCGGACGGACGCTCGATCGCCCTGCTGTTCCCGCTCGACGGGCGCATCGTCGCCGTGCAGCTGGACATCTCGGCGATCCTGCCGCCCGCGGGAATGGAGGACGCGCTCATCGCGAGTTTGACCGGAGAGGTCCGCTCCAGCGGATCGCAGTGGCCCGTGGTTCCGGTGCCGGGCGCGCTCGCGCTCACCGGCCGGGATCGCGTCACGAGACTGGTGGAAATGCCGGCGGGCAACCGCCTCGTATCCCTGGCACGTCTGCCGGGATGGCCGCTGTCCGCGGGCGCGTCGATCCTCACCGGCGATGCGCTGGGCGACTGGTATGGCACACTGCCGCTCTATCTGTTCCTCATCCTGGGTCCCTCGCTCGCCGGTGCGGCCTTGTCCGTCGTCTTCGTGCGAAATTTCGAGCGCCGGGCCCGCGCCGCCGAAGCCGCCAAGGCCCTGCGGACCACGGATCCGGGCGACGCGCGGCTTCTGCTCCGCCTTGCGGATGCCGAACGGCGCGCCGCGGAGGCTGAGCGCTCCAAGGCGGAGTTCGTCGCCCATATGAGCCACGAATTGCGCACGCCGCTG
Organism: Rhizomicrobium sp.; assembly: GCA_050728855.1. Lineage (GTDB taxonomy): Bacteria > Pseudomonadota > Alphaproteobacteria > Micropepsales > Micropepsaceae > Rhizomicrobium. The sequence continues at coordinate 250 of JBOHKI010000023.1, read as the reverse complement.
AATGCCATCATCGGCTTCTCCGAAGTGATCGAGCGCGGCGTGTTCGGGCCCGCCGGTCACGAAAAATATGTCGAATACGCCCACGACATCGGCGCGGCCGGCCGCGATCTCCATGGCAAGATCGGCGACATCCTCGACTTCGCCGATCTGGAGGCTGGAAAGCATCCACTGGCGCCATCCATGATCGATGGCGCCGGGGTCGCCCGGCAGGCCGTGGAGGATTTCGCCGGCAAGGCGTTCGCGCGGCGGA